>NZ_AZFA01000009.1 GCF_001434295.1 Companilactobacillus versmoldensis DSM 14857 = KCTC 3814 | reverse complement strand
TTTGACTTAGAGCCAAAATTTCTGGCAAACATACGCAAAAAAAGGGAGCCACTTTACAATATGCAAAGTGACTCCCTTTTTTTGAAATTTTACGATATATCGCAAGATTAGTTAGTTTTTTCATAAAAGTGAGTTATACGATTTATTTCTACTATAATCACTTTTTTATTCCCATTCAATAGTTGATGGCGGCTTGCTTGTAATATCGTACACTATACGATTGACGTGGTCGACTTCGTTTACGATTCTTACGGAGATCTTTTGCAAGACGTCCCATGGAATCTTGGCGAAATCGGCAGTCATTCCGTCGATTGATGTAACGGCACGGATTCCGACTGTATAGTCGTAGGTTCTGCCATCACCCATTACTCCGACTGAACGGATACCTGGTAAGACTGTGAAGTATTGCCAAATATCTTTTTCTAAGCCGGCGTTTTTGATTTCTTCTCTTAAAATCAAATCTGAATCGCGGACGATTTGAAGTTTGTCTTCAGTGATAGCACCGATGACACGGATTCCAAGGCCTGGGCCTGGGAATGGTTGTCTCCAAACTAGGTCATGTGGCATGCCTAGTTTTTCGCCTAATTCACGTGTTTCGTCCTTGAACAATGTCCGAAGTGGTTCGATCAACTGGAAGTTCATATCTTCTGGAAGTCCACCGACATTGTGGTGAGATTTGATTGTTTGAGCTGTACTTGTACCACTTTCGATAACGTCAGTGTAAAGTGTTCCTTGAGCCAAGAAGTCGATTCCGTCGAGCTTTTGAGCCTCGTCGTTGAAGACTTGGATGAACTCGTTACCGATGATCTTACGTTTCTTTTCAGGGTCAGTTACACCTTCAAGTTTATCTAAGAAACGTTTTTGAGCATCAACTTTGATGATATTTAGACCAAATTTGCCTTTCAAACTGTCCATAACTTGGTCAGCTTCACCCTTACGGAGCAAACCGTGGTCAACAAAGATGCTAGTTAGTTGCGTTCCGATAGCTTTATGGAGTAGAACACCTACAACAGATGAATCAACACCACCAGAAAGTCCCAAAAGAACTTTCTTGTCGCCAACTGTTTGTCTGATTTTTTCGATTTGTTGATCGATGAAATCATCCATTGACCAGTTAGCTTTGGCACCACAAACGTCGAAAGCAAATCTCTTCAAGATGTCTAGTCCGTATTCAGTATTACGGACTTCGGTATGGAATTGAACACCATACATCTTCTTGTCATCATTTGCGATCGATGAAATTGGCGCATTCTTACTAGTTGCAACAACTTTGAATCCTTCTGGAGCCTTGCGAACAAGGTCACCATGACTCATCCAAACGTATTGCTTCTTAGGTAATCCCTTGAAGAGAACGGCTGAATCATCAGTTACTTCAATGTCAGCTTTCCCATATTCACGGTTGTCTGCAGATTCGACTTCACCACCGAGGTGATAAGCCATCAATTGCATACCGTAACAGATCCCTAAAATAGGAATACCTAAATTGTAAATATCTTGATCAATTGTAAAAGCACCTTCGTCATAGACCGAGTTAGGTCCACCAGACAAAATAATACCCTTAGGATTGATTTCTTTAATGTCAGCTGCAGTAATCGTGTTAGGCATGAGTTCAGAATAGATTCCGAAGTCACGAATACGACGAGTGATCAATTGATTATATTGACTACCGTAGTCGATAACAACGATGCCGTCAGCATCTGGCCACTGTTTGCTCAAATCACAATCCCCTTTTTCTAATTTATTTCTATATATTGTATATGATATATCGTTTTCAGTACAACCCTAAAGCCTATACTTTCTAATATTTCCGCAAAAATACCTCATCGATCTCGTGATGACCAGACTTGTGCAAGATGAGATCGGCCCGAGAACGAGTGGGTTCAATGAATTCCTGCAAATTAGGATAATTTATCTCATTCCAAACGTCTTTTGCCATTTGGATGGCGTCAGTCTCAGGCATTTGGGTAAACTGATAATAATAACTATTAACATCGGTCTTTGCCATCTCAAGCAACTTTTCGAACCGATTTAAAAACCAAGTTTCAATATCCTTGGCATGAGCATCGATAAAAAGCGAGAAGTCGAAGAAATCACTGACATAGATATTAGTGTTTTGAGGTAGCTGTAAAACATTGATTCCCTCAACGATCAAGATATCAGGATTATTGACTTCTTCGTATTTATCAGGAATGATATCGTAAATATTATGCGAATACAAAGGGTACCTGACTGGACCAGCCTGGGTCTTCACGTCGCTAAGAAATTGGATCAACTTCGGCATATCGTAAGTTTCCGGAAACCCTTTTTTCTTCATTAGGCCTTTCTCTTTGAGGACTTTGCTAGGATATAAAAAGCCATCGGTCGTCATTTGACTGACGACGTACTGTGGATAGGCTCTTTCCAGCATGATCTTCAAAAGGCGGGCGGTGGTGCTTTTGCCGACGGCGACTGAACCAGAGACGCCGATGATGAACGGCACTTTATGATTGGGCATGCCGATGAATTCACTTCGTAATTTGGTCAACTTGCGAAAGTTTTTTAAATAAACATGCAATAAATGACGGATCGGTGCATAAATGACTTTGACGTCTTCGATGGAAATCTCATCATCAAGTGACTTGATCTTGCGCAACTCAGCATCAGTTATTGCTTGATTGTGATGTTCCCCATGAAAATTCTGCCATTGTTCACGGGAAAATTGATAATAATTGGACAAATCTTGCATATTTTCGACCTACTTATTGATTGTTAATTAACTTTTACCGTTTTTCTGGTATTCTAATATAGTATAGAACATTTTTATAGAGGATTTTATATCAAATGAAAAGAATAGTATTATTTGGTGATTCTATCATGGCCGGATACCATGATGGAATGATTAGCAGTGTGCTAACTAACCGGATCAAAAACGCCTTTCCCGCAGATAAAGTGATCAATTTATCTGTTCCTGGCTATAAGACCAGTAATGCTCTTACCGTAACTAAAAAAGTTGTCAAATTGAAACCTGATATTTGTATCGTTGGCTTAGGGGCAAACGATATTTCCATTATGGATGAGATAAAACCGGGAAAATTTTCCGCCAATTTAACTTATATTCTGGAGGAGATTGGTCATCAAAGGACGATCTTGCTCTCCCCACCCTACACTAATTGGCAAAAAAATCCCGACCGTCCGTGGACGCGTCAATTACAATTTGAATTGGTAACTGAGCATTTAAGCAAAGAATTTAACGTTTCCTATGTGGACTTACTTCACAAGATGGCCGCACAACCTCACGTCGATCAGCTGCTTCAAGCCGATGGATTGCATTTTACTGGCAAAGGTTATGACTTATTGGAAGAAATGTTGGTACCTAAGATCAAAGAGTCTCTGATCAAGATCAAGACTCCGGTTTCCAACTAAAAAGGAGCACTCATGGAATTAAATATCCCACAAAAGTATTTTATTTTATCATGCAATGAAAAAGGTAGCGTCCGGATTTTTAAGAATACCCGTCGTCGTGCCTTTTTAGCTGAAGCCTCGTTTTTTGACTTAGCTTTAAATGACGTCATCGATCTGACGGATAACAGCGTCATTATCAACAAACTATTGCCAAAAGACAAAGCTTATCTAAATGAATTTTTCCAGATCATCAACAAAAACCAAGGTAAAAGTGTCACGCACGTCTTACGTGCCATGGCTACCAAAGAACGGATCACCCAACAGATCTATAACGAGATCGGTGATTCTTTAGTGGATAAAGTCGATGTTACGAAAGCCGTTACTGGCGTGTTCCGCAAAACCAACAACTATATCCCTAACTATCAAGTTAAAAAAGATCTCGTCAAAGAAATGCGCAATGAGATCCTCAACGAGGAAAAAATCTCCGCTGATACCTTTGCCGTTTTATCGACGCTTTATGGTAATCACGACTTGAAGACCTTCTTCACTCCGTTTGAACAAAAACAACTCAAAACTAAAATCAAGGAAGCTTCGATCGATCCGACCTACGACAAATTGATTTCTTTATCAAAGCGTTTGAATCGAGTCGTCTTAACCGTTCTTGGTTAACAATAAGGGCACAAATCCAAAATGGATTTGTGCCCCTTTTCTTTTCATGATTAAACTAATTCTTCACCAGCTAAACTGTGGACCGGATGCCACTGAAGGATTTCTTCCGCCTTGGTGATATTGGCATAACTGACCGGAGCATCCCCTGCGCGACGGCCTTGATAAGCGACCGGAATATCTTGGCCACTGAATTCTTCAAAAATATCTTTCAAGCCTAAAACAGTCACACCATTGCCACAACCAAGATTAAAGACTTCAAAACCATCTTTGGCATCGGCCAAGCGTTTCAAAGCCGCAATATGTCCACGAGCTAAGTCAGTGATATGAATGTAGTCGCGAACTGGCGTGCCATCGATAGTGTCGTAATCACTGCCATAAATATCCAAGTGATCACGATCACCAGACAAAACTTCCTTGATAGCATCATAAATATTGTTCGTCATCACACTACTAAAATCATCCAAAAGGCCCGAGCCATCTTTACCGATCGGATTGAAGTAACGCAAAGAAATTGCACTCCACTCTGGATCAGATTTAACGACGTCACAGATGATCTGCTCACTTTGCAGCTTAGTCATGCCATAAGGACTGACCGGAACAGTTGATGATTTTTCATCGACTGGCAACTCTTCAGGATCACCATAAACACTCGCCGATGAGCTGAAAACAAGCTTTTTGACCTTAGCAGCTTGCATTGCCGTCAATAGATTGATGATGCCAGCAACATTATTTTGATAGTATTTCAAAGGATTCGACACAGACTCAGCTGTTACCTTGTAACCAGCCGCATCAATGACTGCATCGATCTTATTATCAATCAAAATTTTTTCGATTGCCACGCTATTTTGAACATCGGCCTCGAAATATATCACTTCTTGGCCAGTTAATGTGGTCAATTCCTTGATACGCCGTGTATCCGATGTGGAAAAGTTATCAACGATAATGGGATTGAACCCTTCTCTAAATAAAGACAGGTAAATATTTGAACCAATATAACCTGCACCACCAGTAATTAATACATTCAAAACTTAGCCCCCAAAAACGAAACAACTTATTTTCATTTAATGATTTTACATAAGTTTAACATGTAATTTTTTCATAAGAATACATTCTAGAAAATTGTTACCATATCTTAATTAAAAATAATCGGTTCGGTCATTCATAACCGTTTTCTTCAATCTTATTAATGATCTTGCGAGCATCGTCAGTCGTCTTAGTCGACATCAGGTCGTTTCTGATCTCAGCAGCATGTTTCATCCCTCGAACGTAGATCTTGAAAAACCTTTGTAACGGCGCAAAATGTCCCGGAATACCTTTAGCAACGAACTCGTCATAGAGATCTAATTGGTATTTCAACAATGACAATAATTCAGTCGTTGAATGTTCCTTCGGCTCTTTTTCAAATGCAAAAGGATTGGTAAAGATACCACGTCCGATCATGATCCCATCAACACCGGGGTGTTCTTGAGCTAATTTGATACCAGCACTGTAATCAGCAATGTCGCCATTGATCTGTAGTAAAGTGTCAGGAGCATATTTATCACGCATCTTGACCAAGTCGTCGATCAACTCATAGTGAGCTGGGACCTTACTCATTTCTTCTCTAGTCCGCATGTGGACCGTCAAAACTGGTGCCTGCTGTTTGAGTAAGAATGGGATCCATTCCTTATATTCGTCGATCTCACTGTAACCAAGACGAGTCTTGATAGTGACCGGCAAATCAGTCTCACGTGCCCCATCGATAACCTCTTGAGCAGTATCGAAGTGTCTGATCAAGTCACTCCCACTGTGGTTTTTGATCACTGCAATATCTGGACAGCCCATGTTCAAGTCGATGGCTTCATAGCCTTGCTTTTTCACTTCGACAACGGCTTTAGCAAAGTCTTCTCGTGAGTTGCCCCATAATTGAACGATCGGTTTAGGATTTTCCAAAGGATCGATATACAACCGACCCTTAGTAGTTTTTTTGGCGATCGGATGAGTGATACTCAAAGCATTAGTAAATTCAGTATAAAAAATATCAGGAGCAGCAGCCTTAGCTACCACGCGACGAAACACTGAACCAGTCACAGCTTCCATCGGTGCCAAACTGAAAAATGGTCGCTTTTCTTGTCGAGCCTTTTCGGCAATCCGATTCCAATATTCAGACTGTGTCATTCAGTCAACTCCGTTTCAAATCATAGTTAGTCTTACTTTAATGGTATTTGCATAAAATCCGCAAATATTAAGCCTACTAATAATACGACAAAAGCTAGCGACTGACAAAATTTTTCTCTCAATAAAAAAGCCAGTCCACAAAGGACTGGCTTTTTTATTGATTATTCAACTGTATAGTATTTTTCGGGAACACGTTGCAATAAGTGCGATAACTCACCGATCGCCGTCACTGTCAAACGGTGCATTGCCCGAGAAGTGATCGTATAGATCAATTGTTGTTCATCTTCGTCGAACTTACCTTTGGAAGCATCCCAAACGATGACCGCATCGAATTCAAGACCCTTAGCTAAATATGAAGGCAAAACGATCGTCCCGGCAGCCAAACGCTGATTTTCCGATTTGATCAAAGTAGCCTTAACATTTTCCTGCAACAAATCTTTTTGCAGAGCTTCAGCCTCTTCCAAAGTCTTCGTAATAATAGCCGAAGTGTAATTCTTTTGGTCATTTTTTTGCAGTTGGCTAATAACTTGTTTGATCGAAGTCGATTTATTGTCAGCCATCAGTACATTTGGCAAGTCGCCATTACGATTGAACGGTTCAATCGTCTGACCATTAGTCAAAATCGACTTAGTGTAGTCAGTGATCTGCTTAGTCGAACGATACGAGTGCGTCAATTGAACTACCTTAGTCTCGTCCGCATTAAACATCTTTTGAACTTCGGAAAGCAGAGTTTGACTATTCTTCTTCGTGAAGATGGACTGATTCAAATCACCCAACATCGTATAACGTGCACGTGGGAAATTATACTTCAAGTAGGCTAACTGGAACGGTGTGTAGTCCTGGATCTCATCAATAAAGACGAATTTCATATCCAACTCACCATGTTTACCTGTGACCAAATCATACAAGTACAAGTACGGAGTAATGTTGTTGATCGAGATCCGTTTGTTATTCATTCCATCAATAAATTCTTGAACATAGTCATCCCATTGCTCTTCGGTCACATCAAAAACTTTCAGATCAGCAATTTTAGGCACTGCTTGCAAGAAGTGCAAGTAATTAGCTGAAACATTGATGAATCTAAAGTGAACGATTTGGTTATAAACCTTTTGCATCATCTTAGTCACAATCTGACGTGCTAAGAATTTCTGTTCCTGATCACCATTTTTGAATTCTTGATCAGAAGTCCGATACATTGCTTGTAGTTCTTCTTGACTCAAGTTTTCTACTCGTTCGGCGACCCACTTGGAACGCATCTCAGAACCAATTTTGCGATGCAGCATCTTAGTCAAACGTTCAACCGTAGCATCGAGACGATTACCTAAGTTGTATTGCGGACCAAAGCTATAATAGATCTCAGCAATTTTTTCTTTAGAGATAAAGACTTTACCTTGGAATTTCAAATTACGGAAACTCATACCACTTTGATTCAACAACTCGCTATAGTTGGTCAACACCTTGAAAAATTCATTATCGGATACGAATTTCGAAAATTGCTTACGTTTTTGATTGTCGTCGTGTTCGAATTTTTCGGCTAACGTTTCGACTTGTAAGTGTGGCAGACGGCGGGCAACGTATTGAATGAAGGTCATCTGGACCATGTTTTGCTCACCCATCTCGGGGAGCACGTCTTTGATGTAGTCGTTGAACAGCATATTTGGCGAGAACATGACTACTTGGCTAGAGGTCAAATTGCCCCGATAACGATAGAGTAAATAAGCAATCCGTTGCAAAATTGCTGAAGTCTTTCCGGAACCGGCGGCTCCTTGAACGAAGAGCAGTTTTGACTTGGTGTTACGGATGATCTTGTTCTGTTCTTTTTGAATTGTTTTGACGATGCCCTTCATGTGGGTCGAAGACTTCTCATCGAGGACTTCGAGCAACATTTGGTCACCAATCGTTTCTTGGGTATCAAAATAGGAAGTTATCTTACCATTTTCGATCAAGAACTGGCGTTTCAAGAAGAGATCGACTTCTTGGTCGCCATCTGGTGATTGGTAGTGGACTTCGCCTAAGTTTCCATCATAATAAATCGAAGAAATCGGTGCTCGCCAATCGTAAATCAAAAAGTGATCATTGCCATCGGTCAAAGAGCTCATCCCGATATAAATCGTTTCGCGTTTAGTTTCGCCTTTTTCTTGGAAATCTAGACGGGCAAAATAAGGAGTCTTTTCTAATCGTTTCAAGACATCCATTCGTTGACGGTTTTGCTGCCAACTATTATTTCGTTCATCTAACATTTGTTGTTGTTGGTGGATCGACAAGGCCGCATCGAATGAGATCGAGTCTCCATCCATACCGACATGAATATCATCAAAGGCATCGTTTATGACTTCAAGATCTTCTTGTGCTATATCGATATGTTCTTGGAGCTTTTGTTCGGTCTGTTTAACTATCCCGATCACTTCATCAAGATGGTCTTGTTCAATCTTTTTCTCATCTAAGTGTTCTAATTCAGAATTGTTCGTCATAGTTACCTCGTAAATTTAAGTTATATAATGTTAACATTATTAAGATAATTATTCAAAAAATTGCACCGGTTTCATGCCTGATGGATGGCGAACGCTAGCCATTTGTCTACCTTGACGGTGATCAATTTTTTAAGTTGTTATTAATCAGTATTTCAGTAAGATTAAAAAAATTGCTTTTAAAAATTTTACCATTCAAGCAAACTAGCGGTTTACCTGACTATTTGAAGGAATTTTTTCCAAAAGTGACCTTTTGATATTATTTAAAATAATTTGGAGCATAATGAAAACAATATATTTATATTTGTTATACTATTATTGATATTTTTATTAAATTACTTGGGGAGTTGTTATGGGGAAAAACAAAAGCCAGCGCTGGCTTGTTTTTTGACTCTTTTAGGGGTTCTTTTGATTATTTCCGGTTGTAATTCCCAATCGTCTAAATCAAAATCGAAACCACGGGCCAATAAAACCGAGCACAAGACTAAAACTAATAAAAAATCTGATCCGCAAAAGAAAACTATCGTTTCGGAATTGAAGGATTCTAAAAAGAATACTCTTACCTATTCACCCTTAGGTGATTCCTTATCAGTCGGCCTTTTGGCGGATACTAAAACCGATCGGTTCACGAGTCAATTTGCACGGACGTTGCAAAAAGAAACTGGTAAAACAGTCAAAGAAGCTGGTGCTTCGCAGATCGGTAAGACAGCAACTAACTTCGGTCTTCCGGTAATCCAAGCTATCATCGACCAAGATCCAGACATCGTGACTGTTGAATTCGGTACTAACGACGCCGCGGACGTCAACAATCCGCAAGCTTTGCCAAAATACCGCAGTTCGATCAAACAAATTCTTGACCAGCTACAATCGCAGACTCATGCTAAAATTATTTTGATGACTAGCTGGTCACCTAAAGATGGTCCTTACGTTGATAATGCTTTGCGTTTCGACAAGGTCATCCTTGATGAAGGTAAAAGTCGTCATTTGCCAGTGGTCAATTTAGCTGATATTTGGCAAAACGACTCACAAGTCACTGGTTCAACTAGTCAAGAAAGTCGTAATACTTGGGGTGGACGTCACGATAATCTTCATCCTAATCAACTTGGACATGACAAGATCGCCCAAGCGTTAAAAAAAGTCATCAATCAAAAGATCAAATAATTAAGGGGATATATTATGCCAGAAGGTAAACGATTTTGTCCAAATTGTGGTTTCCAAATCAAAGGTAAAGATGTTTTTTGCCCAAACTGTGGCCACGACATGCGCAAATCAATGAACGATTCAAATACTAATGGGGATCAACAAACACCTAAGCAGCCAGTTAACCAACAACCAAAAGCTCCTGCTCAACCTGTTCAAAATCAAGCACCACAACAGCCCCAACCTCAACCAATCCAAAATCAACAACCGAACGGATTTCCACAAAACCAAGCAAATGGTGATTTGCACTCTGGTCAAATGCCACCTGCACAAAAGCCGAAAAAGCATAAGTTTGTTTGGCTGATCCCGGTCGTGATCGTTTTGGTCATCTTGGTCGGTGGCTATTTTGGCGGTTCGATGCTTTTCGGTCGTTCAAGCCAAGCTAGTTCTTTGGCTAACGACATGAGCAGTGGTGACACCAGTAAAATGAGCAAGGTGGCGGTCGACAAAGATGGCAACCAATTGAATGCGAGTGAATTGAAGCCACTGAACAAATTGTACAAATCTGACAGTACGGCCAAATCGCAGGTCAAGCGGATCATTCAAAACGACAACGGCGATGCCAAAGCTGCTAATAACGTTTCCGACAACAATTTCAAATTGATCGAAGTTGGCAAATATTTGGGCATCTTCCCTAAATATAAGGTTCAATTGAAGCCGCAAACTATCACCATCGATACTAATGCCGATAATCCGACCGTCTTCGTTGATGGCCAATCCGCATCTACTTCAAAAACTAGCGACGGTTACATCGCCATCAAGAATAAGCTGCCTGGCCAATACAAGATAACCGTTGACGACGACAGTGATACTTCTTCTAAGAAAGTCACTGTCCCGCTAACTGGCGAACCTGAGTACAAACGGATCCATCTTGAGGAAGATACTGATTCCGATGACGACGATGACTCTGACGATGATGTCGATTTAAATAGCGCTGACAACGACGATGCAGCTGATTCCGATACTGACACGGATACAGATTCAGATTCAGATGATGATTACGACAGTGATGATGATGCTTCTGATAGTTCCGATTCTTCTGTCGATGACATTACACGTGACGATCTAATTGGTGATTGGACCGATGACCAAGATAACGATTTCTATTTTGATAGTGATGGTACTTATACTGGTAATGGTGACGATGACCAAGAAGGTGAATGGCACGTAACTTCTCACAGTGGCGATCATATCAAGGTCAACTTCAACAATGACGACGGTTCAACTGGTGGCTGGAGTGCTACCTTTACCTTTGATGACATCGATAGTATGCATAACGATCAAGGTAACTCCTTCACACGTTAATCACTTTAAACAATAAAAATTAAAATCAACTCAAATACCATCGAATTTGTTCAATTCGATGGTATTTTTGTCCCCTAATGCTATTCTTGATTTCTAAAGGAGAAAATATGACCAACAATCCAATCGACATTGAAAAAATCATCCAGTTTTACCCGAAAGCAGAACAACTTGAGCTGAGGTATTTTGAATCAATCGATTCAACTAATACATTTGCCAAAAATCATCAAGCTGAATTTAGCGACCAAAGACCGACTGTCTTAGTCGCTAATCAGCAAACCAACGGCTATGGACGTTTTAAAAGAGACTTCTATTCGCCAGCTGGCTCCGGGATCTATTTGACCTTAGTCTTACCGATCGAGCAAAAAATCATCCCTGGATTATGGACTTTAGGTACTGGCGTAGCGGTCGTTAAAGCTTTACAACAGTTCACCAACAATCAAAATATCAAGTTGAAGTGGATCAACGATATTTTGCTCAACGATCATAAATGCGGTGGTATCCTGGCTGAATCGATCAGCGACTCGGCAGGAAAAATCACTAAAATCGTCATCGGCGTCGGTTTGAACATCAATACTTCGATATTTCCAAGTGAACTTCAAAATATTGCCAAAAGTATTACCGAAGAATCAGAAGTTGACCGCAATCAAATCATTGCTTTACTGCTGGAACAATTTTTCCAATTAGATTTTCGGACCAACAGCTTTTTGAACGACTATCGTCAATTCTGCGATACCCTGGGTAAAAAAATTCAAGTTATCAATGGCAAGCAAGAAATCGTTGGTATCGCTGACGATATTTTGCCAGATGGTTCATTGGTCGTTTTTGACGACAAAAAAAATCGCCACGTGATCAACAGTGGCGAAGTTTCGAAGATTTATTTTGATTAAAACAATTTGATGACTGCTTCTACACTGGCGTAAGCCATGAATAGTACGACGATCCATCCGGTGATCGATAGTAATAATGGATGATGATAACTTCCGGTGATCTTCTTTTTCATGGTAGCAATCAACAAGATGGCCAATGATATTGGCAAGATGAAGCCGTTGATAGCACCAACGACGACTAAGATCTTAGCTGGTTGGCCGATAAAATAGAATATTGCGGCAGAAATAATGATGAAGCCCATAACGAATAGCCGATTATATTTGGCTATTTTTTCTTGGGCGCGGGCATTTTCGGTATAGTTCAAAAACGAGATCGAAGTAAATGTTGAACCTAACGTCGATGTCATTCCGGCAGCAAATAATAAGATACCGAAGAACTTATAACCGAAGTTTCCGGCAGCGTATTTGAAGATCGAGGCTGCGGGGTTAGATGGATCTAATTTGTAGCCCATCGTAACGACGGCAAGTCCGGCTAAGAATAGTAAGACCCGAATCAAGGAAGCAACACCGATACCGGTCAAAGCTCCTTGATTAACGTACTTCAATTCTTTTTCGCCTTTCATTCCACCTTCGATCAGTCGATGGCCTCCGGAAAAGGAAATGTAGCCACCAACGGTACCACCGACGATAGTAACGATCGAATAAAAGTCGATGTTCGTTGGCATAAACGTATGGGTTACCGCTGCTTGATAAGGGACCGACATGACACAGATGATGTAGATCAAAATAGCAATTTTGACTACGGCTAAAACCTGAACTGTATGGTCCATAACCGTCATTGCATTTTTGGCAACAAAGACTGCGATAGCAATACAAGCAGCGATAACGGCACCATTTTCGGGCGAGATGCCGAACAAAACATTCAGACCGAGTCCCGCTCCGCCGATATTACCGATGTTGAACAATAAACCACCAGCGGCAACTAAGAAAGATAGTACATATCCCAAACCAGGCAGGACCTCATTAGCTATCACCTGAGCTCGTTTTCCACTGACGACGATGATCCTCCAGACGTTTAGCTGGACGACGAGGTCGACGATGATGCACAGCAGGATGGCGAATCCAAAGTTTGCGCCCATTTGACCGGTGAAGGTGGCTGTCTGTGTTAAAAATCCTGGTCCAACGGCGGCCATGGCCATTAGAAAGGCTGCTCCCATGGCTATGCTGCGCGATGAACGTTTTTTGGTCATTTTTTATCTACGAATTCTGTTTCTTTTTTCATCAGCAAGTCGACCTATTCTTAATTTTTAAAGGGTGTGATTTCGATATTTGCGGCGGTGAGGGTCTTTCTTAATTCCTCAACGATATCGAGTGCGGCACGATTGTCGCCATGGACACAGATTGTATCGGGTTTTAAGGGGATCTTTGTCCCGTCTAAGCCGATGATCTCTTGATTCTCAATCATCTTTTGGACTCGCTCGGCAACTTTTTTAGGTTCCTTGATGACGGCATCAGGTAAACTACGACTGACTAAAGTCCCGTCAGCGTTATAGTTCCGATCTCCGAAGGCCTCTTGTGCGTATGGGATACCAACTTCTTTGGCAGCACTGATCAACTCGCTATTGGCCAAGCCATAGATAGGAATGTTTTCATCGACTTGTGCGATTCCTTTACAAATGGCAACGGCTAAATTGTGATCCTTTGCGGCCATATTGTACAAAGCCCCATGTGGCTTAACGTGTTGCAATTTTTTATCACTGGTGAAAGCTAATAATGCTCCCACTTGATAAGTGACCATGTGTTGAACTTCGTCAGGCTTCATAGCCATCTGACGGCGACCAAATCCTTGCAGATCAGGAAAACCTGGATGGGCACCGACTCCTACGCCAGCTTCTTCAGCTAGTTTGACAGTCTGAGCCATCACATCCGGATCGCCAGCGTGATATCCGCAAGCAATATTGACTGAACTTACTAAAGGAATAATCTCGGAATCTTTTCCCAAACTGTATCTACCAAAGCTTTCACCTAAGTCACTATTCATATCAATTTTTGTCATATTATCCCCCTATTTAACTTACATATATTTAAGTGTGGTATTTTTGACGTCTGTCACTAACATATGACCAGGCGCATGCGTGATCACAAAATCAGGTTTGGTCTGCATGATAACGTTCTGTGGCGTCACTCCGCAGGGCCAAAAGACTGGCACTTCGCCTGGTTTGATCGTAACCGCATCGCCATAATCAGGATGGTCGATATCATTAATACCGATCTGTTCAGGGTCACCGATCTGGATCGGAGCTCCGTGAACTTTCGGCATCGCATTAGTCACTCGAACTGCCGTGACCACCTGTTCTTCAGGAATCGGACGCATACTAACGACCATATTGCCGTGGAACCTGCCAGCCGATTTCAAAGGGATATTCGTGTCATACATCGGCACGTTGACGCACTCAGAAATATTTCTGACCTCGATGCCAGCTTGCAGTAATTCCTCTTCGAACGAAAAGCTACAGCCAATCAAAAAACTGACCAAGTCGTCACGCCAGAAATCAGTCACGTCGTTAACTTCTTTGACCATGTCACCATGTTCATAAATCCGATACTTCGGAAAATCACGTGCGATATCCACGTCAGTCGCCATTTCCGTCAGCTTTTTGCTCCCAACATCGCTCACTTCCAAGACTGGACAAGGTTTGGGATTTCGTTGAGTGAAAAGCAAAAAGTCATATGCTAAATCTTTAGGCAAGACCACTAAGTTAGCTTGCGTAAAACCAGCCGCCAAACCACTAGTGTTGCCACTGTATTCATTTTGTCTAATTAAATGTCTTAACTCTAAAGGTGTCAGTGTCGTTAAATCTTTTAACATATTCAATGCCTCCGTATCTAATTGGCGAGCTTATCTAACCAACCAATATCGGTATGATTTATTCGATAATCTGGTTCTTGGATCACTTGGATCAAAAAATCTAAGTTAGTTTTAATACCGCCGATGACAGTCTTATCTAAGGCAGCTTCCATTTGTTTGATGGCCGTTTCGCGATCACTTCCATAAGAAATGACCTTGGCGATCATCGAATCATAATTAGCGGGGACAAAATAGCCTTGATATAGTGCACTATCAGTCCTGATCCCGTGGCCCGCTGGCAGATGCAAAGCATCGATCTTACCAGCGGTCTTAGCATTGATCCGACATTCTAAAGCAAAATTGTGCCGGTCGATCTCAGCAAAGGGAATCGGTTCTCCTTGAGCAATCTTGATCTGCAGGTCCACTAGATCAACATCAGCGGTCAATTCAGTGATCGGATGCTCGACTTGGACTCTGGTGTTCATTTCCATAAAGTAAAATTTGCCCGGTCCATCAAAGAGAAATTCCATCGTACCTAAGCCTTCATAATTAATATCTTCAGCGGCTTTGACTGAAACGTCGTACATTTCTTGCCGAGTCTGTTCATCTAACGTACTGGCTGGGGCTTCTTCGATAACTTTTTGATGGCGTTGCTGCAAACTGCAATCACGTTCACCAATAGCAATCGCATTACCAAATTGATCAGCCGCCACCTGAACTTCAATATGTCGTGGATGAGCCAAAAATTTTTCTAAATACATATGTCCGTCACCAAAGGCTGCTTTCGCCTCAGCTTGAGCAAGCTCAAATTGGGTATCAAATTCTTTTTCCGACTCGATGACCCGCATACCTTTGCCTCCACCACCAGCAGAGGCTTTCAACATCACCGGATAGCCGATTTCTAAGGCGGCTTTTTTAGCATCCGCTTCGTCTAAGAAATCAGTTTCCGTTCCCGGAATAACGGGTACACCCGCTTTGATCATCGTTTCACGGGCCGCCGCTTTTTCACCCATGATCGAGATCACGTGTGAGCTGGGTCCGATAAACTTGATGTTCTGCTCTTCGCAAAGCTTGGCAAAATCAGCATTTTCAGAGAGAAATCCATATCCTGGGTGGATGGCATCCGCGTGGGTTATTTGTGCTGCGGCGATCAATGCTTGTTGGTTCAAGTAGCTATCTTCTGGATTTGGTCCGCCGATGCAAACAGATTCGTCAGCCATGGCGACGTGCATCGCTTGTTTATCAGCGGTTGAATAGACCGCTACGCTAGTGATGTCTTGTAATTTGCAGGCGCGGATGATCCTGACAGCTATCTCGCCTCGATTGGCGATCAATATTTTTTTCAAAACCGACACCTCAATCCTTCAACGTGAACAATGGTTGATCATATTCGACTGCATCTCCATTGGTGACGAGTACTTTGTCGATAGTTCCACTGAGATCAGATTTGATCTCATTCATCATTTTCATAGCTTCGATGATCCCAACGACTTGGTCTTTCTCGACTTTGTCGCCAGCTTTGACTAAGGGAGCTTTATCTGGTTGCTCAGAAGTATAAAAGGTACCAACGAATGGTGCTTTTATAACTTTTTTAGCTGTTTTTTCTGGTTCAAAAGTTTTAGCTTCAACTGGAGCGGTTGCTGGAGGCACATTTGATATTTGTTTTTCTAAAACGATATGACCTGACTTGTCTTCTACTTCTAGATGGCTTAAATCAGAGTCATTCAATAATTTGATCAATTTTTTAATTCTGTCTATTTCCATTTTGGTAATCCCTTCTACTTATTTGCGCGAATCAATTCGGCAATTTTAATAGCATTACGTCTGATCGGCCCAATCGGCTCTCGATAACGATTGGAATACCAATTTTCAAAAGTATCGTTGAGGATTTTTTGTTGAGCTACTAAGGCTTGAGTGGCCGATTTCATATCAGTCTCAACAAACTTGAAAGCTTCACCTGACCTCATTTGAACGAATCTATTCAAATCAGCTCTGATGATCGTGGCGATTACTGGATAGCCTCCAGTTGTCTGACGATCTGCTAGTAAAACGATTGGACTGCCATCGCGGGTAATCTGAACATTTCCAAAAACAGTTCCTTCAGATAAGAGACTTTTTTCCGGGACTGGCAATTTGTTGCCTTTTAAACGATAGCCCATTCGATCCATCTGGCCCGATAGTTGATGTTCCTGCTCAATGAATTGTTGTTGGGCTTCTTCAGAAAACATCTGCCAATGTGGTCCCTTAACGAAATGGATCGTCTGAATGTGTTCCGGTTCAATCGCAATTTTTCGAGCTTGTAGGCTTGGCATAACAACACTGTCACGAATTGGGACTGAATCCCCAGTTTGTAAAGCACGTCCATCAAGTCCACCCATATTAGTTCTTAAAGTCGTCGAGCGACTATCAAGAACTGGTTCAGTAATTACTCCACCATTTGAAAAAGCTAAATGTCCATAATTACCACTGGTCATTTGACCGATTTTTAAAATAGAGCCGGAGTTTACCTTGACGACCTCATTTTGTTTGATGGGTCGGTCATTTAATGTTGCTTGAACCTTTCCTCCAGTGATGGCAATAAAGGAATCGCAATTAAAATACAAACTCGGTCCAACTTGAACATATTCTAACGAGGCTGAATTACGATGATTATTCACTAAAAGATTCGCTAGTTTATAGCTGAATTTATCCATCGCGCCTGACTCAGGAAAACCTTCAATCTGATGACTCGGTCGGCCAAGATCTTGGACTGTAGTCGAAAGACCTGGTTGGATGACTTTAACGAAATTAGCCATTATTTTCTCCACCTTCCTGAATAATCTTCAATTGATAATCGCCCTTTTGGTCCTCTACTTGGATCTTTTTAAATTCAGTTTCATCGACTGCTTTAAAGCGGACGTAATCTCCAGAATGATATTTCAAAACTGGGTTACTAGGATCATAAAGTTTGATCGGCGTCCGGCCTAATAATCGCCAACCGCCTGGTGAGTCGACTGGATACATCCCAGTTTGAGCACCCGCGACACCGACACTTCCAGCAGCAATCACCTTTCGTGGAACCTTTAATCTTGGCATCGCAATTTGTTTAGGAACTGAACCCATGTAAGCAAACCCGGGGAGAAATCCCATCATATAAATGAAATAATCAGTCCCAGTGTGCAATTTGATCAATTCCTCGACACTAACTTTTCCGTAATTGGCAACATCTTGCAAATCAGGACCATACTCCAAGTTATAGCAAACGGGCAGCTCAATAATTGATCTGCCCGTCTTTTTATCCTGATTTGCATTTAAAATAATTTCATCGATTTGGTCGACCAGATCTTGATAAGAAGTTAAATCAAAATCATAGTTGACGGTTAACGTATGATAGGCAGGTATGATGCCCGTAACGCCAATAGCCTTTTGGTCGATTAGTTGTCGGGCGATGTCTTGAATCAATTCATTTTCTTCAACGTTGATTTGCTCGGGAAACTCGACTTCTAAGGACTGCTCGCTTACTTGAAAATAAGAATAATTCATGACGTTACTTCCTCCCTTTGATTAAAAATAAATTAAATTAACTGTAATATTATTTCTCGTATCATTCAATACGATATCTAGATTAATACTAACTTTACTCGTTAAGACTACTCTTAGCAATTATTAGAAACCCGTACTGGCAATTTTTATCAGCATTATTTCATCCAAATCAATAAAGCAAACATTAGAAAAAAATAAAAATCCAATACGGTCTATATATCATAGCGTATTGGCTTTATAATTATATTAATGAAAGGGCGGTGATTTTGGCTGAATTATTATCGAACGAAAGTTTGTAGTCCACTATGATTCAACCTCACTAAATAGTCTTTGAATTCTTCTTTCGTAAAGTGAACTTGTTTCCGATCGTACATCCGAAAAAGCATGGTCGTATTGCGGATCATGAAACTTGCACAGATCTTTGCATCTGTCGAAGTAATATGATACGAAGCTTCGATTGAATTGGCGAACCCTTCGGCAACTTTGGATTCGACTTTACGAGACAAAAAACTATATTCATCTGACATCAAAATAAATGTGTAAAATTCCCTTGACTGCTCAAAGAAGTCAAAAAGTTTTTCAAAAATATTCCCTGGTTCAATTTTAAAATCTTCAAATTTCTCAGAGTTGATGATCCGCAAAAGAGCGCTCGACAATTCCTCAACAAAGGTATTCAGAAAGTCGTCGATTGACTCATAATGCAGGTAAAATGTTTTCCGATTAACTCCGGCTTCTTCAGTCAATTTTTTTACAGTCAGTTCGTTATAGCTATTCGTTTTAGCTAATCTTCGAAAAGTTGATCGTAATGCTTGATTCGTCCTTTGGACGCGTTTATCGATTGTCATATTGATTATTTTCTCCGTAATTTTGAAAAAAAATATAAATAATTACCACATTTATATTTTGTGTGGTTGAATTTTGATTCTATACCTTATATTATCATTACTACACACTCTGTGTATTATTTTTTCCAAAAAGGAGGATTTTTATGATTCGTGCAGAATGGGAATACCTCAAGAAGCACAAATTCATGTCAATCGTCTTGATTGCGATAATCTTTATTCCTTCTATATATGCGGTCACATTTCTAAAATCCATGTGGGATCCCTATGGCGAACTAGAAAACATTCCCGTAGCTGTCGTGAACGAGGACAGGTCAACTACTTATAATGGAACGAAACTAGATGTCGGTAAAGACCTGACAAAAAACCTGAAGAAATCCGATGCAATGGATTTCGAAATCACCAGCAAGAAAAAAGCCCAAGATGGTCTAAATACCGGGAAGTATTACATGACCATCACCATCCCGAACAACTTCTCTAAAAACGCAACTACTTTGCTAAACAAGAAGCCAAAGAAGATGGAATTGCATTATAAGACCAGTGCGGGACACAATTACATTGCTTCAAAAATGACCTCTTCAGCCGCTGATAAAGCTGCCGAAAACGTCTCAAAAGAAGTAACGCACACTTATTCCAAGACGATGTTTTCTTCAATCAAGCAGCTCAGTAACGGAATGTCCAAAGCTGCTAAAGGTAGCAAAAAGTTAGGCGATGGTACTTCACAACTAGTGTCAGCCAACCAGCAAATGACGACTGGATTGGATCAGTTAGCCTCCTCTTCTCTGACTTTTGAGGATGGAGCCAATACTCTCAACAATGGTTTGAATACCTATATCAGTGGCGTTTCATCTGCTTCCTCAGGTAGTCAAACCCTTGCTAGTGGATTGAATCAATTAAATGGCAATACTAGTAGCCTTTCTTCTGGAGTTAATCAATTAGCTGATGGAAGTTCTTATCTAGCAACTGGTGTTCAAAGCTACACCAACGGAGTTGGACAAATAAATTCTGGTGCTAATTCGCTTAGCTCTGGTTCGAATCAACTTGCCAATGGAGCGAATACATTGGCAAGTAATGCCGATACCCTCAATTCAGGGTTAGGTCAAATTTATTCCGCAAGTAATGAATTGACCCAACAACTGAAAAATATTGGCAATGGTAATACGAGTTCTAGTCAATTGAATCAAGTCAGTGGTTCAATTGATAGTTTGCAAGGTCAACTTGACAGTAGCACTTCCACCCAAGTAGCGGCTGTTAAAGAAGATTTAGCAACATTGCAACAAGCTATTGATAACCAAGGTTCCAATCAAACCTCTGGTATCAAAGATCGTTTAGCTGCGACTGCTGATCAGCAGGGATTATCCGCTGACCAAAAGGCAGCCATGCTGGCAGCTGTCGATGACACAAGTTCGACTACTTCTGACAACTCTGCTTTGAAAAATTCAGCCGCTGCTTTAAGCTCCGACTTGAATAGCCTTACAGCTGCCCAAAGTGGTGTTAGTTCAAATCTGTCGACAGTCGTTTCTCAGCTTGCTAGTGCTTCTGAACAATTGACCGGACAGATCCAATCGGCCTCAAACGGTATGGGTCAACTTAGTTCCAGAATCAATAGTTTGTCAGCAAGCAGTAATCAATTAGCTTCTGGTGCTAATCAAGTTTCAGCTGGTACGGTTCAGTTGATGAACAACAGTGCTAGTCTCAACAGTGGCGCTCAACAGTTGAACAGTGGTTTAACTTCGTTGAACGGTCAGGTGCCTACTTTGACAAGTGGTATCTCACAATTGAGCAGTGGTGCTGACCAGTTGAATTCTGGTTTGTCCGAATTGGATGCTAATGGTGCTCAACTTACTTCTGGTGCCAGTCAGTTAGCTAGTGGTGCTTCGCAGATCTCAAGTGGTAGTCAACAACTTCAATCTGGCTCGACCCAAATGGGCACGGGACTTGATCAAGTTAATGATGGTTCTACTGATCTGACGACACAACTTTCTAACGGTGCGAAAAAATCTAAGGTCAACCCCACAAAATTGACCTATGACCAAGTCGCACAACCTACCTCAACTAAGCACACAGAACGTGATAAAGCACCAAACAACGGAACTGGTATGGCTCCTTACATGATTTCTGTATCACTTTTCGTTGGTGCCTTAGCATTCAACCTGATGTTCGACCTCTACACTCCTCGGAAATATCCGAAGAGTGGTATGGGCTGGTGGGCCAGCAAGGCATCCCTTAAGACAGGATTTGCCTTGGCGGAAAGTATCATTGTTTATGTACTTCTCCGCTTGATCGATGGTCTAGCTCCGATCCATCCATTTGCCACGTTGGTTATGATTTTCCTAACCGGATTCACCTTTATGGAGATAGTCTCCTGGTTGAATCTCGTAATTGGCAAAGTCGGGGCATTCATAAGTATGATACTACTGGTACTACAACTTGGCGGATCCGCCGGGACATACCCCATCCAGTTGTCTGACGGTTTCTTCCAAGCCATCAATCCATGGTTGCCAATGACCTACTCCGTAACCGGACTCAGAGATACTCTGATGACCGGGAACTCAGCTTTGCCAGAAATGTTAGTCTTACTAATAATTGGACTAGTCTTCATGGGCTTGACCATGTTGTTCTACATCAGAAGAAGATCACGGATCAAACAAATGGATTTCTCAGAAGAATCATCAGAAGATTCATCCTTAGTTTAAAAATCGTAACCCAAAGAAAACTCCCATATATTGTTAATAGGTAAGAGTTTTTGGTGATCCCCCTCACAACAGGTCAATTATCAAACAAGGAAATCTTTTGAAATGATTACTCGTATTACCCCTATTTATCCGCTCGAAACAATCCTCCCCATTGTTTTATGAGCATAAATAAAGCATCCTTTTCAGGATGTTTTTTTGTATTTAATTTTATTTCAATTGTGACAGTAAACTGTAAGCACTCTCGACAAAGTACTTGATAGCCGTTTGAATTGTCTCATCTGACCCAATATAATGAGGATCATGAACGCCCACTGCTTGCGGATCACCATTTGAACCAATAAATGCAAACGTTCCTGGAATAATTTGCTCAAATGTAGCAAAATCTTCGGCTGTCATGGTCTCGACAGGTTTTTCAACTTCTAATGACAAGCCATTTTTAACGATTGAAGTTATTTTTTCGTCATTATTCACCGGATGTGCCCCTGTAGTCCAATCAATATCTGCCTTTTGATTGAAGGCTGAAGATATATCATTAACTATTTTAAAGAGTCTTCTTTTGACTAATTCTGTATCTTCATCGTAAAAGGTTCTTACTGTTCCTTCTAAAACAGCCATTTCTGGTAACACATTCCAAGTCTCACCAGCATTCACTTTCGTAACACTGACAACGACTGAATGGAATGGATTGTTATTGCGGCTAACGATAGTTTGTAACTGGGAAATGATTGCAGCTTGAGTAACGACAACATCGGTTCCTTCCTGTGGCTGTGCCGCATGAGTTCCCGCGCCATGTAATGTAATCACAAAATGATAACATCCAGCCATCAATGGACCTTTCTTCATGGCTATAATTCCTGGCTTGAGTGTCGGCATATTATGAAAGCCCACAATTGCATCTACTCCTTTGAGAACATTTTTTTCGATGACTTGATCGCCACCATGACCAACTTCTTCTGCTGGTTGAAACAGCAAATCAATCGTCCCATTAATTTTTTCTTTGTGTTGATTCAATAAATATGCTGCACCTAACAAACTGGATAAATGAATATCATGACCACAAGCATGCATTACTCCAGTATTTTGGGACTTATACGACAAATTTGTTTTCTCTTCAATCGGCAGTGCATCAATATCTGCTCGTAAAGCAATCGTTGGACCAGGATAGTCCCCCTTAATTTGAGCGAGTAAACCTTTATTAAGTTTGGTTGGAACGACTGGAATATCCCATTTATTTAAAATTTCGATGATTTTTTTGGTAGTTTTAAATTCCTGATTAGATAGTTCCGGATATTCATGAAAATAATGACGCAATTTAACTATTTCAGGCAAAATATCTTGTTCTTTTTCTTTCAGCATATAATCACCTCACTTGAAGGTTTTATTAATCGCATTATCTAAACCTTTTATTAAGTCATCGCTGTCCTCTAGACCAATCGAAAGTCTAAGTAACTGATTGTTGATGCCATCTTTTAGTCGTCTTTCTTCTGGTACTTCTCGATGTGTTATCTTACTTGGATTAACGATCAAAGACCGGCTATCACCAACATTTGGTAGATATAAGAATAATTCCATTGAATCAATTAATTTGTCAGTGTCTTCGGACGAACCATCTAATTCAAATGACAAAATAGAACCAATACCTTTAGGAAAATATTTTTGAGCTAATTCATATTGGTTTGATGCAGGCAACCCAGGATAGTAAACCCTTTTGACGTGTGGATTATTGTTAAGATATTCAGCAATTTTCTTGCCGGTAGCGACTTCTTTATCCAATCGTTCACTAATCGTTTCAAGTCCTAACATCTCAAGATAGGCATCAAATGGTCCTAAAACTGCTCCCATCAATCGGAGATATTTCATTCGTAGACGCTTGATAAAGGCCTGATTTCCATAAACATTAGCGAAGGAATAGTTAGTTGGATACTTAGAATTTTTCAAAGAATATTCTGCTTCGTAAAATTGAGGGAATTTGTCCTTAGACCAGTCAAACTTACCGCCATCAACCACTAATCCTGAGACAACATTGCCGTGTCCATTGATTCCTTTAGTTGATGAGTAGACTACTAAATCAGCTCCAAATTTGATTGGTTGAAATAAATACGGCGTTGAAAAAGTATTATCAATAATTAAAGGAATCCTAGATTCATGAGCCACTTTGGCCAATTCTTCGACATCGGTTATGTTAATGATTGGATTCGAAACACTTTCAGCATAAATTGCTTTAGTGTCTGGTTTGATTAGACTTTTAATCCGCTCAATATCGTTAATGTCCTCGACTAGATCAAATATAATCCCGTATTTTGGAAATAAGGTCTGAAATTCATCTAGTGCAGCCCCATAAATATCATAGGGAGCAATGATTCTACCGCCACCCTCTGCAACGTTAAGGATTGTATATGTGATGGCTGCCATTCCTGAACCAACAGCCACACTATCAATTCCTCCATCTAGTTCAGCGATTCTCTGCTCCAGAGTATGTACCGTTGGGTTACCAACTCGAGAATAAGTAAAAGAATCACTCACTAAACCAGCAGCAACTTCTGCACCCTCAGCAGCCGTTCCCAAGCTAAAGGCAGTTGATTGGTAAATCGGAATTTGGGCTGCATTATTGTGTTTTTTGGGATCATAACCACCATGAATACGGACCGTATCAAATTTTTGCTTGCTCAAAACATTTCCCTCCTAGTCGTCGTAATAAGCTTGTTCAACTAATTTGTTAATATCAGTGTCTTCTTTTAAAAATCCAGCTTTCTTTAATTGCTCAGCATAGAACTTCACATCAGATTTACCCTGTGATTTTTTCAACCCAAAGTGATAGCTAGCAATTAAATTTGACACGTTTTCTTCATTTACGAATTTACTAGAAGAGACATAATTCTTCTTCAACAGGATCGATGCAGTTTCCTTAGGATGTTCGTCAATCCAAGCAGCGGCTTCTTGATAAGCTTTTTGAATTGCTTTAGCTTTCTTAGGATTTTGCTTAGTCAATTTGTCAGAAAGATATAGATAACAACACGAGGCATTTTTTTTCATTCCCATCTTCTCCATCTTGTTGCTACCTGAATGATTATTGTTATCAACAATAATCCTGAAATGTTTTTCTTTGATTGCTTGATAAGAATAAGGATCGACTGTACCAATAGCATCAACCTGACCCTTTTCTGCTGATTTAGCGAGTAGATCAGAATCATATGTTTTCCAGGTAACATCCGATTTTGGATCAATACCTGAATTTTGCAAAGCAATCGATGCCACAAATTGAGGAGTTGACCCTTGTCCAGGTGTAGCAATAGTCTTCCCCTTTAAGTCTTTCACGGATTTAATCGGTGAATCTTTTGGGACCAACACTTGGACACAGCCTTGATGAATCCCCCCCGCTGCTTGGATTTGAGCTCCATTTTGAATAGCAGGCAGGTATTGAAAGTCCCCATTTAAAGCATCGTACTTCCCACTAGTAAAACCAGCTTCTAAATCAGAAATATTCGTTGGTTTCGCAACTAAACTAGCTTTTAAACCATTTTTCTTAAAGAAACCTTTTTCATAAGCTATATAGTTAGGGGCGCCACAAATTGAACCATTTTTTGCAGGTATCGTGATCGACCCATTTTCATAACCACCAGATTTGTTGCTGGCGGAATTTGCTTGTTTTCCACATCCTGAAATAACAATTGCAAAAATTAACAATCCGAGAATGCTAATAACGGTACGTTTTATCTTCAATTTGTTTCCCCCCAATATAAATCTCGTTTAAGTTTCATTCACACCAAAATTAAGCTTATCTTGAATCTCACGTCGAAAATTCAAAAATTCGTCGCTGGTCCTATTACGTGGAAAGTCGAGTGGATTATCGACGATCTCCTTGATTTTGCCTGGTCTTGGTGTCATCACAACGATCTGTGTCCCTAAATAAATTGCCTCATCAATATCGTGGGTCACTAGGATCATGGTTGTTTTTGTCTGCTTCCAGACCTTTTGGATAACGTCTTGAACATCCGCTCTAGTAAAAGCGTCCAAAGCCCCCATTGGTTCATCCAAAAGCAACAACTCTGGTTTCAAAACTATCGAACGAGCTAATGCTGCCCGTTGAGCCATACCACCAGAGACTTGATGAGGATAAGCAGACTCAAAGCCCTTCAAGCCCATCAAATCAATGTATTGGTCGACTAATTCATGGTCATAATCATGCCCGTGAATCGCCTTGAGTCCCGAACTGATATTTTCGCGGATCGTCTCCCAAGGAAACAAACTCCCATGTTGGAAAACGTAGCCTCGGGAAACATCTGGTTCAGTGATCAACTTCCCATCTACGGAAACTTGACCATTCTCAGGAGTGTCCAAGCCTGAGATCAATCGCAAAAGGGTAGTTTTGCCACACCCCGATGGCCCAATAATCGAAATAAACTCCCCTGATCCGACCTTCAAATTAATATCCTTTAAAACATTGATCTTTTGTCCGTTGTTGTCATGGAGGACTCGATCAACATCTTTAATCGCAAGTTGTACCATAATAGTTCCTCCTAATTAGTCTTTTGACGCCAACGTAGACTGTATTCTTGAACCTTGTTCAAAAATGAAAAGATGACTGAGAACAAGATGGCCATAATAACGATGGCTGCGTAAACTTGGGTATAGTTACCGACACCTTTGGCCCAGTTGATGTACCAACCCAAGCCGACTTTAGCACCGATCATTTCTGAAATAACTAACATGGTAAATGACAGGCCCATAGCTGTAAAAATACCGATGAAGATGTTGGGCAGTGCACCAGGTATAACAATTTTTCTTAAAATCTGTGACTCAGTAAATCCTAATGTTTTGGCTGACTCAAAGTAATTTTCGGAAATACTTTGCACGCCTCCGATAGTCATGAAGGCGACTGGGAACCAAACGGAAAAGGCAATCAAGAATATTTCAGCTAAATAACTAGTTGGGAAGATCACCATGGTCAAAGGCATCCAAGCGGCAGCTGGGATAATACCGATGACTTTCAAATATGGGAAAGCCCAATAATTGAACTGGCGATAGCGTCCCATGAATAATCCTAAAGCGACTCCGATAACAGTACCAATGATGAAACTGATCAACCAAAGTCCTAATGAAGACCAAGTTGAAGCTAATAATAAAGCGTGGTCAGTTTTCATTTGGTCTAATATTTGGGCGAAACTGACGAAAAATGGCTGTTTGACGATGGCATATTTTTCAGTCAGCAGATCTTGAACGACCAGTAAAAGTCCAATTGAGGCATTCAATTGGGCAAAATGCCCACTATACAACCTGACTTTGCCATGGATAAATGATCCAGCGATATAAACTGCTGCTAAATAAACGAAATAAATCACCAAAAACCAACGATAAGTGCCATTGCTGACGTACTCTTGTGACGGTACGACCTGATTGACGATATAAGCCAAAACGATGGTCAACAAACTAGCGATATTCCAGCGAGTTTGATACGGTTTCCAATATTTGGCTTGAGTTTTTGTTTCAACGTTTGTCTTCTTAGATTCTTTAGTTGATACAACGGATTCCAACATCGATCTGCTCCTATTCTATTTTTCTTCACTTGGATCCCAATATGCTTGTTTGAGCAATTCAGAATTCTTCGTGTCTTTCTTCAAATATCCAGCTTGTTTCAATTGCGAGATATAGTAATTCAAATCTTCTTTACCCTTCTTGAGGTTCAATTCGAAATGTTCGTCCTTCAAGATCTGAGTAACATTCTTTTCATTGATGAATTTAGTCTTAGAAACATAACCTTTGCTCAATTCAATGTGCGCTGTTTCTTCAGGATGCTTGTTGATCCAGTCAGCAGCTTCTTGATATGACTTGACGATAGCTTTGGCTTTGGGTTCATTTGATTGGATCAATTTGTTTGAGATATACAAGTAACAGCATGAACCATCTTTCTTCATACCCATGTCGGCCATCTTTTGGTCACCTGAATAATTATTATTGTCGATGATTGCCTTAAAGCCGTCTTCTTGTTGTGCTTGATAAGCATATGGATCAACAGTCCCGATAGCATCGACTTGCCCTTTTTCGGCTGCTTTAGCTAATAGATCTGTACTGAAGACTTTCCAAGTAACATCTTTTTTCGGATCTAATCCTGCATGTTGCAAGGCAATCGAAGTTACGTATTGTGGTGTTGAACCTTGGGCAGGAATACCGATCGTCTTGCCCTTCAAATCTTTGACGCTCTTAATAGCTGAATCTTTGGTAACTAATAACTTGATACAACCTTGATGGATACCACCAACGGCTTTGATCTGAGCACCATTTTGAATGGCTGGCAAGTACTGGAAATCACCATTTTGAGCATCATATTTCCCACTGGCGAAACCAGCTTCTAGATCACTGATATCTCTAGGATTAGCAACGATATCTGCTTTCAGGCCATTCTTCTTGAAAAAGCCTTTCTCATACGCAATGTAATTTGGTGCGTTGCAGACCGAACCATCTTTAGCAGGAATAGTGATCGAGCCATATTTATATTCTTTACTACCCGCCCCCGCGTTGGCCGATTTGCTAGAACATCCGGCTAAAGTAAATGTCAGAGCCAAGACTCCGACGATAAACAAAATCAACTTTCTATATTTCATCCCTAATTCTCCCCCTTAATCTAAAAAACGCCCTTTGATGCTACGATGCATTAAAGGACGTTTTCACGTGTTACCACCTTTGTTCAAGTACTCCTCACGAAGCACTCCTCAAAAAGAAACAGTATTTCTTACGCCCGATAACGGAGGCACCCGAACGCTTCTGATTATTCGAAACGTTTTAGATAAAACGAACCATATTCAATAAACATCACACACTGCTTTTCAGCGACTGCAGCTCTCTGTGGAATCATAATTTATTTACTCATTCGTACTAAAAAATCAATTCAACTTATCAAGACTCTGTTTTAAGTCATTGATCAGATCACTCACATCTTCGATCCCGACTGATAATCTGACCAATTGATGAGTTATCCCCGCCTTCAACTGCTCATCAGGCGACAGCTCCACATGGGTCATCTTGTAAGGCAACTCGATCAAACTTTCGACCGCTCCCAGACTGACAGCTAACTGGATCAACTTTGTCCCCTCAACGAACTTGGTCGAATCCAAGCCATCCTGCAATTCGAACGAAACGATGCCGCCAAAACCCCTAGTTTCTTTTGCGGCGATCTCGTGGTCCTTAGTCCCAGCGATACTTGGATAGTAGATCCGAGCGATTTCTGGGCGCCCCTGCAAAAACTCAACGATTTTTTGGGTGTTGCTCAAATGGCGGTCCATCCTGACTGCCAAAGTCTGGATACCTCGCCGGACCAAGTTAGAATCTTCTGGTGAAAGCGTCGCCCCAATACTGTTTTGATTGAAATAAACCTTGTCAGCCAAAGCCTTATTTTTCACGACCACTACGCCAGCAATCACGTCTGAATGGCCACTCAAGTATTTCGTTGCCGAATGGACCACCACGTCAGCCCCTAAGTCCAAAGGTTTTTGTAAATAAGGAGTCAGAAAAGTATTATCAACGATCGTCAAAAGATGATTAGCTTGCGCAACTTGCGAAATAGCTTTAACGCTAGTCACTTTCAACAGTGGATTAGTGAAACTTTCAAAATAAATGGCTTTAGTATTCGGTTTGATCGCCTGTTCAACTTCTTCGATATTTTGTGTATCGACCGCCGTAAACTCTAATTGCCAGCGTTTGAAAAATTGGTTGATCAATCTAAAAGTCCCGCCGTAAATTTCTTTTCCGATGATGATATGGTCACCAGGCGAGAAAATCGACAAAACTGCGTGGATAGCAGCTGAACCTGATGAAAAGGCAAAACCTTGATAACCACCCTCTAGTTCAGCCACTTGATCTTCTAAATAATTCCGCGTGGGGTTGCCTGAACGTGCGTAATCGTATGGCAATTTAGCGTCGACCGTGGGATAGATATAAGTCGACGAATTGTATATCGGCACGTTCACTGCACCAGTATGGTTATCTTTTTGTGGTTTCCCATGCACCAATTTCGTATTGAATCCAGACATTTTGATCTCCCCTTTCTAAAAATAAAAAAAGTCGCCCCTAGACAGACTAAAATCTGTCTAGGGACGACTATTGATCGCGTTACCACCCTAATTTGCATTAGCGTTACCGCTAACACCTCAAAGGCACAAACATGCCCGAGATTTTATCGTGATCTCCACGTACCTTCAGCTTGCACCGTCGGTATTTGCTCTGAGCTCATCTTCAGAAAGCCTTCCGGTCCACCCTTTCACTAACGGAGGTCGCTGTCATACTTTACTAACTTTCCTACTCTTCTCGTCAACACAAGTATTTGATTAACTTGGATAGTACTTTTATTTTTTCAGAAAGTCAACATTATTTTTATTCCCTTGATTAAAAAAGGAATTCAAAATCCAATTGTAGCAGCGCTTTCAACTTCTTAAATTTTTTTATTGTTTTTTTGATAAATTCGTTTGATCGTGCTCGTGGAAACATCTTCTCCATAGTGAGCCCCAATGAACTGTTTCGTCTTAGCCCAATTGCCGTCAAACTCTTGTGCCGCAGCCAATACCACCGCCTGAGCGGACTTAGTCAAACGACCGCCTTGCTTGCCATTGATCCGGAAACCACCATGAATATTGACACTTTTTTCAATCTTCCCATATTTATCAAGCTGACGAATCTTCTTATTGTTGCGCTCCATCAAGATATTTAAATCGGCGATCTGCTTCATAAATTCACTAATAACGTTACGGTAGCTAACGACTTCCGCTTGCAAATTTTCATTTTCGGCCCTAAGTTTCTGATAATCCTCTTTAGATAATTCAACTTCCTTTTCAGGTGAAGCAATCGTTTCTGGCTGAGGCTTTTCTTCAGTCGTCAACGATGTTTCATTTGCGCCGGCATAAGGATAGTCACCGAAATAGCCCCAAGTGTTGGGGGAATATTCCTTGTTGAGGTTGCTAGCACCTTTTCTCAAGTCATCGATGAACTGAGAAACTTGGCTCTGGACTTGTTTGATGTTGCTCAAATCGATCAACAATAAGGGATAATCAAATTTTTGGGCAAATTGAAAAATGGTGCCACTTTTTCCAATCGATTTTTCCTGTTGATCATTGATTTCGATCAAGGCCCAGAAATCGTTGATCTTAATGGCATAGTCTACTCTCGTAGCGTTATTACCAGTTACCGACTTCATTTGAAGGAAACTCTTCTGACGTTGATACTCTATTTTGAACAATTCCAAAACTTTCTGAATTTGCTCTGCTCCGCGAGAATTTTTTTGCATACTCAACGCTCCTAAATTTAACACTAAGGATATTTTATATTTTTCTGGCTGAAAAGACTAATTTTATCGTATAAAAAAATCCCGCCGATTCACTTCTGGGGTGAATTGGTGGGATTTTCTTAAACTAACATCGAAAGGCCATCGCTATCTAATATTTTGACTTTCAGGCCTTTGTTTTCGAGCAAATTGTCATCGGACATCTTGGTCAATTTTCGACTGATCGTTTCGGGAGTCGTGCCTAAGTATGTTGCAATATCTTTTTTCTTTAAGGGTAAGGTAAATCTTTCATCGTTCAATCCGGCGCTAGTCTCTAGTAGGTAACTAGCTAATCGGCTCTCGACACTGGAAGTTGTCACTTCGGTATTTTGTTGCTCTAATTGGGTTATCCGTTGGCCAAATGCGTTGACCATATTGACGGCTAATTTGGGTGAATCAGTCATCAATTGCTGAAAATCTGTGCGGGAGATCATGCAGACATCGGTATCCATCAATGCTTGAGCGAAACTATTGCGATCATTATTCTCGAACAAAGCAGCTTCTCCGTCGAAATCGCCTGTTTGCAGGATGCGGATCATTTGCTCTTTTCCGTTAGCGGCAATCTGGTAAACCTTTGCTTGTCCATGAGCGACGATCATCAATGTATCAGCTGAATCGCCAGCATGGTACAGAAATTCTCCACCACGGAAATGATGTTCGGAAACAATTTCTGAGACTCTTTTTAAATCTTTTTCTGGTAAAGACTGAAAAATCGTAACTAGTTTCAAACAATCTTCATTCGTATGTTCATGGGCAAGTTTTACCATTTCGATCATTCCTTAATCAAAATCTTCGTCGTCTTCATCGTCTCCAAGACCTTCAGTAGCAGTCTTACCTAGTAAGGCTTGATAGATCCGGATCTGATGATTGTTCCAGCCAAGTAGTTCAACTAAAACTTGTTGGAAATATGGACGATCTTCTTTTTCAGCTAGTTTGATAGCACGTGTAACAAACATATTGTCAGTGACTAAGTCATTAACAACTGTAGCAAGCATCTCTTCAGCGTTCAAATATTTGTTCTCACCATTTTCTTCGAGCATAGTGTAATCTGAGTATTCTTTCATCGTTGATGAAGGCAATTCATTTTCATCCAACAATTGCTCAGCAATCTTATCAAACCATTGATTGTTCTCGCTAATAGTTTGTTTCAAAACAGCTTTGTAGTTCTCAGCATTGGCACCTTTAATGAACCAACTGATTTGGTGTAATTTGATATTCATCACCAAGTGATTCGATAAAACGTGGTTCGTCATTGCACCAGCTGTGGGTTTGTGATGATCTACATCAGCTTGTTTTTGTTCTGCAGCAAATTTTGCATCAAGAGTGGCTTGTTCTGTCATTATGCATTCTCCTTAACTTTAACCTTTTTAACTTCATATCCTAATTCTGTAACAACATCTGATAACTTGTTAGCGTCAGTCTCTGATTCATCAAAGTCAGCTCTAACTTTTCCGGCATTGAACAAGACCTTAACGTTGGAAACACCGTCTTGGTTTGCGACTGCCTTCTGAATTTTTGTCATACATGAAGGGCATGTTAATTCGCCCAATTGTAAAATTGCTTTTGCCATAATATGTTTCCTCCTAACTTTCAATTACTATATTAGTACCTATTTGCGAGTTTTAAATTGACCTAGGTCAAGAAAACTAAAATTTTTTAAAGAAGTCTCATCGCATTGAAAATAACTACTAAGATACTAGCTTCGTGAACGAACATTCCACTAGCCATGTGAATGATCCCGACCAATAGTCCGAGCAATAATAGAGCAACTGTCGCAACAGCGATAAAGATATTTTGCTTCGTATTAGCGACCGTCTTTCTGGACAAAATATATGCATGGGCTAAGGATTTGAAACTAGATTTGACTAAGACTAGATCAGCGGTATCGATAGCAACATCAGTCCCCGTTCCCATACCAATACCAATATCAGCTGTGGCGAGTGAAGGACTGTCGTTGATACCATCGCCGACGAAGGCTACCTTATGTCCTTCTGACTTGAATTTCTTGACGAAATCAACCTTTTGTTCAGGTAATAATTCAGCATGGACCTCATCGATCGGTAACTTGTCGGCAATATTTTGGGCTGCCAAGCGATTGTCACCAGTCAACATAACGACCCGTTGGATACCAGCTTTCTTTAAGGCTGTTAGTCCATCAAAAGCATCAGGTCTGATCTCATCGTTGACACCAACGACTAATCTAAGTTCCTTATTGACGGCCATCATGACGATCGAATCGCCATTATCCAAACGATCATCAATGGCTTGTCTGTTTTCAGAAGTGATCTCAACGTCATTGTCTTGCATCAATCTTTCATTACCAACGAGGATCTCTTGCTTACCGTCGTTTCCGACCATACCCTGACCTTTGACAGTATCTAACTCTGGTACTTGTGGCAGGTCGGTGATGCCTAGATCTTTGATATATTTAGTTATTGCGTGACCTAGTGGGTGATCAGAACTTGCTTCAACAGCAGCTAAAGTAGCTAGATCGACGGTTTTATCTTGTGAGAAACTAGCCACGTTTGAAACAGTCATTTTTCCAGTCGTGAGTGTACCTGTCTTATCCAAGACCAAAGTATCCACGTGTGAAAAACTGTTGACGGCGTTGCCGCCTTTCATCAGGATGCCGTTTTTTGCACCGTTACCGATCCCGGCAACATTAGAAACTGGAGCACCGATAACTAAGGCACCGGGGCATCCTAAAACTAAGACAGTGATAGCTAATTCGAAGTTTTGAGTGAAGGCCCAAACCAAGGCGGCAATGATCAAAACTGCTGGTGTGTAATATGTCGCAAATTTATCAATAAATCTTGCAGCTGGTGATTGACTATCTTGGGCTTCTTCGACTAATTCAATGATCTTTCCAAAAGTCGTATCCTCACCAACTGATGAAGTTTCGATAGTAACTGTTCCGTTATCGATCAAAGAACCGGCGTAAACGTCATCGCCGTCAGCTTTAGAAACTGGGGCTGATTCGCCAGTGATCGAAGCTTCGTTGAAATAGCCTGTACCAGAAACGATTTTTCCATCAACAGGGATCTGGCCACCAGGCTTTACGACTACGTGGTCACCTTCATCGAGATCGTCAACGTCAACAGTTGAAGTATTACCGTCTTCATCGACTAATTCGGCTTGAGTTGGAGCCATTTGGGTCAACTCTTTAACTGAAGAACGAGTCTTTTTCAAAGTCCGTTGTTCGAGATAATTTCCGAAGAGGAATAAGAAAGTAACTACGGCTGACTCTTCGAATTCACCAATAATGAAGGCACCGATAACAGCGATAGTAACTAACAATTCGATACTGACAACTTTATTGACTAAGGCGCTCCAAGCGTGCATGGCGATAGGAATAGCACCTAAGACACTGGCTACAGCCATGATGATCGTAGCCACGAGTTCATTTTTAATTAGATAAGTAAATAGTAAACTGATTATGATCAAAACTGCTAAGAGTCCGGTCAATTGATTTTGATGCTTTTGCATCCAAATGTTAAATTTCATCTTTAATTCCCCTTTCAACTTACAAACACATTGTATTGGCTTTAGAGGTAAATAAAATTGACCTGTGTCAAGTTCTTGAATAAATTTGGTAATATTTTTTAACTCTCAATTTTGATTATCGAAAAAGCTCGAAAACACGTATAATTAAAGAGCTTACCGGCAACAAAAAATTACTCGATCAGACAAGTTTTCTGCGAAAAAAGTATTTTTAGTGTTGCAGAGTCAAAATTCCTGTGCTATTGTAAATGAAAATTAGAAATTAATTAAATTTATGAAAGCAGGACTAAGAATATGATGTTGTCAGTCAAACCGAATACGTTAAACAATATTTCTTCATCATGGTATTACTACTTTATCAACGAGTGATCGCGACCTTCGGGTGTGTCGGTCACGGCACATTCGATAAAGTAGATTTTTAACGTGTTTACTTGATCGAGTGATTATAAAAATTACACTTGGTTAAGTAGGACAATATTCATTGACTTCTGTTTATTTAGCGGTCGACCAAGTGTATCAAAACACTTAGTCGACCGCTTTTTTTATTCCAGAGGGGGAATTATTAATGAAATATATGACAGCTGGAGAAAGTCATGGACCAGAAGAAATCGCCATTATTGAAGGCATTCCTGCTGGGCTGCAAGTCTCAGAAGCTGATATCAATCAGGAATTAGCAAGACGCCAACACGGCTATGGGCGTGGTCAAAGACAAGTTATCGAAACTGACACCGTTAAGTTCTTATCAGGTATCAGACATCAGAAAACATTAGGTTCACCGATAACTTTGAACGTTCACAACGACGATCATAATCATTGGGCCAGCATCATGGCACCTAATGATGTCGAGACTCCTGAAAATTCAGTCCGCAAAGTGATGCGCCCCAGACCTGGACATGCCGATCTAGTCGGTGGCATGAAATATCGTCACTTTAAAGACCTCCGCAACGTCTTAGAAAGATCATCGGCGCGTGAAACTGTTATGCGAGTAGCGGTAGGTGCTTTATCGAAGAAACTATTAAAAGAGTTAGACATCGATGTTCACGGGTTCGTTTTGAATATTGGGCCTGCCAAAACCGATCTAAGCAAATTAGCGACCATCAAAAATTTAGAAGAGCTAAGAACAACGACCGAATCGTTTGCGACCCGGACCTTAGATGAAAAAGCCGATCAGGCGATGAAGCAAGTTATTGATTCCGCCAAAGCCAAAGGAAATACCGTCGGTGGTACCGTCCAAGTTTTCGCCACTGGCGTGCCGGCTGGTTTAGGCTCTTACGTCACTGCTGACGACAAGCTCGATGCCAAGATTGCCCGGGCTATCGTCGGAATCAATGCGTTTAAAGGCGTCGACTTCGGTGGTGGTTTCGACAACGCTGAAAAATTTGGTAGCGAGGTCATGGATGAGATCTACTGGTCACAAGAGCGTGGCTTTTATCGTAGCTCCGATAACTTGGGTGGTTTTGAAGGTGGAATGACTACCGGTGAAATGATCGCCGTTCGCGGTGTCGTTAAACCGATCCCAACTCTTTATCGCCCGATGCATTCAGTCGATATCGATACTCATCAAGACCACCCAGCCAGTATCGAACGTTCCGATACCACCGCCGTGACTGCCGCAGCGGTTATCGCTGAAAGTATGGTAGCCATTGAAATTGCCAAAGCCATTTTGGACAAGTTCGACTGCGACAATCTCGATCGATTGAAGGAACAATTAAAGAATTATCGTCAAGAAATCAAACAATTTTAAATTTAAAGGAGAATTATTATGGATGAAGATAAACGCAATATACATGCATTGAAAATGTTAGCTGTTGAAGCTATTTCTAAAGCTAATTCAGGACACCCCGGCATCGTTTTAAGTGTGGCACCAATGCTTTATACTTTGGCTACTAGACACTTAGTCGTCGACCCCAAAGACCCGACTTGGATCAACCGCGACCGTTTTGTATTATCAGCTGGTCATGGTTCAGCATTACTATATAGTTTTCTTCATCTAGCTGGTTTCGACGTTTCGGTCGATGACCTGAAACGTTTCCGGCAAAAAAGCTCAAAAACACCTGGACATCCGGAATTCCGTGCTACTCCCGGTGTTGATGCAACTACCGGTCCTTTGGGACAAGGTTTAGGCATGGCAGTCGGTATGGCAGTAGCCCAAAAGAAGTTAGCCGCTCAATTCGGTCCTTTGATGGATCATCATACTTACGCCATCGTTGGCGACGGCGACTTAATGGAAGGAATCTCTCATGAAGCAGCCGAATTTGCCGGGATCAACAACTTGGACAAGCTGATCGTTTTGTATGATTCCAACGAGATTTCATTAGATGGTCCAACTAGTCGTTCTTTCAAAACTAATCAACGGGCACGTTTTGAAGCTTACGGATTCGATACTTTCAAAGTCGAAGATGGCGATGATGTCGAAGCAATCGATCAAGCAATCATCAAAGCTAAAAAAAGCTCCAAGCCAGGCTTCATCGAGATCCAAACGATCATCGGCGAAGGGACTCCTGACCAAGGGACCAACAAGGTCCATGGTGCTCCTTTAAATGATGATGCCCTTGAAATGCTGCGCAAAAACCTCAACTGGCATGAACAACCTTTCAGTGTTCCAGAAGACGTGGAAGAATCGTTCCAAACTAAAGTTACCGAACGCGGCAAGAAAGCTCATCAAGCTTGGAAGGATCAGTTGGCGAGTTCCAACTTGTCATCACAATTATTAGCTGATTTTGAAGAACCCATTTTGATCGACAGTCAGAAACTTACTAAGTTTGAAATAGGTCAAAAAGATGCTGGTCGTAAAGTCGGTCATACGGTGATGAATGAAATTACTGAGCAAGTTCCTAATTTAGTTGGTGGCGCGGCTGATCTAGCCTCTTCGACCAAAACTTCGATCGATGATGGTGGGACTTTTTCTGCTGACAATCCACTGGGTAAGAACATCCCCTTTGGCGTTCACGAGTTCGGGATGAGCACGATCATGAACGGCATGGCGCTTCACGGAGGCTTGAAGGTCTTTGGATCAACTTTCGCTGTCTTTTCAGATTACCTGAAAGCTGGGATCCGTCTCAGTGCTCTGCAAAAATTGCCTGTCATCTACGTTTTCACCCATGACTCGATTGCTGTTGGTCAAGACGGACCGACTCATCAACCGATCGAACAATTGGCAGGTCTGCAAAGTATCCCTAACTTGAACGTCTTGCGCCCCGGCAGTCCTAACGAGATCGTGGCCGCTTGGAAGATGGCTATCGAATCGACCGATAGACCAACAGTCATGTTCTTGAGCCGTCAAGATATTCAAGAAATGCCGACCGACAACTCGGCTGACCTACTTCAAAAACGTGGCGGTTACGTGACTAATTTCGAAAAAGGTAAATTATCGGCAATATTACTTTCAACCGGGACCGAATTAGAGTTAGCTAAAACTGCTCAGCAAGAATTAGATAAGCAAAATATTTTCACCCGAGTAGTTTCGATGCCTGATCAAGCTAAATTTCTCCAGCAGGATATTTTATACCGTGAGAGCGTCCTTCCGAACAATCAGAGAAAACGGATCGCGGTCGAAATGGGCAGCCCGCTTGGTTGGGCCAACATCGTTGGCCTTGACGGCGATATCATCGGGACCGAGAACTTTGGTGAATCGGCTACACCTGATGAGGTGATCGAGGATTTTGATTTCACCGTCGACCACATCGTCAGTTCAGTCAAAAATCTACTATTTAAAATGGAAAAGGTGGGATAACATGTCACAAGCGTTATACGGTTTGATCGGATATCCAGCGATGCATTCAAAATCTCCACAGATGCACAATGCTGCGTTATCGCGCTTACACATTGACGCCAAATATCAAGCTTTCGAATTTCCACCGACCAAATTGGACGAAGAAGTTCAAAAATTGAAATTGATGAATATTCAAGGTTTCAACGTCACCATGCCTTACAAACAAGCAATCATTTCCTATTTAGATGAAGTCGACCCACTGGCAGATAAATTGCAGTCGGTCAATACCGTCAAAAAAGTTGGTCAAAAATGGGTCGGGACATCGACCGACGGCCCCGGCTTTTGGCACACGATCAAAAATTATCCCCAAAAGGCACTTATCTTAGGGACAGGCGGAGCAGCCCGTTCGATCATCTCTAGCGCCCCAGCTGATGTCGAGCTGAAAGTCTATAACCGCCACTCGAAACGCTTCGATCATCACTATCAACAACTCAAAGAACTCTTCGGGATCGAATTACAGCCCTTATCTGAAATCAAAAATGATCTCAGTGAAGCTGATTTGATCGTCAATGCTACCAATGCTGGCATGAGCGATAACGAAAGTATTTTGAGCGTTGAAGATTTATCACAGGCAAAAGCTAATGCTCATGTCGTCGATATCATTTATCGCGACACGCCGACAGCTTTGATCAACAATGCTTTACAGGCAGGACTGACCGCTGAGAATGGCTTGAACATGTTAGTCGGTCAAGGGATCTTAAGTTTCAACTTCTGGTTCGGTCAACCGGCACCTGAAGACCTGATGCAAAAAATGGTTCACCAATAAAATAAACTAAACAAAAGAGGAATAACTATGATAATCGAATTAAAAACAATTGAAGATGCTGACCAAGTAATGAAAGCAGTCAATGACAAAAAATTGGAACATGTCTTCCAACATAAGAACCGGGTTGGTTTCGTGGATCAAAAAGCTTTAGGCGACGTACCTTTCGAAATCAATAACGTTAAAGAAGTCATCACCGATCACCCTGCTGCCTTGCAAGCTAGTCGACTTTTCCATCCTGAAAATACTATTATCAAAACTCAGCACAGTGTCATCGGTGACGGGAGCTTTGCTTTGATTGCTGGACCAGATTCGATTGAATCAGAAGAACATGTGCAATTAATGGGTAAAGATGTTAAGGAATCTGGAGCTACTTTGCTCCGTGGCGGTTCTTTCAAGCCTCGGACTAATCCATACAGTTTCCAAGGTTTGGGCGAACAAGGACTTAAATGGCATCGTGAGGCTGCCGACAAGTTAGGGATGGACATGGTCACTGAGATCATGGATACCAGAGACTTGGAGATGGTCGACAAATACACTGATATTTTTCAAATTGGTACTCGTAACATGCAAAACTTTGCTTTATTGAAGGCTGTCGGTCAAACTGACAAGCCAGTCGTTTTGAAGCGTGGTATGTCCGCTACGATCGATGACTTGTTGAATGCTTCCGAATACATTGCTGCTGGTGGCAATCATCAGATCATCTTGATGGAACGTGGTATCCGGACTTTCGATAACAAATACACTCGCAATACTTTCGATGTTTCTGCTATCCCTGTTTTGAAGGACTTGACTCACTACCCAGTTATCGGAGACCCCTCACATGCTGCCGGCGTTACTAAATTCGTTGAACCGATTGGCTTGGCTGCCGCCGCTGCCGGTGCCGATGGCTTGATGGTCGAGATCCACAATCACCCTAAAGAAGCTTTCGTCGATGGCAAACAAGCTTTGACACCAGCTCAATTCGACCACCTAGCAAAAGTTGCTACTAAGATCCATAATCTTGTGAAAGAAGCAGACTAATGATTACTGTAACTTTACCGAATAAAATTTATGACGTGAAAATCGAGATGGGCCTGGGGCGAAAGATTGGCTCGACTGTCGCTCAGGTCTGGAACCAACGGAAAGTTATCGTGGTGACTGACGAAACTGTCGGCGACTTGTATTTACACTCGACTGTTAAAGAACTTCAAGAGGCTGAGTTTGAAGTCATCACGGCAACTGTGCCAGTCGGCGAAGGTTCGAAGAGTTTGAAATTTGTTTCTGAGATCATCCAAAACATGGCTGACGCTGGTTTCACTAGAGGTGACGGTGTGATTGCCTTGGGCGGTGGCGTTGTTGGTGACTTAGCCGGTACCGTAGCAAGTTTATATATGCGCGGTATCGCTTTTATCCAAATCGCTACTTCGATGACGGCGATGGTTGATTCAAGTGTTGGTGGCAAAACAGCGGTAAACTTAGGGCAGGTCAAAAACATTATCGGGTCGTTTTATCAGCCAGATTTAGTCGTCATCGATCCTATCTTTTTGAACAGCTTATCGGAACGCAACCTAGTCGAGGGTTACGGCGAAGTAGTTAAATGTAGTGCTCTTGAAGGTGGAGCCTTCTTTAAACTGACTGGTTCGATCAAAAAAGTCGATGACATTTTAGCAAATGCGACTGACTTAATCGAACGTTCAGTTAATTTTAAAGCTAACGTCGTCATGAAAGACGAAAAAGAAAGCAACTTGCGCCGCATCCTTAATTTTGGCCACACCTTAGGCCACGCGATCGAGCTTTTAGCTGATGGGAAATTGAAACACGGCGAAGCAGTGGCCATTGGGATGGTCACGATCAGCCAGTGCTTTGAACGGACCGATGTCACTCCTAGTTCAGTTACACAAGAACTAGAACAACGATTGACTTCGGTGGGTCTGCCAACTTCTTCAGATCTAATTGGTTCAAAGGAATTCTTTGACCATTTGAAAAACGACAAGAAAAACGACCACGGTACTTTGAACTTGGTCGCTTTAAAGAAAATTGGTAAACCAGTCATCGTGCCAACTAAACTATCAGCAATGCCCGATTTCGTCTCAGTTTTGACTACTAATTGATCACATTCAGGAGGTCATCATGAAACAATTACCAACAACAACTACCGGTTTAACAGGAAATCTTACCGTACCCGGCGATAAAAGTATCTCCCATCGTGCCTTGATGTTTGGTGCCATGGCCAACGGAACCACTAAAATCGCCAAGATATTGCATTCCGACGACGTAACCAGCACTATCAACGCACTAAAAGCCGTCGGTGTAAAAATCTCTGAAGCAAACGGGATCACCGAAGTAGTTGGTAAAGGTGTCAATAATCTAAATGACCCCTGGGGACCGATCAATATGGGTAATTCTGGGACCTCGACGAGATTGTTGACGGGGCTATTCACCGGTGCCAATCTAGCAGCAACCATTGTTGGGGATGCTAGTTTATCGACTCGACCAATGAAACGGATCACCAGACCACTGTCAGAGATCGGTGGGACCATCATTTCCGATGACGGTCACTTACCTTTGCAGATCAAAAAATCTCTCTTGTTACCAGTGATCCATCAGAAGTTGACCGTTGGCTCTGCTCAAGTAAAAAGCGCCATCTTGTTAGCTGGTTTAGCAGCCGGTGCCGATACTTACGTGACTGATAATTTTCACAGCCGCAATCATACTGAGCAAATGTTGCCGAAATTTGGCGTTGAAGTTGACTACAAAAATGATACGATCCACATCCCCGCTCACCAAGAATTACAAGCTACGGAAATAGAAGTTCCTGGCGATATCTCTTCAGCTGCTTATTGGATCGTTGCGGGTTTGATCACTCCAAACAGTGAATTGACGATCAAAAACGTCGGGATAAATCCGACGAGAACTGGTATTATCACCGTCCTTAAAAAAATGGGCGGCAATATCACCATTGTTCCACAGGAAACAGTCGGCGAACCGATGGCTGACATCACCGTCAAAACTAGTCAGCTACACGGTATCAAAATCGCTGGTCAGATCATCCCCTCACTGATCGATGAAATACCGATCATCGCCTTGGCTGCCACGCAAGCTGACGGACAAACCGTCATTGCTGACGCTAGCGAATTAAGAGTCAAAGAAACTGACCGGATAAAGACGGTCAGTGACGAATTAAATAAATTGGGAGCAAAAATTGTTCCCACCACTGATGGCTTCATAATCGACGGCAAAGTATCACTTCGGACCGATAAGATCCACGTTTCTGGACATACCGATCATCGCATTGCAATGATGCTAAGTATTGCAGCTTTGGTCACCAATGGTACTATTATTTTAGATGACGATGAGAGTGTCAAAATCTCTTATCCAACATTTTTTAATAATTTGGAAGGAATCGTGTAATTATGATCAAAGTAATCGTAGACGGACTGGGCTCAATGGGAAGCTCCCTAGCCGAAAAATTAGAAAATAGTAACTATTATGTAATAGGAATCGATGACAATCCCTCTACAACACAGATTGCCTTATCCGAAAATGTTGTCAACGAGATTGGCCACTGGGACGAAAAAACCGTTAAGGATGTCGATATGATCATCCTCTGTACACCAGTGTCCACCATCATCAAGCAATTAAATATGCTGAAAACTATGAGTCTTAAAGAGAATACTATCGTCATGGATATTGGATCAACCAAAGGTGAAATCTTACAAGCTGCCCAAGGATTAAAGAATTTCATCGGTGGACACCCAATGATCGGTACTGAACGCAAAGGTATCGTTGGCCGGGACCAATCGATGTTCAAAGGTACGCCCTTTTTCTTGATTGGGGACAACGAATTAGCCGATAAAGTTATCGATCTGCTATCGCCTTTGGAAGCTGATTTCCAGCAATTGTCAGCTGCTGAGCACGACCATTTGACTGCTGCTATCAGCGCTTTGCCACATTTGGTAGCCTACGCCCTGACTGACTCTGTCGACCAAATGCTCCCTGATAATAAATTGAACTGGCAAAATCGTGTCGCTGGTGGATTCAGTGATACGACCAGGATCGCCAAATCAAATCCAAGTCTCTGGACCGATATTATCATGTCGAACAAACAACAGATCATCGATGGCCTTGATGATATGATCAAGACTCTATCCGACTATCGTGACGACTTGAAAAATAATAATAATGAAGCACTTAATCAAAAAATATCAAAAGCTCAAGAAATTAGAAAAAAAGTAGGTGAGTCTAAAAATGGCTGACACAATAATTTTAGTTGGTTTCATGGGTGCCGGAAAAACTACCGTGGGCCGACAACTGGCAAAGACAACTTCGAAGAAATTTTTAGACCTCGATGATGCTTTCGTTGAAGACGCTGGTATGACCATCAACGAATTCATGGAAGAAAAAGGTGAACAAGCCTTTCGTCAAAGAGAAACAGCCGTACTCGAACGTAGTCTAAAAACTTCGGCAATCATCAGCACTGGTGGCGGAATCGTTGAATCAAAAGAAAACCGCCAGGTCATTGCCGATAGCAAGACAACCGTCGTTTTCTTACAAGCCGACTTCTCGACTGTTTTACAGCGACTATCTTCAGATACTGACCGACCTTTACTGCGTCAGCTATCTATGAAGGCTTTATTGGACCGATTCGAATACCGCCAACCACTCTACCGTTCAGTTTCTGATTCAGTCATCATGACTAAAGGAAAAGCACCTGACAAAATTGTTCAAGAATTAACGGAAATGTTGTCGCTCAAAGACAACTCGCTAGTTTCTTTACGAAGCGAGATCGACAGTTTAGATCGACAGATCTTGTCTTTGATCTCACGGCGTCTCAATGTGGTTAAAGAAGTAGCCCACATCAAGAAACACAGCGGCGAATCAGTCATCCAGGAAAACCGGATGCAGCAGATCCGACTAGCTTTGAAAGAAGAATTTAAAACCGATGCCAATCTTACGGACAACTTGATTGACCGAGTAGTTGATTTACTTACGACTACCTCAATTGCTAAAGAACAGAAAATGATTGGATGAAAAAACCAGCTCAATGAGCTGGTTTTTTTGTGGTCAAATTATCATACAGATATTACCCATAATGATATATTTAGCAATAGATCTATTGTCATGATGTATTGCGTGACAGATAATAAAATTAGGAGGTAATTTGGAACTTTTTAAATCAATAAAATTGTTACTGACTGAAAAAATTGGCCTAAACTTTCAATCATATTTAATTTAAGAAGGGCATTAACTATTTTTAAATATTTGAAACTCTCTTATGACTTTTATACACATGGCAATATCATAATCATTCCAGATCCAGTTCCAGCGCCTCATCTTTACTGGGAATCTGCCATGAAGCTACATCACTAGTTTATCGACACAAGAATTAGAAATTTTAAAGGGGAACATCATGAAAGAACGCAGACTAGATAAACCTATTGAAACAATTGTATTATGGCTTCAAGAATGCTCTGATAAAGAAATTAAACCTTGGCAATACGATTTAAAATGGGAAATTTATTACCATTTAAAGCCAGAGGACCATGGGGTTATGCGCTTTTTAAAATCTCGAGCAGGCTATTATTGGGATGCAAAATATCTTCCTGATAGGGAAAACACGGTCGAAGTTGAAGACTGTATTTTAATGCAATGTATTTATAAATTGTTATGGAAGGAAACAAGTAAATACGCTACCGCCGAACGAATAAAAAATAAAAGCCAAGAAAATTACCCTGATGCTGATATTATGAATTCATTTTGGTCACCTTATAAAAAGCGACTTAATGCAGCAAAGTTAATACCAAATAATGCGGAACAAGAAAATATTACCAAGGCTCAATATAGATACCAAGAAAATTTGCAAGAACTATTGGATAAATATAATTTAGACAAATATAGCGGAATCAACGCCGAATATGGACGTTTTGCGGAAATGACTCATACAATTGGCAATTGTACATTACTGCCAATTGGTTTTAAAAATAATAATCGTATGGACTGGGTTTCTACGTGGAGCGAGAGATTAGCAAAAATGAACGCTAAATTAAAAAATGGTTCGGGTCAAGAGAAATATAACAAAGATTTTTACATGGAAGATTATAAAAGCAAGTGGTCTTACAATGATCCGGATTATGTAGAAAAGACAGTAAATGCAATAAACCACCGTGGAAAGTTAATGACTGCTCATTTATGTGGTGAAATTTTACAGAATACACAACATAATGACAAACCCCAAAATATCGATATCAAAATGTTAGTAAAGAAATGGGGTCTTGAGAATTTACTTAATATAGATGACTCCAAACAATGGTAAATCGTCTTGGATAATATATGAGCCATATTTATAGTTTTAGAAATTTAATTTTGCATTATTAAGACAAAAGAATCAGCCCGAATGGGCTGATTCTTCTTAAATTTTCTATTTGTTTTCTAACATTTTATCTAAGGCTGCAAATATGGTCTCTTTGGCATTGGTAAACTGATATTTATACATTTCGGGATACTTAGTATGAATATTCAAAGTATTATTGATACGATTGATATTTTCCTGGTAGTACTTGCTGTCAGGCACATTCTTCAAGACTGCCAAGGCATCTTTTTGACTTATAACAGCTGACATTTGACCAAACAAAGTCTCAATTTGCTTTTGATCTAGATGTTCATTCACATCATCCACTAAATCGCTGAACATCAGTGTGAAGCCTGTACCAAGGATACGGATGTTTTTAGCTTGGTCGTTGTTCATCAAATCCAATTGCATTTGAGCTACATCCCGAACATCGATACTATCCATCTGCGATTCGATCAATGGCTGACCGTTTTTGAGATAAGCAACGATCATGTCGTGATTCCAAGCTAATTTTGAGGGCCCAATGACATTAGTTGGATGGACGATCACGTAATCGATATCTAAAGCTTTACACCAACGAGTAACGGTTTTTTCTTCGGCAACTTTCATGATGCCCCAAATATTATCGGGATCCATGGCCGAAACATCGCTCTCATCATATTCCAAGACTGAAGGATCATAATGACCAGCACCTATTGTCCCAACGGAACCAATATGAACGATTTTCCTAACGGTCCCAGCTTGTTTTACCGCCTGCATTACATTATTGACCATAATAGTTTTCGTTACGATGTAGTCATCGGTAGTTTTTTCCTGACCAGAAAAAGCTGCTGTATCGTTGAATAGCCAACGGGTATCCTTCATCAATTCGATCAATTTAGCATTGTCATTCAAAACGTCGATTTGGACTAAATGGAGTTTTGCAAAATCGCTTTGAAGAGCTTGTGCTTTCTCCGGATTGTTGAAGGTTCCATACACATTAGTATATCCGGCATCGAATAAATCCTGAATCAACCAAGACCCCATATAGCCAGTGGCACCTAAAACGACAACTTTATCATCTTTATTCATCATTGCTTCCTCCTATATTTATTTTCATGATATCCCTTCAAGTAAGCTCGAAGTCAAATAATCATATTGTTTTACTTGTCTCTGTTTGATATGCTTAAGCGGCAAACACTATAACGCCGTTACAAATAGCTAACGTCAAAGACTTTTGACAGACAAAATGTGCTCTTGATTCTTTAATTAGAAATGGGGAAACGATGATGAATTTAGGTATTAAGTTAGCAAAATTACGTCAGGCACACAGTTATTCTCAGGATGACCTATCACATAAGGCTCATGTCAGTCGACAGACGATTTCCAATTGGGAAACTGGGAAAACTTATCCTGACATTACTAGTCTAGTACTGATATCCAATATTTATGATCTTTCCTTAGATGATTTAGTCCAGGAGGATTTGCCTATAATGAAGCATAAATTGTTAAAGCAGAAATTATTATGGCTCTTAATTGGGATCTTATGGCTAATAGTTTTGACATATCTAGCCCTTTTCAGCCTCAAATATTCCAAGATGCTAGGCTCACTATTAGTTGGTTCTACAACGGTACTTGGACTAGGAATGATATTTATGTTCCTAAAATATGCCCATAAAGCCGACTTAAATACTTTTCAACAAGTTATCAATTATCTACATGATCGACCGGTAAAAGTCACCCCTAAATCGTCAAAGGCTAAAGCCATTCAATACATCACTGGTGGAATAATTGGCTTAACGATGGGGCTTATACTAACTTGGCTGATTTTTAAATTTGTTTTAGGAATCAATTTATTCTAAAAAAAGGATGGACTCAAGATAAAATCTTGAATTCATCCTTTTTGATTAGCCGTTGTTCTTCTCTTGCTCATCTTCGGCTAATTTAGCAAGTACTTCACTATTGCGCTTACCTTCGTTTAATTCGACCATTTTTCCTGAACTGCTATAAACTGTCCATTCAGCCAAGTTAACGATGTGATCGCCGATCCGTTCTAACATCCGGTCGACCATCAAATAACTTGAACCCATATTAGCCGTCATGGAACCCATTTGAATAGAGTTCGTTACTAGTGATCTAGTCAAATCATACTGTCGATCAACGATCAGATCCTCTTTTGCTACCGCACGAGCATCGTTTTCATCATTTCTGATATACGAATCCAAACCTTGTTCGAGCATCGTCCGGATCTGAGCAGTCATGTCAGCGATATTTTTTTCAACGATCGGCAAACGTTGATCCATTTCCCCACGGATAGTCTCTTCAGCAATACTGACGGCATGGTCACCGATCCGCTCTAAATCTGAACTGGCCTTTAAAATAACCATGATAATTCGTAGATCTGTAGCCACAGGTTGTTGTAATGCAATGAAGTCAAAAGCTTCTTTCTCCAGGCGAATCTCTTCACCGTTTGTGTTTTGATCATTTTCGATTACTTCCTTAGCCAATTTATTATCATGCAGGGTAAATGCCCTAGTTGCTTGATAAATTTGCTTGCTCGTATTGATTCCCATTTGCATAAATTGATCGTGAAGTTGATTTAATTCTTTTGAAAATAGTTCTCGCATAATTTATCCTCCGGTTGAGAATCCGTTACAAAATTGAATGGCAGTATTTTTAACCAAATGCACCGGAAATATAGTCAGATGTCGCAGGCATGGACGGATTCATAAAAATATTCTTAGTCTTATCATACTCGACAATGTGGCCAAGATGGAAAAAGGCTGTGTAGTTACTAATACGTGTTGCCTGGGACATGTTATGAGTAACAATAATGATCGTGTAGTGAGATTTCAACTCATCCAAAGTATCTTCAATCTTCGAAGTCGAAATTGGGTCAAGCGCACTAGCTGGTTCATCTAAGAGCAATATTTGTGGGCGCATAGCAACTGAACGAGCAATACATAAACGCTGTTGTTGTCCACCAGAAAGTTCCAAAGCACTCTTGTCCAGTTCATCTTTGACCTCATCCCACAAAGCAGCTTCTTTTAGACTACTTTCCAAGCGTTCTTCAAGCACATGCTTATCATGAATACCATTGCTCTTCAAAGCAAATTGGATGTTCTCACGAATCGATTTAGCAAACGGATTTGGACGCTGAAATACCATCCCAATCTGCTTTCTCACTTCGTAAACATTGACACCAGAAGCATTGATATCAGTTCCTTGATACATAATTTTGCCATCGACTCGAGCGATTTTTTCGTTCATCCGATTCAAACAGCGTAAATAGGTCGATTTCCCTGAGCCAGAAGCCCCGATCAATGAGGTAATTTGATTCTTAGGGAATTCTAGACTGGCATCAAAAATTGCATGGTCGTTCCCATAATAAACTTGTAAATCTGTGGATGAGATCTCAACCTCATCCGTTATTTTAACTATTGAATGTTCTTCAAGATTATATTCTTTCATGTTGATTACCTCGTTGCCGTCATCTTCTTATACAACCAGTTACCGATAAATCTAGCACTTAGGTTAAATATTAAGATCACGATTATTAAGACCGCCGATGACGCACTTGAGATCAAGTGGGCATCCGGGGTAACACTTTCAGTATTAACTTTCCAAATGTGAACTGCGAGTGTTTCAGCAGGACGCATTGGATTTAAGAAACTGGATGGATCGAAAATATTCCAGTTAGCATAATTTACTATTGGAGCACTTTGACCAGCTGTGTAAATCAAAGCAGCAGCTTCACCAAAGACACGTCCAGCACTTAAGATCACACCAGTTAAAATACCAGGCAAACCTACTGGCAAGATGATCCGAGTGATCGTCCGCCAATCAGAAAGTCCTAAAGACATTCCTGCCTGCTTTTGAAGATCAGAAACGCTATTGAGCGATTCTTCAATACTTCTCGTCAAGAGTGGCAAATTGAAGAACGTCAGTGCAATCGCACCAGATAAAATTGAGAAACTCAAATGCAATTGGATTACTAAGAACAAGTAACCAAATAGACCTACAACAACTGATGGTAAAGAACTTAAAACCTCAATAGTAGTTCTGATCAAATTCGTAAACCAATTATCAGGTGCATACTCAGCTAAATAGATACCTGAACCTAACGCAATCGGGAATGAGATTAACAGTGTCAATACTAATAGATAAAGTGAATTGAACAACTGATCTCTAATACCACCGCCAGCACTAAAAGCTTGTGCTGGAGTCGTCAAAAATTTCCAAGAGATATCAGGAACACCATTGAATAAGATATATCCAATCAGAAATAGCAGTATCAAAACAACGATACCAACTAGTCCGTAGATAACAGCTGTTGCAATATTATTTATACGTTTTGGATTCATTTTTTAATACTGCCTTTCTTACCAATAAATCTTACTAACAAGTTGAAAAATAGTGACATGAACAAGAGGATCAAAGCCAATGACCAAAGGACATTATTTGGCAAAGTCCCCATAACTGTATTTCCAACATCAGTGGTTAATTTACTAGTCAAAGTAGAAGCTGGTGATACTAAACTCTTCGGCATCAAAACGGCATTACCAATAACCATTTGTACGGCTAAAGCTTCACCAAAAGCACGTGCCATACCAAAAATAACGGCCGTTAAAATACCAGGTGCAGCGGTTCTTAAAATAACTTTGTAAATAGTCTGCCAACGATTGGCACCTAAAGCTGCTGATGCCTGACGATAACTCAAAGGTACGGCCCTTAAACTATCTACTGATAACGAAGTGATCGTTGGTAAAACCATGACAAACAAAACAATAGTTCCGGCTAAAATACCAAAGCCAGTTCCACCAAAAATTTTTCTGATTAAAGGAACAATTACTGAAAGGCCAATAAATCCATAAACAACTGATGGAATACCGACTAATAATTCAATAACAGGTTGTAAAAATTTGGTTCCTTTTTTCCCTGCAATTTCCGACATAAAGATAGCCATTGCTAAAGCAAATGGTGTAGCAACCGCAGCTGCTAACACGGTGACACTAAACGACGTCACGATCATTGGAAGTGCGCCGACTTCCGGATTTCCATGTGCGTCAACGGATCCCGGATTCCAATTGGTACCCGCTAAAAATCCCCAAATATTAACATGATTTTGAGTAAACGTTGCAATACCACGAGAAGTAATGAAATACAAAATACAGACAACTAGGGCAATGATCAGACCAATGCATAAATAACAAATCGCACGGCCAAAATGATCTTCACGGGTTGCTTTTGATTTTGTCAGCAACTTATTTTGAATCTCTTTCATTTGAATCCTCCAAATTTATACAAAAAAAGACCTCAACCAATTAGTTTGACAAATTTCCCCCTAATTTGGTCAAAGTCTATTTGATACTTCAGTTAACGATTACTTAGCGTCTGTAACGTTACCCTTAGCATCTTTTTGAACTTTCATATTATGAATACTGATGTAGCCCATCTTCTTAACCAAGCTATCTTGAACATCTTTAGAATTCATGTATTTCAAGAAATCGGCAGTGGCTGTCTTAGCTTTACCCTTGGTATACATGTGTTCATATGACCAGATCTTCCACTTGTTATTTTCGACATTGGCATCAGTAGGTTTTACCTTGTCAATAGATAATGGTTTTACAGAATCATTTAGATATGAGAATGCGAGGTAACTAATTGCTCCAGGTGTTGATGAAACAATCTTTTGAACTGTTCCGTTTGAATCTTGTTCTTGTGATTTAACGGCCTTAGCACCTGAAAGTACAGCGTCTTCGAATGTTGCACGAGTACCTGAACCTTCAGCACGGTTAACAACAGTGATCTTTTCGTCCTTGCCGCCAACTTCTTTCCAGTTTGTAACTTTACCAGTGAAGATGTCTTTTAATTGAGCCATTGTAATGTTATCAACGCCAGCATCTTTATTGACAACTGGTGCCATACCAACAACGGCAACCTTGTGATCAACTAACTTACTTGAGTCGATACCTGGTTTTGATTCAGCAAAGATATCTGAGTTACCAATGGCAACTGCTCCATCTTGCACTTGACTTAAACCAGTTCCTGACCCACCACCTTGGACAGTGATATTGATTTTCTTATTATCATTTTGAAATTGACCAGCAGCCTTCTCGACTAATGGTTGGAGCGCTGTTGAACCAACAGCTGTGATTTTGCCAGCGTGGTCACTGGCACTTGAACTTCCATTTGAGGAAGCGCTATTTGAACCACATCCTGTTAATACGGCACCGACAGCACCTAACATCAATAGAGTTGAAAAAATGTTTCTTTTTTTCATAGATAGGACCCCTTAATATATTTAATTAGCTTATAGCTAATCTTTAAGTCTGTCTTTACTTTACTTGGTCAACGTAAATTTTATGTGTAGCAATTGTAAATTACATGTAAATTTTGTGTTACAGAATCGGGCATTTTTATAAATGATGTCAATTAAATATTTGTATTTTCATATACTGAAAAACAATGCAAAACAAAGTACATATATAGGACATGGCAGTATCGTCCTTGGTATACTTTCTGTAGATAACTGGGAAATTATTCAAATAAATGCGGAGGTTAGATGGATCAATGAAACCTTTAGTTTTGCTAAGCAATAACCTATCATTATTCATTGAAATCAACCGACATTGTAACGATCAAGGCTGGTTCATCAGCAATATGACTGACTCCAAAAAAACAGTCGACATTGTAAAAGATCAAGAAGTCTCCGGTTTGATCTGGGACCTTTCAGCCGCCCCATTAAAAGACCATCTCAAAGAACTGCGTTTGATCAGAAAAATGATCAATGGTCCAATGATCGTCTTTGCTTCTGAAGAAAATCATCAGGAACGGATCGACTGCTACAACTTAAACATCGATGCATATTTGATCGAACCACTTGATTTTGCTGAATTGATGGCACGACTTAAACAACTACTCTGGGTTTACAATCGTACCAGTATCACCGGAGATGAAGCAGATGAAATTTCCCCAATGGATGCTCATCAAGCTAATCGTTCCTCAGTTAAATGCGATAATTTGGAAATTGATTTTAAACAGTATCGCGTCACTAATGATGGTGTCGACCTCGGTTTAACCCCCAAAGAATTCAGTTTGCTCTGGTATTTAATGAAACATCGTGGGCAGGTGCTTAGTCGAGATCAATTGCTTGAAGGCGTTTGGGGCTATGATTCCATTGGTTCATCCCGAATCATCGATATTCATATCAGTCATTTACGAGACAAGTTAGAAAGTAATCCCCAAGATCCCGCGTGGATCAAAACAGTTAGAGGCTTTGGTTATATTCTCGACAATTCTTATCCATTGATTGCCGAATCTATTTAAAACCAGTTTCTAAATCAAAAAGGCATCGGAATTTTTCAGAAAATTCCGATGCCTTTTATTTTTTAATGTTGACGTTTAACTGTGATCAAAGAAACAATGCTGTTCGGATAATGTTTCTGTAAATCAATCAATGATGAACTTTCTGGAAAATGTTTCAAATCATTCAGTAACAAACTAAGTAAGGTCTCTGCATTCGATCGTGCGTCACGAATATTCATTCCGTAAGTATTGGCGCTGGATAAATCAGGGAATGTCACATTGTATAAAATATTCTCATCCATCTCCGAACGGCTTAAAACTGCAGGATAAGTAATAGTATCAGTCATTAGAATCACTTCCATTAATAAAATAAATAAAACTTGGCGTACCTTATTTATACATCAAATTAATAGCTATTATTGTTTGAATTAATAAAAGGATTTTTACTGATAACGAAAAAGAGCAACTAGCCTAAATCCCAGCTAGTTGCTCTTTGAATATTAAATCTAATTTAGTCACCCATTGATAATACACTTAACTTTTCCCGAAGAAGATAATAATCAATGACACTAATTAAGCTTTAACATCTGATAATTTTTTAAATAAAACAATGCTCATTAAAGCTACGGCTAAACCGATAACTGTCAAAACAACTGAGTTTGTAGCATTACCTGTTTGTGGCAATGTTGAAGAATCAGTGCTTGATGATGGTGTTGTGCCATCTGTTGAGCTTGTTGGATCAGTTGAATCTGTGCCTGTGCTTGATGGCCAATCAGATGTTGAACCATAAACACCACTTGGATTAGTAGCTGATGAACCAGTACCTGTAGTACTTGAACCGGCTACGCCTGAAGATGTTGAATTAAATTTGAAATTGACACTTTCAGTTGCATTAAAGCCGTAACTTGAAACGTCGATCGTCATAGTACATGGGATCAAGTTGTCCAAGTCACTCATGCTATTAATGTTGAAACTGAAGTCCATGTAGTTCTTGCCACCTTGAGTGTAAGTCTTGGTATCATCGGCATTGATCGAACCACCATTAATGGAATCAATTGTTACAGGTTGTGTACCGAATGATGTTGGATAAGTCATGGTCATCATAACTTTATATGTTCCATCATCGTTCTTGGAAACTTTAGCAGTACCTGTAAAGAATTGGGTAGAAACTGATTCTCCTTGAGATGAATCAGCTTTCAAGACTGAGTATGGAATTTCTTGTACGTCATCTGAAGTCGAAGTTGAAGGAGCTGTTTCAGGATCACCAACTATAACGTTAGAACCGGAATCACTTGATGAGCTTCCATTATCTTTGTCAGGATCAGCTATGATTGGGTCGTAATCACCATCGTAACCAGTTGATTCGTCACCAGAACCATTAGTATTAGTATCTGTGCCAGGATCAGTATTAGTATCAGTTGAACTATCTGAATCATCATTGGTATCTGAATCTGAGTCTGATTCGGCAACATCTTTTAGATTGCTTGTATCAAATTTGAAGTCAGCAGTTGGTTTCATCAAACCTAATCCAAGAACTTTAATTTGCATAGTACTATTTAATGTACCATCTAAGTCTGATAGCTTATCAACGTTAAATGAAACGTCTTGATAAGTTGTACCATCTTTAGCACTATCTGTTACCTTATCGCCATTCATAGTTAGGATATCCACTGAAGCAATTGAAGGTACCTTGACTGTTAAGGTCACTTTGTAAGTACCATCACTGTTAGGTGTCACCGTTGCAGTGTCAGTAAAGTACTGGCTGGACATTGACTTTGTATTTGTATCAGTTTTATAAACTTGATATGGAACAGTCTGCGTCTTGTCTGAATCTGATGTAGTAGTAGCAGCCTTCGCTGTTTGTGTAGTAGTAATTTGTGGTGTTGTAGATCCGTTATCGGTCACAGTTGCCGGAACAATTACTCCCCCGAGTAACATTCCGATGGCCAATAATTTTACAATGCTTTTCTTCATTGTATAGCCCCCTCGTTTCGATATACGTCTATAATATCATATATTCATATAATATACTTATCGAATTATTGATAATGATAAACCTAATTTTTAAGAAATATTTTTTTGTAATTATCTGAAAATTAGGATTCAACTTTTTATACAAATTTAATCTTATTATTTTGACAGACAACTTGATAGCTATATACTGTAATTATTCAAATTTTCAGGAGGCAATCCCGTATGAAACAAGGAACAACGATTATTACATTGGACAACGGCTACCACCTTTGGACCAATACTCAAGGACATGGAGACATTAAATTGCTCTGCCTACATGGTGGACCTGGTGGAAACCATGAATACTGGGAAAACTTTGGTGAAAAATTAGCCGATCTTGGCGTACAAGTTACAATGTATGACCAATTGGGCTCATGGTATTCAGATCAACCTGATTACGGTGATCCAGAAATTGCCAAAAAATATTTAACTTACGACTACTTTCTTGAAGAAGTTGAAGAAGTTAGACAAAAGTTGGGCTTAAACAACTTTTACTTGATCGGACAATCATGGGGTGGCGCACTTGTTCAAATGTACGCTGCTAAATATGGTCAACATTTAAAGGGTGCCATCATTTCAAGTATGGTCGACGAAATCGACGACTATGTTAAAAATATCAACAAATGCCGTATGGATGCCTTAGGTCCAGACAAAGTTAAATATATGGAACAAAAAGAAGCTGAGGATGACTTAGAAGACGCAACTTACCAAAGTTACGTTGACGTCTTGAACAAAGAATACGTTGACCGCAAGCAACCTGCTGCCATCAGTCATTTGATCAACACTATGTCGACTGACGTCTATGGTGCCTTCCAAGGTAACAACGAATTCGTTATCACAGGAAAGCTCAAAGACTGGCACTTCCGCAAGCACCTCAAAGAAATCAACGTTCCAACTTTGATCACCTTCGGTGAACACGAAACAATGCCAATCGCCACAGCCAAGATCATGCAACAAGAAATTCCACATGCACGCTTGGAAACAACACCAAACGGTGGCCATCACCACATGATCGACAACGCCCCAGTCTACTTCGACCACTTAGAGAAGTTCATCAAAGACGTTGAGAACAACAATTTTAATGATTAGTTAGCTTAGAGTATGCCACTAATGTGGCGTACTCTTTTTATTTTATAAAAAATTAAAAATACGATGAAAGTTATATATTTAATTTTTTCTGTGAACACTTTTTATCTTGTCTTTAAGTTAAAAGTCTATAAAATTTTAAAAAGTGGTCAGATTATATTTTGAAATAGCTTAGCTATATCAATAAAAATAAATACAAAATCCACTAGAAAATTAGAGGTGAATTATGAAAAAACCAGCTTTTTATAAAAACTGGCAATTTTGGACAACCATTGGCGGTTTTATCGCAATTATTATGACAATCGTTGTAATCAATTTAAACAATGATTCAAAAAGTAGTAAGTCTTCTGCACCGACTACGCAAGTATCAAAAAAGAACAATACACCAAGGCCATCAAAAGAATCTCATAAAAAAGAAACACCCAAACCAAAGCCTAAACCTGAAGTAGAGATACCTTTTAATCCTGATGATTATCAAACAGACATAACTTTTGATAACTTAGCTAGGAATCCAAAAGATTTCAAAGGGAAAATGGTGAAATTCACTGGTGAAATCGCTCAGATAATCGAAGACGACAAAGAAAGCGAAATCCGCGTAGCAATTAATGGAGACTACGACAATATAGTTTACGCAACATTCAAGAATAAGATCCTTAATGATTCCCATATTCTCGATGAAGATAGTGTAACAATCTATGGTAAGTCATTAGGTCTAACAAGCTACGAATCAACAGATGGAGAACAAATTACGATCCCTTCTCTACAGTTACAAAAAGTAGAGGATCATGGACCAACTTCTGACGAATAATATTAATATTAAAAAAGTATATGAACACTTCAAATTGAAGTATTCATATACTTTTTTTCTACCCAACAGTACTTGTACCGTCGTTGTAATTTAATACAAAACCCTTTTCGACGTTGAAAATATAAACGTTGAAATGAATGGAATTGTCGCCGACTGATTGAGCCTCCATCTGAACTCCGCGAGCTAGGAGTTCGTTGCCTCGAAATACAGGTGTAACTCGATAACGGACGTAATGATTTGCGCTACGCTTTAAATAGTAGGCAATATCCATTTCGTGGTGCTGCATTTCTGGACTGTTCAATGAAGCCGTTCCCGTCATTAAGTTTCTAACGTTATTATTTTGCCCAGTGAATTGATAGCCGATCAAATGACTGCGGTTATACAACCAACCAGAAGGTCCCTTCTTATTGTGCCAGCCAGTTGGGTCAACATAAAGTGGTTCCCTCTTGGCATGTGGCATCAAGGAAACATTTAGCATCGCATTGGCAGCTGAAACTCGATTCAAATTGTCGAGTTCGCCGAAAGTCTGCCAAGCACCACTAGAGGTACTCAAATCACTGTCACTGAATTGTGGATTGTTATTGTTGACGGTAATTTCCTGAGTCCCAGCGTAATTTAAATTAGCTAGATCAGTAGTGGTTGAATTAGTACTGGAATTTGTTTGATTGCTACTTGTTTGCGAATCTTTATGTTTATCAAGATAATCTTGAATCTTACTAATTTGCTTTTCTTTGCTCTTGATCGCCTTTTTCAGTTTATTATTGCTAGAGATAAGTTTCTGAGCCTTAGTTTGAAAACCACTACTCGTGGCATTTTCTCCCGCAATCGCTGGAGAACTCAATTCTGGACCAGCCAATAAGACTACTGAAAAAAGAATTATCAAGACAGCTTTAAGTTGTTTTCTCATTAGTTTTTAGCCTTCCTATAACCATTGTCAATTGCTTCTTGTTCCGAATGAAAGAAAACGGCATTTTTGGAGCTCATCGAATAACCCCTTTGGCCAGGAACATGATAAATATGTGAATTAACATTGCCGACGATCTGGTTACTATCGCTAGTGACCATATCACCTTTTGATTGACCGTCATTTGAAGGCTTTGAAGATGATGTGGCATTATCAGAACTACTTGGTTGTCTCGTTGTGGCTTCAGCCTGGTTATTTTGCTCAGTCTGAGATTGGCTAAGCTGATCTTTGACCTGTTGTTTCTTATCTTCTGCAGCGGATAAAGATTTCGATAGCTCCTGGTCTTTTGCGACTAAATCAGTATGTTCTTTTTTAGCAGCTTGATATTGCTTCTTGGTGATCAATTCAGTTTTAGGACTGCTGGACTTATCACTGTCAGTCTGACTATCAGATTGAGCTGATTCGCCACTACATGCCGCTAATATAAGTATCAGCAACAATAAAACTGGGCCTAAATGAAGTCGTCTCATTAGTCCCTTTCTGCTTGAATGTCGATGTATGACCCAAGTAAGGCATCCCCAAATCATCGACACCAATATCAGTGTTAATATCATTGTTTTCCCCTATCGAATGGATTTAATTGCTAGTCCAATTGTATGAAAAAAGAGCTTGTTTTCCAAGCCCTTTTCCTTATTGCAAACTCTTGATAACATAGTCGGCCATTTGGTCGATCCGTTTAAAATCATCTTCATCAGCTTCTTGGTCAACTTTGACCGAATCAGCTGCCTGATCACCATTACTTGAATTCAATTGCATGGTGAAGTAGTCAACAGCCCGTCCATAATGAATGTGGCTCTTAGAACTTGAACCAACGACAGCAAACTTAGTCCGTTTGAGGTCAACATCTTTCAAATCTTCATAGAAGTCTTCGGCCTCATCTGGCAAATCACCATCGTGATAAGTATAAGTGGCAACGACGACGGCGTCATAATCAGGCAGATCATAAGCGTCAGTGTCGACCAACTGTTCTAAAGTTACCTCTTGTTTGTTTTTCTTCAAGTAATCAGCGATATGATTGGCGATATCCTCATTGTGGCCAGTCATGCTGGTATATGTTACTAATATTTTACTCATTTTATCCCTACCATCTCACGCTGATCCGCTCATGTTGATGTTTAGCTTGTTCGATCTCATCAACCATGGCGATGGCATAATCAGCGTAACTTATTTCACTTTGACCATCTTTGTCAAAGGTTAATTCTTCACCAGCCAAGACATATTGACCAGTTCTTTTTGCTTGGTAATTAAAATTAGCTGCTGGACTGATATAAGTCCAGTTCAATGATGACTTTCTCAATAGATCTAATGCGTTACCCATCTCTTGGCTCAACGGTTTCACGGCTGCGGGAAAATCTGCCGTTTGATACAACTGTTGGTCATGCTTTTGATCCATATAAAGTGAACCAGCACCGCCAACGACCAATAGTCTGACCTTAGTATCGGTCAAAATATCGATCAAATGTTGTGTCGAAGGTACGAATTTTTTGACCTTTGGGCCTGAAAAACCAATTGCGTCAACTACGACGTCGAAATCTTTCAGATCATCAGTTGTTAAATCGTAAACATCTCTGACCAAATAAGCATCAGTTGTCGACTTATCCGCACTGCGAACGATCGAAGTAACTTCGTGACCCCGTCGAGCAGCTTCAGCAGTGATCAGTGAACCTTCTTTTCCATTAGCACCAATAACTCCAATTTTCATATGCACACCTCCACCTTCGTACCTTAAGTGTACACAAAGAAATTAATTCAAGCCAAATATTTTAGAGATTATTAGCGATTCCATAGCCATCGATCCAAAAACTATTTTTGACTTGGTCGAGTAAAGTCACCAATTGCTTAGTTTCTTTGACATCGTGGACTCGCAAAATCCTTCCACCATCTAAATACATTGCTGCTTCCGTCACCAAAGTCATTGGCAAACGGTCATCTTTGGCAAGGCCTAATAGGTCAGCTAAAAAACCTTTTCGAGAAATAGCCACCATCATGGGACGTCGCAAATCATTGAATTCGGCGACATTACGGATCATCGAATAATCCTGGGTACCGTGAACGACCTTGGAATAACCAACACCTTGGTCAATGGCAATTCGGTCAAAATCGATCCCAGCCGCAGTCAAATCATGAATATTTTGCTCAAAGAATTCATGCATCCCTTGAGTCAAATTGTGGTATTCATGTCCCCGACTACTGTGCATCGTCAATAAACCGACATCACTTTTGGCCATCAATGCCAATTTCTCTGGGTCATCAGTAAAAGCGTTGACGTCATTAATGATCGAGACACCAGCTTCTAGAGCAGCTTCCATGACCGGAACTTTATAGGTATCGATAGCAATATTAGTCCCTGGGAAATGTTGCTCGATTTGCTTGATCAGCGGGATAGTCCGCTCAATCTCAGTTTGTGGATCGACTTCAGTAAAACCAGGCCGCGTCGTCTGACCGTTAACCTCGATCACGTCTGCACCAGCCTCTAACATCTGTTCAACATGTTGTAAGAGAGCTGTTTCGCCTTGATAATAACCACCATCGTAAAATGAATCCGGCGTATTGTTCATGATCGCATAAATCATCGCTGAATTAGTCAAATCATAATCGAACGAACCAGTCCGCCAGAGCAAACGATGATTTTCCAAAATCTCGTCTAATTGTTCCGCACCGGTTGAGAAAAATTTTACCCAGATAGAACTTAGTTGATGTAGGGCTGACAGATTAAGCATAGCGGTAACTTGTGAAGTGGCATTTTGAACATAGCTATCTAATTGCTCGATCAAGTCAGTGATTTTTGACGCTTCCTCTGAAGTTAGTTCGCTGAATTGAATCAAAACTAACTGTTGTTTTTTCGCAAGACTGAACAAAGCCTGACTTTGTACATCAGTAGCTGTTTCTAAACTAGCAGTGGTTTCTTTGATTTTCATTTTTTCTCTCCATTAATGGTTTCAACCAATTTTTTGGCGGCCCGACCGCGATGGGTCAGTTCGATCCGCTGTGAATCTGGTAGTTCAGCTAACGTCTTACCTAATTCTGGTAAATAGAAAATCTTATCAAAGCCAGTGGAATAGGTGCCGGCTTCTTCTAAAGCAATTTGGCCAGTTATCTCCCCTTCAGCCGTCAAAACTTGACCACTTTGATCGACAGCAGCCAGATAAGCGATCATCTTTGCTTGTCGTTGATCTTCAGGGACATCTTTGAGCCATGACAGCAAAGTTTGATTGTCACTCAATGATGCGTCTTTATGTAAATCGCGTTTCGTAGTAACTCCGAGTTCATCTGATAAAGCAGGGATCTCAATACCACTGTCATCACCAATTACTGGACGTAAGACTTTATTAGACAAAAAGGTAGCCTTGTGAACGGCATTATCACGATAACTGTCGACTGATTCGGCTGGAAAATTCACATTGTCGAAATATTCAGTATAAGGTTCCACTTTCAATCCATAAAAAGCTAAATCCTTTTGTAGATCTAAGGTCTTCAATTTATTATTTGATGCAATCAACCATGCTGCCATTTTGTTCACCCCGTTTGCTTCCATGCTATTGCAATTTTATTGATCAAATAAAATGATCCGGTACCTATCACGATTGCCTTTTGATCCATTTGCACTTTCCGTGCTTGTTCAACTGCTTCAGCAATCGAGTTTGCTTGAATCAAAAGATTCTGATAACTCTTAGGATCATCTTGAAACGTCTGCATTAAATCGCCGGATGGCAAAGCCCGCTCGTGGTTGTCAAGACTAGTGATGATAAAGGTCGCTGGCAAGTCTAGCAAACGATCGACACATTGATAATATTGCTTGTCTTTCAAAAATCCCACGATGATGATCAACTTCTCCGGTTCATGCAGGCGGGCGATTGATTCGACCAACCCGTTGATAGCATTGGGATTATGAGCCCCATCAATCAAAACTGGCGGATCATTTTGAATCTTTTCCATTCGTCCAGGCAATTTAACGGTCTACATCATATCCAAGACATGCGCCAATTTAATGATCTTGTGGTGATCCTGATTGAAGATGGAAATGAAATTCAAGACATTTTGTAAATTTTGAATCTGATACAGACCGCCCAAATTAAAGTCGACATCTTCTAATTTTTCACCTCGAAAATACAGACTGACGATTGAGTGGTCTAATTGCTCATCTTCTAAAGCAACGTTAGTATCACTAGTTCTATAAAGAGTGGACTCTTTGCTATCGGCCTCTTGTTGCAAGATTTGTTCGGCTCGCTTTTCTTGCTGTGGATAGCTGAAGACCTTCGTACCAGGGCGAATTATCTTCGATTTCGTCGTGGCGATTTCTTCAATCGTCGAACCCAAAAATTTCTGATGGTCCAACGCAATCCGAGTGAAAACTGAATATTCGACATTGGAAGTGGCATTGGTTGCGTCCAATTCACCACCCATGCCACATTCGTAGACCGCATAATCGACTCCCTTTTGAGCAAAGTAGATTGCCGAAACTAGATACCAGGTTTCAAATACTGAGATATCAGCTTGTTGCAGCTGAAGTTTTTCCAGCGCCTCAACTAACTTGGCGTAACACTCAACAAAGTCGTCCCGACTTATGAGCTCCTGGTCGATTTGAATTTGTTCGCGTTCATCATACATCGCTGGACTAGAAAAAGCTCCGACTTTAAATCCTGCCAACTGCAAAGTCTTCGAGATCATCAAAGCTGTCGAACCTTTTCCATTGGTACCACAAATATGGATTGTTTTAAACGAATTATCTGGTTGCCCAGCTGTGCGTAAAATCTTTTGCAATAAGGGTATCCGTGAACCAGTATCGTTATATTTCATAACTTTGGGGAGTGAAGCAATAATTTGCTCATATTCCATCAACCATTCTCCTAACAAGTTTTGATTTCTTGTAAAAAGGCCATCTTATGCGTTGGATCTTTGAAGACCCCACTATAATAACTAGTTGTCGTCTTGCTATCAGTTTTTTTGACTCCGCGCATCTCAATGCACATATGTCGAGCCGTGACGATGACTGCAACACCTTGTGGTGCCAACAGTTTTTCGAGTTTCCGGCCGAGTTCACTAGTGATATTTTCTTGAACGTTCGGTTTGGCGGCCACATAATTGACCAACCGCGGGATCTTGCTAAGACCGATTATCCGTCCACCCTTTGGCACGTATCCTACGGTGATCTCGCCGAAAAATGGTAATAAATGATGTTCACACATCGAGTAAAACGGAATATTGCGGACGATGACATTCTCGCCGTCAACCGCCGTATCTTCCTGGAAAATTTTGATATCGTCGAAGTTGGGCTCTTCTAATGAACTGAAAACTTCAGCGTACATTTTGGCCACTCGAGCCGGTGTTTCCTTTAAACCACTCCTATCAGGGTCGTCTCCGACAGCCTTTAAAATATTTTTAACGCTTTGTTCAATGATCTGTTGATTTTCGGGACTCATAAGCTAGCTTCTTTGTGATAGTTTTTGGATATATTGTTGACCGTTTAATTTTTTGATCGCAACTTCAAGGACCTCTTTACGTGGGTCGTCCGGTTCGATAACTTCCAATAATGGGACGAGTACGAATAGTCGCTTGAGCATTTCTGGATGGGGAACGGTCAACTCGTCTGTTTGAATCTTTTGCTGATCAAACAATTCGATGTCTAAATCCAATGTTCGAGGTCCCCAGTGAATCGTCCGCTGACGATGATATTTTGCCTCCAGCTGATGCAAAATTTTTAATAAAGCCGATGCTTCTAAGGTAGTTTCAACTCGTAAGATGGCATTGATGAATTGATCTTGATTGACGTTGCCGACTGGGTCGGTCAAATAGTACGCTGAACTTTTTACTTCTCGAATCTCAGGCCTTTTCTGTAAGTCATCAATGGCATTCTTGATGATATCTTGTGATCGGCCTAGGTTACTGCCGACACCGATATAAGCAATGGTCATTATTTAGCAGTGACTTCCACTTCGGCACTGTCGATAATTCCGTCAATTGGTAAGTTCAGCTTTTTGATATTGACGATAATGTTGTCTAATTGACCGGGATAACTCTGCTTGATCTGCTCAAGGATCAAAGTAGCTAAGGTCTCGATCAATTTAATATCAGTCTGTGAAACAATTTTAGTAATCATTTTATAGATCGGTCCATAATTAATCGTGTTTTCCAATTTGTCTTCAAGCAAGGTTGAAGTCGAAATATCTTTTAAATGGAGCTCGACATTGATGATAATATCTTGACCAATTTCACGTTCGGCTGGATAAACGCCGATATGAGCATGGAATTTCATTTGGTTCAGTTTGATTTTTAGCATCGTGGTCTCCTTTACAAAATGATTGTCATTTTATTTAATATTTTATATATCCGAATAATTTAATTTTATATATGGATATATTTCGTATTTCAGTATATAAAGTTTACCACGAGAATAAATTTTTTAAAAATTTAGTGTCCATTTTTTTCATATTAGGCTCGTTCAATATCTAAACTTAGCCGTTTGTAGTAAAATTGACGTACTGTCAAAGGAGATGGATTATGACAAAATACCAAATTTACTTTGTTCGTCACGGACGAACTTTCTACAATAAGTTGCATAAAATGCAAGGTTGGTCAGATTCACCTTTACTACCTGAAGGTATCGAAGTAGCGAAAACTGCTGCCAACGCCCTAAAAGACGTCGCTTTTGACCATGCCTATTCATCCGACACAACTCGGGCCATGAATACTGCTAAGATCATCATGAACGCCAACAAAAAAGATCTGCATCGCCATACGATCCCTGAATTCAGAGAACAATTTTATGGCTATTTTGAAGGCATGTTTGCTGCTGAAACCTGGTTCATTGCTGGAGAAAAATATGGTACGCCAACGTATCTTGGCATTGCTAAGAAATTCGGCTTCGATAAAACTTTTGATTTCCTTAATCAAGCCGATCCACTTAACTTTGCTGAGAATGCTGAACAGTATTGGGAAAGAATTGGCCGTGGCTTTGAAAAATTGGACCGAATTGCTAATGATGGCGATAAAATTTTGCTAGTTTCGCATAGTACGACGATTTACTCTTTAGCGCAGCGGTATCACGCACCAAACTTAAAAATAACTGAGACTCCTCTTAATTCAAGTTTGACTATTCTGGACCGTGACAACGGTCTTAATTCAGTTTCAACTTACAATAAGGTTTTGAAATGATGGTTTAAGCGGTCTATTTCATGAAATTTGTTATAATAAGATAGAATTTTATTATTAATCACTTAGGAGGACGACATGGCAAAATATCAAGTTTATATTGTGCGACATGGAAAGACCTGGTTCAATCGCTACGATAAAATGCAGGGTTGGTCAGATACGCCTTTGGCTCCTGATGGTTTGAAGGTGGCTGAACAAGCTGCTGACGCGTTGAAAGATGTTGATTTCAGCGCTGCTTTCTCATCTGATGCTAGACGTGCAATCGATACTTGTAAGATCATTGTTGATAAAAACAAGAACCACGATAAAATCACTCCCGTAAAATTGCCAGCATTCCGTGAAGAATTTTACGGATATTTTGAAGGAAATAGTTCAGCTGAGACTTGGTTCATCGTTGGCCAACCTCACGACGCCGAAACTTATGGCGAATTGATCTCGAAATACGGCATGGACAAGAGTAAAGACTTCTTGAAGGAAGCCGACCCATTCCATGATGCTGAAAATGCTGAAGAATATTGGGAACGTGTCAACCAAGGTTTTGAAAAATTAGATGAAGTTGCCAAAGATGGCGACAAAATCTTGTTAGTTTCCCACGGAACAACTATCAGATCAATCATGGACCGTTATAACGCCGGTAATTTTGATATTACCGTCAGCCCAAGAAATTCTAGCCTAACGATCATGGAAGTCGACAATGGCGACCGTAAGGTAACGACTTACAATAAATTATTGAGCTAATGTGAAAGAGTCAAAATCTGTACTGGATTTTGATTCTTTTTTTGTACAGATGCATCTTTTTAAATATACTTATCTGTATTTTAATGATATAAATAACTCAGTAACATCTTTTGATTTAATTTTTTCCCAAAAACAGAATTGTTTCTTTTATTAGTCATATAGCGCTTACAAAAATTAAAATATTGTAATTATTCTAATAAAAGTTTAATTTAGTATGTATATCGTGTCCGTTTTGTTTTAGAATGATGTTACACGTAATTTGAAAGGAGAAATTTTAATGTCTCAATCATTACAACCAGTTGATACTCCTGCGTTTTATATCAATCCTGATTCAAACGTATCGGTGATCAACTATAGTAAAGGCTATATTCAAGATGTTTTCCAATTAATCAATAGTGAAAGTTTGCTAAACTTAGTCAAACTTTACTTAGAAGAACAGACCAATAAACACAACGATGTTTTTCAAGTCACACCTAAACAATACGTTGATGTTATGAAGGCCATTCTAACCGATAATAAAAAAGCTTACGAGATTTTTGACAAAGAAAAACTTCTCCAGAGTGTTGAAGATTTATACTCATACTACCGTACATATTTCCGTGTTTCGTTGATCAACAAGCACAATAACGCGGTGATCAAGGGCAGCTTTATGGATGTGGATAATCACTTCAATGATGTTGTTATTGACCTTTATCGTGCTATTGAGGAGAAACTTCAAGGTTTCACCAACCACACTTATCGTCAAATCAATGCTGGTACTAACGCCTCAGCTATTGTCCAATCAATCGACTGGCCAACTCCTAAGGGTTACGAAAAACTAGCTGATATTCGTTTCATTGACACTTTGATGTTGCGCCCACCAATGATGATGCACACTAAGAGTAACAAGCGTGAAGGCTTGTTTGACGCCGTTCCTGACAATCCCATCAGCAAATTTGATGGCAAGAGAAACGAATGGTACTGCTTCCCTGCCAAAATTGGTGAGAGTTTAACTTATATTTACTTCCAACGTGATTATTTCGTTAGTGGTATCGCTCTAGGTAACTTATTCGAGGTTGCTACCGAAGAAGAGGTCAAGGGTAAGAAGCCTGACGAAATCTTGCTATTCGGTCTTCCCGAAACTGAAGGCGATGTTTGCCACTACTATCATGACGAGGAAAACGACATTTGGGTCGGTGAAGTTCCTTATAACGATAAGACGACTTACTTTGGTTATATGAAGAAGATGTGCTTGACGCTTCATAACTTGCACATGATCTATGAAAACAGACTGCCAATCCATGGTTCAATGGTTAAGATCACTTTCTCAAATGGCAAAGTTAAGACCGTTGTTTTCTTCGGTGACTCAGGTGCCGGAAAGTCAGAATCAATCGAAGCTTTACAAGAGATTGCTGATGACAAGATCGTTGATATCGAGACTATCTTTGATGATATGGGTAGTTTTGCCTTTGATGACGAAGGTAAGATTTACGCTCAAGGTACTGAAACTGGTGCCTTTGTCCGTTTGGATGACTTGAGTTCAGCTGTGGCCTTCAACAATATGGACCGTGGTATTTACTTGAACCCTGAATTGAAGAATGCTCGTGTTATCTTGCCTGCTAATACTTACCAACGTGTTGTTCAACACCACAGAATCGATATGTGGGTCTATGCTAACAACTACGATTCAGAGATTGGCTTGCACCAATTCCCTGATGAAGAAGCTGCTAAAAAGACTTTCATCGCTGGTAAGAGAAAAGCTCTTGGTACAACTGATGAAGTCGGTATGAGCACTACTTTCTTTGCTAACCCATTCGGTCCTGTTCAAGAAGAACAAAAGACTCGTCCTATTATTGATAAAGTATTCAACAAATTATACGAAGACAATATCTATGTTGGTGAGATCTATACTCACCTTGGTAATGATAAATCTAAGGATAGTTTGAAAGAATCAGCTCAAGAATTGCTTGACCAATTGATGAACAACTAATTCAGTTTCTAATCGTTGATAAATCAAGCTTTCCGAAACTTCAATAAAATGTTTTTTTCAAAATTTGAATAAATTTAATCTAAAAAGGTAACCGATATTCTTATATCGATTACCTTTTTTACTTTATAAAAATTAATTTTTGAAATAATGAATAATACAATTATCAAAATGGTGCTATTTTTATAACTGTGATGAGGCTCACGCACGAAGCGGAGAGTTCATTATGAAAAAGAAAATAATTGCTATTATTTTGGGTACAATGGCACTGTTTTCAATGCTTATCATCTCCTCGATCACAACAAAAAGTGATGTTGAGGCAGCCAGTACGGCCGATCCGATTTTCTTCGTACCAGGAGCTTATTCAAACGTTGATTCATGGGACAAAATGTATCAACGCTTAGATCCTCAAGGAGTTCACCCCGTCGTTAAACTAGAAGTATCAACTAATGGGACAGTTCAAAGAACTAACGTACGTATGGGTAAGACGGGTGAACGTCCTTTCGTAACAATCAATAACGAAGATTATCTTTGGGACGATCAAGCAGTCTATGAAGGAGCCAATGGTATCGATCGTGCCATCCAATCCTACAAGACTCAAAATCCATTCGACAAAGCCGATATCATCGGTCAATCAAACGGTGGTAATCAAATCACAAGATATATGGAATTATATCCAAGCAAAATGTTCGGAACTTTCCTATCCACAGGGACTCCATATAACATGCGCGCAGACAATGGAGCCGCACCAACTGATCTCTTGTTGAATTTAATCGCCGGAGCACCAAGACTTGATCCGAATCTAAAAGTCATCAATTGCATCGGACGCACACCGACTGACCTGACAACTGACGAAGTAGTTTCCCGCGACAGCGCCATGTCCGGCAGAAACATCTTCGTCGGAAACGTCGCCAGCTTCACCAATCTTTATTTCACAGGTGACGACGCAATTCACTCACATCAGATCGAATCTGCCCAATTACAACAATTTATTACTAAATATATTAATATTGGAAACTAAAATTAGTCGTCAATCAAATCGAGATCTCAATTAACTGATTTTTCCTTCGACAGCATTTCTCAGAATATTAGGTCGTAATTAGGTTCACCAATCAATATTTACCGAATGGGACGGTTGAACATTAGATACTAGCACGACAAACAAGTGTGACATCTAATTAAGGTCAATGTTCAAAATACCTTTAAACTACAAAAGACAGACCAACTGGTCTGCCTTTTTATTTGAAATTAGAAAAGAATCCATAAATACCAGCCGCGGCATTATCAAATAAATTCAAAGGACGCGTCCACGTCATCATTTTTGAGAAATACTCTCCTAAAATGGGTACGTTTTTGATATCTTCAATCATGATGTCTTCAAATTTATTGATCGTCCGACCAGCTTTGTTGGTGTTTGGATGAATAAAGCCATTAGTTCCATCGATCACGACCGCAACGATTGGTGTTTTTTCCACTCGATTGATGGTCTTATGAACGACATGTGGATCAGTTGAAACAACTGGATAGTTGTCACGATTATTCAAATCATTGTGATCCGAAGTTGAAAATGATGATTGAACGTCATCACGATCAGGTGTTTGGGTAGCCTGACTATTTGGTGATTGGGGCTGAGAATCATCCTGTTGTGATGAATCATCTTTCTTTTGGTCACTTGAATCAGTTTGGTCATCGTTTTGGTCAGTCTGATTTTGCTGATCATGTTCATCTGATTGTCCGGAAGACTGTTGTTGGTCATCTTTCGTCCCTTGATCATCCTTATCAGTCTCATTAGTTGTAGTTTGATTACTATCATTATTATTGGAATCAGATTGGCTTTGATCATTTTGATTTTGATCTGTATCAGTCTGATTTTGACTGGAATCAGTCCCACTTTGGTCCTGGTTTTGATTTTGGCTTTGGTCCTGATCTTGAGATTGGTCTTGGTTTTGATTCTGGTCTTGATCCTGGTCTTGCCCTTGATTTTGGTCATTAGTTTGGTCAGTATCATTTTGTTGATTAGAGGATTCATTGTCAGACTGATTAGAGTTATCGTCTTGATTATTTGTACCCGTCTGATCAGAGTTGCTATTGCCCGTCTGATTTTTTCCAGTTTGGTCATCGCTAGTGTTGTCGCCAGTCTGACTGTCGCTGTTATTTTGATTATCTTGAGAATTTGTATTATCTTGAGAATTATTCTCGTTATTATTATTACCTGTTTGATTACCCTGCCACTCCGAAACGCTATAAGCATGAACTTGGTCCATATTGACAGGAGTCGTTACGGTCAGACCGGCTAATAATAATGTGGACGAGAAGAATAGTCTCTTGAATTTCATAAAATCCTCTTTCTGTAATTAACTATATAAAAAACTCTATCATACTATATAATCAATATCATCTTGAATGAGAATTTGTTTCACAAGCTTAATCTTGAAAGCGGTTTATTTCAATTATTGTCATAATTGTTACAAACTTTTTGCAAATAAAAAAGTGGCCCTAAGGTCACTCGAATGTTTAGCTAAATAAGACTTGCACGTCATTTGCGTTGACGTATTCATTAGTTGAAACCCGATAATAAGTTGTTCCGGTATCAGTGTTTACACGTGTGATATCAGTATACCAATCAGTACTTGGTGCTAATGAGCGTGATTGTAATTGTTCAACTTGATCATAAAGAGGTGTTTGAACAAGTGTCGTTACAACGCCTTTTCTTTGATTATTAGTGTAATTAGCAGTTGATACTGGAGTGATAGTTTCTTCATCTGAATTATCTGGATCAGGGATATTGTCACTCTTACCTGTTACTAATCCATAAGCTCCACCGACCACATTATCAACCAGGTCAAGCGGTTGAGCAATTTTCAAAACGGTCGAAGCTACTCCGCCAACTAATGGAATCTCGCCCACAGCATTGATAACATTGTTTTGAACATTATGAACGGCATTGCCCCACTTATTTGAAGTAGGTGCGACTAGACCAGTAGCCCCAGCAACAACGTTGGAAACAACTGGAACAGTTTCAGCATTTTTGATCGTCGTCACAACGGCATCTGCATCATAAGTCGGATTCGATGTTCCAGCAGGTGCTGTAGTTGTGTCGCCAGCGTTAGTTGAAGCAGCCTCAGTTTGGCTGTCAGCTTCAGCAGTAGCTTGGGTATTTGCTTGTGTAGCTGATTCATCAGTTGCGGTAGTCGATTGATCTGTGTCAGTCGAATCATTTGTCTCAGTAGCTGGAGTTGTTTGGTCAGTTTCAGTAGTTGGTGCTGTAGCAGCTGTATCAGCGGTAGCTGCTGTCCCAGCAGTTTCAGCTGTGGCGGCAGTTCCTGCAGTAGCAGCTGTTCCTGCGGTACCATTAGTAGCTACGGCAACTGAGTTGGCTGCTTGATCACCTTGGATGCTGTTATTATTGGTTGTTTCAGCAGTTGGAGTTGTTTGGGTATCTGTAACTTGAGCAGCAGGTACTTGAAGATTTACTTGGGTATCAGTCTGTCCAGAGTTTTCATTAGAATTGACTGTATCAGTGGTTGTTGTGGTCGTATTAGCAGTATTGTCACTAGTTGCAGCATTAGCAGAACCTTGTGCCAAAGTTACGCCAGTTAACGTTAATGCAATTGCTAAAGTTGATGATAATAAAATTTTTTTGTATTTCATAGAAGCTCCCCTTTTCCCTAAAAGACTTGCTTGAGAACTCTATAACATAATATTAATGGTAGCGCTCTCAAATTACATTAATTATAACGCATATAATTTTAAAAGGAATATTTATCGTTAAAATATTCAAAATAATCAGTTCATAAAATACAAAAATCGGTCAATTGTGAAATTGACCGATTTTTTATCGTTTTATTGAATTTTTATTTGCGAAAGAGTTTATAAAATGAATCCATATCTTTAAAACCAAGTTTTTCAATTGAACCATCGATATCTCTAGTAATACTTGTAAACGAACGTTTTATATTATCAAATCTATATTTAGGATTGATCGCATACATCATATGAACGACTATCGCGATCACTAAAGCTATTTTATTAGTATAACTGATGTCCCCATTGATATTCTTGAACCAAAGAAACTCTTGATAATCCTTTGGTGCTACCGCATGGGTCGATAATGAAATATCTAGCAAATTGGAATTATGACAGCAAATATTTCGAACAAAATTCAAGCATTCCAACCATGAAACTAGTTCATCGCGAGAACAGTTAAAGTATTTAGTAAAGTATTCAACATTCTCTGGCGACATTAGTCGTATCAAGGTCGAAGTAGTTTCAAATGTCAATAAGTTAGTCATTAGCCAAACAGTTGGAAAATTATCATTATTTAAATTTTCCCGATAGTCTAGATCCAATATATTGGAATTGTATGCTTGGCGCAGCAACGACTTCTTAAAGTAGAATTGTTTCTCCTCTAAGCTATAAGCGGAGATCCGCTTATCAGCCCAATTAGAAAACTCCAAATAGCCAAAGGGCCCATATTTATCGCCTAAAACGTGTGATATCAAACTATTCATCGACACTTCGATATCTTCGATCGCATGCAGTAAATTTATCCGCAAATTTTTATCTTGATAATATCTTTTTACTACGAAATCAAACGACAATCCGTCATAATCGGGCGTGTTATAACCATCGCGGTAAGCAAATGGATAAGCAAATTGCTTCAATGTATAATACCCGATCGTTTCGATCGCATTGATGTTCTTCTCACGTAGTTTGGGGTCTAGCGTCATGCCACGCTTGGAAAACAAATTCAGTTGATCCTCATACGTGAGTTGTCTGGGATTGTGCATCTCATACACCTTCTTTAATTATTATGCTTGCCAACATTTTTAATATCAGTTTAAAAATTATCAAATGTTGGAACTTTTATATAGGTATTATGATACTATATTACATCTAAATTTGGTACTTTTTCTCATCCTCTTTATAGCGACTCAAGCAAAATATTTAAAGCAAAAACTATTTGTTTGCGGCCAATTTTTTCAAACCAATTCCGGTGAATCCACTCAAAATTGATAAAATTGGTGACAATAAACTAAAGAAACAAAATGGTAAGAAAGCTAAAGTTGAAACACCTAAGGTATTAGCAGCAAAAGCACCGGCCACACCCCATGGAATCAAGTAGTTGATCACCGTCCCACCGTCTTCCAGCACACGGCTCAACGCTAAGTTATCTAAGCCACGTTTACGGTATGTTTCTTTGAAAGCTTTACCAGGTAAAATAACTGATAAGTATTGTTCACCTACGAAAATGTTAACACCAATCCCAGCTAAAACGGTAGCCGTAACGACTGAACCAGAAGATTTCAAGCGTTTAGCTAATGGGTCGATAGCAGTTTGAATGATGTCGAATTTCATCAATAGACCACCTAATGATAAGGTCAAAAAAATCAAAGCAATCGTCCCCATCATCGACATGATACCGCCACGAGTTAATAAAGCATCAACATTTGCATTACCAGTTTTCGAAACAAAACCATTTTCGATAAAGCCAGCAATCTTAGGAACAGTCATATGTGGAACTTGAACAAAGATCATTACAATAGTCACGCCGATATTCAGCAGCAAAGTAGCAATAGCTGGCACACGCATGATGGCACAAACAAATAATAATGCGATTGGCAAAACTGCCCACCAGGAAACTGCGAAATGAGTGTTCAACGTATTCAAAGTTGGTTGAATATTAGTTATCTTCGAGCCAGTTTGACTCAAGCCTAGTAGCCAATATAGGACTAGTGAGATCAAAAAAGCCGGGATAGTAGTCCACAATAAATTTTTGATATGGGCAAATAAGTCGGACCCGGCAATGGCAGCTGCCAAATTCGTCGAATCTGATAATGGTGACGACTTATCACCGAAGATAGCACCAGAAATGATTGCCCCAGCTACTAGTGCGGGATTGACTCCCATCGTTGTTCCAATGCCAAAGAGTGCGATCCCGATAGTTGAAACGATAGTAAAGGCTGAACCGATCGAAGTCCCAATCAAGGCACAGACTAAAAAGACTGACGGTACGAACCATTGAGCAGATATCAGATGAAATCCTGCCACCATCATTGATGGAATCACACCTGCAGCGATCCAAGTACCGATCAAAGCACCAATCAAAATGAAGATAAACATTGGAACGATTCCGTTTTTGACCCCTTCGCCGATACCTTCATGGATACTGTCCCAAGTTTTGTGACGGATCTTAGCCCAGAGAACCAACAAACCGATGACTAATAAAACTGGTGTCTGTGGTGACAGACCAAAACCAATTACGCCCGCTCCTAAGATTGCGAGCATCACGACTAAGATCGTGACTGCTTCAGTAAAACTTATCGTTTGTTTTTTCATAGTTACCAACCCCAAATAAAAAATCGCCCCTGCTGCTTATGCAACAGGGACGACTCGACTATTAACCGTGGTACCACCCAGCTTGAGACTTCAAAAAAGCCTCCACTCTGAGTGATAACGGCACTCTTTTCCGCTCGGCTGACCGAGTCACGTTTGGTAGTTCGTAATTAACACCCTGACTGGTTCGCATAAACCACCAGCTTTCTGACACCCAGATGCAATCCTACTTTTTTCAAACATTTATAATATTTTGAATGATAACAACTATTTTTATCTACGTCAACTTTATTTTAAGCCATACGACGATCGATGACCTTGGAAATCAAGGACAATGCGTAACAAACGATAAAGTAAAGAATTGCTAACGCTAAGTACATCGGTACGATATAGTTAGCATTTTGTCCATAAATAACTTGAGCGTGTTGCATTAATTCCGGCACCACGATAATTGTTGCCAAAGACGTATCCTTGATTAACGAGATCAATTGCGATACTAATGCGGGGATCATCTTTTTATAAGCCTGTGGTAAAACAATATGCCACATAGCTTGTCCATAGTGCATCCCCATTGCCCGTGAGGCCTCCATTTGGCCGATATCGACCGCTTGAATACCAGAACGGATGATTTCCGCGATCATCATCGATTCGAAGACAGTCATTGCTAAAATGGCTGCTGGGATGGTATCTGGTTTGAATCCAAAAGCTGGCAAACCAAAGTACACGAAGAAAATTATTAGTAGCAATGGCAAATTACGAATAATATCAATGATCAAGCCAACGATCTCGGAAAGATAAGGAAATTTCGAATAACGAATGATCCCTAAAATCGATCCGAAGATCATACTGAAAATAACTGAAATGATTGATATTTCTACCGTTACCCAGAGACCTTGAAGAAGGAACTTTAGGTTGACTGCAGAATAAGCATCGATCCAATTTTGCATAATTCATTCCCCCTCCTAGGCTAATTTTCTTTCTAAGTGTTGCATGTAGTAACTGATCGGTAAGGTAATGATCAAGTAGAACAAGCCAACGACTAAATATGTATTAACTGTATCGAAAGTTTGCGAGGCGATCGCATTACCTTGATACATCAAATCAAATCCAGCCACGAAGGCTAAGACTGATGAATTTTTAACTAAGTTAACGAACTGGTTACCAAGTGGTGGGATCACTAATTTAAAGGCTTGTGGCAAGACGATATAACGCATTGCTTGACCATAAGTCATCCCCATCGCCCGAGAAGCTTCCATTTGGCCGATATCAACTGAGTTGATACCTGAACGAACTGTTTCAGCGATGAATGCTGAAGTATAGATCGTCAATCCGATCGTCCCGGCAGTAAAGCCATTGATCTTCACGAAATACAATGGGATTACTAAATAGAAGAACATGGTAATAACCAATAAAGGAATATTTCTAAAGATCTCAACGTAAATATTCCCGATTATCCGTAACGCTTTATTAGGCATAACCTCCATGATGGCAAACAGTGAACCGATGATCAAACTGAGAATCAAGGCCACGATACTGGACAAGATAGTCCAGCCGAATCCAGTCAGGAAACTGTGCCAATTGTTGACAAATAAATTAAGCATTAGCGAAGCACCTCCCGATAATTGAATCCTGGTACGTCACCGAACCATTTTTTGATCAGCTTGTTATAAGTACCATCGGCTTCGACTTCTTTGATAGCTTTGTTCAAAGCCTTCCGTAAATGTGGCTGTCCTTTGTTGACTCCGATACCATAAGGTTCAGTCGTAAAGGCTTTACCTTGAACACGATAACCAGGGTTCTCAACGGCCATACCACCTAGAATAACGTTATCAGTCGTTAAAGCATCTCCTTGGCCAGACTTCAAAGCTACGAGGGCTTGGGCATAATCTTGCAACTGCAAAACTTTAGCCTTGGGCGCATACTTTTTAACATTTTGAACTGAGTTTGAACCAACAACCCCGATGACAGTTTTATTATTTAAATCTTGAACCTTTTTGACTGGCGAACCGTCTTTAACTAGGATCGCTTGGCCAGCATCGAAATAAGAATCAGAAAAATCAATGGCTTTTTTACGTTCGGCATTGATTGTCATTGTGGCCATGATGGCATCGATATTACCATTTTTCAGTAAGGGGATTCGTGACTGCGAGGTTACGGTAACGAATTTAGCTTTACCGTTTTTACCAAGGATCTTCTTGGTCAAAGCTTTGGCCATGTCGATCTCGAAACCTTTGGGCTGACCATCATTAACATCAATCAGACCCATTAGTTTGGTATCAGCCTTGACTCCCCAAGTTAAGGTGTTGGCGTCTTTAGCATTTTGCAAAACGTCTTGTTGCGAAAGTGGCTTCGAGCCACAACCAACTGTGACGACTGCGAGGAGCAATGACATGATCAATATGGCAAGATATTTAAACTTTTTCATGTTTAACCCCTTTCTTTAGTGCGAGATGATCTTACTCAAAAATTGTCTAGCACGTTCGTTACTTGGATTTTTAAAGAACACGTCCGTCTTATCATCTTCGAGGATCTGACCATCATCCATAAAAATAACTCGGTTGGCTACTTCTTGGGCGAAGCCCATTTCGTGAGTCACGATCAAAGAAGTCATATCACTTTGACTCGTAACGTATTTGATAACACCTAGAACGTCATCGATCATTTCTGGATCAAGTGCACTAGTTGGCTCATCAAATAACATACACCGTGGTTTCATTGCCAATGATCGAGCGATAGCAACACGTTGTGCCTGACCACCAGAGATCTGTGAAGGCATATTGTGAGCTTTATCAGCTAAACCAACTTGGTCTAGTAGAGCCATGGCGTTCTTTTTATTTTCGTCCTCATTCATCTTTAAAACGATCCGAGGAGCAATCATAATATTTTCTAAAACATCTTTATTAGCATATAAATTGAAATGCTGGAAGACCATTCCAACATCAGTTCTGATCCGGTTGATATCAGTCTTTTTATCGGCGATATCACGACCATTGACGATCAGCTGGCCGCTTTGGATAGTCTCCAATCCATTAACACTACGAGCTAAGGTACTTTTACCTGATCCTGATGGACCAATTAAAACAACAGTCTCTCCCTTATCAATTTCGAGATCGATATCTTTTAAAGCGTGGAATTTCCCATAATACTTTTGAACCTTGCGAAATTCAATCATCGACATAAATCTGTCTCCCTTCATATCCCTGCAGTGGATGTAGAACCATTTGTGCGCAACACAAATGACCATTAAAGAAATTTTAATAGTTTTAGAACCATTTGGCAATAAAAACACCATTTGTAAGAATATCAAACAAATGGTGTGACTGATTGATAGGTCAATGATACCGCCATATAAAGGCTTTCAGGCTTTTTTAAAAAAATTTTTTAAGATCATTATATTAGAAACGTTTTCATAATAAAAAATAGCAATTCATTTAAGAATTGCTATCTCATTTTATTATTTAAATAGTTGTTCAGGCCATTTTCCGGTCGATGATTCGGGAAATAATTGATAGTGAGTAACAAACTATGAAATACAGCACGGCTAAAGCTAAATACATTGGCACGATATAATTAGCATTTTGTCCATAAATAACCTGAGCGTGTTGCATCAATTCTGGCGTCACAATGATCGTAGCTAAAGACGTGTCTTTGATCAAGGAGATCAACTGACTGACCAGAGCTGGGATCATATTTTTATAGGCTTGGGGCAGAATCACATGCCACATAGCTTGATAGTATTTCATCCCGACTGCTCGAGAAGCTTCAAGCTGCCCGCGATTGACTGCTCCGATACCGGAACGAATGATCTCGGCAATCATCATCGATTCAAAGACCGTCATCGCAAAGATGGCCGCGACGATCGTATCTGGTTTGAATCCCAGACTTGGCAAGCCAAAGTATACGAAGAAAATAATCAATAATAACGGTAAGTTACGAATAATATCAATAATAAATCCAACGATTTCCGATAACCAAGGGATCTTAGTATAGCGAACGATCCCCAAGATCGATCCAAAGATCATACTTAAAATTACTGACACAATGGAAATCTCCAAAGTAACTAATAATCCTTTAAATAGAAATCGCAGGTTCATGGCTGAATAAGCGTTGATCCAATTTTGCATATTGCTGCTCCTTTCTATTTAAGCTAACCGTTTTTCCAAATGGCGCATGTAATAACTGATCGGCAAGGTAATCACTAAATAAAAGGCCCCCACGATCAAATAAGTATTGACCGTAGCAAATGTTTGCGAAGCAATCGCATTACCTTGATACATCAAATCAAAGCCTGCGACAAAGGCTAAAACTGAGGAATTTTTAACTAAATTGATGAACTGGTTGCCCAATGGCGGAATAACTACTTTGAAGGCTTGGGGCAGAACAATGAAACGCATTGCTTGGACGTATTTCATCCCCATTGCTCGAGAAGCTTCCATTTGGCCAATATTGATTGATTTGATACCAGATCTGACGGTCTCGGCAATAAAGGCTGAGGTGTAGATCGTCAATCCAATCGTTCCAGCAGTGAAACCGTTGATCTTGACTACGTACATTGGAATAACTAAATAGAAAAATGACACGATAACTAATAAAGGTATGTTTCGAAAAATTTCCACGTAGACTGTTCCAATCGTCCGCAATGTTTTATTAGGAACAACTTCAAAAACAGCCATGATGGAACCAATCAATAAACTGGCTACTAAGGCGATACAACTAGATAAAATCGTCCAGCCAAAGCCGGTCAAAAAAGTCGACCAATAGGTCCTAAGTAAAGTGATCATTTACGAAGCACCTCCTTGTAATTAAAGCCAGGAACATTTCCGAACCATTTAATAACTAATTTATTGTATGTTCCATTAGCTTGAATTTCTTTTAAGGCTTTGTTCAAAGCCTTTCTCATCTTATCTTGATGTTTGTTCAATCCGATTCCGTAAGGTTCATCAGTAAAAGGTTTGCCCTGGACCTTATAACCGGGATTTTCAACGGCCATCCCACCAAGGATCGAGTTATCAGTCGTCAAAGCATCGCCCTGACCAGATTTCAAGGCTACTAAAGCCTGAGCATAATCTGGTAATTATAAAATCTTAGCGTCAGGAGCAAATTTTTTAACGGTCTCAACTGAATTAGAGCCGACAACACCGATGATCGTGCGGTGATTTAGATCCTGAACGCGCTTGATTGGCGAGTTGTTTTTGACTAAAAGTGACTGACCAGCATCAAAGTATGAGTTGCTGAATTCGAGGATCTTTTTTCTTTCCGGTGTGATCGTCATCGTGGCAATGATTGCATCAACATTACCGTTTTTTAGAATCGGGATCCGTGATTGTGAAGTCACTGTGACAAACTTAGTTTGGCCCTTTTTTCCCAAAATTTGTTTAGTGAGAGCTTTAGCGATATCAATTTCAAAGCCTTTTTGTTTGCCATCACGGACATCGGTCAAACCAAGTAATTTCGTATCCGCTTTGACTCCCCAAGTGATCGTATCGGTTTTTTTGGCATTAGCTAAGACATCTTGATCAGCTGCTGATTGAGCATGACAACCGGTCAAGACTATCCCTAAACTAAGCGAAACTAACAAGGCAATTAAATATTTCCATCTTTTCATCAGTTGCCTCCTTCCTAGTGACCCAGGATCTTACTAAGAAATTTGCGCGTCCGTTCATTTTCAGGATGCTCAAAGAACTCATTGGTCTTACGATCTTCAATGATTTGACCGTCATCTAGAAAAATGACCCGATTGGCTACTTCTTGAGCAAACCACATTTTGTGAGTCACGATGATCGAAGTCATATCACTTTGTTCGGTGATCTGCTTAATAACATCGAGAACGTCTTCGATCATCTCAGGGTCAAGCGCACTAGTTGGTTCGTCGAATAACATACATTTTGGCTTCATGGCTAGAGATCGAGCAATAGCCACCCGCTGCTCCTGCCCACCGGAAATTTGTGATGGCATGTTGTGCGCTTTGTCAGACAGACCGACTCTTTCTAGCAATTGCAGAGCAGTCTTGCGATTCTCATCTTCAGATTTTTTTAAAACGATCCGAGGTGCAATCATGACATTTTCTAAGACATCTTTATTGGCGTACAAGTTAAAGTGCTGAAAAACCATCCCGACATCGGTCCGAATTTGATTGATGTCAGTCTTCTTATCGGTCAGATCTTCACCATTTACGATCAAATGACCCTCTTGGATATCTTCTAGTCCATTGATCGTCCTGACCAACGTACTTTTACCGGAGCCAGAAGGTCCGATCAAAACAACAGTTTCTCCTTTGTCAATTTTTAAATTAATATTTTTTAAGGCATGAAATTTACCGTAATATTTTTGAACGTTGCGAAATTCTATCATTGCCATGGTGATGTCTCCTTTCAACTTGGGATTGATCCGGTGTATAAAAAAAATAATCCGAATTTAGTTACACCATCATCGCATTAATAGTAATACCTGTATTTTGTTAAAAAAATTGAATTTTGATAGACAGAATTTTCAATAATGAACATATTATTAATTTAATTAGTTAATATCTAATTTTAATATAAGAGGACTTTTTTAAGCGTAAATACTTGCTTATTTTTTCAATCAATTCATTTGAATATGACCTTTGTCGTAACTAGAATCGTCAGTAAAAAAGGAGTACTTATCATGACCTCAAAATCCATTAGAGACCCGAAACAAGACCATTTATTGACACCTGAGAACTGTGCCTTTTTATTGATCGATTATCAACCTGCACAAGTCAATTCACTAAACTCTGGCAGCCGTGCTGAGATCATTCATAAAATCGTCGTTGCCATCAAAGCTTTCAAGTATTATCACATTCCCATCGTCCTTTCGACCGTTAACGTTGAAACTGGACGTGGTAAAGAAACTATCCCCATTTTGAAACAAGCTTTAGGCGATACTAAATCTTATGACCGGACTAGTATCAACGCCTTTGAAGATGAAGAATTTCATGACGCCGTTTTGGCTACTGGTCGAAAGAAATTGATCATCTCCGCACTTTGGACCGAGGCTTGCCTATCATTTCCGACTTTAGATGCTCTAAAAGAAGGGTTTAGCGTCTACCCATTGGTCGATACCGTTGGTGTGACTTCCAAACTGGCCCACGAAACTGCTTTAAGAAGATTGGAACAAGCAGGAGCAGAATTGACCACCTTCAATCAAGTCATCTGCGAACTACAACGCGACTGGAGCCGAACCGATACCGTGCCCGGATTTACCGATGCTCTCTACGGTGCGGATATGTTTCTGGATACGCGTAAATCTGAATAGATAACAAAAAACAGGATGTTAATTCAGCTTGAATTAACATCCTGTTCTACTTTCTACTTCAAAACGATTTTTTTGTATAAATAACGCGTCAAGAAATAATAGCCTAAATATAGGACCAAGAAAATCAAGAACGGTATCTCGATATACGCATATGGCTGAACCAACAGTGCTTTGAACATCTGGACCCCGACTAAAACGTGAACGATCCCGATAACTGCTGGCACCGTGAACAGTACAGCAATTTCTTTATTGATCGACTGACGTAAAGCCCTTTGGCGTGTACCAATCTTATGCAACATTTGGTAACGTTTCACGTCTCCTGCAGCACCAGAAAGGATCTTGAACATCAAGCAGCTAGCTAACATTGCTAAAAAGGCGATTCCTAGGAAAAAGCCCATGAATTCCAGTCCGGAGAAGAAACCATTGATAGTTTGATATTGTTGATATTTATCACCCGAACCCATCTTAAGTTCTGGATAACGTTTCAACTGCATCTCGGAGATCGACCTGATCGTTGGCAAATTCTTCTAGAACGAATCAGTCTTAACAAATGTCAACTTACTAGGTTCAGATTTGATCTGAGCATATTCAGCATCACTGACGAACTGTAATTTTTTCATCCGATCTTTGCCCAGCATCGAACCCTGCAAATAATACTGGACCTCTTCATTTTTAGGATTCGAAGTCGTTTTAGTCTTCGAAAGGATATTGTTAGAACTGTAGTTGAAATGGTTATAAGTGATCGGTTGATCCTTAAAATCACTCAAGCGGAAATAATCATTTTTAGCATCACTCTTATAAGTATATTCATTGAGTTTCTTACCAGTCAGTTTATCAACTTGATCACGTTCTTGGTCATTCATATTAACGATATTAGCGTCATAGTATTGTTGACCATTAACGATCGTACTGATTTGTTGATGAAAACCAAGTCCTACCGTGATGGCACCCAATGCTAAAGCAAACATGATCGAGACCATGGATAGGATCTTCGTATAATCGCCGATTCGGAAGTTCAATTGGGATAAAGTAAAATTATTGATCCCCTTTTGGGCAACGCCCGGACGCTTCTTCAAGAAATTAATAACTGTCGTCGTCAAAGAATTGATCACAAAATAAGTTCCCAAAACAATTGTCACTAAGGCAATCGGCACACCGATATAAATCAAAGCGGGACTGTTGCCAAATCTGACCATAGTCACGTAACCAATACCTAAGAAAATTATTCCCAAAATAGATTGGATCACTGTCCAAGCAGTATTTCTCTTGATACGGGTCGGCTGACTTTCTTTATGCAATAAGTTTAGGACTTTAGTCATGCGGATGGATATTGAGTTACGTAAAGCCGATAAAATAAAGATCACTAAAAAGAAAATCATCGTAGCAATTAATGCTGGCAAATAAAAGCTATTGAAATTTTTTGCTGGGATATCCATGCTCTTCATCAAAGCATCCCCGACAAAACTAGTTGCGACGATTCCAACGGCCATCCCGATAATCGAAGCAATGGCACCAATAGCAAAAGTCTCGATGAAGATCATCTTGGAGATTTTGCTACTCTTCGAACCGAGCATCATGAACATGCCGTACTCTTTTTCGCGCATGCTCATCAAAAATTTATTGGCATAACCGATATAAACTACTGTGATGATTGCTAATAAAACTGCCCCAAAACCAAAGATAAAAACTGTTGCGGCGGCAGGTGAATTAGCTTCCAAAAATTTTGTATTCATGGCCATCGTCATGAACATATAAAAGATAGCTGAAGCAATCATCAATCCAGAAAACAGCACACTGTAATCTCGGAAACGATGCTTGATACCACCTAAGGCTAATTTATTTAACATTTGAGTTCCTCCCTATTCCGCAAAAGTTCCTAATGAATCTAAAATTTCTTGATAAAATTCGCCCCGTGAATGATTAGGATTCTTCAATTCTTGGCCGATCTCACCATCTTTGATGAACAAAATACGGTCACAAAAGCTGGCTGAAAATGGATCGTGTGTCACCAATAAGATCGAGACATTATCTTCTTGATTGACCTTCGACATCGTCTCCATCAAGGTCCGAGCACTCTTGGAATCTAAAGCACCTGTCGGTTCATCACCAAAAATAATCTTTGGATAATGGACCAAAGCTCGAGCTGCTGCCACCCGTTGTTTTTGACCACCAGACAATTCAGTTGGATAGTGGTTCATGATTTCCGATAACCCTAACTTTTCAGCAATACTCATCACATTTGGCTTGATCTTCTTAACTGACTTGTTTTGTAAAGCCAGTGGTAAAGCGATATTTTCGTAAGCCGTTAAATTTTCCAGCAAATTGAAATCTTGAAAAATAAAGCCGATCTCATTTGCTCGAAAATCAGCCATCTCATTATTTTTTAGTTTGGTAATATCTTCCCCGGCTATGTTGACAACGCCATTAGTGGGTGTATCAAGTGTCGATAAAATATTTAACAAGGTCGTCTTACCAGAACCTGAAGCCCCCATGATGCCGACGAATTCCCCTGGTTGGACTTCAAAATTGACATTCGACAAAGCTTTAAATTGTTTTTCATCAGCTCCGCCGTATACTTTTTCAATATTTTTTACATCAACTATTTTTTGCATTTGTGTACCTCCATCTGATGTATCTATCTTAAAATTTCGGCACAAAATAGTCGTTCGATTCATATTACAAGGACTTACATTTTTGTAAGATAAAATTTTTTACCAAATATGATATAAACATATTTATTATCAGGGATACCATTAATGTAAATAGAGTCAAAGGGAGGATCAGCATGACTTCAGAAACAAAAAGAAACACTCTTTTTGATAATTTAATAACGCCTGATAATTGCCAATTGCTACTGATCGATTATCAAGCTGTTCAAATAAATACCGTCAATTCTGGCGACCGTTCACAATTGGTCAAACGAGCGACCTTGGCCACTAAGGCCTTCAAATATTTTCAGATCCCGATCGTTTTGACGACTTTGAATATCGGCATCGGATTAGCAAAGGACACTATCCCACCGATAAAAAATCTTCTTCCAGATTGGAAGTCATTTGATCGAACCTCAATCAATCCTTTCGAAGATCGAGATGTTAAGCAGGCGATCGAAAAGAATCATCGAAAAAAATTGCTCATTAGTGGTCTCTGGACTGAATCTAGCGTTAGTTTTGCTAGTTTGGATGCATTAAATTCAGATTTTCAAGTTTTCGTGTTGGTCGATACTTTGGGGGTTACTTCAAAATTGGCCCACGAAATGGCCTTGCAACGAATGCAACAAGCTGGTGTTACTTTAACTACTTTCAATCAAGTACTTTGTGAACTGCAGCGTGACTGGGGTCGCCATAATACCATCCCTGGTTTTGTTGACGCTCTGTACTCTTCAGGCATGTACTTGCCGACTGCTGAGCGAAAATAATTTCTCCACACTTAGTTTCTTAAAAAATTATGGATGGGGGTGTTTATCTTGAATGATAAGATGCCAAAACTCACCTCAAAGAAGTCTTTTATCAGCTGGCCAACTGTTGCTTTAATGGATTTTGTAACAGTTATCGGCTTTGAAGACATTATTTATAACTTCCAAAATCAAGGACTCGCCATTGTCTTCACTTGGATCGTACTTATGATCGTTTTTGTACTTCCCTATGAATTGATGGTCGGACATTTGGGTTCGACCTTTCATGAAGATGGCGGCGGATTGACCACTTGGGTCCGTAGTACCGGTGGCGATTTTTGGGGATACATCTGTGCCTGGACATACTGGGTCGCTGGTCTTCCTTACTCGTTGATGTGGCCAATTCGACTTTGATTTCCTTTGGTTGGATCGTAAATGGCAGTGGAAAGATGTCGAATTTGATGTCAAACAGCATGTTCGCTCTACTCTCTTCGGTCATCTTCACCATTTTTATTTTCATCCAACACCATCTAAAAAATTCCTTACAGTGGTTATCGATCATCGGTGGAAGTGCCATGTTCATTGTGACGATCTTATACGTTATCATGACCATCTACTATCTCGGACAAGGCAAAGCTCCGCAGACTCAACCATTTACTTTCAAAGCCTTCATTCCTAAGTTTGATTTTCATTACTTCTCAACCCTAGGTCTAGTTATCTTCGCCATGAGTGGGGCCGAAATGGTCTCGCCGTACGTAACTAAGATGAAAAATGGCAAAAAAGATTTCCCTAAAGCTATGTGGATGTTAGCTATTATGACCGGATTCTTGACCGTCTTCGGTTCATTCTCTTTAGGCGTTTTCTTCAATGCTCATCACCTACCACACGATTTGAAAATGAATGGTTCCTATTATGCCTTTCTCGCTATGGGTAATGAATTTGGAATTGGCAAACTATTCCTTTACATCTTTTCCATCACCCAGGCCATCTACATGATGGCTCAACTAGCAGTCCTGATCGACGCCGGAACAAGAATGTTCCTATCTGATACGACTAAGGCATATTTGCCAAAGCAATTGACCAAAGTCGATGAGCACGGCTTGCCGATCAATGGCTACTGGTTGACCACTGGAATTTGTACTTTGATCATGGTGCTCAGCGCAACCTTGCCAAATATGAACACTATCTTCAATCAATTACTAAATTTAAACGGCATCGTTTCACCATATGTGATCTGTTTCGTCTTCAGTTCCTTCGTATTAGTCAGATTGCATCCAGATAAATATCAATCGCAATATGTCTACATCTAAAACAATAAACTCGCCGTGGCTGTCGGCTCTTGGTGTTTCCTATTATCATTTGCCGCCGCAACCATGGGTATCTTGCCGTTAGATGTCAGTTATGGCACCAGCACTTGGTACCATGTCTTAGCTTTGAACATCATCGAGCCATTGATCATGGTCGCTATTGGTGCCGCTTTACCGATTATCGCCAAACTACAACGCAAGAACGAACCAGAATTAGAAGAATAACTTCTACAATAGCAATAGAAAAAGCAGTATCTCAGGATACTGCTTTTTTTGCGTCATAAATAACCGAAATATTCAGATAATAATTGATTTATCAACTATTTAGATTAACAATTTAAGATATAATATTAGAGTTGTCCTAAAATCTTAAATATAGGGGTGTTTATTTTGGGGAAAAATTTGCCAGAACTCGATTCGAAAAAATCGTATATTAGCTGGCCTGTTGTTGCCTTGATGGACTTCGTTACCGTTATTGGTTTTGATGATATTATTTATAACTTCCAAAACCAAGGACTAGGTATCGTCTTCACTTGGATCATTATGCTATTCTTATTCGTTGTTCCTTATGAAATGATGGTTGGCCATTTGGGGTCAACCTTCAGTCACGAAGGGGGTGGAATGACTTCTTGGGTCCGTGGTACCGGCGGAAACGTCTGGGGATATATTTGTGCCTGGACTTATTGGGTCGCTGGTCTTCCTTATATCGTCGACGTGGCCAATTCAATGTTGATCTCCTTTGGTTGGTTGATCAATGGAAACAATAAAATGTCAGATACGATGACAAACAGTATGTTTGCCTTACTGACAGCGGTTATTTTTACGCTCTTTATTTTTATTCAACATCATTTGAAGAACTCGCTACAGTGGTTATCGATCATTGGCGGTGGCGCCATGTTCGTCGTTACCGTCCTTTATGCGGTCATGACGATTGTCTACTTAGGACAAGGTAATGCGCCGCACACATCACCATTTACAGCCAGCTCCTTTATCCCGAAGTTTGACCTCCATTATCTGTCAACTTTCGGGCTAGTGATTTTCGCCATGAACGGAGCTGAATTAGCTTCTCCTTACGTTACCGAAATGAAAAATGGTAAACGTGACTTTCCAAAGGCCATGTGGATGTTAGCTATTATGACCGGATTTTTGACCGTCTTCGGCTCGTTCTCATTGGGCGTTTTCTTCAATGCCCACCACTTGCCACACGATTTGAAGATGAACGGTTCTTACTACGCCTTTCAAGCCATGGGTAACGACTTCGGTATGGGTCATTTCTTCCTATATTTATTCGCCATCACCCAAGCAATTTACATGATGGCTCAGCTAGCCGTTTTGATCGACGCCAGCACCCGGATGTTCTTGTCCGACACTGCCAAAGCATATTTGCCAAAACGTCTGACGAAAACCGATTCCCGTGGCTTGCCGATCAACGGTTACTGGCTCACGACTGGGATCTGTACTTTGATCATGGTCTTGAGTGCCACACTTCCAAACATGAATTCGATTTTTAACCAGTTACTAAACCTTAATGGTATCGTGTCACCATACGTTACTTGTTTCGTCTTCAGTTCCTTTATTTTAGTTCGGCTCCATCCAGACAAATTCCCATCCGACTTTACTTATATCAAGAATCAAAAACTGGCCGTCATGGTCGGCGCTTGGTGTTTCTTAGTCACCTTTGTGGCCGCAACGATGGGTATCTTACCAGTTGATGAAGTCTCGGGAACTAAGACCTGGTATCACGTACTAGCTCTAAACATCATCGAACCATTGATCATGGTCGCCATCGGTGTTATTTTGCCAATCATTGCCAAGATGCAACGTAAAAATAATACTATTTAGTCTTGAACAAACAAAAGACGGTATTCGAAATGAATATCGTCTTTTTTGCTGGTTATTTATCTTTTTTAACTTCTTGCTTGATTGGTTCAACGACGCCGTATCCTTTGATAAAGGCCCGTAGACCAACGATCAAGACTACTATACTAATGATAGGTGGAATCCATTTTGCATGTGCACCAATAATTGGAGTGAAGAAATGGTCCCAAGTAAAGAGAACCATAAATGGTGCCAATACTAAAATAGTCCACATCGCATTAGTCAGAATTTTGCGAATCATTAGTGGTACCTCCTAATAATTAATATCGCTATCCTTGACTTGATATTTCTTGCGGAAAATATAGTGAGTGATTCCTTGAACAAAGATGATCAAGAAAAGCATCAAGGCTACTAGCCAAGCGGCCCAAAGTTGTGATTCTCTTGCACTCGCAGTATTTTGAGCATTCAAGTTAAATCCTTCGGTACTCATAATGACGTTCGGGAAAATACTCCAGAAAAATGAGATGACGAAGGCTGCCATGCTAATGATGATCATTGGATAGTGTAGCTTTTTGAATTTTTCATCAAATCTGATTGCTATTAAAAGTAGCAATGACAACAATAATAATGCCACTGTGATGATTGGATGTAATTTCAATCCTTGACCAACAACTAAATAGATGATGATCTCGATGACAAATGCTATTGGAACGATGGCATTAAGTTTCTTTTGATAATCAGTGATTTTACCTTGATATTTTTCAGTCATAAAAGCTGATTCTCTTATCATTGAAGTTTGTAAGGCAAAGAGAATAAACATGATACCAGTCATCAAGGCAAAAGGATTGAAGATGGTCGAAAGCTTGAAAGCCAACAAACCATTTTGACCAATGGGCAAACCGCTATTGAACAAGCTGAAAACGACCCCGAAGATGAATGGCGGAACGATATTGCCAAGAAAGAAGATCCATCTCCACATGATGTTGAATTTATCATGTTGCCATTTATCAATGTACTCAAATGACAGTCCGCGCATGGTCAAGGCGACGATCAAGATAATGAAAACTGGATAAAATCCGGAAAAAATGGCGGAATACCAGCCAGGAAAAGCGGCAAAAATCAGAGCAAAACCGACGATCATCCAGGCTTCACGCCCACTCCAGACGGCTCCGATCGAGCGGATCAATTGATCTTTGTAGTCTTTTTCATGATTGAAGATAGTGGCGATCCCGGTTCCGAAATCGACTCCATCCATAACGATAAAGGTGGTTAACTCTAGCCAAACTAGTAATAGTAAGGCAAATTGTAAATTCGTTAATTTAAGCATCTTTAAAGACCCTCCTATCGAAGGGATCTAGGTGTGGCTCTAACTCTGGATATTCTCCATTGATATCAGGAACACCTTTCTTCATGTATCTGTGACTGATGTATACCATCGTATACAACAAGAGTGCATCCATGATAGTGAATATCGTCAGAGACATCGTGACACTGGCGGCGGTGACAGTTGGTGAAACAGCGTCAAATTGTGTAAATAGTCCGTAAACAACGAATGGGAAACGACCTACTTCAGCAACGATCCAGCCGGCTGTGATAGTAATATATGGGAAACACATCGCAATACCTAAAGTTATCAAGGTCTTGCGATGTTCGGCAATGTCTTTCTTTTTCCTCATCATCATCAGCATTGCCAAAACACCGAAGATCGTGAAGAAGAATCCGGCATAAACCATCCAGCGCATTGCAATAAACATCAATGTGACTGGTGGATAATAGCTCATGTGTCCTTTGTAGGATTTGGCTACTGTCTTATCAAACTTTGTATGATAAGCCTTGGCAATAGTTTTCATACCAACAGCCTTACCCGTAAATTGACCACTACCGAAGTAGCTTCCTAGATCAGGTATAGCTAAACCTTTGATAGTTTTCTTTTGTTCATTGATCGTTGCAAAAGCGTACCAAGGAACACCAGTGGTCTTACTTCCGGCATTATCGTATTGTCCTTCAACCGCAGCGAATTTCATCGGTTGAACCGCCATAGTTGCTTGGATCTGATTGTCAGCTAGCAATTGTTGTGAGAAAGCTACTGGAACAGCTACTAACAAACCAATTTGCAATGCTCTCTTGAAGATCTCTGGATCGCGCTTGTGCAAGATCTGCCAAGCAGAGATACCAGCAGTCACGAAACCACTGACGATCAAAATACCAATAAAGACATGACCAAACTCATTAGGATACTGAGGATTTTCAAATAGGTCGATAAAACTATTCAAACGGGCATGTTGCCCTTCCATGTGATATCCGTAAGGATTCTGCATGAAAGCATTGATGGAAATGATCCAAACGATTGAGAACATCGACGAGATCAATAAAGCTAGACCAATAAATGCATGCCATTTCTTATTCATTTTCCCCCATGTGAAACGCCATAATCCAATGAGGTTTGATTCAACAAAGAAGGCCAACATACTTTCAATTACTAGTGGCACACCAATGATGTCACCAAAGAATTTAGAATATGATGACCAGTTTAGTCCAAACTGGAGTTCCATAACTATCCCAGTTAGGACACCAGTTGCGAAACTAAAGAAGAATATCCGGCCAAAAAACAATGCTAAGCGGCCATATTTTTCGTTCTTATCACCACCAAAGGCATACATCATTTCGAAAATAACTGTGACGAGCATCATCCCGATTGAAGTGGCAACGAGCAAAAAATGAGTAATAACTGTTACGGCGAATTGAATCCGCGACATTTCAGTCACGAAAAGGCTCGGTAAAGCGTTCATTTTTATTTCTCCATTTCCAATTAAACCCAAAACTAGAAGTGAAGCTCAAATGACTTTTGATATAGTCCTCTCAATATTACAAATTCTCGATTATTTAGCAGTTTTCGGAGTAATAAATTTTCTGGCAATAACTACGATAACTGCCAAAACGTTAACTAAAACGCCGATCCAAAGTGTATTGGAAAATGCATGCATAAATGCCATGCCGGTGTTAGGTGTGATGTGTGCAACGTGTAGCAATTGTGAGAACAACAAGGCTGACGTCATGCTGATCCCGACGGTTGCACCAAGTGTCCGGGCAAACGAATTGATCGATCCGGCTACACCTAAGACCTTTTTATCAACTGAACCCATTGTGATAGCTAGGTTCGGTGATAGGAAAACAGCGATCCCGATGCCGTTTAAGAGTACCGGCACCATGATCAGTACTAGATTTACTTTGGCTGGATAAAGTGCATAGCCAATTTGTGAAAGCAATAATATCAGCAGACCAACGATGGTCAATTTCATGCGATCTTTGTGGTCGGCCAAATATCCGGCGATAGGTGTCGTGGCAAGCATTGCCAGCGATTGCCCCATCATGATCAGACCGCTATAAAACGGTGACATCCCGTTGAAACTTTGTAAATAAAATGGCAATAAAATATTAGTCATCGCATTGACTAGCATGACCAACAGCAAGATGAATATCGACATTAAATATTTTACGTTACGTACTAATCTGATTGGGATCAAGGCTTGCTTAGCATGTTGATCCTGGAAAAAGGCTGCGATGGAAATAGCTGAACCAAGGATCACCAAGATCAAGCCTTTCCAAATACCGTGAACACCGTGCTGGAAATATAATCCACTTAAAAACAATATCGAGATCCCTGCGGCGAAAATTATTTCACCGATACAATTGAATCCTTTCAGGGACTTCATTAATTTCGGTAAAGTGTAGTGTGGAAATTTGAGTGATTTCAAACTAAAGATCATTACAATGCAACATAGTGGCACGTTGATCAAATAAATCCAGCGCCAGGATGAAACTGAAATGATCATCCCACCAATGGCAGGCCCAGCGATCTGTCCGACTGTGGTGAACATCGAGACGGTTGCTAAAGCTTGTCCACGGCTGTTGTCGTCGAACTCTTCACTAACGATCCCAAGTGAATTTGCCATGATCATCGAAAATCCAATTGCTTGAAAGATCCGACCTAAAATGATCATCAAAAAACCTAATGCTGCACCAGTTATCAATGATCCCAGTATAAAGACGAACCCACCAACGATAAAAACAAAATTCTTCGATAAGATATCGCCAAAATACCCGAAGAGCACGAAGGTTATGGAGGCGACGATCATAGCGACTTGAACGACCCAAGTGGATTGAAGATTTGAAATATGTAAATCATATGAGATGCTGGGCAAAGCAAGATTAGTACTTGAACCCGACATCGAAGATAATAGAGAAAATAAACCCAAAGATAATAAAGCAACAACTTTATTAGTCATGTTGAGATGGAGTCCTTTATTTCTCATGCTCATGCCTCCAAAAGTGCAACATAACAATACTTACTCGAATAATTATTAAATCATTTTATTTCAGGTCTCTCCTCGCACAGATAATATAATATTCATCATGAGTGCTCAAACAAAACGCTTACATATTTAGGCAAGAAAAAATTTTCTTATATGATATAATTCAGTCAATATCCAGCAAGATTGCTCCATTTCTTAGCTAATTATTTTCGAGGTGTGCTTTTGAAATCAATTAAATGTAAAGATACTCTTTCAATTACTAATCATCGGGTTTTTGCTTCCGACTTGAACGAACACGATACTGTCTTCGGTGGCCAGATCTTATCGGCCATCGATAATAATTCCTCGATCGCTGCTTCTCGAGCAGCTCGGATCGAAACTGTCACTGCTTCAGTCGATCAAGTGAATTTCATGCATCCCTTCGTCTTGCAAGATTCTCGTTGTGTTGAATCTTACGTCACCGGAGTTGGCAGTACCTCAATCGAAGTCTTCACTAAAATCATCGGTGAACATTTAAAAACTGGCGAAAGATTTCTCGGCTTGACCTGTTTTTCAACCTTCGTCGTCACCGACAGATCAATCAAATTGCCAGAAATCATCCCCGTAACTGATGAAGAAAAGTACGTTTGCTCCGGTTATAAACAGCGCAAGATCGAACGTAGTGAAAAACTCAAAGAACAAGTTAAATTGAATCAGCATATGTCCCTGAAGTTTCCATGGGACTAAAAAAGGGTCCTCTTCGAGGGCCCTTTTGAATTGATATTATAAATGACTGATTGCATAGTTAGCTTCATCAGCTGTGAAACCAGATCCATACTCAGACGTTAACTGTTCGAACAATCTCCCTGTTGATAGATGTAAATGCCTTTGATAACTACGGGCAGATTCCAAGGCATTTTCATTATAGTTAGCAACTAAATTATCAACAGCGTATTGACCAGCTTCGGCACTGAACTTCTCTCCATAAGGAGAAGTCAGCTGCTTGTAGATTCCACTCTTTGAAAGGTGCAAATGTCGAGAATAACTCCCAGCTTTTGCCAAAGCGTTGCTTTGTTCCATCGATGGCGTAGGTTTTGTTGGTTCAGGTGCCGGTGTTGGCGTTGAAGGTTCAGGTTCTGAAGTCTCATCTTCAGTTGTATCTGACGTTGAACTAGCATCATCGGTTTCTTCTGAATCTTCAGAGTCCTCGGAATCGTCTGAATCCTCTTCCGAATTATCATCAGAGTCTTCATCCGATTTCTCATCTTTATTATCTTTGATAATCAATTTTTTGCTAATTTTTTGATTTTTTCTCTGAACAACGATTTTATATTCTCCATCATCATAAAAATTCAAAGTCGATGTTCGACTGTCAGCTGTTTCCTTAAAGATTGGCTTTTTGGTGCCATCTTCATAAATAAAGATTTTGTTCCCCTTATTAGTAGAAATATCGATATCAACCTCAGAATCATCATTGAGCGTTGCTTCAGATTTATCTAACTTCAAAAATAATTTCTCTTGTTTCTTGGTTGTTTGCTCCTGCTTTAGATGATCAGCTTTACCACCTGAATGTTTGACCACTGCCCCTATAAAAATCCCCGCGAGTAAAGTGGCAAAAATCATCACAAATATTTTTTGCTTACCTTTTTTTAAAAATGACACTAATTATCCCTCCACCTATACTTAAACTTAAGTTTAACTTATAGGTTACATAATATCATGTAATGCTAGGAATTAATTATTTATATTTCAGTGATGATAACCACAACTTTTTTTAAAAACGTTTGTATTTTTTGAATGTATTCGATTCCTTTCTACTATATTAGTAATATTAATCGTGTTATCATTGTTACAAGTTCATAGGAAGGGATTTGATTGTCATGCGTTTAGTTGCTTTAAACCATCAAGCATACAAATAACTTAATGGCATTAAATTACCCTGGGGTATTTAGTGCTACCAGGAGGTAAATTTGAAAGACTTAAATAATAATAAAGAACGCGTGATCGTTGCTGGTGTTAGTCACCTACAACCAGACTTCGACTACACAATGGATGAACTAAGTTCATTAGTCATTGCTAACAACATGGAAGTAGCTGATGTGATCACGCAAAAAGCCGATTCGATCAACGGTTCAACTTACTTTGGAGCCGGGAAAGTGACCGAAATCGCTGAGATTGCTAATGCTGATGACGTTTCAACCATCGTCTTAAACGATGAATTGACACCATCACAAATTAGGAACCTCGAGAAAAGCACCAAGTTATCTTTCATGGATCGGACCGAATTGATCTTGCAAGTATTCTCCAATCGAGCGCATACCAAGCAAGCTAAACTTCAAGTTGAGATTGCCAAACTGCAATATCAACTACCACGGATCCATCCATCAGGTAACCCACTCGATCAGCAATCAGCTTCTGGCGGACTTGCTAACCGTGGTGCCGGTGAAACCAAACTCGAACTCGACCGTCGTGTCATCCGCAAACGGATCGACTATTTGAAGAATCAACTAAAGGCAGTCGATAAGACCATCGACGTTCAAAGTCGGCGTCGCAACAACACATCATTACCACTCGTATCATTGGTCGGCTACACTAACGCCGGTAAATCAACGACCATGAATGGGTTATTGAATATCAATAAAGACGATTCTAACGACCGGAAAGTCTTTGAGAAAAATATGCTCTTCGCAACTTTAGATACTAGTGTCAGAAAAATCGATCTCGAGGATAATACTAGTTTCCTACTCTCAGATACCGTCGGCTTCGTCAGTAAGTTGCCGCACAACTTGATCGAATCCTTCAAGACGACCTTAAAAGAGGCCGCTGCTGCCGACTTGTTGATCCAAGTGATCGACGTTTCCGATGAGCACTGGCGCAACATGCTCAAGGTGACTGAAAAGACCTTGAATGAAGTTGGCGTTAAAGGTAAACCCATGATCTATGCCTTTAACAAAGCTGATTTAAAACCGGGTCAACGTTTCCCCACTATCGAAGGTGACAATATCTTTTACTCAGCCATCGATAAGAAATCAATCGCTAAATTAGTCGAGTTGATAAAGATTAAGCTTTTTGCCAATTATCAAGAGGTTTCATTATTAATTCCTTATAAAGATCAAAAGATCACTGAAGGTATTTTGCAAAATTCACAAGTTTTGAAAACGGATTACCTTAATGAAGGCACCTTGATCACAGCAAAATTCAGTCCGCATGAACTGGAACTTTATCATGACTATATTCAAGAAACAGCTAATGCTAAAAAATAAGACAAATCTTGACGAGTCGCTCATTTTACGAGTGGCTCGTCTTTTTTTGGCTCTAAGTCAAA
>NZ_AZFA01000008.1 GCF_001434295.1 Companilactobacillus versmoldensis DSM 14857 = KCTC 3814 | reverse complement strand
CGATTTGACTTAGAGCCTAAATTTTTAGTGTAAACGTCTGTGGCCAGTTGTTATTATTTTGCCGGATCGACTTTTTCTGATTCTTCTAATTCTTGTTCACGGATGTTCGAAGGTTCGAATGAGTCCGGTTCGTGATTATCGACGATTTCAGCGTAATGGTTAACTTTGAAAGTAATAGTGCTGAGATGACGCTTTAATTCAGCAATTTCATCGATAGTTTTTTGTTGTTGCTGACGCATAATCTGATATCTTTCAGGGATGGTCTGTTCGCCACTTCTGACCAGGTCAAAATAGTGCTTGATCTCATCAAGCGACATGCCCGTGCCACGCAAGCAAAGAATCAATTCCAACCATTCAATATCGACGTCGTCAAAGACCCGATTATTATTTTTATCGCGTTTAACATAAGGAAGAAGACCATGGTCATGATAGTAGCGCACAGTGTAGCTAGTCATACCCATCTTCTTTGCAACCTGTTGAACAGAATATTTCGCCATGCCAAATCCTTCTTTCTTGTTAGCTTAAAGTAGCTCGAATGTGGAGACAATTATACTACAAATTTATAAGAAAACACGATTATTATAATTATATTCAATTGATGTCAAAATTTTTTTGCTCAATACTATCAAAATGGTTATTATGCCATGTCTGTAATTTCCAGCTGAAGGCAAAAGTACCAGCAATTCTGTTTGAGAATTACTGGTACTTTTTTAATGAGTATTATCAGTGTAATAAGTTGTATCTAAGTCCTTGGTATCATAATCGGTGTTATCAGGATCAGAGAAGAACTTTTTATTTTGTTTATTCAATTCAGTTTCAGTATTGTCGACTTTAGATGTTTTTCGATCCATTGATTTGTTGAGAGTATCGGAAACTTTTTGCAGCTCCTTGGTCGAGGCGACTTGATAAGAACTACCGTTGATCCAAGCAGTTTGTTCCTTCAATTGTTTAGAAGCGAACTTGTTATCGATTGAGTAATACTTTACCGGTAGGGCATTGATCTGAGAATCAGTCAGGTCAGTAATGACGTTGCCACCGGTCTTTTTGATCAGTTTTGGTAATTGGACGATATATTTTGGTTTTTTCAACTTATGGACCACTTGCTCCAAGACTTGTTGTTGACGCAATTGACGACCATAGTCGCCGCGAGGATCTTGATAACGCATCCGAGCATAAGTCAAAGCTTGCTTGCCGTTTAAATGATGGTGTCCTTTAGGGATGGTGATGCCGTTGTAACTGACTTTTAAGTTTGAATCAACATCAATACCACCAACAAAATCGACCGTTTGCTCAAGGGCCTTTATGTTGATGGTGACTGTATAGTCGATGGGAACATTCAATAATTTACTGACAGATTTTTTGGCTGTTTTATTAGCGCCAATAGCATATGCCGAATTGATCTTTTGAACGTTCTTTGGTTTTTGACCGACCATTTCAGCCAAGGTGTCGCGTGGACTGAGTACATCAAAACTTTATTGGTTTTAGGATTAACGGTGATCATCATGATCGTATCCGAATTTCCTCGATCGACTCGGCCGTCAGTCCCAGTATCAGCCCCTAACAGTAAAATCGAGAATGGCTTTCCTTGTTCGATTCGCTTTGAAACAGTGGTTTTACTAGAGTGAACTGACTTGAGAGCATTTTGATTGGCTTTATAGAAAGAAAAGCCTAAGCCGGCTATGATCACGAGCAGAACCACTATGGTTATTACAATACGTTTAAAAATTTTCATAACTAATTTCTCCGCAACTACTATAATTTTATCTATTATAGAGAGTTACTTAATCTAATACAAATTAAAGATATTTTCATAAATTGCTTGAAAGCAGTTAATTTAAATGAAAATATTTTCACATCTAATCAAAAAATGACCGACGGCTAATTTTCTCACTCGTCGGCCATTTTACTATTCTGTTTTATAAAACTGATTTAAGTTAGCAATTCCCAGCAAGAATTGTTGCTTTCTAGTTAATTATGGGCGTTTTATTCCAAGTTTTACTTGGCACTCTGGGCATAATCCGTAAACTTCCATGTGGTTTCCGGAAATCATATAGCCAGATAATTCCGCTGTCCTTTTTTCGAATTCTTTTTCGTCCTTGCCAAATCCCTCATATGAGACATCAACGATTTTCCCACAATTAGTACAAATTGCGTGGTAGTGCGGAGTGCCAAAATAATCATAATGGGTACTGCCGTCGCCATTTTGGAGCTCGATCACGAGTCCGCGTTCGACAAAAGTATTTAATGTGTTGTAAATAGTTGATGCACCTAAATTGGGAAGTTCCTTACTTAAAGCAGCATGAATCGTGTCGACTGATGGGTGGTTATGATGACTTGCCAAGTAAGACAAGATAACGTGACGTTGAGGTGTTACACGTAGCTTGTTATCTTTCAAGACTCGCAATGTTTGATCTGCAACATTCTTCGTAGCCATAAGCGTCCTTCCTTTCAAATGATCTGTATCATCACCTATCTTCATGATAATGATTACAAGGTAATTATACGTCTTAATTAGTAATGAGTACAATTAAATGTTTATAAATTAAAATAACTCGGCACAAATGCGGTCTTTTGGGTTTACTTTTCAGAAAGTAAAGGTTAATATAGAGTCGTTCACAGATGAGAACCATTTCAATCTAGCAAAAAAGTGACATGTTGTAGTCCCAATCAAAGGAGCGAAGATTATGCAAGTAGCTAAGAAGAAAAGAAGCTTGGCTGAAAAGATCAACATTATGCGTGCCAGTGTCATGGGTGCTAATGATGGGATTGTTTCAGTTGCTGGTATCGTTATTGGTGTTGCCGGAGCCACTAATAATAATTATGCCATCTTTCTTTCTGGTATCGCCGGTATGTTAGCCGGAACTATTTCCATGGCCATGGGTGAGTGGGTATCAGTCAGCACCCAAAGAGATTCTGAAAGAAGGGCCATCGAAAAAGTATCGACATCCCTCGACGAAAATTATGATGATGAGATTGACTTCATTAAAAATAAGTATTCGAAGACCGGGATTTCTGATGCGTTGGCGGAAAAAGCCACCCATGAAATGATGTCAGGAGATCCAATCGATACTGCCGTCAGAGAAAGATACGGGTTCAATCCGAAAGAAAAAACGAGTGCGATTGCTGCGGCATTGTCATCAATGCTTTCCTTTCCAACAGGATCATTGTTGCCATTACTATCGATCACCTTGTTCCCCGAAAATATTAAAATGATTTCCACAATTATCGCGGTTGTGATTGCCTTAGTTATTACAGGGTACACCGCTGCTGCTTTAGGTAACGCCAATAGATTCAAAGCTGTTGTCAGAAATGTTGTTTCCGGTCTTTTAACAATGGCCGTAACTTATGGCATTGGTCTGTTGTTCGCACACTAGTGCAGAAAGGATAAATTTTGATGAAAACAATGAGTATTCAAAAGCCCAAGAAGCAAAAGCAAACGATGGCTGAACGGTCAAATACTCTCCGGGCAGGAGTTTTAGGTTCCAATGATGGTATCTTGACTGTTGTAGGTGTTTTGTTCTCAGTCGCCGTTGCTACTACTAATCAATTCACGATTTTCATTGCGGGACTTTCTGATTTGATTGCTTGTGCCTTTTCAATGGCATCAGGTGAATATGCATCAGTTAGTTCTCAAAAAGATACCGAAAAAGCGGTCGTCGAAAAAGAACGCCAATTGATCAAAACAGATTTTCAAGGCGAATTAGACGCCGTAGCACAATTTTATGTCGATCGTGGTGTAACTAAAGAAACATCATATGACATCGCCAAAGAATTAATGGCCAAAGATGATTTAAAGACAGTAGTAAGAGTTAAATACGATTTGGACCTAGGACACTATATGAGTCCTTGGAACGCAGCCTTTTCTTCACTAGTATCAGCAGCATCAGGTGGTATCTTCCCACTAGCAGCCATGACATTTTTGCCGATCTCAATGCAATGGCCAGGAACAATCCTAGCCGTAATCGCTTCAGTAGCCTTAACAGGTTACTTAAGTGCCAAACTAGGAGACGGCCTAGTAAAAACAGCCATCGTCAGAAATATCATCGTCGGAATCATAACCATGATCATCCACTATTCAGTCGGAATTTTATTGAAGTAGAGTGGTACCAAAGGCGCCAGTTCGCGAGCATTAACAGGAAACCGGAACTTATTCCCGTTTTTGGAATAAGAGCCGGTTTCCTGTTAAGCGGAACAAACTGCCTGTTATTGCACGTTTCCACTATAAACATAGACCGCGCGAACTAATGCAAATTTGCAAACGAGCACAAATTCCAGGTTAAGCGGAACAAACTGCCTGTTATTGCACGTTTCCACTATAAACATAGACCGCGCGAACTAATGCAAATTTGCAAACGAGCACAAATTCCAGGTTAAGCGGAACAAACTGCCTGTTATTGCACGTTTCCACTATAAACATAGACCGCGCGAACTAATGCAAATTTGCAAACGAGCACAAATTCCAGGTTAAGCGGAACAAACTGCCTGTTATTGCACGTTTCCACTATAAACATAGACCGCGCGAACTAATGCAAATTTGCAAACGAGCACAAATTTCAGGTTAAGCGGAACAAACTGCCTGTTATTGCGCGTTTCCGCTATAAGAGTAGAACGCGTAACTTCAAAAAATCCAATCCAAGTTCCAAATAAATACAATAAATTCCCCAAAAAAACAACAGGTATTCCAGCCCTAGGAATACCTGTTTTATTTTCCACAAATTCATCTTATAGCCATTTACAAATATACTTATAGAATCTATACTTAAAGTTCATACTTAGGATTTGGAAGTGGATAAATGTGATTTTTGAGCAAAATAATAATCGGGGAGTCGTCAGCTTTAGTTGCTTTTTAGCTTTTATATTGTTATTGACGGCAGTCAAGTTACAAGCGGGTTGGCTTTTTAATCTCGATCGATTGATTCAAAGTGTTGCTAAGATCACTCCGGGTTCACATGCTGCTGATATTTTTCAAGTACTGACTTTCTTTGGCAGTCCAGAGGTCGTCTTGATAGTCAGTTTGATCCTTGTTATTACCTTTATTGTAATCAAGGAAAAAGTTACGGCTTTGTGGATAACCTTCACGGTTTTAGGCGGCTATGCCTTGGCCTATGGCATTAAATTGTTTGTTCAACGTCCACGTCCAGCTGCGGATTTTGTTAAATCGACTGGTTTTAGTTTTCCGAGTGGTCACACATTTGGAACTGCAATTTTGACAATGATTTTAATTGTGATTATCGCTCCACGTTTAAAACAAGCTGGGAATAGATTTTTGATGAAGTCATTACTGATCATTTGGCTGATCCTGGTGGTGATCTCGAGAGTCTTTTTACGTTCGCATTATCCAACCGATGTCTTGGGGAGCTTGCTATTGGCAGCTGGCTGGTGGAATTTTGCTGAAATGTTATATTTCCGTTTTTATGGACGAGCTAATAAAGTTTTAAAGGAACAACCAGAAGAATCAAATTAAGATAATATCTATCGACTATCACTTTTGAAAGTCGATGGATATTTTTTTTGACAAAAATATTTATTATTTTATGGATAGAATATAAATTTTACCGGGGTACACTTGAAGTGTTGGATAGCGCTTTCAGGGAACGCTTAGGGATTAATGATTTCCCAAGCTTATTTGGCGTGAAATTCTTAATTTACACCTGGAGATAGGAGGAGAAACAATGAAGTTCAAACGAATTTTAGCTTTAATAGCAATGTTTGTCGCCTTTATTTGTGGTTACCAAATCTCAAACAGTGCAACAAACGTTCAAGCCGACATGGTCAATAGCAATTATCAAATGATTGCTCATGGCTACGACTGGGGGCCGGCAATCGATAAGGTCGTCATCAATACTTCGATGCCGATCAAGAAGACTGACCTGAATCAACAAACATTTAAGGTCAGCAGCAGCGATACTTATATCCCAAGTACTGCGCGACAAGTCAATAAAGCATACTTGTCAAACGTAAATGGAAAGGCAGTCGATTCTAATAGCAGTCGCTACATTGCTTTAGATTTAGCAGTCGATCCTGATTTAACTGTGGCGGATCCATTCTCATTTAATCAAGCAACGCAACTGAATACGCAGGTGGCGGTCCAATTCCAGATCAGCCAGCAAAACCCGCTATATTCAGTGCGCAACAAGGAAATAACTGGCATAACTCCAACTCAAAGGAGCAGCCAAGTTTCTTATCCAGAACTAAAAAGCTTTTCTAAAAATTATTCATTCACCTATCAAGACAAGCACTTTGGTACGCAGTCGATGCAATACACTTCTTATCAAGCTCCAGCTAATGGCAAGCGAGCTTTGATCATCTGGTTGCACGGTGCGGGTGAAGGCTATAAGGATCCTAATCCGGTCTCTCTTTTAGGTAGTCGGGCCGTAGGTTTAGCTCAAAAGAAGATTCAGAGTCATTTTGCTGGTGGTGCTGATGTTTTGGTACCGCAAGCTAAGACTTATTGGCTCGATACGCGGACGACTGATGCTTCTAACCGAAACGACTATGGTGCATTAGGTAGTGGCGGAACTACTTTGGTTTATCCGAATACGCCTGATGGTCTGGAACAACGTTCTCGTTATGAAGACGGTTTGACTTCGATGATCCAAATGTATCTTACATCTCATCCAAAAGTTGACCGTAATAGAGTTTACATTGGCGGTTGCTCGAACGGTGGTTACATGGCCTTGAGAATGATGGTCAAAGAACCGGGTAAATTCTCGGCAGCTTTCCCAATCAGTGAAGCTTATCTCGATAAAAATATTTCTGATGCTCAGATCGACAATATCAAGTCATCAAATATTTGGTTCACGCAATCCCAAAATGATCCAATCGTTAATCCCCAAACAAGTACTGTCCCAACTTATCAACGCCTGATCAAAGCTGGCGCTCAAAATGTCCACTTTACCTTCATGAAAGACGTTCATGACGAAACTGGACAATTCAAAGGTACCGATGGCCAACCTTATCAATATCTCGGCCACTTCTCATGGATCAACGTGCTCGACGATTATCCCGCACCTGATTATGACGGCGTTCAAGCCAAAAACTCTGACGGTTCCGATGTAACTGTCATGAGTTGGCTCAGTCGGCAAAACAAAGCTACCGATTGGCGTTAAAAAAACGCATTCCAAATGATTTGTTCATTTAGGATGCGTTTTTCTGTTTAACAACAATTCATAAGCCAGAATGGTGTAAAATAAAATTATATTTCCTATATAATTTTGTATATATTGGGGGCTTATCATGAATTTTAAACTTTGGTGGACGTTGAATGCCTTTTGGGCAATCGTTTTCGTCACAGTATTTATTTATATCATGGTTAGAAAAATGACCATCACCGGGCCAGTGCAAGTATATCAAATGCGCATGGTAGCACTAGCCATCGAAGGTTATTTCTTGGGGATCATTGGTGTTGCACAGGTTCTGCTGTATCATTACATCAAAAGCAAAAGTAAGCATGATAAAAAGAACGACTAATTTTAGAAAAAAGGGGACATCTCAAATTTGGGATGTCCTCTTTGAATTATTTAGATAGTAGTAAATCAATTAATGGTTGGGCGTCGATGTCACCTAAATTAGCTTTTAAGTCGACTTTTTCAAAAGCTTTTTTCAGTCCAGCTTGGTCAAATTCAACATTGATCAAGGCTTTTTCGATCAGATGAATATCACCACCAGTGATAAAGTCACCATAAATTTTAACATCAGAGATCTTGTTTTCCTTGAGTGAGAAATTGAAAGCGACAGTTCCGATATCAAAGTGCTTGGAAACATAATTAGTGAAGCCAGGATTTTCGCCGTAATTCCATGCGTCTGTATCATATTTGTCTTTCAAACGTGAGTCGATAACTTCCCAGTCATGATCATTAAGGTGGTAAGTTTCGATATCTTCTAACGAATCAGCATGGAAGATCTTTTTCAATAATTCTTCCTTGAATTCATCAGCAGACATGCTCTTATATGGCTCATCCAAATAATCTTTGATATTAGTGATCCGTTTGTTGACGGATTTGACACCTTTCGATTCCAATTTATCTTTTTCAGGTGTCAAAACAGAACTAGCGGTATCCATGCTCAAGTCAAACATTAATGTACCGCCGGCAGCATAAGAATGACCGACTTTAAACATTGTCATACCAGAAAACTTTTTATCATCGACAACGATATCATTCCGTCCACGCATCTCGACCCCAGTAGCTCCCATTTCGTGTAGAGCATCCACGATTGGTTTAGCAAAATATTCGTAATCGCCGAAATGGTCATCGTTATCAATGACGATATTTTCGAAAATCAAGTTGCCGAAATCGTGATAGACAGCACCGCCACCAGAAGTTCTCCGAACTAATTGGATCTTATGATCCTTTAAGTATGGGAAGTTGACCTCAGCATAGGCGTTTTGATGGACACCAACAATCGCCGAAGGATTGTTGATATACATGATCAATCCGTGACCAGGCAACTTTAGATCGTTGACTAAATAATTATCTAGCGATTGGTTAACGATTGCATTGTAAACCGGCTTACCGTTTCTTGAAGTATCAATAAGGAACATTTACACACACCCCTTTGTTTTTACATCATATATTGTAAGCCTTTACAGAAAGAAATAAAAAAATTATTCGGTGGGGGACAATCCTTTAACGATAAAGTCGATCAAATGCTGGAGTTCTATATCTTCATCGTAACGAAGCTCATCGAACAATAAGTAGTGCTCAGCTATGTAGCCAAAGAAACTGGTAAAAATAAAACGAAAAATCTCGGTATTGTCCCAATCGACCATCAGTTTTTTAGCTTTTAAGTCATTAGAAACATCGTTAAAACTTTTCATGTAACCATAAGGAATGGTTTGAATCATCTTGTCACGAATCTTCAAGTCGTAAATAAATTCGTTAGCAAAGATCTTGATCACATCGACGTTTTCTTTAAAGAAGTCATTACGATTTTTGATGATAGTTGCAACAAAATCATAGAGACTATCGTAGTGAGTTTGCAAAGTTGCCTCAGAAAATTCGTTGACGACCTTAGGTAAAATATTTCTTAACAAAGGATTGAGGATCGAAAAAAGTAGGTCCTCTTTATTTTTAAATTTTTTAAAAATGCTGCCTTCAGATACGCCGGCGTTTTCAGCAATTTCTTTAGTGCTAGTATTGGCGTAGCCCTTTTTTGAAAAGAGCTCGATTGCCGAACGGAAGATCTTGTTTTGTTTGTCAGTCAAGCCTGAGGTTTCGGGAGAGTCAGTATAAATATTGATGATTTTGGTCATTTTTATACACCTCATTTCAGATATTAATAATAGTTTAGCCTAAATTGGTCCCTAAGAACGTATCAAATGAAAAAGACCGACAATTTTATCAATTGTCGGTCTTGTCGTGAATAATCGAAAGATGACTGATTGTCATACTTTCTAAAACGTGGTTGATTGCCTTCAACCACACACATGGGAGAAGTTTTTACACTTCATTGACGTTTGGGAGTAGTAAACGTCGATTGCAGGAAAAATAGAAAAGGTAAATTATGCTTGATGAGTAGTGTGACTTGAGTGATTTACACCATGATAGCCAATGTAAAATTGTACGATGGCAAGCACGATGTTGACATAGTTGAGTGCATTGAACCATGCATCAATTCCGCCGACTTTGGCAGCACCAAAGTATACCCAGAAGCCAATAACGATGGCAACCACGTTGATCCAAGCAAAAGTTTTCTCTGTATTTGGCTTGTCCATAACGAACCACATCCAAATAACGTTCACAATGAACCAAACTGCGAGAATCCAAAACATTGTAGTAAACATAATAACCAACCTCGATCCCTATAATAATTTCTTAATTACCGCGGGTGAGTACTCACTATCTCATCTGCAACTTCAGTATAGTTCAATCGAAACTAAAGTCAACCATTAATATAAAATTGTTTATATTTATTATTTGAAAATAAATCATAATACTAAAACCCTTTAGTATCAGTTATCCATTGATAAATAATTTTTAAATCAGTTCAAAAAATAGCTAATTATCATTGACGACGGTGGCAAATAATTGAGGATACTGAACCAATATGTTTCAATTGCCGTGTAAAAATATAACCCTCACGAAGGAGTGATTTATCATGGCAAAAAAAGTAGCATTCATCACTGGAGCTGCTCAAGGGATCGGCAAAGCTATCGCCGAAAGATTGACTAAAGATGGTTTTGCTATTGCAGTCGCTGACTTCAATATCGAAGGAGCTCAAAAGACTGCAGACGAATTGAACAAGACTGGGCAAGCTATTGCCGTTCAACTCGATGTTTCAAAACGTGATGAAGTCTTTGCCGCTGTTGAAAAAACGGTCGCTGAATTGGGAGATTTGAATGTCGTCGTCAATAATGCAGGACTTGGTCCAACAACGCCAATCGAAACTATCACCGAAGAACAATTTGAAAAAGTTTACGCCGTCAATGTCGGCAGCATTTACTGGGGCATCCAAGCCGCAATCAAAGCTTTCCGTGACAAAGGTCATGGTGGAAAGATCATCAATGCGTCTTCACAAGCTGGTCAAGTTGGAAATCCTAACTTGGCACTGTATAGTGGAACAAAATTTGCCATTCGAGGAATTACTCAAACAGCTGCTCGCGACCTCGCCAAAGATGGCATTACCGTCAATGCATACTGTCCTGGGATCGTTAAAACACCAATGATGATGGATATTGCTCATCAAGTCGGTCAAGAAAATGGCAAGGATGATGAATGGGGTATGAAACAATTCTCCAAGGATATCGCTCTTGGTCGTCTATCAGAACCATCAGACGTGGCAGCTTGTGTTTCCTATCTAGCTGGGCCTGATTCAGATTATATGACAGGCCAAGCACTTTTGATCGATGGTGGTATGGTCTTCAATTAGAATAATTTTTCCCTATAATCCGATTTTGGATTGTAGGGATTTTTTTTGGTCTGATACAATATGGACAAGAAGGTGAAGAGATGGCAAAAATGGCACAAGTTTTGGTCGTCATGGATATGCAAAAAGGGTTCTCTGATGCGTATCAATTTGATGACTTAATAGAAAGAATCAATCAACGGATCACAGAGTATAAAGAAGCAGGTCTTCCGGTGATCTTTATTCAACACAATGAGAAAGGGATGCTTCAGGGTAGTAAGGAATGGCAGTTTGCTGATGATTTAGCGGTCAAAGATGACGATTTAGTGGTTCAAAAGACACATTTGAATGCTTTTTATAAGACAGAATTAAATGACTTATTGACCGAGAATGATTTGGACCAAATAGAGATCTGTGGTCTGCAAACGGAATATTGTTGTAACGCTACTATCACGATGGCGCATGGCTTAGGATATCAGATACTTATGCAATCTGGAATGACCACGACTTACGATAATCAATTTATGACGGCACAAGAGACGATTGAATTCTGCGAAGATATTTGGGACAGCAATTTTTTGACATTCATATAACTATATTTTTGTAAATATATATCATATGAGCATATTTTGGCCCATTACCCTAGGAACCGACTATAATAGAATATGTGGGAGTCTGGTTTGGTGTCTTTCAATTTTTATGAAAGGTAGCGAAAATATGCAGGGATATAAAAATTCAGCAGATTTAATCGAACATTTGAAAACGAGTTATCATCAATTTATCGACGAGTATCAAGGGATTTCTGACAACATCGCCGACGATAAGATTTCACAAGTGGATAAAACACCACGAGAAATGCTGTCATACCAAGTTGGTTGGATTCATATGATTTTATCATGGGAACAAACCGAGGAAAGCGGCAAAGAAATTACGACACCAACTCCCGGATACAAGTGGGATCAAATGAGACAATTGTATGATGACTTTAATGTCAAATATGGTTCGGAAGGTCTTCAAGCGGAGGAACAAGAATTAGGTAAGGTAGTTAAAGAACTTATGGAATGGGTCGACAAGATGCCAGAGGATGAGTTGTTTAAGCCTGGTCAGAGAAAGTGGGCTACAACTAAAGCTATGTGGCCAGTTTCTAAGTGGATCAGGATCAATGCTATTTCTCCGTTCACCAATTACAGTCGCCAAGTTAGAAAGTGGAAGAACTTCACTGTTCGAAAAAGCGAAAGACAAAATGCACAATAAATAGGTGTTGTGTAAATGAGCCCAATAAAAAAGCACTTCTAAGATGAATACACTGATTCGAGTGTATTTTTGTTGTCTTAGGAGTGCTTTTTGTTTGTCTGATTATTTATTGATGCGGTGGTAGTTCTCGTCGAAGTACTTGCCGTTTCTGATGTCATCAGGTAATTCTGGGTAAGGTGCTTCAGAGATAACGTCTTCGTTATTTTGACCTGCATCGCCGATGTATGTGATATGGGCGAATTCAGGCACAACCATCTTTGGATATGTTTCGTATTTTTCACGTGATTCTTCCATTAATGGGATGAAGTCGTTTTGATACTTAACAGTGATTTCTGGATGATCTTGGACCCACTTAGGGAAGAAGATAGTACCATTCAATTTCTTTTCGTTAGGGACGAAGTCTAATGCTACGTCAGTACCAGTTGGTTCTGTCCAAGCTACTTTGTAGATTCCTTCAGTTAGCAAGTTGATGTTAGCTTCTTGGTCTTTGACCCAACGTCCAGCAACCATGCCTCCGTGGATCCGGTAGTCAACAGTGTGATCGTTTTTAGCATACCATTCGTATTCCCAACCATTATCGTAAGTGTAGATAAAGTGTGTTCCTAAAAAGTCGTCTAATGTTTTAAAAGTTTTTTCAGTCATTATATGTCTCCTCTGACGTAATTTGTTACATGTAATTAATTACATGTTTTTGAGTACATAGATAATGTATACTCATTGTGACATTAAGTCAAGGGAGAAATTTTTATAATGGCGCAAAAAAATCGGCTCCAGTATATTATTTTGGGGTTATTGAATATTGGATCAAAGACTGGCTATGACTTAGCTAAGGCCTTCGATTCTGACATTGGGGAGTTTTGGTCGGCTAATCATAGCCAGATCTATCCCTTGTTAAAAAAGATGGAACAAGATGAGATGATCACTCACCATGAAATTCAGGTCGGCCAAAAATTGGTCAAGAAAAGTTATGATATCACTGATCAAGGCAAGAAGAACTTTCATGAATGGTTAGAAGAGCCTTCTGAAGCCGACAACAGTCATGATGAATTTATATTGAAACTGTATTTCATTAAAGATGCTAACTCGGAATTACTAGAAGAGATGGTCGTCAGTCAATTGGAACTGCGGACTGACAAGTTGTCTCATCTTCAAGATCAACTAGCGGACAAATTCCCCGACCAGGCAAGCCAACAGGCAAACTACGGTCACTATTGCGTATTAAAACATGCTATTCAACGAGAAAGTGGCTATGTTGATTGGTTAAAAGGTATCTAAAAAGAGCTCAACGAATCCCAGAAGGGAATTCATTGAGCTCTATTTTTTACGTTGGAATGATATCGATCAATAAGAAGCCGATGATACCGATAATTATTAATAGTGAAAAGTTGATGACTGAAAAAGCAGCTAAGTATTTACCGGGACTGCCCTTAAAGTAATAGCGGTATTGCTTGAAAGCCAATAAGTTAGCTAGTGAAGCGACCACAGTACCCATACCACCAATATTTGTCCCTAAGAAAATTGCATGGACATAAGTCGAGAACTTCGAGATCAGGATAGTCGTGGGAACATTACTGATGAATTGACTAGTAATGATCGAAGCTAAGTAAGTCCCTGTCTTATTCTGGATCAAGCCCGTCAAATGGCTGACGATAGCAGGATCTCGATTGATGTTACCAACTGCGATGAAGAAACACATAAAAATCAACACGATCGAATAATCGACCGACTGTAAAATTTTCGGATTGATGAAAACGACAAGTAACAATGCTGCCACTAGTGAAGACCACATTGGGATGACTGAAAAAATACCTAAGAAGATGATAACTGTGACCATGGCGGTAAGAGTCAAATGTGGAATATTTAGCGTAACAGCTGGAAGTTTTCGCAACTCAATCTTGTTTTTCTTGAAGAATCGCGTCACCGTGAAGACCATGATGAAGTCGATAATGGTGATTGGTGTCGACATAACAAAGAATTGACCAATGTTCAAATTGAAATGAGTCAACATAAACAAGTTATGGGTATTACCAAACGGTGTGAAGATACTTCCTAAGTTAGCTGCTAAAGTGATCAGGATAACTGGATAAATCGGATTTATCTTCAGATTGCGGGTGATTTTATAGAACAGTGGAACTAGTGTCAAAATCGTGACATCGTTCGTTAAAAACATGGCACCGAAAAATGCAAGACTGGCCAGCATAAAAACTAATTGTTGCGTCGTTTTAGCCCGTCGAGTCAAATAAGCAGCGTAATACTTCAACACATCAAGGTAATCGTAGATCTGAATGATGATCATCATTGAAATCAACGAGGTAATGGTCTTCCAGTTGATGTCTGAAAGCTGCGGCGGACTAATAAATGATGTGATGATCGCGGCCGCACCCGCTATCCACAGCACCTTGTCCGAGAAAACTCGTTTTAAGACGTTCATAAATGTTCTTCCCCTAGGAAATTAACCTTAAAAAAATATTTGTTCTTTTAAAAAATAACCAACATACATTATACATAAGAATAGTCGTATTTGATTATAAAAATTTGTCGAATTCAGTTACTAATATATTGTGAACTTCACATGTATTAGGGTCAACCACTGATAAAAAATAATCAAAAATAGTCATTTGCTGGTAGTTTAATGATGAAAATATGCTTTAAGTCGCCCCTAAACAAAAAGCCACCAAAATTGGTGACTTTGAGATCAATTATTTTTCGTCTTTGGTGATCAATTCTTGACCACGTAAATTCCAAGTGAGTGCAAATAGGGCGGTCGCAATCAAGCAGGAAATAAAAATCGTGATGAATCCAGCTGACCAACCTAGGTGATCAACGATTACCCCCATAATGGCGTTAGCAGCAACGGAACCGAAGAGATAACCGAATAGTCCGGTCAATCCGGCGGCTGTACCTGCGGCTTTCTTAGGCACGGAATCGAGCGCTTGCAAGCCAATCAACATAACTGGTCCATAAATTAGGAAGCCAATCATAAACAGAGCGATATTGATCATGGCCAAATCAGTAGCTTTCCAGTACATGATGATGAAGATACTTACGACTAACATCAGGCAAACTCCGGCAGGGCCACGGCGACCTTTGAATAATTTATCTGAGACCCAACCGGCAAAAATGGTTCCGGGGATGCCGGCTAATTCATAGATCATATACGAAGTTGAGGAACTACCTAAAGAGATATTCCGCATTTCCGTCAAATAAGCTGGTGCCCAATTTTCGATTCCATAGCGGACGAAGTAAACGAAAATATTGGCGAAGGCGATGATCCAGACCCATTTGTTGTTCAATACGTGTTGGAACAAGATCTCACGCGGTGTCAATTCAGTTTCGTACATGGTGTGTTCTTCGTTAGGAAAGTCATCTTTATAGGTTTCGATTGGTGGCAATCCTTGAGATTCAGGTGTATCGCGAATCAAAAGATAAGCGATGACGGCAACGATGATACCGACGATAGCGGGAATGATGAAGGCACCAGTGTATGATTTCATGCCGGTGACGTGGGCAGCAAAGAAGGCGATACCTCCAGCAGCCAATGGTGCCATCAATCCGGCACCGACGTTATGGGCAACATTCCAAACGGAAGTCCAGCCACCACGTTCAGAAACTGAATACCAGTGTGTCAAGACACGTCCAGAAGGTGGCCAGCCCATTCCTTCAAACCAACCGATCAAGAACAGCAAAATGAACATGGCAGTGATCGATTGTGTTAAAACAGGAATAAAACCAAACATCAAATTAATAATAGCGGTTAGGATCAAACCTAAAGGTAAGAAGATACGTGCATTACTACGGTCAGAAATTATCCCACTAAAGAATTTACTGAAACCGTAAGCGATAGAAACGGCTGAAAAAGCTAGACCTAATTGGGTCTTAGAAAAGCCCTCGTCAACTAGTTTCGGTATAACTAATGAAAAATTATTGCGCAATAAATAATACCCAGCATATCCGATGAAGATCCCCAAGAAGACCTGCCAGCGCAAACGCTTATACGTCTCGTCGACTTTGCCTTTGGGAACAACTTTATCGGTAGTTGGTGGTGTTAAAAAGCTCATATTTTGGACCCCCTAAAATATTGGTGTTGCTAGAATAAGTAACCGTTTTCATAATGAGTAAGTTTCAAGCAGTTGTCAATAAAATTTATAATATTTTGGTATAAATTTTACATAAACTCAATAACTTCATGATAAACGATTTATATATGATATTTTTACCATAAAAATACAGTTGCAAGCTTGTGATTGATTAATTTTAATTCTTCTGGCAAAATTGGTACAATGTAGGCGTCAACTAAGGAGGATATGAAGATGAATGACAAGAAAATAACCTTGTTTGTCTTAGTTTCGATGTTTCTCTCTGTCGTTGAGTTGACTGTTGATCCGACATTTTATTTAGGTAGGATTTTCTTAGGACTTTCAGTCTGTTCATTGATAGTTTATTCAGTGAGCTTTGTGATGCAAAATTGGCGTTACAAATCACCGAAGTAGTTGTTAATTGAATTTTTAGAGAAAGTATTAGCTTTAATTTAATTTTGAAATTATTTTGCGACTAGTTTCTTTTTCTAACGCAAAGGACGTAAACTCACATTAGTGAATTTACGTCCTTTGCGTTTTTCATTAGTAATTATTACTGATATACTCGTACAACAAGCGGGGGATATGTTAATGAATGATACGAAAAAATTATCGGTCGACATCAAAAAAATCTGGCGTTTAAAAGCTTTGTTGGAGTTTATCTTTTTCATGATTGCAACTGCTGGCTTATTGTGGTGGCATCGTTTAGCACCAGAAAAACTGCAGTCTTGGATTTTATCAGTAGCTTTGATAGTTTTGTTCCTAGGCTTAGCTGGGCTGATCTTCGAACTAGTCTTGGTCGAATATCGCTGGAATTTTTGGACTTACTTTAATGATGATCGCCAAGTTGAACTACACCGAGGCTTCTTTTTTAGAAAACAAGTCGTCATTCCCATTGCCCGAGTACAAAATGTTACCTTGAAGCAAGGACCCATCTTGCGTTGGAAGAATTTACAAAAGGTTGTCATCGAGACTGCTGCTGGTTCTAGTGAGATCAGCGGCCTGAAAAAGCCTGAAGCTGACCAATTGAAAGAACTAATCATGGAATTAGCTCGGGAGGCGAAGAATGACATCTAAGCCAAAGCACTTAAATATTGCTGCCTTGATTTTTTTCCTATATGACACAGCCAAACAGTTGGTCTTTCCCGGAGTGATCTTTCTGATTGGCTTCAATGGTATCGTCAGTCGCTTACTGATCGATACGTTTATTGCCGTATTTGTGGTTTTTATGATTATTTTTACTGTTTGGCCATACACCAAATTTACTTATCAATTGTTGGACGATGAAATAGTCATCCATTCAGGTATTTTCGTTAAAAAGGTCAATCATGTCCCATATGACCGGATACAAAATGTAATCGCTAATCAATGGTTCTTTTTGAAGCCATTTCACTTGGAAGAACTTCAGATCGAAACGGCTGGCCATTCTAATGGTGCCGAAGTCAGCCTGAAAGCAGTACCGACTTCTTTGAGAGATCAATTGAATCACTTGCGGGAAGCAAATCCCATCCATAAACAGCCCGTTGATGAATCGGAAACGGAAGTAACCGATGATCAGACACCTATCTTGAATAAGTATGTTATCAGTTGGCGAGATCTTTGGAAATTTGCGACGACATCACCGGCTTTTTTGTCAGGATTTTTGGTAGTTTTGTCGCTTTATGGAAAAGTTCAAGGGTCGATCAGTCAAAAATTTTATCAAAGCTTGTCAAAGCAAATGATTCATCTGGGGATACTGATTGCCGTAGGAGTGGCAATTTTGATCATCTTACTTTTCTACCTCGCCTCAGTCATGTTTTTGATAGCTCAGTATTACCATTTCACTTTGCAAGAATCGTCCGGGAAATTTTATACGCAACGGGGATTCTTCAAGAATCGCAAATCTAGCATCAACTTTGACCGCATCCAGGCAGTGATGATCAAGCAGCCGCTATTGAGAAGTTTCCTGAAAATCTCAACTGTTCAACTGATTGTAGTGTCTAATTATGCCAAAGGGGATACTGAAAATGACAATATTGTGATGCCAGTGATTACTGACGCCAAATTAGCAGCTTTCTTGGGAAAATTTTTCCCAGATATTCCCACTGAATTGGTTCCACATTTCCAACCTTTGCGAAGGACTTTTTTTTACTATTTGCGCAATGCCTTGATATATGCGGTGATAACGATTGGCTTATTGTCGTTTATGACTTTTTTCTCGTGGAAAATTTGGATTGGTATGGCAATCGTGGTCTTGATTTTTTGGCTGATACCAGCTTATTTATCAGCTAAACGCACCAATGTCAGTCTTTTGAATGATGAATTTTTAGTGATTAGACGCAATCATTTTATGACTAGGCAAAGTTTTTTCGTTCCTAAAAGTAGTATTCAACTTTTGGAGAAGCGACAAAGTCTTTGGTTGGAAAAACGGCATATGGCTAGTCTGACGGTCAATATTCGTGCAGGCAACGATAAGCGAGCAATAAAGATCAATTATCAGGCTGAAGCACCGATCGACGAGATCGTTGCCTGGTACAAATCTAATGAGAAATAAAAAAGCTGACAAAAATGTCAGCTTTTTTGGTATCTATATTTTTAAAGTTCGCCTTCAGCAATCTGATCAAGCACTGTCTTTGAAGGGATGTAGAACATTCCACCAGTTACTGGTGTTGAGAAGTCGAGCAAAAGGTCACTCTTGGTGAACATGTTTTTCAACATCGTATTGGTGATGTGGAAGCTCTTCGAATAGCCAATGAAGTAAGTACCGGTTTTATCTTTTGATGGATTTGAAAATGGTACATTCATCCGCACAATCTTGTGTTCAACTCCGCCTTCTTCATCTTTGGAAACGATGTTGTGAGCATTTGGTGATTTTTCGTCATCGTCTAGTTCACGATCAGAGAATTTGCGACGGCCGATAGTCTTTTCTTGCTCGTTTGTTGGAAGTGATTTCCAAGCATCCATGTTGTGCATGTATTTTTGAGCAAAGGCGTATGAACCGTTAGCAAATTCTGGATCATCATCGCTGTCGATCAAAGTGTAATCCATTGATTCTACGCCAGCTGGGTTTTCTGTACCGTCAATAAAACCAACGATTGAACGTCCTTCGAGATATCTGAAACCATGTGTTTCATCTTCGACAGTTGTGATTGGACGTAAGATATCCATGAATTGATCCATGATTTCGTAGCAAACAGCTTCAACTTTGGCACGTACGTGGAAGAACAAATCTCCGGGTGTTGATGGAGCAGTGTACTTAGGTCCTTTGACCTCTTTGAATGGTGCTAATTCTTTGGGCTTGTCAGCATTTGGGAATAAATAGTCCCAAGCATCAGAACTGAACCCCCATGCTACAGCCAATTCGTCGTCTTTGTTTCTAATTCTCATACTATTAATAATTGAATTGGACATATCAGCGAATTCTGCGATGACATCGCGATCCTTATCAAGATCATCTTTCTTCAGATTGAGAGTTGCGAAAATTACGCTCTCACCTGCATCTTTATAAACATCTTGAGCATCTTTGATATTAATTGCCATAAATTGACCTCCGCATACTTTATTTCTACTACTAATAGTACTATACAACTTATATGCTATAAATTAAATTTCACAAATTAATTTATTGATTTTGAAATTAATTTGTAGAATAATTAATGTTTAGGTAAAACAGAAAGTTTTTACATCGAAAGGGAGAAAGAATATGTGTACGAGTCTCAGTTACCAAGCTTTAGACGGTTCGAAATTTTTAGCTAGAACCATGGATTTTGCCTTTGAATTAAATGGTCGTCCAACCTTTTTACCAAGGGAGTATCAATGGGTCTCGTCCTTCGATGAGAAAACTTACGCCACTGATTACGCCATCATAGGTACTGGTGCCAAATTTGGCAAGAATTATATGATCGCCGATGGTTTCAATGAGTACGGCCTATCTGGTGCAGAATTGTATTTCTCACATGCTGCTGAATATGATGCAGAGCCAACTGATGGTGCCATCAATTTAGTTGCTGAAGAATTCTTGCTTTGGGCAATCGGCAACAATAAATCAATTGAAGATCTTAAAAATAATTTTAAAAATGTCCACTTGATCGATTCTGATCGTGGTGTCATGGGCGTCAATCAACCATTGCACTTCATTTTCAGTGATTCGACAGGTGCAACTTATATCCTCGAACCAGAAGGAAACGACTTGATCTTGCAAGAAGACAAAGTCGGAGTAATGACTAACACACCAGATTACAACTGGCATAAAACAACTTAGCCAACTATTTAGGTATTCAACCAAAGAATTTTGGTAAGAAGAATTTCGGCAAGGAAGAGGTTATTCCATTAGGTCAAAATGGAACCTTCGGAATGCCAGGAGGTTACACAGCCGTAGATCGTTTCATCAGAACAGCCTTCATGCGTCAAAACTCAGTACAACCTAAAGATAGCAAAGAAGCAGTCAATACGATCTTGCACACGTTAGATAGTGTAACAATCCCCAAGGGAGCAAACCTAAAGGACAACGACGATTCAAGCTATACTCAATATCAAACAGTCCTAGATCTAACCAACAAAATAATGTACTTCGTACCATACAGCAACAGAACCATCTATAAAACACCAATGACAAAAGAATTGATCGAAAACCAAAAAGAACCAAAACAGTTTGAGGTTAAAATGGAACAGGAGTTTAAAGAAATCTAGAGCGTTAGGCGGGGCGGTCAGCTGCTGAGCATAGCCTAGGCTGGCAGAACAGACGGCGGTTTTGGCCGTCCTGCCAGCCGTAGCTAAGCGGAGAAAATCAGAGCGCTCTTTCCCACGCCTTGACTCCGGAGCATAAGACCGGGAAATACGGAGCCGGCCCGCCCGGCCGCGGAGTGTTTCACGGTCTTATGTTGTAGGAGTCAGTGGGAAAGTGCGCGTTTCCGCTATAAGGCAGTAGAACGTTTCCGCTATAAGGCAGTAGAACGTTTCCGCTATAAGGCAGTAGAGCGTCGTTCCCCACGGGTGACTGAGGGGCATAAGGCAGAAAGACGGTAAGGGCCCGTCTGGCCCGGAGCCTTTTTGACTTGTGCACCGCAGTCAGTGGGAATAAGGCGCGTTTCCACTATAAATCAGTGAGGAGCATTCCAAACCAACTGAACAGTAACCACCACTTCCCAAAATCTCCAAAAGCACTTTCCTTAATATCCAACCAATTTCCTGTTAAAATAAAAAAATAAAGTAAAGCGCACGACTGAACCAATCAAACTTTGATCCCTGGTCATTTCGTACCTTCACAACTTAGCTCATGACCTTTGTTATGGGCTTTTTTGCTGTCCAAAATTTTTGTCAGTCAATATTGGGTTGGAATTTAGTTCAAAAATAAGATATACTACAAGCAATTAACACGACCAAAATGTTTATTGGTACGACCCAATATTTAAAAGGAGGATCTAGTGGCTGATTTAATTTATAAAACAATCATCGATTCCTTAAAAAAAGAGATCAATCAAAACCAATTTCCTAATATGAAATTGCCGGATGAAAGATCTTTAGCTGAACAATATGATGTGAGTCGAAGTTCGATCAAACGTGCTTTGGGAACTATGGCTGAACAAGGAATCATTTTTAAGAAACGTGGTTCTGGTACTTTTATTAATCCACTTTATTTGAAACAAGATTCCTATTTTAGTTATAGTGGTAAAAATTTAGGTATTACGGATAGTTATCAAATCAACGGCCAAAAGCCCGGTATCAAAGTTTTGAATTTTGATGTTGTCCGGCCTGATGCTGAATTACAGGACAACTTATTTTTGAAACCTAGCGAGTTTGTTTACTCCTTCAAGCGTTTGCGCTTGATCGATAATGTGCCATTTATGATTGAAACTGGTTATATTCCTATCAAACTTGCTCCCGAATTATCAGAGGATATTGCCTCAGAATCGATCTTTAACTACGTCGAATCTGAACTTTCTCAGGAAGTTAATAAGACTTATTTGACGATTTCGGCAGCTCCATCTGACGATGAGGGACAGCAATTATTGGATCTCGCTCCGACGGAACCTGTCGGTATGATGGAAGGTATTTTCTTCCTCAATGACGGTACTCCGTTTGAGTTTTCAACTATGAAATTACACTATAAATATTTCAAATACGGATCATTTGTTGATTTGAGTAATCGCTAACTATTATTGGGACGGTCCAATTAATTAAGTGGTTGACTTTTATTGACAACCCGTATATTATACTAGATAAATACGTAAGGAGAGTGTACTAATGACAGACTATTCATCAAAAGAATATTTGAACCTTGTCGATAAATATTGGCGTGCTGCCAACTACATTTCAGTGGGACAACTTTATTTTAAAGATAATCCATTGTTAAAACGTGATGTTAAAGCAGAAGACATCAAAGTTCACCCAATCGGACATTGGGGTACTATTGCTGGACAAAACTTTATTTACGCTCACTTGAACAGAATCATCAACAAGTACAATGTAAATATGTTCTATATTGAAGGACCAGGTCATGGTGGCCAAGTTATGGTTTCTAACTCATACTTGGATGGAAGCTATACAGAAGCTTATCCACAAATCACTCAAGACGAAAAGGGTATGCAAAAATTGTTTAAACAATTTTCATTCCCAGGTGGTGTTGCATCTCACGCTGCTCCTGAAACTCCCGGTTCAATGCATGAAGGTGGAGAATTAGGTTACTCACTATCACACGGTGTCGGTGCTATTCTTGATAACCCTGACCAAATTGCCGCTGTTGTAGTTGGTGATGGTGAATCAGAAACTGGTCCATTGGCCGCTTCATGGTTCTCAAACACATTCATTAACCCAGTTAATGACGGTGCTGTATTGCCAATCCTTAACTTAAATGGTTTCAAGATCTCAAACCCTACAATTTTGTCACGTAAGAGTGACGAACAATTGACTGAATACTTCAAGGGTATGGGTTGGGACCCAATCTTTGTTGAAGGCGACGATCCTGAAAAGATGCATCCTGAAATGGCTAAAGCTCTTGACGAAGCCATCGAAAAGATCCAATCAATTCAAACAGAAGCTAGAAAACATTCAGCTGAAGATGCTAAGATGCCTAACTGGCCTGTAGTTATCTTCCGTGCACCTAAGGGTTGGACTGGTCCTAAAGAATGGGATGGTGTTCCTATTGAAAACTCATTTAGAGCTCACCAAATTCCAATTCCTGTTGACCAAAACCACATGGAACATATCGATGCTCTATTAGACTGGATGAAGTCATACAAGCCAGAAGAATTGTTCAACGATGATGGTTCATTGAAAGATGACATCAAAGAAACAATCCCTGCTGACGATAAGAGAATGGCATCAAACCCTGTTGTTAATGGTGGCCTTGATCCAAAACCTCTTACATTGCCTGATTATAAGAACTATGCTCTTAAGATCGACAAGCCAGGTCAAAAGACTGCTCAAGATATGATCGAATTAGGTAAATATCTTGGCGATGTTATCAAAGATAACGAAAAGACATTCAGAATGTTCGGACCTGATGAAACAATGTCAAACCGTCTATATGGCGCATTTGATGCTTCACCTCGTCAATGGATGGAACCAGTTCACGAACCTAATGATCAATTCGAAGCACCTGCTGGCCGTATCATCGATTCACAACTTTCAGAACACCAAGCTGAAGGATTCCTCGAAGGTTATACATTAACTGGACGTCATGGTATCTTTACTTCATACGAAGCCTTCTTGAGAGTTGTCGACTCAATGCTCACACAACACTTCAAGTGGTTAAGAAAAGCTGATGAATTATCATGGAGAAACAAGTATCCTTCATTGACAGTTCTTGCTACATCAACTGCTTTCCAACAAGATCACAATGGTTATACTCACCAAGATCCAGGTATCATCACTCACTTAGCTGAAAAGAAACCTGAATTCATCCGTGAATATTTCCCAGCTGACACAAACTCATTGTTAGCCGTTATGCCACAAATCTTGAACGACCAAGAAAAGATCAACTTATTGGTTACTTCAAAACAACCACGTCTTCAATTCTTCACAATGGATGAAGCTGAAGAAATGGCTGATAAAGGTTACAAGGTTATCGACTGGGCTTCAAATGACAATGGCGACCCTGATATCGTTATTGCCTCAGCTGGTACAGAACCAACGATCGAATCACTTGCTGCTATCAGCATTTTGCGTAAGCAAAAACCTGACATCAAGATCAGATTCGTTAACGTTGTTGACTTGCTCAAGTTGCGTTCACCAGAAGTTGACCCTCGTGGCTTAACTGATGAAGAATTCAACGACATCTTCACAGTCGACAAACCAGTATTATTTGCTTTCCATGGTTTCGAAGATATCATTAAAGAAATCTTCTTTGACCGTGACAACCATAACTTGTTTGTTCATGGCTACCGTGAAAATGGTGATATTACTACACCATTCGATATGCGTGTCGTAAATGAACTTGACCGTTTCCACTTGGCAGAAGAAGTTGCTGTTGCTGTTGAAGGCGATGCTGCTAATGACTTTGCTGACGAAATGGAAGCTAAGGTTGACAAGCATAACAAGTACATCCGTGAACACGGTGATGACCTTCCAGAAGTAAACGACTGGAAATGGGACATTTAATTTACATAAATAAATTCTAAAACAACCACATATCCAAATTTATTTTGACTTAGAATACACTTAGTCAAAGAAAAATCCTGATCATATACCAGATCAGGATTTTTTTGTGGAATTTTTTTTAAATTAGGAGAAATTAAATTATATTAGATTTTCAGTGACTGAAAATGAAAGTCATTTATCGTTTCTCTTACAGCGAGTATGTATATTTCACAAACAAATTCTAATAAAACTCACTTATTCATAAATACCGAGACTAAGGGAATCTGGGGACTTTTTTAAACCTGAAAAACTTCAGTCAAAGGTGTTGAAAGTGAAGAAATTCCGTGTTAGTTTAAGCATGTAGGAAAAATATGAATAAGGCGGGTGGATTTTATGACAATTCAAATTATTGCATCACTTATCAAACTAGCAGGAGCAGCAATCATTGTTGCGTTTGCTCTACTTCTATTCGTATTGGGAAGCCGATACACACTACCCGTAGCAAGTGTAGGAGCACTCATCTTTGCAGTTTACGCATCTGGCAGATTTGCTAAAGAGGGTAAACTCAGATTAAGCTAAGTTGATCGATATTTTATTAAATTTGAATGGAGAAATTTTTAGTGACGATGTTCAATAAGACGCTAGGTTTACGGTTTTCCATTCACATAAAGATTCAAAGCTGTGGCTTTGAATCTTTTTTTGTATCCAGAATTATTGATATAATTGAAATATCGTTTTTAAAGGAGTTTTTACATGGAACAGACTGAACAATTACAAAAGGTCCGTCAATTTTCATATCAAAAAATGTCCCGTGACGAAACTGGACATAATTTTGATCATATCGAACGAGTCGTCAAAATGGCCAAACGAATCTTGAAAGAGGAGCAGACTGACCAATTGATCACTTTGTCTGCCGCTTATTTGCATGATGTTGCCGACGATAAATTAGTTGACGACCCCAAAGCTTTGGAACAAGAGATCCGAAAGTTCTTGGGTGGCATCGACTTTACTAATGATCAAATCGACGAGGTCTTGTACATCACGCATAACCTCGGCTTCAGCAAGTCCTTGAGCAAAAACCCACCCAAATTGTCGCTGGCTGGACAAGTCGTGCAAGATTCAGACCGACTAGATGCCATTGGAGCAATTGGGATTACCAGAGCAATTTATTACGGTGGGGTCAATCATGAAACGATTTATGATCCGAACATCAAGCCACGCCAAAATATGACTAAGCAGGAATATCGAAATTTAGATAACGAGACCATCATCAATCATTTTCATGAAAAGCTTTTGAAATTGACGGCGATGATGAATACCAAGACAGCCAAGAAAATCGCCGATGGTCGTCAGCAGTACATGCGTGACTTCTTGCAACAATTTTCTGATGAATGGAATTGTCGACAATAAAAAAGACCTGAAAGAAATCACGCTTTCAGGTCTGTTTTTTATGAGTAATCAAAACTTGAGGGGGAATTGATTACTATTTGTATAATATATTATGAGAATTATATATCATTTGAATTATGAGAATTATTATGAAGAGGTATAAGCAAGGGAGGCTGTCGCCTTCCCTTAACTTATGTACACATAATAACGAGAAAATATGAAGAATTTATGACGGTTTTGCAATTTAAGTTGGAAAATGCTGTTACAAAATTATTTCGTCAAATAGATCTTCTTCAAATCGTTGATTTGCTGGGCGTCAACTTGCAGAGTAGTTTTGATATAATTATCTAGACTACCAGCTGTTTCTTTGATTGCCTTTAAGGCAACGTTAATATAATCTTCATTAACAGTCAGCAAAGCCTTGATCGATTGGACCAAACTAGGGTCTTTGGCTTCGACTTGCTTTAAAACGTTAGCAACATAGACGTGGCTAGCTTGGTTAGTCAACAAGTAATCTTCCTTAATAGTAGGAAGTGGGACGCCTAAAGTGTAAAGGAAGAAGACTGCGCCCATGCCAGTCCGATCCTTACCCGCTGTACAATGGAATAATAGTACATCTTTTTCGCCATCGTTACCTAGTAATTCATCGAAGAAATTACGATAGGCTTGACGGGCTGTGTCTTCTGTTACCATGTTGCGATAAACATCAAGCATGTGATTGTAGCCATCGCGGGGGTCGAAGTCAATCTCAGGAACGACCCGATCTTCGATCTTGGAAGCCTCAGTTTGATCTTCAGTGAATACTGGTAGGGAAATATATTTTGCTCCATCAGGGATATGATCGGGCTTTTTAGCAATTTCATCAGATGAACGGAAATCAATATCTTTTTTAACACCGTAGTTTCCTAAATAGGCAGTATCGTTCTTGGTTAGATCACCTAAACCGGCTGAACGAATGATCTTGTGGTATTTAACGGATTCACCAGCTGCAGTTGTATAACCGCCGAGTTCACGGAAATTAAAACCGGCTTCAAGGTCGAGAATACGACGTGCGCTTTCGGTTGCTCTGTCCATAAATAGAACCCCTCTTCTCAATTATGTCTTAAAATAGAATTATGTATATTATAGCAAAAGGAAGATTAAGCCATGAAATTTCTGATCGCTCCAGGAAAGTATCATGATTCATCTATTAGTTCAAAACTAGTAGGTCAAGCGATTTATAGCGGTATTTCACGTGCATTACCTGATGCCAAAATAGTTACTATGCCTGTGACGGATAGTAAATATGGAATGCCTGCATTAGTAGCCCACACGATCGGGGGTCGTTGGGTCGATCTACCTTTTTTCGATGCCTTCTGGCAGAACAAAATGGGCAAATATCTACTAACTAACATTGACAGTCAGGATACCGCAATTATCGACACAGAACAAATAGTAGGTCCTGAACTAGCCATTGCCAAAAATCGGAATGATTTATTTCATGCTACTAGTTATGGAATCGGGGAATTCATCCTTGATGCAGTTACTAGCGGTTATCGAGAGATCGTTGTTTCTTTAGGAACATCAGAAACATTTGATGGTGGCTTAGGAGCTCTTCAGGCACTCGGAGCCAAGATTTATGATGAAGGTGGGGATTTGATCCCAGAAGGGGAGAACCCGCTGATAAACGGCTATGAAGTCGATCTCGATGATGTTTATCGCTTACTGCATAAAACTCGGATCACTTTATTGTTGAGTTATTCATCTAACGTTCAACTTGAAGGTCAAAGAGATTATTTATCAGAAACACAAAAAGATTTTTTGGAAGATAACTTACTTTTTATTACAGAAAAAATTAATCAGAAGTATAATTTAGATATACACCCAATGCCTCATTCAGGATCAATCAAAACATTAGCTGGAGCTTTTGCCATGATCAGAGCCCATATCTCTCGGTCTTCATTTGAATGGGTAGCAAATGTGACTGGTATGGATGAAACGATTCGTTCAGTCGATGTGATGGTCACTGCGACTGATGAAGTGTCAGCTGAGTCGATGCATGATGAGATCTTGTTTCATCTTAGCAAGATCGCCGGGTATTCGAAGATGCCGACTTTTGTTTTGTGTAACAACTTTATTGATGATTTCGAAGATTATGAACAGCTTTTTACGGGGATATTTTCCACGCAAATGTCTAATTATGCTAATGATAATAATGACGAACAAATGCTTTTCGAACATTATGAATCAATCGCCAATCAGTTAGCGCGGACATTGGATGCATTTCATAATGGAAACCATTGAAATTATTAAAATTATGCTTTAATCTTAAGGTAAAGCTTTGGATTAAGGGCGTTGATGGAGGAGTAAATTATGGAACAAGACTATGAAAAGATTTTAGTGCCAGTTGACGGATCAAAAGAAGCCGAGATGGCTTTTCGCAAGGCCGTGAAAGTTGCTCAAATGAATAATGGTCATATCGATGTTTTGACTGTGCTTGATACAAAGCAGTTCATTGGTCTCCACGGTGGTATGTTAAATGGGGATGTAATTTATCAACTTTCAGAAGATGCTCAAAAATATTTGAACGAGCTTAAAGATGAAGCCGTTAAAAACGGTATGTCAGCTGATAACGTTGCGATTCACGTTCGTTTTGGTGAACCAAAGACAGTTATTGCTCAGGAGTTCGTTGAAGAATATAAGAATGATCTGATCATGATCGGATCAACCGGTATGAATGCCGTAACACGTTTACTTGTAGGTTCAGTTTCAGAATATGTTACAGGAAATGCTAGAACAGATGTTATCATCGTCAGAACTGACGTTAATAACAAAACAATCACTAGCAAAAAATAATATTTGAAACTCATTGAATACAAGCTAGAAAATCCAAATTCACAGCTGTGGGTTTGGATTTTTTTATTTGCCAGACTAGGAGGGACTGCCAGATGAGATGTCCATGGGCAGAAGACAGCTTTGAAGCTATGCAAAAATATCATGATACTGAATGGTGTAAACCAAGTCACGACGATAAATATTTCTTTGAAATGTTGACCTTGGAACTTTCCCAAGCGGGTCTATCATGGTCGACGGTCATCAAACGGCGTGACGGCTATCGCCAAGCTTTTGCGGATTTTGATGTTGAACGCGTGTCAAAGTTTGATGATCAGAAGCAAGCTGAATTATTGCAAGACGAGTCGATCATTCGTAACAAGTTGAAGGTCAAGGCGACGATCAATAATGCCCAAAAGATTGTCGAGATGCATCAAGCAGGAGAAAATTTTTCTGATTATATTTGGCATTTCACCGATGGCAAAATTATTGATCATCACTTTACGGATGAATCGCAGATGCCAGCGCAGGATGAGCTGTCCCAAGCGGTTAGCAAGGATCTGAAGAAACGTGGTTTTCGTTTTGTTGGTCCAACGATTATTTATTCGTTTTTGCAAGCGGTTGGGGTATTAAATGATCATTTAGATCAATGTGATTTTAAATAATTCGATTTTTCAGTATAATAAAGGCTAACTGGAGGAAGTAAAATGAATTCTGAAACTATTAGTGAGCTTGGAGAATGGATCGACGACAATGCTTCATCGATTGAAGATAAGTCAGTCCAATTCGATGCTCAACGTGTTTATGGCGTGATCGATCACTTGGAAGTTTTGAGAAAGCCAATTCAAGAATATTTTGACATGACTGAAGAAGACTACTATGAAAATGAGTCTGATCATCGCTTAACTCTACAAAATGCTGACGCTAAACTTAGCGAGCTCAAAGATCGCGTACTCGTGAACCATATCGACGGTTCACTAGCAGGCCACACGGTCAACTTTACTTATAATCACGAAGATCCATTCCCTGATGGTGAGTACAAACCTAAGGTCGATGTTGATTTGATCAATTATTCTTTTATTGTTATTGGTGCTGTTTTCGCAAACACGATCATTGCTGATGTTCGTAACTCAATCTCAAAAGATGCTATCTTATCAATTGGCCTAGCTGCCAAGGCATTATCTGACTGGCAGAAGTAAAATGAATTTATTAACGGTCAATGATTTGTCGTTTCAAAGAGAAGGTTACTTTGCATTTAAGCATGTAACCTTTTCTTTGTCTCAAAAAGAGTCCATCAGCATAACAGGCGACAACGGATCAGGAAAGACCGCCTTGTTAGAGACTCTTGTAGGATTGAATTTTCCTGACAGCGGACAGGCAAGATACGGTGCCGGCGTCAGGATTGCTTTCATGCCACAGATCGAGACCGAAGTCGTCCAAGAACCAGTCCGGGACTATTTAGAAATCAGACGTCAGGCAACAGGCGAATTAGGCGTTTCTAACGCTCAGTTAAAGGATCTGACTTCTTTTATGGGTATGTCACCATATCTTGATCATCCGGTCGATACTTTGTCGCGTGGGTTAAGTCAGCGACTAAGTTTCTTATTAGCAGTATGTCAACGTCCAAACGTGTTGATCTTGGATGATCCCTTTAGTTTTCAAAATAGTTTTTACGCTCATCAAATGGTCGAGATATTTCAAGATCTTAAAGAACATGGTGCAGGCATCATCGTTGCCGGTTCGATCAAAGATACAACTTTATCAGATGAGTTTGATTCCAAATACTTATTGCAACAAAAATCATTGAGTCCAGTTCAAACTGGTCGTGGTCAAAATTATTTATTAGCTTTCAAAGCTACTTCTGATTCAATGGCCATCACTAAAGAACTTGGTCAATACGTAACAGGTACTTTCGACGGGCAGATTCAATTGCGGGTCTCTTATAATCAAAAAGAAACGATCCTCAAAGCAATGCTCGAAATGAATTATTTGTTTGAAGGGATGGTCGATCTTGAAGTTTAAGCTTTTATTTGCCAATTTCTCGCGCATCATGATAGATGATCTTATTTATCCGATCACTTTAGGATTGATGATCATTTTGCAATTAACGATTCATCTATTGATCAGTAACGAAACGGCTATCAAATTCTCAAGTGTTATCCTACTGAACTTTTTTATTGCCATCATTTTAGCTATGTACTTTTTAAAACGGGACAGCAGTGAGAATCGTTACTTGAAACAGCGGGTCAACAGTTATCCTCTTTATGTCAGTACCCAAATATTGTTCATGGTCTTGATCAATGCAGTCACGGCTATCATTTCGGGGATCTTTACTTTCCTCTTTTCTGATACGCCAGCAGCCAATGGAACGATGTTTTTGACTTTGATGACGACTGCTTGGATCGGTTCAGCAATTATCTTTGTATGTCGGTCAATGATGACGAATCATAAGTACATCGCTACAATTTGTTTTCTATTAATAGTATTATTTTCATTAGCGGATAGTAATAACGATATCTTGAGTTATATCAACTGGATCTTGCCACCAGTATCGAATTTGATTACTACCTTTCAAGAACGAACCGAAATGGTTGCGTTATTGCCGCTGGTCTTACGACAATTTGTCTACTCCATACTGCTTTTTGCCATTGGTGGTTTGTTCAATAAAAAAAATTACGCAAACTAAAATAAAAAGCTTGCCAAGGGAGATTCTTTTTGATTAAATATCGAAATGAAGAATTTTAGGTTATGGAGGTCGTAAAATGAGTAACATCTATTTGCGTCAAGCTAGAAGTGAAGATTTACCAAAAGTATTCGACATTATTTCCGGTGCAAAAAAGACACTTAGAGATCGTGGCGTTGACCAATGGCAATCAGGTTATCCTGATGAAGCGATTTTGAAACAAGATTTAGCAGATGGTATCAACTACGTTATGCTATTAGACGGTGACGTTGTTGGGACTGCTGCTTTACAACAAGGTACAGAACAGAGTTATGAAGAATTGAGCAACGGTACCTGGGACAAGGACTCCAACAAAGAATACTCCGTTATTCATCGGATCGCTGTTGAACCAGGTCATCAAGGCCAGCATTTATCAGCTGCTTTGATCCGTCAACTGTTGACCATTTCTTACCAATTAGGATATTCAGATGTCAGAATCGATACACATCCTGATAATTTGGTAATGCAACACGTCATTACGACCAACGGTTTTATTGAAAAAGGTGAAATCAGTATGGAAGAAGACGAAGGCGCTAGAAAAGCGTATCAATTGCTTTTACATTAAAATAAGTGCAACAATTGAATAGTAAATTATAGTTTCTTAATTAAAACCATCATTATTGATGGTTTTTTTGTTATTTTGGGTCAAAAACATGATAATATTTAGTCGACTAGGAGATTATGACCTTGAAAATTAAATTTCTTACTAAAAAAATATTCAAACGTAGACCAACAGAATTTGTCTCTGTTCAAACTGAAAGTTTAATGCGAAAATTAAAACCGAGACCGTTTTTTACTGAATATATTGCCAATGTTTTCATGAAAAATGTCAAACCGAACATCTCAGACAACTGTCTGACTTTGTCAGTAGTGACTGATACTCATGAAAAGGCAATTGCTAGTTCTTCATATTATGGTCTCAACGGCATTCGCCACATAATTGAAGCCAACAAAGCTTGTGACAACCTGCCGGTGGATTACAATATCCACTTAGGTGACATGATCGATGGGAGCGACAAGCCTGAGATCAGTCGCGGGTTACTGCAATTTACGATGGAAAATTATCAGAACAGCCAACATCCTTTCTATATCCTTGAGGGTAATCATGATGAGAACGACAAATACGACGAACATAAATTTGTCAACACTGCTTCATTCTCTCGTGACGACTATTATGACTTGGTCACTAGAAATAATTTTGAACAGTCAGCTATTAAGCACCCCAATGCTGTTTCAAAAATTGCATATGTGGATAAGGGCGATATTCGCGTCATCTTCTTGAATACTAGCGATATTCCTTATATCCTAAATGGTGGCTCTAAAAAATATGACTTCAAAAAGACTCGTGGTATCCGCGAGCAACAAATTGAAGATCTGATTGAAGTTTTGGAGCAGACTGTCGACAAGCATGTTGTTGTTTTTGGTCATGCAAATTTGATCACCCCAAGCGGCAGGTCGGCATTGAATTTTAATGGTGACTTAGTGCAAAGGATTTTTACTGAATTTAATAATAAGTCTACTGGGCAATTGCAAAATGAATTGACCGGTGATTTTGGTGTGAATGTTCATTATGATTTTACGCAGACAGGTATTTCGCAAATATCTAATTATTTATGTGGGCACATGCATTACGAAAAGTACTACAAAGTTGCCGGAATTAATCATATAATATTAAATTGTTCGGCACTTATGGGAAAAAGGCACGGACTAACCACTGATTATAATAAAAAATGGGATCGCCGATACAACGAGGTTTCTGAATTGGCGGGGTATTTCATCAATATCAATCCCGATAAAATGCTGTTGCAGATCTTTGGTTATGGGGCAGCAACACGATTTGTAAGTTTTGAAATTTAAGGAGAATTAATATGTGCGGTATCGTCGGTTTTGTAGACAAGAAAATCGCTGACAAAAAGCCGGTTATTGAGGCAATGATGGATACGATCAAGCATCGTGGTCCTAATAGCTCAGGGGAATTGATCAACGAAGACACGGCACTGGGATTTCGTCGATTAAGTATTATCGATATCAACAGTGGTATGCAACCAATTTATAACGAAGATAAAAGCAAAGCTATCATCTTCAACGGGGAAATTTATAACTATCAAGACATCAGAAAGAATTTGATCGCTGATGGTCATGTTTTCACTACAGAAACAGATACCGAAGTTTTACTTCACGGATTCGAAGAATGGGGCATGGAAGGCCTTTTGAAACAGATCCGTGGAATGTTTGCATTCGTTATTTATGATTTGAAGACAGGAGACATTACTGGTGCCAGAGACTTCTTTGGTATCAAGCCACTCTATTATTACAATAAGAATGGCACATTCATTTTTGGCTCTGAGATCAAATCATTTTTGAAACATCCAAATTTTCAAAAAGAACTTAACAAAGAAGCATTGAAGCCATATTTGACTTTCCAATATTCAGCTCTCAATGAAACTTTCTTTAAAAATGTTTTCCGTATTCCTGAAGGACATTATTTCACCTTCAAGGATGGCAAATTACACATCAAAAAATATTGGGATATTGATTTCAAAGAAAACCATCTCAGTTTTGAAGAAACAGTTGAAAAAATCGATGCTGCTTTACGTGACTCAGTTAAAGCTCATGCTATCAGTGATGTACCTGTGGGTTCATTGCTATCAAGTGGTGTTGACTCAAGTTACGTCACAGCAATCTTGAAACCTCAACATACTTATTCAATCGATTTTGATACGAGTACTTATGAAGAAGGTAGTGCAGCTAAGGAATTAGCTGACAATCTCGGCTTGGAAAATACTCGTGGCATCGTTACAGCAGACGAAGCAATGAAGTCGATCCCGTTGATCCAATATTATATGGATGAACCTGACTCCAATCCATCATGTGTACCACTTTACTTCCTGACTAAGTTAGCTAGTAAAGATGTGACGGTTATTCTATCTGGAGAGGGTGCGGATGAATTGTTTGCTGGCTATGCCAATTATGGCTACCATTCGCATTCTAAGACCGTCAGAGTCTTTGCCGAGGAATTGAAGAAACTTCCTAAGGGTGTTCGTTACAAACTTGCACATGGCCTTAAGAAGCTTCCTAACTTCCCTGGACGTTTGCATTTGTATGAATCAACCGCTAAGGCTGAAGAGTTCTTTATTGGCCAAGCCAAAGTTTTCAGTGAGCAAGAGGCAGCTGAAGTTGTCAAACCTGAATTTGAGAAGTCGCGGTCAGTCAAAGATATCGTTATGCGCAGCTATCGTAAGGTAGCTAACTATCCAGATGAGGTCAAGAAAATGCAATATCTCGATCTTCATCAATTCATGGCTAACGATATTATTTTGAAAGCTGATCGGATGAGCATGGCTAATTCAATGGAATTACGAGTTCCTTTCTTGGACAAAAAAGTTGCTGAATTAGCAGAAACGATTCCTACGAAATACTTATTGAACAGCAAAGATAGTAAGTATGCTTTACGTGTTGCCGCTGAACGAGCTTTACCAGAAGCTTGGGCAAAGCGTGAAAAGTTAGGTTTCCCAGTTCCAATTCGTGACTGGATCCATACTGAAAAGGTTTATCATGAAATGCACGAATTGTTCAGCCAAGATTTTGTCAGTGAATTCTTTGATCAAAATAAGATCTTGAAAATGCTTGATGGATTTTATCATGGACAAAATGATGATCGTCGCAAGATCTGGACAATCTATACCTTCTTGATCTGGTATACGGTATACTTCATCAACGATGGTCAAAAGCCAGATGTTGAGCCTAAAGTTAAAACAGCTAAAGCTGTAACAAGTAAATAAATTAATCGTGTCTCGTCAATCTAAATGATTGAGAGGCACTTTTTTGTTTTAAAAGGGATGTTTTCCCAATCTAACGAAAAAATGCTAAAGTAAAACCATAGATAAGAGGAGGAATTTTATATGGAAACTTATACCTTAAGAGACGGTTTGACCGTACCTAAAATTGGTTTTGGTACCTATAAATTGAACGGATCACATGGAGTCAATGTGATCGATTCAGCAATCGATCGAGGATACAGATTGTTGGATACAGCCTTTAATTATGAAAATGAAGGAGCAGTAGGTGAAGCAGTTCGCCGCTCATCTGTTCCACGTTCAGAACTCTTGATTTCATCGAAATTGCCAGGAAGACAAGTATGTTGAAGCTTGGCAAGCCTTAGTTGACGCGAAGAAATTTGGTCTCATCAGATCAATTGGTGTTTCAAACTTCTTGCCAGAACATTTGGACCGTTTGGAAAAGGAAACCGGCGTAATGCCATCCATCAATCAAATCGAGTTGCATCCATACTTCAACCAAAAGGAACAAAGAAAGTATGACCAAGAACACAATATAATGACACAAGATTGGAGCCCACTAGGCAGAGCTAGTCAAATGCTCCAAGACGAAACGCTCAAACAAATAGCCGAAAAGTACAACAAAAACGTCGGCCAGCTAATCCTAAAATGGGAATTACAACTAGGAACACTACCAATCCCCAAGTCATCAACACCAAAAAGACAAGCAGGCAACATAGACATCTTTGACTTCGAAATAAGCAAAGAAGACATGGAAACCATCAACGGACTAACCAAAGAAGATGGAAGAACACATGATCAAGATCCTGCAGTTTATGAAGAATTTTAAAAAACAGAGCGCTATTTCCCACGGGTGACTACGGGGCATAAGGCAGAAAGGCGGTAAGGGCCCGTCAGGCCCGGAGCCTTTTTGACTTGTGCACCGTAGTCAGTGGGAAAGTGCGCGTTTCCGCTATAAAACAGTAAAAGTTTGGCAACCAAGAGTGAACAAATTCCGATAAAACAGTAAGAGTTTAACAACCAAGAGTGAACAAACTACTAAAAACAGCAGTGATTTTCCACCCGAAATCCCGCCAACCCAAAACACAACAAAATATCAACAACCAAAAGCTCTTATCCCAAGATAAGGGCTTTTTTACTACCCAAAATACCCGGAAAACAGCAAAATATTAAAAAAAAGTTTAAATAAAAAGTCACCTAGTTTGCAATACTAGCTTAAAAGTTTATACTAACCACATGGGGAAATACATTATTAAAGTGAGGGATTCATTGTGAATGAATTGGATGACTGGTTAAACGAAATTTCGACTTATAAGCTGCCACGCTGGGAAGAACTTCCCGAATTAGAACTGTACCGCGATCAGTTACTGACGCTAGTCGATCGCTATTTAAGACCAATTTGGATTGATGATACGCCAGTCGTGACTGCTTCAATGGTCAATAATTACGTTAAAAATGACATGATGCCTGCCCCAGTTAAAAAGCATTATCGTAAGAGTCAATTAGCATACTTGATCGTGATAACTTTTTTGAAACAAGTCGTGTCAATGGACGAGATCAAAGCGGGGATCCAATCAGAAACCATTCAATTACATAGTGTTGAACATGCGTATAACACATTTTGCGAAAAGCAAGAAGCGGCTATCTCAAATCTCAGTAACTCTCAGCCAAGAAAAATTGCCCCAACGGATTCAATGAGTGACCTACTGATTGAGATGGTGACACGTACGTTTGCAACAAAATTGATAACTCGAAAAATTTTATCGATTGAAAATGTTGAAACCACAAAAAGTCAAATTAAGAAAGGTAAGAAATAATGACTGAAAAGATTGCTGTATTTGTTGACTCTTGTTGTGATATTCCTGAAGAGTACTTATCAAAAGAGGGAATATATGAATTACCAATGCAAATTATTTATAAAGATAAAAGCTATTTAGACCGAGTGAATATTACTGCCGGTGAAGTTTATGAACATCTACCTGAAGAAATACCTAAGACCTCATTGCCAACAGGAGACTCGATTCAACGTAGTCTTGACGAGGCTTATGACGCCGGCTACCGTAAAATCATCGCCATTTCGATCTCATCAAACTTAAGTGGAACGTATAATTTTTTGCGAACCTTATTAGATGCGGACGGCCGTTTTGAGTATCATGCCTTTGATACCAAGCAAGTCGCTATTGGTTCAGGCTTAATTGCCGTTGCCGCTAAACACATGATCGACGATGGAAAAAGTTTTCAAGAGGTCATAGATGGGGTTGATCGTGCTTGTCAAAAGGCAATCACTCTTTTCTGCATACCTACGTTGACTTATTTACGTGCTGGTGGGCGAATTGGCTTAGTTTTTTCGATGGTTGGCAGTGTTTTAAAGTTGGCTCCGATCATTACTTGTAACGAAGAAGGTATCTACACACCGATTGCTAAAGCTCGTGGAATGAAACGTGGTCAAAAGATCATGCGTGATAAGATCAAAGAATTCACTAAAGGTCATCACAAGTATTTATTAGCCGTTGCTCACGGTGCTGATGAAGAAGAGGGCGGTAAGATGCTGGCTAAATTAGAAGAAATGGGTATCCATGGTACTCATGAATATTTCGAAGAGGTCGGACCTGCTTTAGGTGTTCATACCGGACCTGGACTAGTCGGTGTTGCCTGCACAATCCTGGACTAAAGCTTTAACAAAACGCAAACAATAATAATTATTATTAATTTGAAAAGTCACAGCCTAAAAAGCTGTGGCTTTAATTATTTGTAATCACTATTTAAAATCAATTAACGTTAAATATAAGAATTTGATTTTTTATTAAAATATTGATATCATGCTGTATTTGATTGTGCCAATTACCTGAAGAGTATAAAGTCAAATATGGTATAATCATTTGTGATTGTAAATAATTAAAATAATCGAATTTGAGTGAGAGGCTGATACCTATCGAAACTGAATCAGGAAAGAAATTCACACCGGTGCTTTTAGGTAGTGATATGAACGTCTACGGAATGGCCCGTGCTTTCCATGACCTATATGGTGAAACTGTTAAGGCCTATGCTGAAACACAGTTAGCTCCGACACGTTATACTAAAATACTTGATTTAACGCTCTTCTCCGGATTCTCAGAGGATCCAGTTTTCATCGAAAAGATGCGCGAGATCGCTAAAATTTATGACAAACATGATGAACCAGTAATATTGATTGGATGTGGGGACGGTTATGCCGAACTCATTAGCAAACATAAAGAAGAATTATCAAAGACCTTTATTTGTCCTTACGTGGATTATGATTTATTGAAGTCGTTGAACAATAAAGAGAGTTTTTACAAAGTAGCCGACGAATACAACTTGCCACATCCATTGACGAAGATCATTACTAAGTCGATGTACGATAATAATAAAGATATGGATGTTCCATATGATTATCCTGTTGCTTTAAAACCGGCTAACAGTGTTGAATGGTTGGATATCCATTTTGAAGGCCGAAAGAAAGCATTCACGATCCATTCGGATGAAGAGTTCAATGATATCGTCGGTAAGATTTATGATAACGGCTATACGTCTGATTTGATCTTACAAGACTTTATCCCTGGTGATGACTCCAACATGCGTGTATTGAATGCTTATGTTGATAAAGATAATCACGTTAAGATGATGTGTCTTGGTCACCCTATCTTAGAGGACCCAACTCCACAATCAATCGGAAACTACGTAGCCATTGTGCCTGATTTCAACCAAGATGTTTACGACTTAGTTCAAAAATTCTTGGAAGATATCAAGTTCACAGGTTACGCTAATTTTGATATGAAGTATGATTCACGTGATCAAACTTTCAAGTTCTTTGAAATCAATCTTCGTATGGGCCGCAGTAGTTTCTTCGTGACCCTCAACGGTTATAACCTTGCCAAATATGTTGTGGAAGATTATATTGAAAATAGCTTAGAAAACGAACCAACTGTTTACGCTAACAAGAACAAAGCACAACATAAGCTTTGGTTAGGTATCCCGGTAAAAGTTTTCCGGAAGTATGCTGCCCACAACGAAGCAAGTGAATATGCTGAAGAATTGATCAAGCAAGACAGAATTGGTACGACCGTTTTCTATGACAAAGATCGTTCATTCAAGCGCTGGTTGCTGATGACATATATGTTCCATAACTATGTCAAACGATTCAATCAGTACTTCGAAGTCAACAAAGGACGAGATTTCGAAAAATAGGGGGCTGTACAGATGGATGAATTAAAGGATTACAATGTTCGAAAAATTGAATATGATCGAATTTTGATTTGTGTTGATTCTGACGACTTTGTTTCTTCAAAGAATGCATTTAATTATGCTTGTTCTTTAGCAAAGCACTATAACGCTAAGCTGGGAATCGTGTCAGTATTGGAAACTGGGGATTTGAACATTTTCCAATCATTGGACAAAGAAACGTTGAAAGAACGCCGTAACCAAATCAAGGAACTTCTTGAGGCATACGGCCAAAAAGCAAAAACATATGGTGTTCAAGATTTACATCTCATGGTTACTGAAGGTAATCCAGGACATGTTATCGTGGAACAAGTAATTCCTAAATTCCAACCAGACTTAGTGATCGTTGGTGTTGAAGAGAAAAACCGCAACCGTAATACAATCGGTTCGCAAGCTGCTCGGATCGTCAATGATTCTAATGTTTCTGTCAGTGTTATCAGATAAAACTTTTTAGTCTATTTCTTGGGAGGCTGGGACAAAGTCCCAACCTCCTTTTTCTATCTGCACAAAGCACATCCTTATTTTTATAAATATATTAGTGTTATAGTGGTATTCAAATAATTTTGGTGGTGAAGAAATGTTTACAAGTAAGGTAGTTGGCGGAGCCGGCGATATGGTCGATGCAAAACCTGCTAGTTATAAAGAAAATCTCTATTTAGCTGTTAACGGAGAATGGCAAGAAAAGGCCGTTATTCCAGCAGATAAGCCTCGGACAGGTGGCTTTATGGACCTCGACGAAGCCGTTGAAAAAACCTTGATGAACGAGTTCCACGAATTTGCTCAAGATGAAAGCAAAGTCAATGATGACTTAATGCTTCAGGCAGTCAAACTCTATCGCCTCGCAAATAACGTCGAACATTTAAACAAGTTTCATCAACAACCAATTTTGAAAGATATCCAACGGATAACTGATTTGAAAGACGTCAATGACTTGAGTCAACAGCTGGCCAAATTATCGGCTGACAACTTCGACTTGCCAATCGACGTCTCAATCGATGCGGATATGAAAGACACGTCAACTAATGTTGTTTACATTGAAGGCGCAAGCTTGATCTTGCCTGATAAATCTTACTATGAAGCTTACAACGAGTCTGGCAAGGCTTTGCTGAAAAAATTTCAAGAAGTATCAGTAAGATTGCTTTCGATGGTCGGCTATGACTTGAAGAAGGCTCAAGCTATCGTCGAAAGGGCTTTGGCCTTTGATAAATTACTCGTGCCGATTGTTAAGAGTCAAGAAGAGTGGGCTGATTATACTAAGATTTACAACCCGATGCAATTTGACGAGTATGTCAAGAAGTCAGATGTCTTGGATCTTAAGTCACAAGTGACTGATTTGATCAACGACACACCTGATAAGGTTATCATCACGGAACCTCGTTATTTAGACGACTTGAATAAGATCGTAAATGCTGACACCTTTGAAGAGATCAAAGCTTGGATGCTGGTTCAATATTTGACTGACTATGCTGCTAATTTGGATGAGGAGTTCCGTCAAACGATTGGTGAATACTCATTAGCTTTGAGTGGCGCCAAAGAATTACAAAACCGAACGAAGTATGCCTATCACAAGGCTGCTCGGATTTTTGATCAAGTTGTCGGTGCATACTATGGTGAAAAGTATTTCGGTGCTGATGCTAAAAAAGATGTTCAACAAATGGTCAAAAAGATGATCAATATTTATGAACAACGTATTTCTGACAATAGCTGGTTGGGTGAAAATACCAAGAAAAAGGCTATCGTTAAATTGGAAAAGATTGCCATCAAGGTTGGTTATCCTGACAAGATCGAAGATATTTATTCACGCTATGAAGTTGAAGAAAATGCTTCATTATATGACAACGTGGTCAAATTTAATCGGATCAAGCGCCAAGATGAGCTCGACAGTTTCCATCGTCCAGTCAACCGTGGCAAATGGTTGATGCCTGGACATATGGTCAATGCTTGTTATGATCCATCAAGAAACGATATCACTTTCCCAGCTGCTATTTTGCAAGCACCATTTTATAGTTTGAAGCAATTCAGCAGTCAAAACTATGGTGGTATTGGTGCCGTTATTGCTCATGAGATTTCTCATGCTTTTGACAATAACGGAGCTCAATTTGATGAATACGGTAATATGAACAACTGGTGGACTGATGAAGATTACGCTAAATTCAAGAAGTTAACTCAGAAGATGATCGACGAATTCGATGGTATCCCATATGCCGGCAGCAAAGTTAACGGTAAATTAGTCGTTAGCGAAAACGTTGCTGACGTTGGTGGTTTACGTTGTGCTTTGGAAGCAGCCAAGACTGAATCTGATGTCAATTTGAACCAATTCTTCGTTAACTGGGCTCGAGTATGGCGCTTGAAAGCTACAAAAGAATTCAATGAACTACTTTTGAAGACTGACGTTCATGCACCAGGCCCACTTAGAGCTAATGTTATGGCTCAAAATATGGATGAATTTTACCCAGAGTTTGATGTAACAAAAGGTGATGGCATGTGGCTCGATCCTGAAAAGCGTGTCAATATTTGGTAATAATTAAATTAACTATAAGTTCCACAAACATTGCTTCCAAGCTAACGTTTGTGGGCTTTTTTTTATTCCAAAATGTAATCAATACGCTCCAAATAGGAATATTACAGTCGAAAGCTTGCCATAAAAATATTCATTTTCTGTGCTAAACTTTTTCTTGAAAAGAGGGAAAGTAAATAAAAAAGACTACCATAGCTTTATTCACGATGTTTTTAGCCGTCTTAGTTTTAACTGGTTGTTCAAGTAATAAGAGTTCGTCATCCAGTAGCAAAACTATTAAAGCTGGCGACTTATCATCGACTAGTTATAAGAAAAACGCTTCTTATTATCGAGGAGGCAATGCTTACAAAGGTAAGAAAGTCAGTTTGAATTTCAAGAATGCCAAGTACACTGTGCGTACTTTGACATCCGGAAATAAAAAGATCAAATATCGGGCTTATGAAAATATTACCTACGTCAGCAAGCCAGTTGATAAGAAGTATCAAACAATGAATATTTATATTCCTGAAGCTTATTTCAAGAACAAGAAAATCAATGGATATACGAAGAATTCTGCACCAGTATTCTTCCCTAATTCCGTTGGTGGCTATATGCCTGGTGAAGCAACGACTATTGGTAAATCTAATTCATCAACAATGACGATGCCAAAATCAACTAAGTCATCATCAAGCACTCCAGCAGCACCCGGTGCTGGTGGAACAGGGACCAATGCTACAGGTGGTGCTCCATCTGGTGCCAACAGTGCTCCTGAAAAAGCCCTTAAAGAAGGCTACATTGTCGCAGCACCTGGTGCTCGTGGCAGAACTACGAAGCAAAAAAGTAATTATACAGGTAAAGCACCCGCAGCTATCGTCGATTTAAAAGCTGCCGTACGTTACTTGAAATTAAACTCTAAAAAGATTCCTGGAAACCAAAATAAAATCATTTCTGATGGGACAAGTGCCGGTGGCGCAATGTCGGCCCTCCTAGGCGCATCAGGAAATAGCAAGGATTATGCACCATATCTGAAAGCCATTGGAGCTGCCGATACCTCAGATAATATTTTTGCATCAATGGATTTTTGTCCTATTATGAACTTGGACAATGCTGATTCTGCATACGAATGGGAATTCAATGGAATCAACAGTTATCAAGGGATGGCAATGCCGGGACAAACTGCTGAAACATCAACTTTGACTTCGGCTCAAAAGAAGATCTCTAATGATTTGAAGAAAGAGTTCCCAAGCTATGTTAATAGCCTAAATCTTAAAGATGACAATGGTAAAACATTGAAGATGAACAAAGACGGCTCAGGCTCGTTCAATAATTTGATCAAGAAAACCGTTGAGAATTCTGCTAACACAGCTATCAAGAATGGTAAGAACATTACCGAGAAGAAATACCCATGGTTAACTATCAAGAACGGCAAGGCAACTGACGTTAACTTGTCGAAGTACTTCAAGGCAGTAGGTAGAATGAAAGCTGCTCCAGCTTTTGACGGAGTAGACTTATCAAATGCTGAAAACCAAGAAATGGGTACCGCAACAGTCAACAAGAAACACTTCACCGATTACAGTCAAAAGAACAATACTGCCAAAAATAAGACAGCTAAAGCAAGTGACAACATCATCAAGATGATGAATCCAATGGACTACATCAGCAACAACAACGCCGATACAGCCGATCACTGGTACATCAGATACGGTGAAAAAGACGCCAACACATCAATCGCAGTACCAACAATTTTCGCTCAAAAACTAAAGAACGAAAATAAAGACGTCAACTATCACCTAGAATGGAATAAAGGCCACGCAGGCGATTACAACTTGAATGAAATGTTTACTTGGATGAATAAGATCGCAAAGAAATAGAGCAAAAAAAGAGCGCTATTTCCCACGGGTGACTGTGGGGCATAAGGCAGAAAGGCGGTAAGGGCCCGTCCGGCCCGGAACCTTTTTGACTTATGAACCACAGTCAGTGGGAAAGTGCGCGTTTCACGCGTTTCCGCTATAAATTAGTAGAGGTTTGGTAACCCAAATCCAAATATCCGTATTCAAAGAACAAAGCATCAGACACAAATAAATATTCACTTGGCTTCCAAGAACATCCTCCCCAGGTAGTTCTCGCAAGCCAAAAGCAAAGGGAAATACCAATCAGGTATTTCCCTTTCTTTATGCCCACATCTAATCAAAAATCAAAAACCTGAGTATTTTAAAATAAATGAACTATAATAAATTTAATCATCATCCTAGAGGGAGGATTATTATGAATTTTAAAAAGATTCTTATTTCCAGCATCGCTGACTTAAGCATCTTTGTGGTAGTTTCGTCAACCGCCGCAGTCACAACTGTTTCTGCAGCTAGCGACCAAGTTGCCAAAGTTCAAGCAACTTCGGAAAATAATAAGATCGACCGAGTTGCCGATCCAGATGATATCACGGTCGGGATTCAACCTGGTGTGTCCCAGCAGGTTAGACAAGATGTCAAGTATGCTATCGAACAGTGGAATTCAACCAAGTTGATTCATTTGAGATTGACCAATACCACTGATTTCAATGATGTCAATATAACTTTCACCAATCGAGATCCTAATAAATCAAGTTGGGGCAGTTCTCTCAACCTGATTCAAGATACAAATGATCCATCAGTCAAAACTTTACTTGAAACCTTGATTTCGTTGGATCCGCAATTACGGACCGGACAATATGGCAACGATGACCTAGAGCATACGATCATGCATGAAATGGGTCATGCACTTGGTTTGAATGATAATTATGCTGATAAAAATGCCATCATGTATTACACCAGCGACTTTTATTCAACCAACAATGCCACAGTCAAAGTCAACGCCAGCGATTATCAAAACCTCAAGTTGTTGTATCCAACTGATTAATCGTCAAGCTTTATTTAAGGTATATCTAATAGTCTAAGAGTGGAAAGAATTCCGCTCTTTTTTTGTAAGGAGAAGACATGACACTAGAAAACAAACGCATCTTAATCGTCGGCGGTACTTCAGGTTTTGGACGAGAAGTTGCCCGCCAAACCGAACATGCCGGAGCAAATGTGACCGTCATCGGACATAATAAAACTCGTACCAAACAATTCCAAAAAGACCACAAAAACATTCAAGCCAAGAGCATAGATGCTCATGGGAAAGCAGCTTTGGAGAAGTATTTTGATTCGACGTCAAACTTCGATCATATCGTTTCGACTCTGGGTGGAGCGATGAGCGGTGGCTTTCTGAATACTGATATTAGCTTGATCAGAAAAACCATTGAAGACAAATTTTTCACTGATTTGCAATTAGCCCAAATAGCTGCTAAACATCTCAATCAACACGGTTCACTGATTTTTACTTCAGGATCTGGTGGAAGTCCATCAAATGCCTCTGGTGCTATTGTTGGCAATCAGGCAATAAACTTGATGGTTCAGGGTTTAGCGGTTGAAATGGCACCGGAATTTAGAGTGAACGCGGTCTCACCAAGTTGGACCCCAACCGGATTGTGGCGGGATGTACCAGAACCAGAAATGATGCAACAGGTTACCGATTTCTCCAAAAACGTTCCTCTTAGAAGAGTTGCCAAGCTTTCTGAAGTCGCTAGCGGATATCTCTATTTAATGGAGAACGAATTTATCACTGGTCAGATAATAAATATTGATGGTGGAATAGATTTATATTAAGATAATTATTGTATTTAAGTTTAAATTAAGGTTTAGGTGCAATAATGAATTCATTCTATCAAGGAGGATTCATACTATGATTATTCTTAATTCTTTAAGAGCCGGCATCAGTACAGGATTACAAACCGCTGGAAATGATCTTGCTGCCTTTGGCCAATTCTTTAATAATGTAACTAGTTTTCGTTAATTATGATATTTAAAGCAGAAGAGAGTAGATGACTTACTCTCTTTTTTTAATATAGATTATAAATATTTACATTTATAATAATAAATGCTAGACTTAAAGCCAACTTAAAAGAAATGATGAAAAGAGATAATTTAATGTCAACAGAAACAATGAACGAGACCGAACGTCACTATCGGATCGGTGATTTTGCAGAAATGACTGGCTTGACCAGTCCCACACTTAGATATTACGAAAAAGAAGGTTTAGTCAAACCTCATCGTTCAGAAAACGGTTTGAGATTTTATACTGATGCGGATGTTAAATGGATCAAGTTTTTATTGCATTTAAAGAGCACTGGTATGTCGATCGAACAACTGAAGAAGTACGTTCAATGGCGTGCTGAAGGGGATTCGACTATCAATAAGCGGTTGGAATTACTCAAAAATGTCCGCAGTGAATTCATGAAGAAAATGGAAGATCTTGATCACAGTTTGACCATTTTGGACGATAAGATCGATTGGTACACTGGTAAGACTACTGGCAAGATCAAAGACAGCGAAGGTTTTGCTACGTACTTGGATAACATGAATCATGAAGAATAATCTGGTTCGTACTTATAATTTTGATTACATTTAGCTTGCTATTCTCGAAAGGGGATAGTGAGCTTTTTTATATATGAAATTATTTATCTTTTTTTATTTATTTTGTTGACTTGCAGTGTACTTTAAGTGGTTTACTATAGTCGTTCGAAAAGATAGGAAATCTAGGAGGAATGAGTTATGGCCAAAAAACAAACAGCTGGTAAAGAACAATTGGGAGATTTTGCCCCTCAATTTGCTGATTTAAATGATGATGTTCTATTCGGTGAAGTTTGGAGCAAGGAAAATGAACTTTCTGCTCATGATCGTTCTTTGATCACTATCGCAAGTATCGTTTCAGCTGGAAATACTGAACAGTTAGAAGCTCACTTACGCATCGGTAAGCAAAATGGAATCACTAAAGAAGAAATCGTTGCTGAGTTAACACATCTAGCATTTTATGCTGGTTGGCCAAAAGCATGGTCAGCATTTAACCGTGCTAAGGAAATCTGGAAATAATTACAATTAAAATCTAACTTAAGGAAGTACAATAATGGCTAAAAATGAAGAATTGAAAAATGGTGGAGTTTTCCCAATCGGAGAAAAAAATGAAGCTTATGCCCAATACTTTATTGGACAAAGTTACCTTGAAAGTCTATTCAGCCCAGAAGACAACATCGACTTTGGTGGTAGTAACGTTACTTTTGAACCAGGATGCCGTAACGATTGGCACATCCACCATGATGGATTCCAAATCTTGCTCGTCACAGGTGCGAAGGTTGGTATCAAGAATGGGGCAAGCCTGCTCAATTATTGAAGCAAGGTGACGTTGTTGTTATCAAAGAAGGAGTTAAACACTGGCATGGTGCAACAAAAGACAGCTGGTTCAGTCACATTGCCATCACAAAGGGAACTTCAGAATGGCTCGAAAAAGTTACCGATGAAGATTACGACAAATTAGGTAAATAATCACGCCTGAAAAGTATGTACGATTTGATTGACATAAACTTCAAAGGTGTATTAAATGGAGTAGCAGTAGTTATGCCAGATTTTGACATATCAGTGCTACTCCTTTTTGCTGTTGGATAGCAATTTTGGAGCTGTTTCAAAATTCGCATAACCTGGCCAAATTCAAAATTTGTGAGGCAGGAAAATGAAGATTTTAAGTTTTATCGATCTTACTGAACAGCAACAGCGTGAAATCCGGGAATTATCGAATGATCTAACACTGGAAGTAGTATCGCCAAAAAAAGCCACCAAAAAAGATTTAACTGAAGTTGATGCTATCTACGGCTGGTCAAGCCGTTTAGAAGATCATGCAGTTGCCAATGGTCACCTGAAATGGATCCAAACGATTCGTGCCGGCGTGGATGCCTTGCCACTGGACGATTTGAAGAAGGAAAACATAGTTGTTACCAGCGGTTCAGGAGCCAATGCCATCAATATCGCCGAACAAACATTGGGATATATGTTGATGTACGTCCGGAAGCTGAATCTGACGATGCGCGATCAAGATCAAAGCCTGTGGAAAGTCGATGAACCGTATGATGAAGTCTACGGCAAAACCGTTCTGATCGTCGGCGCAGGCAATATCGGCAGCATCCTCGGACGTTATTGCAAAGCACTAGGGATGAAGACGATCGGCATCAGAAGAACAGCCAAGCCAACTGAATCAATGGATGAAATGATGTCGATGGATCAACTGGATCAAGCAGTCGGCAAAGTCGATTTTGTCGTCAACATCTTGCCTGATACCAAAGCTACCGAAAAGATTTTTGATCAAAATATTTTTGAGCAAATGACTAAATCATCGGTTTATATCAATATCGGCCGTGGTAAGTCAACAGATACGTCAGCGTTGATTGAAGCTTTGCAAAATAAGGAGATAGCTGGTGCTGCCTTGGATGTGGTGGAGCCTGAGCCATTGCCTGCTGACAATCCATTGTGGAAGATGGACAATGTCATTATTACGCCCCACACTGCGGGAAGAAGCGTCAAATACTCTGAGAGAGCTTTTGTGATCTTCAAGAAGAATCTTAAGTCATTGCTCGAAAATGGCGAAGTAGTGGAAAATGTCGTTGATTTGAACCATGGTTACTAAGCGACTAGATAGTAAATATTACTAATTTGTTGTATACTTTTTAGTAATATGTAAGGAGATTTGTAACATGGTCCAGACTGAAGAAACATACAACCAAGCTATCGAGTTATTAAAAAACGATAACGTTCGAATTACTAAACAGAGAACTAGTATGCTCGACTACCTATTCAATAAGCGCGACTACTATGTTCCGATCACTGAGATCGATCATAAGTTGCGTCAAGAATACAGTCGGATGAGTTATGAAACTGTTTATCGAAACGTTGAAATGCTCGAAGAATTGCACGTCGTTGAAACGCGGATGTTCAATAACGGCTTACGTGCTAAATACCAATGTGATTTCGACAATTTGAATCACAGTCATTTTATTTGCGAAAACTGTGGCCGAGTGGTTGAACTCGCCGCACCAGCAATCAAAGAAGTCGAAAAGAAATTGCCGAATTTCCAAATCGACTCGCAGCATTATGAAGTCATGGGGCTATGCGACAAATGCCTCAAACAACAAAATAAATAGCAAAAAAGCCAACTCAGATGAGTTGGCTTTTTGCTATTCTAGAGCTTTTTGAATTTGATCAAGATTTTGGTCCATCCACTCGTAGTAACCAAGGTCTTTGGGCAGTGTTTCCGTTAAATAAACGATGGGAACATCGTTTTCTTTAGCAGTCTTTTTGATCTTATTAACGATGCCGCTGCTAACTTGTTTATTAACAACTAAAACATCGACCTTGTGCGACTTCAAGCCATTTTGGATCTCTTGGATATCTTTAACTGAAGGGTCAGTTTCATCTTCGATTGCCTTGGCAAAATGATTGTCAGCTACCGAAATACCTAGATCTTTCAATAAATAATCTGGTAAAGGTTCAGTCACATAGGCTTTTTTGCCTTGAGCCGACTGCTTGATTGCTTTTTCTCTAGCGATTAATTTGTCGAGCTTTTGATCATACTTTTGATAATTTTTGTGGTAAGTTTTTTTATTCAAGTTATCCATATCGGATACCCGCTGATAAACGATTTTTGACAATTTTTTCATGCCGTCGACATCGAACCAGAGATGTTCGTTGCTACCATTTTTGAGGTGCAAAACATCAGCTCCGTAGTTCAAAACGTCGTCTTGCTTATTGTTAGCCTCTGCAAGCTTGTTTACCCAGTCGTCATAACCAAGTCCATCGGAAACAACTAAAGCGGCCTTAGAGACCTTTTTAGAGATATCTGTCGTGGGTTTGTAACTATGAGGGTCAACGTTGACCGATTTGACGATTGGTTCGACTTTGTATTTGTCCCCGACAATACTTTTGACTGGTTCATAGTAGCTATTGGTTGAAGTCAAGATCGTCTTCTCGTTCGTAGATTTGCTACATCCCGTTAAAAATAAAAACAAGATCATCGCTGATCCAAATAAATATATCCACTTCCGTCTCATGAAACCATCCTCTTGAAAAATTTTTACTGAGCTTTCTTAGTAATAGTAACTCGCTTGGCTTGCTTGATAATCTTCAAAGCACGCCGGCGGGTTTTAATATTTTTACTGCGTAGACGTCTGCTAGCACTTGCAAAATCAATTTTCTCTGACATAGTAGGCTCCTTTTTTTAATAGTAATAATTACGATTAAGAGTATACAGATAAAATCAAAAAAAGACAAATATTATTTTCCGTAGCTATTTTGTAATATTACAAAATCTCAAATCGTTTTTATTTTAAGAGTTTTTTAAGGTCATCAAGCGATGATATAACTCGTAAAGGAGGTAGCTAATATGATTATTCTTAACTCAATCAGATCAGCAATCAGCACAGGTATCGGTACATTAGGTAACGATGTAAATGCTGTTGGCCAATTCTTTGACCAAGTAACAAGCTTTAGATAAAGCTTTTGGAAAATTTCAATATAAAGCATTCTAAAAATGATCTTTTCAGAATATTTATATTTAAATTTTCTTTGAATGAATACCAAGTCAAGGAGGTGCCAAGAATATGATTATTCTTAACTCATTACGTGCAGGTGTAAGTACAGGTATCCACACTGCAGCAAACGACGTTAACGCTGTTGGTCAATTTTTCGACCAAGTAACACGCTTCTAATTTTAAAACTAAAACTAATTAATTAACAATTTTTGGAGGATCTCACTATGATTATTTTGAACTCACTTAAAGCAGGAATTTCTACAGGAATCCATACATTTGGTAACGACGTAAGTGCCGTTGGCCAATTGTTCGACAACGTTACAAACTTTTAGTCAGTACAAACTAACGATAAGAATCGATAAATATTTTTGAAAGAAGATAAAAATTATGAATAATTTCCCAAATGATTTTCATGATGCAGTCCAAAAGGCCGCAGAACCAAAACCCGTTCCAGCTCCAGAACCATTGAAGCCATTTATTGACAAAGCATTGAAACCAATGCCTCGTTAATTCTCCCTAAAACAAACAATCCCAAATATATAACCCAGATAAGAAAGAAGAAATTTATTATGAATAATTTTCCAAATGATTTTCACGACGCAGTCCAAAAAGCAGCAGAACCAAAGCCAATCCCAGCTCCAGAACCATTGAAGCCATTTCTCGACAAGGCATTAAAGCCAATGCCTCGTTAGAGTTTAGTTAGGGTGGACTTGTGTAGTTCTACTCAAAAAACCACTGATCAGAACAGATCAGTGGTTTTTTTGTGCTCAGATATGATTGATACTTCTGATTGTCTAACTCTAAATTTACGGTATATTTTATTTATTAATTGACATTTGTTCATCCGTTATATAACGTATGACATGTGTTATACCAACCAACCTAATGTTCTTTAATCAATTGATAAATAAAATTTGATTTATATTTTTAATTAAATATTAAATTGCAAAGGCGAGTAAGGATTGCATAAAGTACCTAACGATTTATTTTTTCTTTTGGAATAATTATAATAGTACTTGAAACGATTTTGAAGAACCCAAACATCAAAGTTAGGTAGATTTTGCGGGCAGATATTGGATCAGTTTCTTGTTTAAAAACAATCTTTTTCACAACCCCACAAACTGAAAAAACGAATTGTTTTTCTTGAATAGGTCATATATACGGCTGTTACATCTTATCTGATGTATTTATCGTTGAACTATTGAGCTAGGGCAATCGGGATAATACAATTTAAAAGTAAGTTTATAATTGGGAAATAATGTTCGCAAAAAATTAATAAAAGCGGAGTGATAAGATTGCTGACGAATTCAGGATTGGTTTCATACCTTGTTGTTCATAAGATCAGACAAAAAACCATTGCGGATGCTTTAGACGTTTCAATCTCTACTGTCTACCGCAAGATTAAAGGCTTAGGATTTACTCAACAAGAGGTTTACATGTTGAACCAAAAATTAGATATTCCTATCCATACTTTCTACGACGAGATTATCGAATTGACCGAAGAACAATGAACTTATTGAACTGGGAAATTTGAGTTTCGGCTGATATTTCCTGTGCACTAAAAAAACCACAAATCTGCATCTGCAGGTTTGTGGTTTTTTTACGTTTAATTTCTTATTTGACCATCACCGTTAACTAAGTACTTGGTGGTCGTTAATTCGTTAGCTCCCATTGGACCACGAGCATGCAATTTTTGTGTGCTGATGCCGATTTCGGCTCCGAATCCAAATTTGCCACCATCGGTGAATCGAGTCGAAGCGTTGACATACAAGACTGCCGCATCGATCTGTTTCTGGAATTGACGGGCATTTTGATAATTTTCTGTCAAGATTGCTTCACTATGTTGAGTGTTGTAATGGTTGATATGTTCGATGGCGCTGTTCAAGTCTGGAACGACCTTGATAGCAATAATGTAGTCGTTATATTCGGTGTACCAATCATCTTCTGTTGCTGGGATGACGTCAGGCAAGATCTTTTGAACACCGGCATCGCCTCGAATCTCAACTTGTTCTTGCTTGAGCTTTTCAGCCAATTTAGGTAAGAACTCATCGGCAATATTTTGGTTGACAAGGATCTTCTCAACCGCATTGCAAACTGAAGGGCGCTGAACCTTAGCATTTTCGATGATTTTGATAGCCTGAGCTTGGTCAGCTGATTCGTCAACGTATATATGACAGTTGCCGGCACCTGTTTCGATGATCGGTACCTTAGCTTTATTGACGACCATTTTGATGAAACGGCCACTACCACGAGGTATCAAGACGTCCAAATAGTCACTCAACTCCATCATTTCTTGAGCAACTTCATGACTAGTATCGTGAATCAATTGAACGGAGTTATCGTCCAAACCAAAGTCTTTCAAGGCTGTCCGTAAAGTGTCTGAAAGAGCGATGTTTGAATTGATAGCTTCTTTTCCGCCACGCAAGAAGGCTGCGTTACCGGATTTGAAACAGAGCCCCGCAGCATCAACAGTCACGTTAGGACGGGCTTCAAAAATTATGCCGATAACGCCTAATGGGACGCGCTCTTGAATGATATCAAGTCCGTCTTCAGTCGTCCAGCCGCGGTCGACTTTACCGATTGGATCAGATTGTTCGGCGATTTGCCGCAAACCATCGGCCATCTTCTTGATCCGGTCGTCATCAAGCAACAAGCGGTCTTGCATTGCCTCTGACATTGAGTTATTTTTGGCATTTTCTAAATCTTTTTGGTTGGCAGCCAATATTTTTGCGGAATTTGTTTCTAGAGCCACAGCCATCTGTTCGAGAGCTTTGTTTTTCTGAACGGTGCCTAATTGGCTCAATTGAAATTCAGCCGTTTTTGCCTTTTTTCCCATTTCACTTAAATCAGTCATCAGAATTACCTCCTAATTTTCCGTAAATAGTGTGCCAATATTTTCGCCAGCAAGCAGATTAAAGACGATTTCAGGGTCTTTTCCGTTAGCTAGGATCATTTGTTGATGATGCTTCAAAATCATCTTAGCAGCCTTTAATTTGGTTGCCATGCCACCGGTACCAAAGATGCTGCCTTGGCCGCCAGCTGCTGAAATAATCTTCTCATCGATTGCTGTGACCGTGTCATATTTGTGAGTCGAATCCAGTTGAGGATTGCCATTATAGAAACCATCAATATCCGACAACATGATCAAGATGTCCGCATCGATCAAATTTGCCACGATGGCAGACAACTGGTCATTGTCACCAAATTTAGTGTGATGATCCATTTCAGAAACTGTCATCGAATCATTTTCGTTAATGATGGGAATAGCTGTTGGCACGTTCAATAATTCTTGAAAAGTATTCATAACATTAGTATGGCTCTCAGGAAAATGGATTACATCACGGGTCAGCAACATTTGAGCTGCGACCATAGCATTTTTTTGTAAGGCTTGATTGTATAGTTGAATCAATTCAGTTTGTCCTACAGAAGCAACTGCTTGCTGTTGGGAAACCTTATAGGGACGTTCGTTTAAACCTAAGATTCCCATACCAACACCAATGGCTCCGGATGATACTAGAACTACTTCTTTACCGGATTTCTTTAAATTACTCAAGACATAAGCTAAACCATTGATAACTTTGAAGTTAGGCTTGCTGTTGTCTTTGATCAAAGTACTAGTTCCAATTTTTAATACTATTCGATTTGCGTGGATTTCTCTTTTGTTCTGCATATTTAATGTCCTTATGAAAATATTTGATTGTAGTATTCCAAATAAGTCTCATCAGTGGATAAAGCGATGAGCTTAGTAACACTAGTGTTTCTAGGTTCGGGAAGGCTCATCAGATCACTGGGTCGAAGGACATCAAGTGCGAATGCTTTAACGGTAAAACCATGCGTCACGACGATGATTTTCTCGTCAGGATATTTTTCAACGGTTTCTTTGAGAAACCCGTCGACACGATCGACAACGGTCTCAAATTTTTCACCTTTGCTGGCGTATTTGACGTAGTCTGGCAAGACGTCGTTCCAATATGTGTTGAAGACGTCAGGATACTTTTCACGTAATTCAGTATTCTTTTTGCCGTCCCATTGACCGTAAGAGATTTCTAATAATCGTTGGTCGTAAGTGATCGGGAGGTCATGACCAGCGTTTAAGATTTTAGCTGTGTGGGCGGTACGTTCTAACGGGCTACAGATGATCCGGTCAGCAAAGCTGATATCAAAATTATCGGCTAGCTTCTGGGCTTGCTGTTGTCCGACTTCATTTAGATGGGTGATGTCAGTGTTGATGACACCTTGTTTAAGACCCATGGCGTTGGCAGAAGTCTGTCCATGTCTAATAAGATATAGTTCAGTCATATTTACTCCTTTACACTCATTAATTAACTTAATTATGCACCGTTTAACAGATGTATGCTAGTTGACAATCGATTAATTGATTGTTACAGTATTTTTAAGTTAATTGGAGGTATTTTAATTATGTTCAATAAAGTTAATCTTAGCCTAACAGTCTCCTCCTTGTCTACACGTTTTAACATGTAGGCTTATTTAACTCATCAATAAACCTCATGTGAGTATAGACAACTATATCTGTGAGGCTTCAATATTAAATTCGCTTATCCTCACAGAATGTCTTCTGTGAGGATTTTTTAATATAAGGAGTGTTTTCGTATGACGATTTACAATTTTTCAGCTGGTCCCGCAACTATGCCAGATCCAGTTATAGCTCAGATCAAACAAGATCTGCCATCATATAATGATTCAGGAATGAGCGTAATGGAGATCTCCCATCGTTCCGAGCTGTTCGAAGATATCATCGATCAAGCCGAAAAAGATCTCAGAGAATTGCTGGCGATCCCCGATAACTATCACGTTTTGTTCTTTCAAGGGGGAGGCACCTTGCAGTTCACCACTATCCCGTTGAACCTTGCCAATAAATATCATCGGATCGGTTTGCTGGACAGTGGTCATTGGGCGGAACGAGCAGGAGACGAAGCCAAACGTGTCAACGTCAAAGTTGATGTCTTGAATTCAACCAAAGCAGACCATTACACGAAATTGCCGATTTTAAAAGACTTGACTCAAGATACATACGACTACGTCCATATCACTACTAATAACACTATTGAAGGGACAGCTTACTCGACCGTTCCTGACACTGGTGCAACTGAACTAGTCGGCGATATGTCGTCGAATTTTCTCGGTCAACAATATAATATCAAAGATTTCGGATTGATCATGGCTGGAGCTCAGAAAAACCTTGGTATCGCCGGTTTGACTCTAGTAATCGTCCGAGATGATTTGATTGGCAAAGTCAAAAACCTACCAAGTATGCTCGATTACCAATTGTTCGCCCAGAAAAATTCCATGTTCAACACCCCACCAGTCTTCGCCATTTATGCCGCTGGCTTAGTCTTGAAATGGCTCAAACAACAAGGTGGAGTCCCCGAAATGGAAAGACGCAATCGGAAAAAATCTTCTTTGCTATATGATTTTTTGGATGCGTCAAAATTATTTACTGCACCAGTCCAAAAGCCTGATCGCTCATTGACGAATGTTCCTTTTGTTACCAAGGATGCTGATCTGGACGCTAAATTGATTGCTGAGGCTGCTGATGTTGGCTTGCTTAATATCAAGGGTCATCGTTCAGTCGGAGGGATGCGCGCTAGTTTATACAATGCGATGCCATATGAAGGCGTTGAAAAATTGGTCAACTTTTTGGATAAATTTGAAAAGAATTATTGGAGGACTAAATAATGTATCAAGTAAAAACGTTTAATGCGATAGCTAAAAGTGGTTTAGAAACATTCAGTGATGATTTTAAGATCAATCAAAGTGATGATCCTGATGCTTATTTGATCCGGTCGGTCAACTTGTTGCAAGAAAAATTCCCAGAAAGCTTGAAGACTATCGTTCGGTGTGGAGTAGGCTACAACAATGTGCCACTCGACAAAGCAACCGAGCAGGGGATTGCTGTTTTCAACACCCCTGGCAGCAATGCCAATGCGGTCAAGGAATTAGTAATTTCGTTGATGATTGCTACGGCCAGAAATTTATTTGCTGCTAATCAATATTCAAATATCCATTCGGAAGCCGATATTTCGCAACGGACTGAAAAGGATAAGACTAAATTTAATGGAACTGAACTAGCTGGCAAAAGACTCGCAGTCATCGGACTCGGAAACGTTGGTTCACGGGTCGCTAATGCTGCACTGGCTCTAGGGATGAAGGTCATTGGTTACGATCCATTTTTGTCGTCAAATGCTGCTTGGCGGATCGACAATCAAGTCAAGCGTGCCAATTCGATTCGTCGAGCTGTCAAAAATGCCGATTTTGTAACAGTCCACGTTCCTAAAAATCAAGACACGATTGGATTGATCAGTACGACGGAATTGACTGCTATGAAGGATCAGGCAGTCTTGTTCAACTATTCGCGGATCGGCATCGTTGACAACAAGGCAGTTTTGAAGGCCATTCAGGAGGGGAAGATCAGTCATTACTGCACAGACTTTGGTGAACCGATCATCGCCGATCAAAAGAACATCACTATTACTCCTCATATTGGCGGTTCGACTCTTGAAGCTGAATCAAATGGTGCGGTCCAGGGTGCCGATACTGTGATGAATTATTTGGAATCGGGTGATACCACCAATTCAGTTAACTTACCAAATATGAAAGTTCCCTTTGAAGCACCATATCGAGTGACTGTCATTCACAAAAATGTCCCTAATATGGTTGGTCAGATTGCCACTAAGATGGCTGACCGAGAGATCAATATCGAGAATATGAGTAATGCTGCCAAAGGAAGCACCGCTTATACAGTCGTTGACGTTAATTCGATCGATGGTGAAAATGGCCAAAACTTGATCCGTTCCCTCAATAAGATACCTGAGGTCCATCGAGTACGGATCATTGAGCATCAATAAAAAAATCGGCAGATCCGAAGACCTGCCGATTTTTGTTCTCAATTATTATTTAGTCATATCTTTTAAAACTTGGTCGATCATTTGGGTATAAGCGATTGGTCCTTTATACTGCCAACTAGAATCGTTGCCGTATTGGAACAAATTACCATCCTTAACAGCCTTGATATTCGTCCAAACAGGATCTTTGAACATGTCAGCATCCTTGTCACTGTTAACTAAGAAAATGTAATCAGCATCCAGTTTAGCAAGCTTTTCTAAGGAAACGGACGACCAATCAGCCGTAGCTTTCTTAGAAACCTCTTTGACCAGACTAGGTTCTTTCAACTTGAGGTCACCGTAGAGCAGTGAGCCACTAGAAGACTTGTCGCTAACGATAAAGGCTGAGTTGTTAGTTACCCATAAAACAGCCACTGACTTGCCATTAGCCTGTTTGTTCAATTTAGTTTTCGCTGAGTCGACCTTCTTGTCGTACTTGTTTAGAACTTGCTTAGCTTTATCAGTCTTGTTGACTGCCTTAGCTACATCGAGAAATTGGTCCCGCCAAGAAACGTCAGTACCATTTTTGACAACGTAGGTTGGAGCAATTTTCTTATATTGGTTATATTTCCCATTTTGAACTTGACTGTCTGTTCCCATGAGGATCAGGTCTGGTTTAGCCTTGGTAACTGCCTCATAGGGTAGCGAGTAGTCGATCGTTGGCACGTTTTTCAGATCTTTTTTCAAATATTCCTGAGTTCCTGAAGCATTTTTAACTGACCATTGAACGACTGGCTTGACGCCAACGGCAACTAAGTAATCCTCTAAGTAACTACCGACAACACGTTTGGGCTGTGTAGGCACTTCGACTTGATGGCCCATGGAATCTTTTAGATCACGCGTACTTGAATCTGAGGCTTGGGAACTGCTACAAGCTGACAGAAACATTGTGAAAAATAAGGCAATAAAAAGTCCAACTCCCCATAGTTTTTTACGATTCATAATTTTCCCCCTCAAATAATTTTTTAAATTATGTAAATTATTAATGAAAGCGTTACAAAAAGTCAAGAGAATACGTTAAAATATATTACAAAAATATATATCAGAATATTCAGTCTGTATGTAAAAATTATAAATTAAGGTCGAATGTGCGATGAATATTATTGAAACTAAGAAAGTTTGCGTGAACTATGATAAAAAATTAACGATCCACGATCTGTCGATCCAGATTCCTAAAGGTCAGATCACAACTTTGATTGGGCCGAATGGATGTGGCAAGTCAACTTTGATCCGAACGATTGCCCGGTTATTGAAACCGTGCGATGGGTCGGTCTTTTTAGACAGCGAAAATATCGAACAGAAGAAAACTAGTGAGATGGCTAAAGAAATGGCTGTCTTGCCACAGTCTAATGAAGTTGCCAATGATCTGACAGTTCAGGAATTAGTGACCTTTGGGCGGATCCCATATCGGCATCGTTTTTCCACGCTATCAAAAGTCGATCATGAAAAAATCGATTGGGCCATGGAAAAAGCTTCAGTCCAAGACTTGGCTAAACGTCGGTTAAGTACGCTATCTGGTGGTCAAAGACAACGTGCCTGGATTGCGATGGCGGTGGCCCAAGATACTGATACGATCATTTTGGATGAGCCGACGACTTATTTAGATCTGACGCATCAATTGGACGTCATGCTATTGATCAAGGAACTAAACGAAAAAGAGCATCGGACGATCGTGATGGCTTTGCATGATTTGAACCACGCTGCCAGATTCTCAGATCAATTGATTGCTATCAAAAATGGGTACCTGCAGACTTGTGGTCCAGTCAACCAAGTCATCACCCGCGATAATCTTCGCAATATTTTCAATATCGATGCTAAGATCATTCAAGACCATAACAGACCAATGATCCTGACTTATAACCGCTGGAGATCGGGGGAGTCAGCTTGAAAGCTAGTGTAAAGTATTCTCTTCAAATGGTTATTGCACTGGTGGTCTTAGGTTTATTATTGATGCTCAGCGTACGCTACGGTTCCAATAGCAATACTGGTTCAACAGTCTTTAACTCACTTTTTCATTTCGATGCGAGCAGTATCGATCAACGGATCATTCGCCATATCAGGATCCCGCGGATCATTGGCGCAATGTTGATCGGTGCTGCTTTAGCAGTCAGCGGTGCTTTGATGCAAAGCGTGACTAAGAATCCTATGGCTGATTCGGGACTTTTAGGTATCAACGCTGGGGCGGCTTTTATGCTGACGCTTTGTTTTACTTTTTTTCCTAAAATGTCTACTTTGAATACCACAGCTTTTTCAGTAGTCGGTGCTGCCATTTCCGCAGGGCTAGTTTTTGCTATCAGTTCCCTGAAGAAATCGCAAATGAGCCCGACTATTTTAGTTTTATCAGGGTTAGCGATCAGTGCTTTTTTCACCGCTATCAGTGAAGGTATCGCTTTGATTGCTAACCTCAAACAAGACTTAGCCTTTTGGCATTTTGGTGGCATTTCAGCTGTCTCTTGGGCTCAACTAGAACGACTTGGACCATGGATAATTGTTGGCTTAGTTGTAGTCTACTTAATGTCTGGTAATTTGAATCTCTTAAGTTTGACCGATGATTCAATTAAAAGTTTAGGTAAAAATATTACGGCCATCAGACTTATTTCCTTGATCTGTGTCGTTATTTTGTCTGGTGTGTCAGTTTCTTTAGTTGGCAATGTTGCCTTCGTTGGTTTGATCATTCCGCATATAGCCAAGTTTTTAGTCGGAACCAATAATCGCAAGGTGATCCCGATGACAATCTTATTAGGAGCTGATCTGACCGTGTTAGCAGATCTGATTGCTCGCACGATCAATCCTCCACAAGAGACTCCTTTTGGAATCATCATTTCGATTGTCGGCGTGCCATTCTTTATTTATCTTGCTAGAAGGGATGGTAATCAACTATGACAAAAAGATTCAAACTTACTCGATGGTTGTTCGTCCTAATTGTTTTTATGGTGATTTTAATGGTCATTAATTTAAATACAGGTCAGATGCGGATCTCGCCGTCGGCCATTTGGAATTTACTAGCTGGTAAAGGGACTTACACTCAGTCGCTGGTTATTTTTGATTTTCGGATGCCTCGGATCGTTGTTACGTTATTAGTCGGCTTTGCTTTAGCGATTGCGGGTAATGTTATCCAGTCGACAACTCAAAATCCGATGGCTGATACTAGTTTTTTGGGGATCAATTCTGGAGCAGGTATTGCCGTCATGCTGTTCATTGCCTTGGTCAAAAACCAAGATGCTAATTTGTTTTTACTACCAACGATGGCATTAGTTGGTGCTTTGATCAGTACGGTGATCGTCTTTGGATTTTCATACAAAAAAGAAACAGGCATTACTTCTAACCGAATGCTGTTGACTGGTGTCGCTTTGTCAGGACTGTATTCATCGATCATGGTCTTACTGACCTTGAAACTATCACCAGAGAATTATCAATTCGTGATGAATTGGCTAGCAGGTAGTATTTGGGGGACAAGCTGGGAATTCATTTTGATGTTTTTACCGTGGTTCATTATCTGTACCATTTTCATCTTTTCCAAAATGCGAGTCCTCGATACTTTCAACTTAGGTGATGATGTTGCTTATTCACTGGGGATAAATTTGAAAAAGGAACGTATCATTTTGATTGCAGCTGCAGTCATCTTAGCAGGTGTCAGCGTTTCAATCAGTGGTGGGATCGGATTTATCGGTCTGATTACGCCTAACCTGTCGCGACGTGTAATCGGATTCAAACACAGCCATCAGCTGGTCTTATCTGGTGTTTTAGGCAGCTTTTTACTATTGGCTGCCGATACAGTCGGCAAAGTTATTAGTTCGACTACCGAGATACCAGTCGGCATCTTAGTTGCCGTTATCGGAGCACCATATTTCGTTTACATTTTAATGAAAACCAAATAGTCCGAGGAAAAAAACTTGCCAACCTTTATGAAAAGTCTCAAACTTAAATCAAAGAAGGTGGACCAGAAAATGTACAAAGTATTAATAGTTTTACACGATGGCGACGAATACATCCGCATGAACAAAGTTTATTTGGAAAGTATGCCAGTTGCAGGGGAATACATCGTTCATTCCGATGGATTGCCATATTTAGTAGAAGAGGTCACTACCTTTGTTGGTTATGTGAGCAGCAAGGGAGCCACAACGATCCTAGTTGTCCATACCGCTGATAAGGACTCTGCCGTCAATGATTTGTATGGGATCGATATCGAACGAGATATGGATGATCCCGAATATAACGAACATGACGATAAATAAGTAAAAAATTTAGTTAAAAATTAGAAAACAAAACAAATATTTTTGTGAGAGCCGATATAATAATAATCTGCTCTCTTTTTTTATTAATAAATATTAAAATATTTTTTAATCTAATTTCAGAAAACTGTTTCATTGTCGCCCCAGTAGTTGTACAATTTAATACAATCACGAAACAAAAATGGGATTGTTATGCCGATTGTTCGTATATCAATCCAAATTGTGTGGTTCGCGACAAATGATATTGCAGATGTTTCCACTACTAAGATTAGATAGGCGCTACCTATGTATCTATTACTTGGGACCTTATTTTTTCCAGAATTGGTCATCAAATATCAGATTTTATCTAAGACAGTTGAAGAGGTATATTTTTTTTGCCTTCTTTAGCTTCTTACAGGTCAGTTTATAGACGAAAGGGGCGGAATAATGAAGCGTTACTTGGTATTAGAAGATGGCAATATTTATCCAGGACAAGCCTTTGGTGCCGAAACTGCCGCAGTGGGCGAGCTAGTTTTCAGTACCGGGATGTCCGGCTATCAAGAATCAATCACAGATCAGTCATATAATGGCGAGATCTTAATGTTTACTTTCCCACTAATAGGTAATTACGGAATCAACCGTGATGACTATGAATCAATTACTCCAACTTGCAAAGGTGTAGTAGTACATGAACTGGCCCGACGAGCTAACAACTGGAGAATGGACTTATCTCTCGATGACTATTTGAAGGAAACTGGCGTACCAGGTATCACTGGTGTTGACACACGTACTGTCACTCGCCACATTCGAGCAAAAGGTGCTTTAAAAGCTACTATTGTAGATGAAGTCACTGAAAATACAGTCAAGGATCTCCAGAACACTAAATTAGCAACAGATCAAATTGCACAAAGCACTACTGCTAGTGCTTATCCAGTGCCAACTCACGGCAGAAAAGTAGTTCTAGTCGACTATGGATTGAAACACTCTATTTTAAGAGAGTTGTCTGATAGACATTGTAATTTGATGGTATTGCCTGCTGATGCGACAGCAGAACAAGTTTTAGCTCAAGATCCTGACGGAGTAATGTTAACTAATGGTCCAGGTAACCCGAAGAGTGTTCCTGAAACATTGAAAATGATCCGTGAGGTGGAAAAACATGTTCCACTTTTTGGAATTTGTATGGGTCATCAACTTTTCGCTCTCGCTAACGGCGCCGATACTTTCAAGATGAAATTCGGGCATCGTGGCTTTAATCATCCAGTAAGAGATCTAACTACCGGTCGAATTGATTTTACATCTCAAAATCACGGTTATGCTGTTGATCGCAATTCACTTGCGGACACTGAATTAGAAATAACTCATGAGGAAATCAACGATAAAACTGTCGAGGGATTGAGACATAAGATCTATCCGGCCTTTTCTGTGCAATATCACCCGGATGCTGCTCCTGGTCCACATGACGCAGCCTATTTATTTGATAGATTCATGAAGTTGATTGATGAAAATAAAGCGAAGGGGACAATCACATATGGCCAAAAGAACTGATATTTCAAAAATTATGGTGATTGGCTCTGGTCCAATCATCATTGGTCAAGCTGCTGAATTTGATTACTCCGGAACACAGGCATGTTTAGCTTTAAAAGAGTTAGGCTATCAAGTTGTTTTAGTTAATTCCAATCCAGCAACTATTATGACCGATAAAGAAATAGCCGATAAGGTTTATATCGAACCGATCACTTATCAATTTGTTTCGCAGATCTTGCGTCAAGAAAGACCTGACGCTATCTTGCCAACACTAGGTGGTCAACAAGGACTCAATATGGCCAAGGAATTGGACGATTCTGGTATCTTGAAAGAACTAGATATCGAATTGTTAGGTACGAAGATGAGTGCCATCGACCAAGCCGAAGATCGGGAGAAATTCCGGGCTTTAATGAGAGAACTTGGCGAACCAGTTCCTGAATCAGCTATTGTTCATGAAGAAGAAGAAGGCGTGACAGCCGCCAATCAGATCGGTTATCCGATCATCGTTAGACCAGCATTCACCATGGGTGGTACCGGAGGCGGTATCGCTGATAATGAACGTGAATTACGCGAGATCTTGCAAAATGGTCTCAGCCTGTCACCTGTGACACAATGTATGCTTGAACAAAGCATCGCCGGCTTTAAAGAGATCGAATTTGAAGTAATGTGTGACGCCGATGATAACGCAATGGTCGTCTGCAATATGGAAAACTTTGATCCAGTTGGTATCCATACTGGTGACTCAATCGTCTATGCTCCAGTTCAGACTTTGTCTGATCGAGAAGTTCAAATGCTGCGGGATGTCTCATTGAAGATCATCCGCGCACTGAAGATCGAAGGTGGCTGCAATGTGCAGTTAGCCTTAGATCCTAATAGTTTCAAATATTTCGTTATCGAGGTAAATCCTCGGGTCAGCCGGTCAAGTGCTTTAGCTTCTAAAGCTACTGGCTATCCGATTGCAAAAGTTGCTGCTAAGATCGCGGTTGGTCAAACTTTGGATGAGATCATCAATCCTGTTACTGGTACGACTTATGCTGAATTTGAACCAGCATTGGACTACGTTGTCTGCAAAATCCCTCGCTGGCCATTCGACAAATTTACTCATGCTGACCGGACTCTAGGAACTCAGATGAAGGCTACTGGTGAAGTTATGGCTATCGGCCGGAATATTGAAGAAGCCACCTTAAAAGCGGTTCGTTCATTGGAGATCGGTTTGATTTCATTGGACAAACCAGAGCTACACGAATTGTCTGATAAAGATCTCGATCACGGTTTAGTTCAAGCTCAAGATGACCGCCTGTTTTATTTGGCTGAGGCCATCCGTCGTGGTTACAAGATCGAAAAAATTGCTGATATGACCAAGATCAATTTGTTCTATTTGGACAAGTTGTTGCACATCGTCGAAATCGAACGTGAGTTGCGCGATAATCCGCAAGACTTAGATGTTTTATTGGACGCAAAGAAAAATGGCTTTGCTGACAAGTCGATTGCTAAGATTTGGGGCGTCGATGTTGATTCCGTTCAAAAATTACGGGAAGACAATCAGATCACACCTGTTTATAAGATGGTCGATACTTGTGCTGGTGAGTTCGAATCGCAAACTCCGTATTTTTACAGCACCTACGAATTCGAAAATGAGAGCATAGTCGACAAGAAACCTTCAATTCTAGTTATTGGCTCTGGACCAATCAGAATTGGCCAAGGTGTCGAGTTTGATTACGCTACGGTTCATTCTGTCAAAACTATCCAAAAAGCTGGCTACGAAGCAATTGTTATGAATAGTAATCCGGAAACAGTTTCGACCGATTTCTCGATTTCTGACAAATTGTACTTTGAACCATTAACTTTGGAAGATGTTTTGAATGTCATCGAATTGGAAAAACCTGAAGGGGTTATCTTGCAATTCGGTGGTCAGACCGCTATTAATTTGGCCGAACCTTTATTAGCTCATGGTGTGAAAGTCTTGGGAACTAGTGTTGAAGACATTAATCGGGCTGAAGACCGGGATGAATTTGAAAAAGTTATCGTGGCTAATAATATTGCTCATCCAACTGGTGATACTGCCAGTGATGAGGCAACTGCGGTCAAAATTGCTGAAAAAGTTGGTTATCCAGTTTTGGTTCGTCCAAGTTACGTTTTAGGTGGTCGGGCAATGGAGATCATCACTAAAAAAGATGAATTGAATTACTATATGCACAATGCGGTCAAAGTCTCGCACGACCATCCAGTTTTGATCGATCATTACTTGATGGGCAAGGAATGTGAAGTTGACGCTATCTGTGATGGTAAGGACGTTTTGATCCCTGGTATCATGGAACATATTGAAAGAGCTGGAGTTCACTCTGGTGATTCAATGTCAGTCTATCCAGTCCAGACTTTGTCGAAACACGTTCAAGAGCAGATCGTCGACTATACTGAAAAGTTGGCTCATGATTTGAACTGTTTAGGGATGATGAATATTCAGTTCGTCGTTCAAAACGACCAAGCTTACGTGATCGAAGTTAATCCCCGTGCTTCAAGAACCGTACCGTTCTTGAGTAAGGTAACGGATATCCCAATGGCACAAATTGCTACGAAGGTCATTTTGGGCAAGAGTTTAAAGGAGCAAGGATATCACAATGGTGTCGCCCCAGTTGGAGACCTCATTCACGTCAAAGCACCAGTTTTCTCTTTCTCGAAGCTAGCTAATGTAGACAGTTTGCTGGGACCAGAGATGAAATCCACTGGCGAAGTAATGGGCACGGATAAAACTTTTGCCAAAGCTTTGTACAAAGCCTTTGAAGGTACTAAAACTCATGTGCCAGCTGCTGGAAAGATTATTTTCAGTGTCAGACCTGGCGACTTGGAAGAGACTCTCGGATTAGCCAAACGTTTCGTTGACTTAGGCTATGAGTTGATGGCAGTTGGCCAGACGGCTGATTATTTGAAAGAGCATGATTTGGAAGTCGAAGGGTTCGACGATTCCTTTGAAGGAATGATGGACTTGATCGGCGACAAACATGTTCAGGTCGTTGTTAATACGATTGATGAAGAAGAAGCCGGAGATACTGATGGTAAAGTCATGCGTGGCGTTACTACTGAGCACTCGGTTCCGCTGTTCACTGCTTTGGATACCGTTGATGCTGTGTTGAAGGTATTGGAAGATCAGAGTTATTATGTACGTAGTATTTAGATGATTTTATGCATTTAGGACCTCCTTTTGGAGGTCCTTTTTTTGAATGGAGATTTATTTTTTTTTTGGGTGTCTTTAATGTTTAGTGTTCACCTTTTATTTACCAAACTTTTTTTGTTTTGTACCAAATATTCACTTTTTTGAACCAAACTTTTACTGCTTTATAGTGGAAACGCGCAAAATGGGGCAGCGGCCTCCGCTTAGCTACGCCTGGCAGGACGGCCGAACCCGCCGTCTTGTCTGCCAGCCTAGGCTATGCTCAGCAGCTGACCGCCCCATTTTGCGCTCTGATTTGAAACGCGCTAAATCAAATTCCCCCCTACGACATAAGTCCGTGAAACACTCCGCGGCCTGGCGGGCCGGCTCCGTATTTCCCGGTCTTATGCTCCGGGGGGAAGTGCATTTGATTTTGCGCTCTTTTTTTTCTTTTTAAGTTCTCTTTAAGTATCAAATGCAATAATACGTTTTGTAAGGAAGTAAAGGTATCTTCCTTACGTGATTTTCCTCTTCGTAATACAAATTCTCGATTCTCAAATTCTCAGAAATTTTGAAACCTGGCAAAGTGATAGTTGCTGGTGTTTCTCTTAATTTTCTAAATTTAATCTTGGAAAACGGGGCTTGCTCCGTTTTTCTATTCTTACTTACAAATATTTTTAAAATAGAGGTGTTACTTTATGATTGAAACTAAAATTTCATATAAGAAAGTTGTTCTTGATAAAATGAATGTTCCTTTTGTGATCACTTTGGCGGTGATGGATGATGGGGCTGTTGTTGACCGTATCTTGCATACTTCCGCTGAGTTGATTGGACGGGATTTAGATGAGATCGATGATAAGTTTTCACCCTTAAAGTTAAACTCTTTGATCTCAAAATTTCATCGCGGTGACGCCGAGGTTTTCTTTCAGGACTCAATGTTCTCGATCGTATATAACCAGTGCGCCATTGCCAAATTAGCTACCGATGGAGGCTTCAATGCCTTCAAGAATAACCGTTATGACCCCCGTGGTATCTTGCTCGGTTGGGCCATTGAAACCGAATTTCAGCTACATTTGAAACCATTACTTGTTGATCCTGCCATTGTCGGCGTTTCTTTGAGTGCTGGTTCAAACTTTCAAGTAGCTAGTCGGTCTTCGGCTAATTTTTCCTGGACGATTGAGATTGCTGATCCTCTTGATCCAGAAAACTTATTAGCCAATTACCAAATTGAAAATGGTGCTATCAGTACTGCGAGCGTAAAACCTGCACAGCTCAAAGCTGATCGAACACCACTGCAAGCCACAGTCTTATCACATGGTTTGACTGAAGCTAGCGTTTTAGCAACTGCTTCGTTGTCGAAGTCAGCATCTGATACAGCCCAATGGTTTGAAGATTCAAGATCTACTGGGTTGTTGGTCGATGATCAACATAACCATTCCGCTTATGTTGCTGGTCAGACTAACGGGCAAAGCAGTCAGGCACAAATTTAAAATTTTCATAGTATAAAAAAAACGAGTTACTAATGTTCATTAGTAACTCGTTTTATTTTGTCTTTAAAATATTTTTAACTTAGATTGGTTTTCATCATTGACTGACTCCACATATTGTTTGGCTAACAGCAAAAGCAAGGTGTAAGCGGAGAGTTTCAAAGAAGTTGTTGAGTTGATAAAAAATAATAATACGGCGCTGATCGCCAAACTGCCAACGACTAGCCAATAAAGAATTTCAAAAATTCTTGTTCTCATCGTCTGACCTCCGTACTAGTGGGATGGGTGATGATGGAGAAAATGACTTTGATCGATCCTGGAGCTGAAGAATGTTATCAGAATAAAAACAGCTATGGAGTCACTTAAAAGTGCTGCCCCAGAATCGATCCCATATCTAAGATTGAGATATATTACTGCTAGAACTATTAAAACGGCTGTTGTATTAATAACGATATTCAGCGACTTTGACATCATTTCCGCCTTCAAACTATTTTTTTAAATGAAGTTCTTTTAAAAATTTTTTATTGACGTGCTTAATGTTTGAAGATAGATCACTTCGTTCTTTCGTGAGCAGATACAAAGTAGTGCCTATCAGGAGGATGATTCCTAGCAAAACTAGAAGTGAATTGTCAGAATACAACATGAAGAACCAGATAATTGCTAAAGTGACCAAGACTAATCTGATCAGATAGTCGATCCATTTGTTTAGCATAGTAATCACTTCCTTTAATTCTTCAAAATGATAATACAACGATTTGGATAATTTTACTTCACATTATTTTGAAAAATTACTTTTCAAAAATGAAAATCGCTTATAACTAGATTAATAGAGTGTGTAAATGACGTTAAATGTTCAAAGATGATGTAAAAGTATGTGAAAATATAAACTTAAATTTACATTAGATTTTAGACACAAAAAAAGAGTAGAGGCCTACCACAAACCTCTACTCCTCGGGATATGTAAGTTGAGGGACTACCACGAACCTCTATTACAAAAGTTGAGAAGGAATACTTCTGAAAATTATGAATTGAAAGGTGTACATTGAGGATGTACTTTCTAACTTCATAAGACATAACGACTTAGTCATTATATTCATCAGGATCACTCCCAATGAACAAAACATATTATATCTACTCTTCGTTGATATTACTAGTAAAAAGCTAATCTTTTTTTCATTTTAACATAACTGTAACATGATAATAGACATAATTATTTTCTTATATTAATGGTGGTATAGACCTTATGTTGAAAACGTCATCAAAGCTTGATATAAGTCGTTTTTGAACGATAAGTTCGTGAATTATTTATTTAGTAAATTATTAACAGTTTATTTTTGAAAAGATATATGTATTGCTTTTATTATTGAGTGGTTATATAATCATTTTGTTGTCAGTTACTAGTCTTTATCAGCGACACCTACCACAATCGTCGCTAATAGGTACACATCAGTTATTGTCGGTCATATCCCTGGATTTACCCAATTTTTTCAGACCGATAGTAGTGATAACTGATCTATTCCTTTTGATAACAGATAGACTAATATTTGCAGCTGAAGCACCTTTCATTTTGAAGGACTACCACAAAACTTTATTACAAAAGTTGAGAAGCTTCAGACTGGCAAAACAGGCGTGAGAATACTTTGTATTCTTGCGTCTGTTTTTTTGTTCTAAAATTATTAATCATTTATTGAAAAAAACATTTTTATTTTTAGATAAGTACGGACGGCCTTTTTGGTGGATTATAAGCATGTTAATACTATTAACATGCTAGGAGGACCCCCGATGAAAATTAATAAGAGTTTAATTGGTGTATTTACATTTTCTGCGGTAATTCTCGGAGCAATCACTACCACTCAAACTGTCAAGGCTGATGCAGTTTCTGATACACAACCCACGCAACAAGCTGTAGCTACTTCTGCTACAACGAGTGATATGACCTCTCAGGGTGCCACGACAACTGTTACTCCAACAGCAGGTACGACTACAGAAAATTTGCAAGCTGGAAATAATCAAGCTACCCAAAATATTTATGATGCCTTAACACCGGCTAGTGACCCATCGACTACGACCCAGACGGGCACGACTCAACCTACCACGACTCAAACTGGTGGAGCACAAACAGGCAACACGCAAACTAGCGGAACCCAAACCGGTACTATTCAAACAGGCGATAGCCAAACGACTACTCAAACTAATAGCGATCAAACACAAGTCGCTGACTCACCACAAACATCAACCAATACTAATGGCGGTGATTGGGGCGAAAACGTAACTTATTCACGACCACAAGATAATTTTTATATGTATGAAAACGGTCAATGGGTCAATGAAACAGAAGTTAATGATGCAGCACCTGAAGCGGGGATCTTCAACACTGTTACGGGTAACATCAACAACGAAGTTGCCAATGACTTTATCACTTATTCCAATGGAATGGACGACTCAGCCGGCAATGCGATGAATGAAGCAACTTGGTTTTATCAATTAACCAGCAATGACGATCTTAGCAGCGTTAGCGTCATCACACCTGATTTGTCACGCGAAGTTAATGCCATCATGAATATGAAAAATATCAATGATGTTAACCAAGCATTTACTAACATGATCGGAAAAGATGAGCCGACACCTTTCTCGATCATCATCAATCGTGATCAAAACGATCCAACCAAAAAAGCCTTGTATTTGTTCGGTGCTCAACCATTGATGTTGACTGACCAAGGCATCGAATCAGATCAAGAAAATGCCGTTGTCGACTTTTTGTTGTCAGCTGGTTATAGCAAAGACGAGATCCAAGACATCATCACTGGGACTGTCAACTACGATCAATTGCTGATGAATGTCGAGAGCGCCAATGACTTAGCTGCAGATCCCAACGCAAATGCCAATTACGCTCAAGTCGGCTTCCAGGACTTAGCTAATTTGTCCAAATATATTAATTTCAATGGTATCACTCAGACTTTGACCGGCGAGACGCCAGACTATGTTTATGAGATGACACCTAGTTATTTCAATCATCTTTCAGAATTAGTAAGTCCTAGCACGGTCAATGATTTGAAAGGTTGGCTCGTATCCGACCTGATCCTTGACCGGGCCAGCGAGCTGCAGAATCTGACTGACGGATTCGAAAGCTTCTTGCAGACAAGCGACCCTGAATTGAGCCAGAAATATTTGGAGAACCCCAATGATCTCACGCCTGAATTGCAAGGCGCAGCCGCTTATTATTTGACCTCGCAAGCCTTTACTGACGCCTTTAGCCAGTATTATGGCCCACAGATCATCACACCAGCAGTCAAAACTGCTGTGACTAAAATGACTAAAAAAATTATTTATGCCTATTCAGAACAAATCATCAATAGTACTTGGTTAGACAATGCTACTAAGAAAAACGCTCTCGCAAAATTGAGTCGAATCCAAATCAATATTGGATATCCATCAAGCACGAATTTCGATTATTACAATCGGGTTGATATTGAGGGGAATAATTCCGCTTACGTTAACTACCGTAACTTAGTTGGTGCGCAAGCTCTGCAAAATTTTGCAGACTTCAAAGATCCAGTCAACCGCAGTGCTTGGCAACAAGGCGATTCTGCTTTGAATCCTGATGCATCATATGACCGTTTGACTAATGCCATCACCATTAATGCCGGGATCATTCAAAGCCCGTTCTTCAGTCTATCGAATACTGATTCACAAAATCTTGGTGGCCTTGGAGTGATCATAGGTCACGAATTGACCCACGGTTTCGATGCTACTGGTTCACTGTACGATGGCAATGGCGAGTTGAACGATTGGTGGTCAACTGACGACCGTACAAGATTTGATCAAATGGTCGACGATATGGCTGCTGAATTTAACGGTATTCCATATGCTGGTAGTACAATCAATGGTGTTCAGACCGAAGATGAGAATATCGCCGATAATGGTGGTCTGAACGTTGCCTTGGCTACTTTGGAGCAAGACAAAGATTATAACTTACAGCAATTCTTCGAAAATTATGCTTTAGGCTGGAGATCGAAATACACTTCAGAACTACAAGCAGATCAATTAAGCGACGTTCACACGCCAGACAGTATCCGTGTCAACACTAGCTTGCAAAACATCCAAGCCTTCTATGATGCCTTTGACGTCAAACCTGGCGATGGAATGTATCTAGCTAGCGACAAACGGGTCAACATCTGGTGATCTCAATCATAGAAGGAATATCTTAATGTAAATTACGAAAAAACTTTATTATTATTCCTCCTCAAACAAAAAGTTTTTTGGGAAGTCTGTACAACCTACCGCAGACTTCCTTTTTTGGTTAATATTTATAAACTGATAAACTGAATATTGCCGTTTTCTTGATTTTCATGCCACTATTGAATATTTTTAATATATAAAATTGATATCAATAAATACTGAAAATGGGTCACAATAAGTGTTGCCAAGATAATATTCTTGGTTTTTAGGGTTTAGTTTATATAGTCAGTTGTTTTTCTAAACTGGAAGTGGGGTATGTTATGAATAATGACAAACGATAGAACCTTGATTAAAAATCTCGACGAGTCAGTAGCGCAGCTGAATATTTTAAGCGATTGTGACCTAATCAAATTAGCAATGAATTATATCGACGAGATACCGACTCAAGAGACCGTACCAACTTTGATCAGTTTCCGTGCCTGTTTGCGAAATTATAATCTGAAGACTAATCACCTTCATGAACAAGGTGTCAATGAGCTAGTTTTCAAGATCGATAACTACTTATGCGAAGATATCAAAAGATGTGCCCAGTAAAATGAGCACATTTTTTGTATTACCAGAAAAATACTTCTAATATTAATAGAATGATATTATTGATTTAAGAGAGGTGAGAGGATGATAAAAATATATCGACGTCAATTACAAGACGTCCCGGTCCTCGAAGTAGTCGAAGAAAAGTATCGTTACAGCAAAACACCGCTGGTCGTCTTTTATCACGGCTGGAGATCCGATAAAGAACTCGTCTTAACCCAAGCCCGTAAGTTAGCCGCCAAAAACATCCGCGTTATCTTGCCCGATGCCATGAATCATGGTCAACGGATCCACGAGATCTCATCGATCCCTTCATTCACCTTTTGGAACACCATTCAAGGCAACTTAGCTGAGTTCTCACTGATCAGAGATTTTTATGAAAAAAGGGAACTCATCAAGGATGGAAAGATTGGCGTGGGAGGATATTCAATGGGTGGTATGACCACGGGTGCTCTATTAACGCAACATCCCGAGATCACAGCTGCGACCATTATCATGGGTAGCCCCAAGTTGAATGAATATGCCAAACTCGTCCGTAAATCTGCCCAGGAACATAACTTATATATCCCTGAAGACATGAGTAAACTCACAAGCTGGATCGACGATTACGATCTTGACAATTATCCCGAGACCATCGCTAATCGACCACTTCTATTTTGGCATGGGACTGCTGACCCGAGGATCCCATATGAACAATCGAAATCGTTTTTCGACAGCATTCAAGGACAGCCATATGCGGAACAGGTAGCCTTCATTACTGGATATAAAGCTGGACACTTGGTCGAGCCACCTTTGATGGATAAAATTGCTAACTTTTTTGAATATTATTTAGAGTAACCAGTCATAAATGACAATTTTTTGATAACTATTTTTGAAAACAATTTGTGTAAATTCCTGAAAATAGCCCTTTTTTTCTAATTTTAATTGTGAAAAAAAGCCCTTATAATTTAAGTCGTCAAATATTGACAATATTTTTTATATAAATAAAAAGTTACTAAATATCGACGGTTGTATACTTCAGTTGTACCAAATAAAAAATAATAAGCGCAGGCTTCATCACAGCCTTGGACTGGGAACAGTCAAAAATATTTGGTATCTAATTATATAAACTTGAACCGTCCCAAACGTAAAAAAGCCGATGATCATCGATCATCGGCTTTTCTATTATAATTTTTCATAATCAACTTGGTCCAGTTTGCGACGGAGGATCTTACCGCTCGAAGTCAAAGGCATTTGCGAGATCAAGCGAAACTCACGCGGGACCTTGTAATGAGCTAGGCGGCTCCGGCCATATTCGATCAAGTCGGGCCCGTTCAAAAAAGTTTTATCGGCTGTCGTGATATAGGCGACAGGGACTTGTCCCCAATCATCGTTTGACTCACCAATGATGGCGATACTTTCCAGACCTTCGATCTTAGCGTAAATATTTTCCACTTCTTCAGGATAAATATTCTCGCCACCAGAGATGATCATATCGTCCTTGCGACCATTGACGTAGAGAAAATTCTCATCGTCAAGGTGGCCTAGATCACCAGTCTGATAAAAACCATCGTCGGTCATTTTAGCAGCAAATAAATCAGGGCGATTCAAGTAACCTTTAGCAACGTTAGGTGCTTTGATCTCAATATTGCCAACACCTTTTTCATCTTGTTCAGTGATACGTAACTGCACGGGGAATAGGGGCTGACCGGAAGAGCCAACTTTTCGTTGCGCATCTTGGAAATTCAATGCCACCACATTTGAGGCCGTTTCAGTCATACCATAGGACTGGATCACTGGGATCTCGAGCAACTGACAACGCAACAAAGTCCAATTGTCGATCGGACCACCGCCCAAAAAGACACAACGGAAATTGTCGTTATAGGTTTGGCCAACTTGTAAGTCGTTCAAAGCACGCTTGAGCATAGTCGGAACCAGAGAAATGATCGAAGCTCGTTCATTGATCAAAATGTTATTGATGTATTTGACATCGAATTTTTCAATCAAATAAACCGGTATGCCATAGACCAATGAACGCATCATGATCGAAAATCCCGAAATATGATAGATCGGCACCGTCATGACCCAAGAGTCATGGTCGTTGATTCCCAGGTTTAGCGACATGCCAATCGCTGAATAAAAATGATTGCCAAAAGTTTGCAGCACTCCCTTGGGGCGACCTGATGTCCCAGAAGTATACATAATAGAAGTAACCTCATCATTGTTGAACTCCGCGACTGGCGAATAAGCAGGTGACCGTTCCATGGAAAGTATCTTCGACATGACAGTCACCGGCTCGTCAATTTTTCTCAATTGGTCGAGCTTGATCGAGTCGTCGGCTAAGACTAATTTGGCTTCGGAATCTTTGATCTGAAACGACAATTCGGCTGCAGACAGTCGGGTGTTCAAAAAGACGATTTGGGCACCGACTTGCTGTAAGGCGAGGGTTGCGACGTAGCCGTTGAATGAGTTGCCACTGAAGACCGCGATGCGGTCATTTTTTTTGATGCCGAAATTAAATAATTTGCTGGCGTATAATTGAACTGTTGAGTTCAATTCAGCAAAGGTGAAATCAGTATATTGGTAGATCAAGGCAACCTTGTTTGGACTCAGGGCTGCGCGCTTTGTGAGCCAATTTTCCAAAAAGTTTTACCTTCTCTCTATGGGAATTTAGGATATTTGTCGAAGTCAGGATCGCGCTTCTCTAAGAATGCGTCACGTCCTTCTTTACCTTCATCGGAAGTATAGAAGAGCATTGTGGAGTCTCCGGCAATCTGTTGCAATCCGGCGATACCGTCGGTATCAGCGTTCATGGCTGCTTTGATGAAACGAATGGCAGTTGGTGACTTCTTCAAGATCTCGTCACACCAAGCTAAAGTTTCTTTCTCAACATCAGCTAAAGGAACGACTTTGTTGATCCAACCCATTTGGAAAGCTTCATCGGCTGAATAAGGCTTGCATAAGAACCAAACTTCTTTAGCACGCTTGTGGCCGATAACTCTTGCCAAGTAGGCTGAACCGTAGCCAGCATCAAATGATCCAACTTTAGGACCAGTTTGCATGAATTTGGCGTTGTCAGCAGCGATAGTCAGGTCACAAACTAGTTGCAAAATATTACCACCGCCGACAGACCAGCCACGGACCATGGCAATGACTGGCTTAGGGATGATTCTGATCAAATGTTGTAAGTCCAAAACATTCAAGCGGGCAATGTGATCGGGTCCGACGTAACCACCATTACCACGGACACTTTGGTCACCACCGGAACAAAAGGCGAGGTCGCCTTGTCCAGTCAAAATAATTGCTCCAATCGACGCATCATCACGACAGTAATTGAAAGCGTCAATCATTTCTTGTACAGTAACAGGTGTAAAGGCATTTCTTTTTTCAGGACGATTGATAGTGATTTTTGCCACTTTACCCATGCGTTCGAAAAGAATGTCTTGATAATCTTTAATATTTTCCCATTTACTCATAAAAATAACCTCCGAGGTGTAAGAATGAATTTATTAGAAAATCTAGGGATCAAGGTCTCAGATCAAAGCAAGACCCGAGTGATCCTTAAAATGGAAATAGCTGCTAAACACATGCAACCATATAAGCTCATGCATGGCGGGATCAGCGCCGTTTTGGCCGAGACCGCCGCAAGCATTGGCGCCAATCTTAATATCGAAGATGATGAACACGTAGCGGTTGGAGTTGATATCACGACCCACCACTTGAACCCTGTCAAAGATGGCGTCTTAGTAACTGAAGCAACGCCAGTCAAAGTCGGCAATGTCATTCAAACTTGGACGATCACGACCCACTTAGAAGGGCATGCCATCAATACAAGCTTGAGTACGGTTACATTGAAAAAAGTAGCGCTAAAAACAGTATAGACTATTTTTTACGCGAGTAGAGCCGTGAATTGATAATTTCAAAGAACGCCAACACGATCAAAGCTACACCGAACAATTGATATAGGAAGATGATCGTTTTGCTAGGGTTCAAAATGAAGACTACACCAGCGATTATTAGTAGGGCTGAGTAGAAATAATCCAACCACGGGGTGATACTGATGCCCTTGTGGGTCTCGTGTGAATCTCGGAATTGGTTGATTCCATTGGCTAACAGCAGTATGCCGATAACTGGTGGCACCAAAGAGATTAGAAACCGCGCCAAGAACAAAATGGCAATAGCCGTGATCAAGGCGGCGATACCAAAGCCGATGGTGATATTATTTTCACCAGTCTTTTTCTTGATACTGTACCCGTCAAGCAAAGACAAGACGCCATAAAAAGCTACATAGGCGGAAACAATGTAAATAATAAAATCAAGACTTCGGGTCGGCTCCAAGACAATCAAAATACCGGCCGTTGCCAGAAAAATAAAACGTAACCAACGGTAGAGTTGGAATTGTTTGACCATTTTTTCACTTCCTAAAAGTATTCATAGCTTAATGATATCAGAAAACGCTCCGAAAAAAATTCTGATTATTAGCTATTAATTTCACAAGATAATTTATATTTTCAAATAATCCCTGAAAATAAAAGCATTGAAAGAATACTTTTATTGTGAAAAAATAGTGGTAAAGTATATATTGATATCGTTATAGGAGGCAAATTATGAAAGTACGCGCATCAGATAAGATGGTCGACATCATGTCCAAGTGGGGAATCGATAATGTCTTCGGGATCCCTGGTGATTCTGTAGATACTACGATCGAAGCTATGTATCGAGCTCAATCAAAAATCAAATTTACACACGTTTTACACGAAGAGGTCGCAGCTTTGTCAGCGGCAGCTCATGCAAAATTAACTGGTCAAATCAGTGCATGTTTATCAATCGGGGGCCCAGGTGCCATTCATCTGTTAAACGGATTGTATGACGCCAAAATGGATCATGCACCAGTCTTGGCAATTTTAGGTTCTGTTCAATCTAAATTGATCAATACTGACTTTTTCCAAGAAGTTGATACACATGTTTTGTTCGAGGACGTGGCTGTCTACAATAAGATCGTCATGGATCCACAATCATTACCAAGGATCGTTGATGAAGCTATCCGAACTGCCATTTCTAAACGTGGTGTAGCCGTACTATCAATTCCTGATGATGTGCCTGATCATATGATCAATGATAATTATCAACCAAACGTTGATACCTTTAAGCTTGAGAAATTACACATTGATGATTCAGAGATCAGACATGCTTTGGACTTGATTGAAACACACTCAAATCCAATTGTTTTGGCTGGACGTGGTATCGAAGGTGCTAAGGACGAAGCCAAAGAATTCGTTGAAAAGTACAAGATTCCCTTCATCCAAACGATGCCTGCTAAAGGTTTGATCGATGATGATCATCCATATAACTTAGGTCAATTAGGTAAGCTAGGTACTAAGCCTGCCTTTGAAATGATGCGAAAAGCTGATCTGGTCATTATGCTCGGAACGGATTATCCATACGCACCATATTTAAATAAGAAAGTCGATGCCATCCAAGTCGATAACGATGGTGACAAACTAGGTAAACGTCGGAATGTGACAGTCGCTATTCAAGGTGACACTAAACAAGTCTTGAAACGTTTGAACCAGGAAGGTAAAAGTGTCGCTAGCCGTCCATTCGTTGAAACTGCTGAAGCTAAGATGAAACAATGGCGCAGTTGGCTCAAAGATGTTTATAGCAAGAAGCATGATGGTGTTTTGCCATCACTCTTGTTCCACAATATCTCTGAAAATGCTCCTGCTGATACTATCTGGTCGATCGATGTTGGTACATCGACTGCTTTCGGTGCTAGATTTATCGACGCAAAGCATACTCAGAAATACACTATCTCAGCTTGGTTAGGGACGATGGGCTGTGCACTTCCTGGTGCAATTGCAAGTAAGATTGCTTACCCACAACGCCCTGTCTATGCCATTGCTGGTGATGGTGCCTTCTCAATGGTCATGCAAGACTTTGCTACAGCCGTAAGATACGACTTGCCAATGTTGTTCATCGTCTTGAACAACAAACTATTGGCCTTTATCGAATACGAGCAACAATCAGCTGGTGAGCAAAACTATGGTATCAGTTTGCCTGATATCGACTTTGCTAAGTATGCTGAAGCTGCTGGTGGTATCGGTGAACGGATCACAACTGATAAACAATTCAGTGAAGCTATCGAAAAATATCGTAACCCAACTAAACCAGTTCTTTTGGATGTTGCCGTTACTGATGAAGCTCCACTTCCTGGTAAGATCATGATGGATGAAGCCAAAGGTTACGCTAAGTTTGGTTTCGTACACTTGAAGGACCAAGGCTCAATGCCTAAGTTGCCTCCATTCAGAGAAATCATGAGATCATTCTTGTAAGATTAATTAAATTAAATTTAAGAATAAGGGATAACCGTAATTCGTTGCGGTTATCCCTTTTTTATTGCATTTTTGTAAAAACACCATGACAAATTCTATCTTTTTATTGAGATTAAATTAGAAAAAGATTAGAATATCCTTATTTACCAAAAAAATAAATGAGGAGGTGTAATTATGGAAGCTGCAAGAGTTGACCATAATCACGCAAAAGACAGACGTCTGATCGAACGTGAAAATAACTATTTTGCTTCAGCTGCTCGGATCAATTACTACGACCTAGTGATCGATTCAGCTCACGGAGCGATCCTAAAAGATGTCGATGGAAATGAATATATTGACTTGTTGGCAAGCGCATCTGCTACTAACATTGGACATACAAATGATTTGGTGGTCAAGGCCATTAGTGACCAAGCTCAGAAGCTGATCCATTATACGCCTTCATATTTCCATCATTTGCCAGAACAAGAGCTGGCCGAAAAGCTAGCTTCGATTGCCCCAGGGGATAGCGAAAAAGAAGTCGTCTTCGGAAATTCAGGCTCTGACGCCAATGATGCAATTATCAAATTTGCCCGCGCTTATACAGGTAGATCTTATATTGTTTCATACATGAATGCTTATCACGGCTCGACCTATGGCTCGATCGCCGTTTCTGGTGTCAGTTTGAATATGACTCGAAAAATTGGACCTTTGATGCCGGATGTGGTCCACGTACCTTATCCAGATTCTTATCGGACTGAGAAAAACGAGACTGAGCATGAGCTTTCGCAAAGATATTTCGCAGATTTCAAGCGTCCCTTTGAATCATTCTTGCCCGCAGATGAAGTTGCCTGTGTCATGGTCGAAGCGATTCAAGGTGACGGCGGCTTGGTCAAGGCTCCAGATGAATATTTACATTTAGTCTATAATTTTTGTCGCCAGCATGGTATTTTGTTCGCAGTCGATGAAGTCAATCAAGGTTTAGGCAGGACAGGTCACATGTGGAGTATCGACAATTTCCCTGGGATCGAACCTGATATGATCTCGGTTGGGAAGTCGATTGCTTCAGGGATGCCGCTATCCGCGGTCATTGGTAAAAAAGAGATCATGGAAAGTCTAGGTGCACCAGCACATACCTTTACCACAGCTGGTAATCCAGTTTGTTGTGCGGCCGCTTTAGCCACCTTGAAAGTTATCGAGCAAGATGATTTAGTCGAAAAATCTCGAGTTGATGGGCAATATGCCAAGAAAAAATTTCTTGAAATGCAGTTACGCCATCCAAATATCGGCGATGTCAGGATGTTTGGTTTGAACGGCGGGATCGAGATCGTCAAAGACAAGCAATCGAAAGTTGCTGATTCCGATTTTGCAACTAAAGTCATTTATTACGCTTTTGAACACGGGGTCGTCATTATCACATTGAGGGGTAATATCTTGCGTTTTCAACCGCCCTTGGTAATTACACGTTCCGAGCTAAATAAGGCCTTAGAAGTGCTAGATCAGGCATTTACTGCCGTTAAAACAGGGAAAGTAAGTTTACCACAGACTGATACGAAAATCGGCTGGTAGTTATAATTGGAGGAGTTTTTTATGAGTAGTTTATGGAGTAGGATGACTCGACGAGAGGATCCAAATATATATCAAGATAAAGATTCACATTTATCCAGAGTTTTAACCGTCAAAGATTTCCTAGCTTTAGGTGTCGGGACCATCGTTTCGACTTCAATCTTCACCTTGCCAGGAGTCGTTGCCGCTGAACATGCCGGGGCCGCCGTTTCACTATCGTTCTTGGCCGCCGCCATTGTTGCTGGGATGGTCTCGTTTGCTTATGCAGAAATGTCATCGACCATGCCCTTTGCCGGTTCAGCTTATTCATGGATCAACGTCGTTTTTGGTGAATTCTGGGGCTGGATCTCAGGCTGGGCCTTACTAGCTGAGTATTTTATCGCCGTAGCCTTTGTTGGCTCCGGACTGTCCGCAAATTTCCGAGGGCTGATCGGGCCGCTGGGGTTGAAATTCCCGAATTCATTGTCGAATACTCTCGGGTCTAACGGAGGAATCCTTGATATCACCGCCGTAGTCGTTATCGCCTTAGTAGCGTTCTTGCTGTCGTACGGAGTTTCTAACGCCGCCAGGGTTGAGAACGTGCTAGTTGTTTTAAAAGTTTTAGCCGTTTTACTATTTATCGTTGTGGGACTCACTGCTATTCATCCGCAAAACTATGTTCCATTCATTCCTGAATATCACGTTAATCCGGATGGGTCAGCCTTTGGTGGTTGGCAAGGAATCTATGCTGGTGTTTCCGAGATTTTCTTAGCATATATCGGATTTGATTCGATCGCTGCTAATGCTGCTGAAGCCAAAGATCCAGCTAAGACTATGCCACGTGGTATCATCGGTTCATTATTGATTGCCGTAGCATTATTCGTTGCTGTTGCCTTAGTTCTAGTAGGTATGTTCCATTACTCAGATTACGCAAACAATGCAGAACCCGTTGGTTGGGCACTCCGTAACGCAGGTCACGGAACAATTGCCACAATAGTTCAAGCAGTTGCCGTTATTGGGATGTTCACTGCCTTGATCGGGATGATGATGGCCGGCTCACGTCTACTTTATTCCTTCGGACGTGACGGCATGTTATCCAGCTGGCTCGGCAAGTTAAGCAAACACAATTTGCCTAATAATGCTTTGTTAATATTAACAATCGTTGGTATCATCATCGGTGCCGTTTGTCCATTTGCTTTCTTAGCCCAACTGATCTCAGCCGGGACACTGATTGCCTTCATGTTCGTTTCCCTAGGCATCTACGCAATCCGCCCAAGAGAAGGTAAAGACTTACCACAACCAGGTTTCAAGATGCCACTATACCCAGTACTACCAGCCATCGCCTTCATCGGCGCCCTGACAGTCTTCTGGGGCTTAGATATCCAAGCAAAAATGTACGCCGGCGTATGGTTCGCCATCGGACTAGTAATTTACTTCGGATACGGCATCCGTCATCCATATCTAAACAAAAAACAAGATAAAAAATTAACCGACCTCGAACGCGCAGAAGCAGCCGAGGAAAGTGAAGATAATTATCAAAAGTAGAGTGGTACCAAAGGCGCCCAGTTCGCGAGCATTAAAAGGAAATCGGAACTTATTCCTGGGATTGGAATAAGAGCCGATTTCAGGTTAAGCGGAACGAACTGCCTTTGGTAGCACGTTTCAAAAAAAGAGTGCAAAAATAGGCGGTTAGTTTGCGAGCATTAAAAGGAAATCGGAACTTATTCCTGGGATTGGAATAAGAGCCGATTTCAGGTTAAGCGGAACAAACTGCCTGTTTCTTGCACGTTTCCGCTATAAAAATAGAAGCGAGCACTTTTAGTAAATCAAAACTAGAACGCGTGTACTCTAAGCAAATTAAAAGTGAACTAAACCAACAAAAAAGTGATTATTCCAAAAAACCGGAATAATCACTTTTTGTGTATTAAATCATTTGAATACGGTATCATGATGAAGAAAAAAATAGTGAGGTGAAAAAGAATGAGTTACGATGCAACATCTTTAGCAAAATTAGTCAAAACCAAGCAAATCTCCAGCACTGAATTGATCGAGCAATCACTAAAAAAAATCGACCAAGATAACCCGGAATTGAACGCAGTCATTCATCGACGCGACCAAAAAGCAAAAGCTGAAAGTTATTCAGACGGGCCTTTCGCCGGTGTACCAATCCTACTAAAAGGCTTAGGCCAATCCTTAGCAGGGGAACCAGCAACTTTTGGTTCAAAATTGATGGTTGGTAACATTGCTCCAAAGACCGATAATTTTGTCCAAGCACTGTTAGACGCTGGTTTTTTGATTCTTGGTGAAACTAACGCACCTGAATTTGGCTTTAAAAATATCACCGATCCCGACCTTTATGGACCGACCCGCAATCCTTGGAATCTTGAATTTTCCCCCGGTGGTTCGTCAGGTGGATCTGCCAGTGCTTTGGCTTCAGATATGGTCTCTTTAGCAGCAGGAAATGACGGCGGTGGTTCGATTCGGATCCCAGCCTCATTTTCTGGCTTGATGGGATTAAAGCCAACTCGTGGCCGAGTCCCAGTGGGTCCCGATACTTGGCGGGGTTGGCAAGGGGCTTCGATCAATTTTGGCTTGACCCGTTCGATCCGTGATACGGCTACTTTGCTGGATTGCCTGCAAACAGTACAACCAGCCGCACCATTTCAAACGCCAATGTATCCGTCAGGATTTCTCAATGCAACGAAAGAAGAATTGCCAAAAGATCTCAAAGTAGCCTACAGTTATCAATCGCCAGTTGGTACACCAGTTTCCGATGATGCCGTTGAAGCAGTCAAAAAAGCAGTTGATTTCTTGGATCAGCAAGGCATCGCAACTTATCAAGCCGAGCCTAAGACCGATGGAATCGCCCTAATGAAAGGCTACTATGTCATCAACGGTGGCGAAACAGCCGCCATGTTCGCTAATCTTGAGCAAGCACTCCAACGCGAGTTGACCATCGACGACATGGAATTGACAACTTGGAACATTTATCAAGCAGGCAAACTGATCAGCGCCGTCGATTACAGCCATACCCTCGATCTCTGGGACAATCAAAGTTACGTCGCCGACCAGTTTTATCAAGACTATGACCTGTTCTTAACGCCAACGACTGCCTACACCGCACCCAAGATCGACCAAGAATTAATGACCCCAGAAACTTTGGAGAAAATGCGTCACGTGGATGATTTAGATAAGACGGGACGTTTGGATTTGATCTGGGAATTCTTTGAACGTAGTTTGACGCTCTCACCATTTACACAGCAGGCAAACATGACTGGTCAACCAGCTTTGAGCTTGCCAACTTATGTCAGTGACAATGATTTGCCACTCGGGATCCAATTCACAGCCCGCAAAGGTGATGAAGCGTTACTGCTCCAAATGGGTAAATTGTTCGAAGATCAAGAGCAATTGAAATTCCTCCATTCGACCGAACAGATCGATAAATAAATCAATATTCATATATTAAGTATTGTTACTTGCTAAAACTATTAAAGCTAATTTACAATCTAAAAGATTTCAATCTTAAGGAGGATTAATTTGATGTTTAGTAAGAAACATGCTTGGATGAAGCTCTTAGGGGTTTTGTTTTTCTTTGGACTGATCTTGACCGGTTGTTCCAATCAAAAAACTTCGGCTGACAAGGACAATAAACCTTTGGTCGTGGCAACATCGGGAACACTTTATCCAACGTCTTTTCATGATCCAAAGTCACAAAAACTGACTGGCTATGACGTGGAAGTGGTCAAGGCTGTCGCCAAGAAACTGCATCGCAAGGTAGAGTTCAAGGAATATAACGTCGACGGACAACTAACAGCTGTCAAGACTGGTAAAGCAGATATCGCTGCTAACGACTTTAGTATTTCACCTGCTCGGATGAAAGAATTTGCTCTTTCAACACCTTATAAGCACTCGTTCAGTAGTATGGTCGTTCGTAAATCAGATAACTCCGGTATCAATTCTTGGAGTGATCTAAAAGGCAAGAAGGCTGCTGGCGAGGCTGGGACTAATTATCAACTCTTGGCTAAGAAACTTGGTGCTACTCCTGTCAACTATGACAATGTTTCAAATGATGTTTATTTGAAAGATGTTAAGAGTGGCAAGACTGACGTGATCTTAAATGATTACTACTTACAAAAATTGGCTTTAGCCGCTGTTCCTAACAGTGGTTTGAAACTATTGAGCAATATGTACTATATGACACCAGAAAACAAAGCTGGTGCCGGGATGCTCATGAAGAAGGGTAATACGAAGTTACAAAAAGAAGTTAATAAAGCCTTGGCTGAATTGAAGAAAGACGGTACTTTAGCCAAGATCTCGAAGAAGTTCTATCATGCTGACGTAACTAAGAAACCAAAAGCTAAGATTTCACGGACTTTTACTAGCGATTAATTGGAGGAGCATTCTTGATTGATTATTTTTCGATCCCAAATTTTTTCAATGCTCCATTAGCTTTTTCCGCAGTGCCAAAGATCTTATTAGGTTTCCCGATGTCGTTATTTTTGACGGCCATCAGCTTTTTCCTGGCGACCGTCATCGGCTTTTTTCTGACAGTGGCTCAGCTCAGTTCCCGTAAGTGGTTGAAATTGCCAGCCCGAATCTACATCTCGTTTATTCGCGGTGTTCCCATGCTAGTAGTTTTGTTCATCATTTATTTCGGTTTCGGAGCTGAAGCTCTGCCGGCAGCGATAATTTCTTTTACGATCATTTGTAGTGCCTTCGTATCTGAAGTCTTTCGGTCATCATTTGCGGCCGTCGATAAAGGACAGTGGGAAGGTGGCTACTCAGTTGGGATGAATTACCGGCAAGTCGTGCGCCACATTGTCTTTCCTCAGGCTTTTCGTATCTCGATTTCAGCCTTAGGCAGCATCTTGTTGGACTTGTTTAAGGGAACATCACTAGCAGCGATGATCACTGTCAGCGAAATGTTCATGCAAGCCAAGATCATTGCCGGTGCCAACCAAGATTACATGACGATTTATATCACCATCGCCATCTTGTATTGGTTCTTCTGTTGGTTGATGACGATTGGACAAACGAAACTAGAAACTGCTCTGTCATTAGTTAAAGCTGAGTAAAACATTATTATGGTAGAAACAGGATTATGTAATCCTTAAAAATACAAAAACTCCGTTGGTCTTATTGAGATCAGCGGAGTTTTTGGGTCGTCATTTTTTAGACAAGTAAAAATGACTAAAAATGTGTTACCATATCCATGTTGAGTTAGCAAATAACTCTATATATCAAACAAATAAATATTGAGGAGGAACTTATATGTTACAACTAGTATTCGGTCAAATCAGTAATTTTTCAAGTTATTTAAAAGATGGCATTTTGAACGTCATCAGTGGTGCATTTAACCATCAATAAAATATAGGCTCATATTTATGTAAGTCTCACATTAGTTTTTGATATCAGAGGCCTTGATGGTTGTCCGACCATCCTTACTGGCATTCTTGATAGCTTTGACAATATCGTTGTCACTCCAGGCGGCAACATTCTTAACACCTTGCGATGTTAGATCTTGTCTAGCTTTAGAGATGTCACTGTCAGTGATCTTTTTACCATCGACTTTTCTACTTTCAACATCAAAGTCACCTTTAGAGGCAGGATTACTACTATCAGAAGAAGATGAATTTGTATCAGCTGAATTTGAGCTGGAATCTGAATTATTTGAGCTAGTGTTATTCGAATCACTAGTTGTATCGTTTGAATCATTTGATTTGGTAGTTGTTGAGCTTGAACTAGTTGAGGCGTTGTCAGCTAATAGATTAACAGCTTTCTTATAAATATCTGAATAATATTTACCATTGATACCGTCAAAGTCTAAAACAGTTTTGAGCAAACTCATCGCTTGTGAACTCTCACCATTGTCGATCATATCAGAAGCGTTTTTAACACTCTTGTTGAGGTCGCTACGGTTTGATTTGATCTTTTTGACCTGGGATAGCATCGTTTTAGCGCGATCCTTCATGGCTGAACTGCCGTTTGATTGGCTGCGCACGTCACTCAATTGATCTTTTGCAGTATTGAAGTCGTGGTTGCTCATAGATTTTTGAGCTCCGACTAAGTTTTTAGCTTGTTCCTTATTAGCTTTAGCTGATTTATCACTCTTAGCATCATTAGCTGAGGTGAAGTAGGCTAGGGCTTGGGAATAGTCTTTCTTACTAACAGCACTATTACCATTATCCATTGCGGTATTGTATAAGTCATTATTGCCACCATTAGAACTTGAGCTACATCCGGCAAGTAACAGTAATGATGCACTGATCGTTACTAATAAAGTTATTGTTCTTTTCATATGTATCCTCCAAAGATGTATTAACGAGATTATACCATGAGATAACAAAAAGAGCAGGCGCGTTGGACGCCTGCTCTTCTTACTAAATTGTAATTCGTTAGGAATTGACAAATTAGAACAAACTTCGATGAGAGATTTGTTAGGAACGAATACCAGTACTTAATATAACGCTATTTGATATATTTTTAAATAGTATTAATAAAGAAATATTTCCGTTTGAGGTCTCTGACTCGTTATTACTAGTGTAAGTTAACTTGACCAGCTGGCGAGTGAGCTTACCAATATAGGAAAAGAGGCCAACTTATGGATTGGGAAAAAACTTCAGTAAAAATCACTTTACAAAACAAGGAAAAATACGGTGACAAGAAAATTCATGTTGCTTTCAATGACATTGGATCAAACCCAGAAGTTACACAAATTAATTTATTTATCGCCGGGATTACGGATTTACTTGAAGAAGGAACAACTATTACTAACGTTGAAGTTTTGAAAATAGAAAAATTGGCTAAGTAATCAAAATAAAATCGGTAGGGGATAAATATGACAAAATTACAAATGAGATTCAAAACAAGCGAAGGCAAGAATCGTGATCTATATTTTAGTTATGCTAAAGATCATCTCGATGAGATCACCACAAATGAGGCAATGAAAAAAATTGCCAAAAGCCAACTTTTTTCGAAAGACAATCAGCCATTATTTGCGGACACAGTTAGTGCCCAATATATTGAACGTGTTGAACATCACATTTTTTAGACGATTTGCAAAAATTCATCAAATTGTAATATTTCTTTATAGGATGATAATTCAAATCGTTAAATAGGCGAAAGGTGCTGACCTGTGGGCGTTTCCACAGTCAGCATCTTTTTTTTGTTTTAGGAAATGATTCAAAAAATAAAAAAGTATCAATTTAGCACTTTCCAAACCGCTGATTTTGTTGTATATTTCCTCGTTGGTATTTAGGTATATCACATCTACAAATTAATCTACCCAAAGATGGTTTTCAACGTATTAAAATGATGTTACTTCCTATCACGGTAATATTTTTAATGCCATTTATCATTGAAAATTATTCAATAGAATGTTAATTTATAAATGTACTACAATTTTAAATCCTGGGGAGGATACAAATGAAGAATAATATTAAATATGCTGGAATTGCTGCAGCTGCTCTTTTGACAGTTGCACCTATTGCAGCCCCAATTGTGAACTCAAATGTTCAAACAGCACAAGCTGCTACAAGTGATGCTGACTTAACTACTGCACAACAAGCTTCATTGGATAAGGTTTTTTCAAATATCAGCTCAACAAGCTTTACTAATAGTTCTGATGATGCATTCCCATCATTTGACGACATCGAACAAAATCTTGAAAATACAAGTCTTAGATACAACACACTTGTTCGTTTTGCAGCCATCAAAGATGCTTTGACTAATAACATCTTGAGACAAGATAAAACTAATCTAAAAGATGCTAATGTTACATTTGGCGTAGAAGGAATTGGTTCAAATGGAACTGCATTGAATGCACAAGATTTCAGCAGAACTGTTGAAAGTGCTACAAACAATGGTGGTAGCGTTGACTTGAAGATCACTGCTTATGACGCAAAGGGTGATGCTCTCCAAGATAAGACAATCACTTTGACAAACAGCAACGAAGACACAACAGTTAGTTCATTGAAAGTTAATTATACTGATCCTTTGGACGTTGATTTAGATTCATCTACAACAACTCCAAAATTAAGTACAAGCGTTGACGCAACTGTTACTGATCAAAACGGTAATGATGTTAAGATCACAAATGTAAATCCTTCACAATATATTTACACAGACGCTGACGATGCTATGAAGGTTAGTGCCAACAACCAATATACTGGTGCTACATTCAACCAAGCTAACCAAACATACTATCAAGCTGTAAACATTACTTTGGATGATTCAGTTGATGTACAATCAATCTACGATAACTTCCAAAATGGTAAAAATGGTGTAACATTCACTATCAACGGACAAAACGTTCGTGCAACCAACCTTTATGCACAAGATGGCACAAAAGTTCTTAGATTCGTTCGTGAAATCAACGTTACTGACGAAGATTCATGGACAGAAACTGATGCACCTGGTGTTGTTACAGTTAACTCAGCTATCGGTCACTTATACGATGATGACAACAACTTGACATCACGTTCATTAGCTACTGATACTGCATGGCAAACAGACAAGTATCGTACAAACGATAAGACTGGCCAAGTTCAATATCACGTATCAACTCACGAATGGGTTAACGCTGAAGATGTAACATTTGCTGACAGTTCATCAACTGACAGCAATGCTCTTGGTAACATCGAAGACTTAACAGGTTCACACGTTGTTAACCTTGCTGGTCCAGAAGGATTTGTATACACATTGTTCAACGGTAACGGTAATACTGCTAACCGTGGTTTAGCTGGTAATTCTGCTTGGGTAACTGACAAGAAGGCTACTGACGCTAACGGCAATACATACTACCGTGTATCAACTGACGAATGGGTACGTCTAGGTACAGGTGTTACATTTAACTAATCACGTTCAACTCAAAATTCTTAAATAGGTTATTCACTTAATAGATTTATAAAATAAGCGTCTCAATTCACATCAGTGATTGAGGCGCTTTTATAATGCAACAAAAGAGGTCGCATGTAATTAATTTATTCAGATTAAGGTAAAAATGAAAAATTAAGATTTATACGCTGTGTTGAGATCTTTCAATCTCAACAGGAACAATTTAACACGTTTTATTTTCAAAGGCAAAATAAAAGACTCCCAATTTTTTCGGGAGTCAAGGGGGACATCGTGGGCCAAGTCGATAATGGAAAATGTGTAAAGTTTAAAATTGATTCCGAAACGAATTACAATTAATAATTAACGACTTGAATGTGCTTGTGAGTTAAACCGTATTTTGCTTTTAAATTTTAATCAGGAATGTTTGTCAGCTCGAGATGGTCCAACGAAGTTCTGTAAATTCCGGAATACTATCTGTCGACAAAGTCAGTATAACACGCTGTGAAATAATTAACAATATTAATAATCAATCGATTAATATATTTATTAAAATTATGATTCACGAGAGGATTACAAATGTGCATTTTAATTGATGATAGTTGGAGTCGTTGACACTAAGTTAGTTGATTATTAGGATAATAATTTCTCAATATTAAGTTTGTTCGATTGTGTAAATTTTGTGTAAACTTAAAGTTAAGTTTAACGTAAGAAATTAAGCTTTTTATTGTTGAAAATTTTGCTCGGACTTATTCTCAAATTGCGTGTATAGCGCAACGACACTACCACAAAACAACGTGTCGTCACAGGGGAGGATAATATGAGAAAAATTAAGTACGCCGGTATCGCCGCAGCTACGCTATTGACCATAGCGCCAGTCGTCGTGACACCAGCCACAGTCAAGGCTGCCACACAACAGACAACCACCAACGTCCAGGGACAAAACCAAGCTGGCCAACCAGCTAACGTTCAAGGACAAAGCAACAATGATCAACCCGCTAACGTCCAAGGTCAAAATAGCGGAGATCAACAACGTAATGTGCAGGGAATACAGCAGGTTACGCCAACACCTTATGGTTGGCACTTAAATCTAGGAAATGGATGGTACCCAGGGAAGTATGCTATACAAACTACTTCAAAGGCAATTAACAAAGTTGAACAATCCATTGCACATAAACCAGTACAAAAAACTCATGCTGCACCTGGTACAGATCAAGGCGGAAAAAAGACTCCAGCCAATGTCAATAAGCACAAGGCTCCTTTAATTATCAGATTGATTAGCGATGCTGGAGATACGCTTATTAAGTTTGCTGATGAGGGTCAACGTCTTTTGGGTAAGAAGGTTGTTAATAAAGACACTGGTGAAGAAGAAGACGTAGTAACGATTTCACAACTTTTTGATTCATTGAGCAATTCAAACTATGGATCTGGTACGAATTCAGCAGTTATGCCATCGTTCAGTAGTATTAATGGTATTTATGGTAAATCGCTTGATGCTTCAGGATTCAGCAGCATACATCTTCAGGACCTCGGAGTCGATGATAAAGATGGCACTTTCACAAAAGATATTAATCAATTGCTCAAATTAGGCTATAAGATTAAATTTGGCGATACGGATAAATATTCAGCAGCTGATTTTGCAAAACTAGTTAATACTACTAGAGAAAACGGTCACGGTGCTCATTTTGATCTTCCAGTAACTTTGTATGATCCTAAGGGTACTTCTGTTTACAGTAAGGATCTGGTCTTTACTAATAACGCAGCACCTCAAAGTGTGGTCACTCAAATGAATATCAAATATGACACACCAATCAATGTCGAAGTTGGTTCTTCAACAGTTAAGTATCAACTGTCAGGCGAAGGCCATGCTGTTGTAACTGATCAAAATGGTGACCCTATTGACTATACAGCCGACCCTGGATATTTTTATTCCAGTGAGACTGAAGCTCGTAAAGGTGATAATAGTACATCTTTGAAGTCTCCAACTTTTTCTAAGAAGGGTGCAACTTATTATCAACCAGTCACATTAACTTTTGCTAAGGGCAAGAATCTTAATGTTGGAACATTGCTTCAAAATATGGATAAAGATAAATCAAATTCCATTAAATTGAATGGTACAGAAGCTTCACAAGCTGATGTTAATAATGACAAAAACTCTGTGACTTTCATTCGTGAGATCACAGTTGGTGCTGAAAAGACACAAATCTCTGATAACAACGAACAAAAACAGCCTGCTAAGACTAACAACGACGATGGTGTCATCAAAGGTGACTGGAAGATCAACAAGAAGTCAGGCGTTGTTACCGTCAACAACAAGCTTGCTAGATTGTACAACGACGATAATAATCTAACTAGCCGCTCACTTGCTCCTGATACTGATTGGAAGACTGATCAATACCGGACAAACGTTAAGACTGGTGAAATCTAATATCGTGTTTCGACTCACGAATGGGTCAACGCTTTAGCCGTTACTGAATCTGAAGCTCAAGGCAACGAAATTTCTGGCGGTCTCCTAACAAATATCTCCAACTTAAACGGTCACAACACAGTCAACTTGGCTGGACCAAAAGGTTTCGTTTACGCTTTGTTCAGCAAGGATGGCAAACGTTCAAGCCGTGGATTAGCAGGTGAATCAGGCTAGTACACTGATAAGACAGCTACCGATGATCAAGGCAACACCTATTACCGTGTTTCGACCGATGAATGGGTCAAAGCAGGTACAGGTGTTAGATTAAATTAATTTTGAATATACCGACTGATAATATGTCAATATTGTTTGTTGATATAATAGTTAAAAAGTAGTGGTATTTTCCCTTTAAATTAGCTATATTTATTTATGGAAAATACGCAAATCCTTAAAAGGTCCCAATGAGATTTTCATCACTCACTGGGGCCTTTTTTTTTGTCTAAAAATTGTTAAAGTTTTATTTATGTATAAAAATAGTTATTGCAAGTAACATCCAACTCTAATAAACTTTTATATGCGTGGTTCATCCTTTTTTGAGGGGGAATACGTAACTATAAATCCTCGGGAGGATATTATGAAGAAAATTAAATATGCTGGAATCGCTGCCGCTACATTGTTAGCAGTTGCACCAGTAACTACTACCGATTTAAACGCTACAACCGTTGAAGCTGCAACAACAGTAACTACTGCAAATACTCAAGCAAGTAGCTCAAACGATATTGTTAATATACTCAAGCAAGTGTTTAGTTATTTGCAAAAGCTTTTTGATAACACAGATGTTGACAAGGGCGCTGTTAACAAAGCAGATACTAAAGTACAAACTTTAACAAAAACTATTGAAGGTTTAAAAGATGTTAGTTATGACAATAATGACGTTGATGCTAATCATGTAACTGACGATAGTTTTGGTGGTTTAAATACAGCTAACCAAGCTGACAGTATTGGCGTTGCAGATCTATACAACGATTTACTTGAAGCCAATGCTGTAAGTTCAGATGCCAAGAATATCTTTACTAACGGTAAAGTTTCAAAACTGAACGTTAAAGTTACTGCTTCAAAAAATGCTTCAGATTTCCCTATCATTTATCAAAGCATGGTTAAAAATGGTAACGGTGAATCATTCAAGGTCAATATTGTTGTAACAGATCCTGCCAATGATGATGCTGTCTTAGTTAATAAACAAATCACATTTACTAACAACACTAAAGTAACCGTTCCTTCAAGTGCAGTTAACGTTGCTTTCACTACACCCGTTGATGTTAAAAAAGGTTCAGATATCGTTAACACAAGACTTTCAGATAGTATCGATGCTAAGATAACTAACGAAGCTGGCACTGACGTTAAATATAAAACAGCTGTTGCCGGTCAATTGTACGCTTCACAAAATGATGCCATCCACCAAACATCTCCATTGAATTTAGGTGGAACATTCGTTAACGACGATGCCACATACTATCAACCAGTTACTTTGACATTTGACAAAGATGCTGTAAATGTTGACCAAATCTGGCAAGATTGGCAAAACCAAACTGGTAATGATTCAGTTATCACATTGAATGACAAAGATGCTCAAAAAGCTAACCTTGACAAAGATGCCAACTCAATCACATATGTTCGTGCTATCCATGTTGGTGACTCAGAAACTTCTGATGACACTAACACAGACGACAACACAAATACTGATGATAACAACACCAACGACAACTCAAATACAGATGACAATACATCAACAGATTCAACATGGACAACAGTTGATCAAAAGGGTGTCGTAACTGTCGGTAATCATGTTGCTAGTTTGACAAACGATCAATCAGACTCATCTCGTTCACTTGCTGCTAACTCAGCATGGCAAACAGACAAGATGCGTGTCAACACTGAAACTGGTCGTGAACAATACCGTGTATCAACACACGAATGGGTAAACGCTGAAGATGTCAACTTTGCTGAACCAAACACAACAGCTGGTTTGCAAAGCATCACAAACTTGTCAGGTAGTCACAGTGTTAGTTTAGCTGGACCTACAGGTTTCGTTTACGCTTTATTCAACGCTAATGGTGGTCGTTCAAACCGTGGTTTGTCAGGTAACAGTGCTTGGTACACAGACAAATCAGCTACAGATGCACAAGGCAACACTTACTACCGTGTATCAACTGACGAATGGGTTCAATTAAGTACAGGTGTCACATTTAACTAATTTGAATCACGCGCGATAAATTTTTGCATATAAGAGTAAGTTATTGAGCAAATTTTATTCTTGATAACTTTAAACGTGCCGTCAATTTCCTTTTGGGATTGACGGTATTTTTTTTGACTAATGGGAGTATAATAGCCTAATGAACCTTCGTAATTAGGGGGTAAAAAGGGATATGAAAATTAAGCTTTGGTGGATCGTGAATATCTTCTGGATCGTCTTGATCCTAGGTAACGCAGTCAACATTATGCTCAGAAAATATGACGGTGCGGGGATCTATCAGACTAATCAATTGAAGTTCGCTACGCTGGCGATTCTCGGGGTCTTTCTGATTTTTATTGGATTGTTCCAGTGGCTGGCTTTATACTTCATCAAACGGTCTGATAAAAAGCAAGGTAAAAACGATCAATAAAGACTTCAATTCATTGCTGAATTGAAGTCTTTTTTTATGGTTATGATAAATAAAAGTCTGAACTTGAAGTTAATTACAAATAATCGTCTAATTTGATTGAATAAAACCTAATTATTATATATTATTTAAGTTATAAAGGGATATTAATGATATATACGAAGGGGGATTTATATAATGAAGAAGACGAGTCTGGCTGGTATGATAGCGGTTACTTTGGTTGCCGTCACTCCAGTTGCTACAACGACGAGTTTCGCTGCTACCACTGAACCCACGGTCCAGACCGCAGGGGCTATCGACCTTTCTGGCATTTTTGATACTGTCAAGGGTATCTTCGATAAAATAGTCGGTGCATTTTCGAATAAAGGCGATACAGATACTGGAACGGATACTGATACGCCAGCGGAGAAAACCAGTGAACAATTGGCTAACGATACAGTCAATCAGCTCAAAGATGTCACTTATGACGAGAATAATCCAGTCATCCTGACGAAGGATTTACTTTTGAATAATTTCCAAAAGCCCTTGAATTCAGGGACCTTTGCTAAATTGTTGAGTGACTTGAAGTTGGTCGACCAGGATCAACGTGCAGTTATTTCTCAGGGAACTGGCAATACTTTCACGATCACTTCTGGTGATTATTCGGCCAACGATATGGGGAAACTGTTCGATTCTTTGATGAATGGTAATGGCAATCAGATCAAGTTGACGATCACTTCGACCAATGCCGCTAAGAAAGTCGTTAATACCAAAGAAATAACTTTTACTAATAATACTAAGACAGTCGCTCAAGCCAACAATTTGAAGATCGACTACAAGTCACCAATCAATGTGGATCTTGGTAGCAAGACGACTGATGTAACGCTGTCGACTAGTGCAACTGCTAATACGACGATCACTAATAATCAAGGCGACAACGTTGCCGTGAAGAGCATCGACCCAAGTTCAAGTCTTTACTCGAGTGCTAAAGATGCTCGCAATGCTACAGATCCAGTTTCTCTTGGCAATACTTTCACGGAAAAGGATGCTAAATATTATCAACCTGTCGTTATTCAATTCAATGACGACCTCAAAGTTTCTGATTTAGCATCGCAAGCAATGAACAGTTCTGATGTTGTCTTTACTGTTAATGGCAACGATGTTAAATGGAACATGATCAATTCGGATGATAATACTTTGACTTATATCCGTGAAGTCGATGTTGTGGATGAACCAGCTACTGAAAATCCTGATACCGATAAACCAGGCACAGAAAATCCTGATACTGAAAATCCCGACACGGAAAAGCCTGATACTGACGGTGATACCGATCCGGCTGATGAAGTTGGTGTTTGGAAGACGACTGATCAAACTGGTACCTTGACTGTCAATGATGACGTGGCTCTGTTAGTTGATGGTGACAATGCTCAAACTACTAGAGCGCTTGCTCCATCGACTAGTTGGGCAACTGACCAATATCGGGTCAACTCGAAGACTGGTGCTAAACAGTATCGTGTTTCGACTAACGAGTGGGTCAATGCGGAAGACGTTAAATTCTCTGAAACTAAGCCACAAATGTTCAAGGATATCATGCAGTTATCCGGATATAAAACAGTCTCATTAGATGGACCATCCGGATTCATCTATATGCTGTTCAATAAAGCAGGTTCACGGACCAACCGCGCACTTCCAGGTGCTTCAGGCTGGGCAACTGATCAAGTCGGCATTGCTAATGATGGTTCAAAATACTATCGTGTTTCAACTGACGAATGGGTCAAAGAAGGAACCGGCGTTAACATTAATTAATCAGAAGATGTTGCCACACGGCAGCATCTTTTTTATTTGAAAAACAAATTATTCATAAATGGAAATTTTTTCCTTCATATCGATGCTATCCTGAAACAGATTCAGAAATGGAGGAAATTATATGTCTGAACAAGCACTGACTAATTTGATCTCACCAACACTTGAAGAACATGTCGTCGACTTCTTCAAGGAAGTCCACCAACACCCAGAATTAGCGGGAAAAGAGACTTGGACGACCAAGCGTATTGAGCAAGAATTGAATCTACTAAATATCCCTATTAAGGATTTCAACTTGGAAACAGGGGTCGTAGCTGACATAGTTGGCGACGCTAATGGACCAATGGTCGCTTTACGGGCAGATATTGACGCTTTGCCGATGGATGAAGCCACAGACCTTGAATACAAATCAAAAATTCCCGGCGTTGCCCATTCATGTGGCCATGATTTCCATTTTTCAGCTTTGTTAGGTGCAGCTGCTTTATTGATGCAAGAAAAAGACCAATTGCATGGGACGGTTCGTTTGTTGTTCCAACCCGGTGAAGAAAAGCATCTCGGTGCTAAAGAAATGGTCGAGGCTGGTGTCTTGAAAAATGTCGATGCTGCATTTGCGTTTCATGATGTTTCAATAGCACCTGTTGGGACTGTCGGGATCAGAGCAGGTCGGATCATGGCCTCAAACGATAACTTTCAAGTAACGGTCCATGGAGTAGGGTCACATGCATCAGCTCCTCAAATCGGGAAAGATCCGATCGTGACAGCGGCTGAAATGATCAATCTATTACAGACGGTCGTTAGTCGTAATGTTGACCCGGCCGATCGAGTAGTTGTGACGGTTGGTCAGATCGATGGTGGAACGGCTAATAATGTCATCCCTCAAGAATGTTCTTTCAAAGGGACATTGCGGTCATCGTCTGAAGAAAGCCGTCAAAGTGCTAAAAAGCATCTTTATCAAATCATTCAAAACACCGCCATAGCCTTTGACCAGACTGTCGATATTGAGTGGGACCAAGGACCGACGCAAGTTTTCAATAATCAGAAGTTGACGTCGATCGTCAAAGGTTCTGCTAGCAACTTTTTGCAAGAGATACCATTTCCTGATGCTGATGGGGATGACGATTTTGCAACGATGGAACAGGAGGTCCCTGGTTGCTACGTGATTTTGGGTAACAAGGGTCAGTCAATCATGCATAATCCTGATTTTGTTGCTAATCCGGACGCTTTGAAATTTGGTGTTAAGTTAGATGAACAAGTGGCAGTCGATGTTTTGAATTATTTGGCTGCTGGTGGAAAATTGTAAAAAAACGCGGTGACAAAAGTCATCGCGTTTTCTTGTGTTGTTGATATCGATACCAGGATACTTCTGAGAAGGTGACCATGAAGACGACGATAAAGAGCCAGCAGAAGAAAATCAGCCATTCGTTGTAGATGCCGAGGTCGTTCATCCAGTTGATAAAGGGCGTTCTGCCGAAAATGGTGATCAATAAGATGACGATTCCACTGAACCATGCATAGTATCTGCGTGTATTGCTTTTCAAACAAGCCCTCCTTTGAAAATATGTTATTATCTATATCATACTATGCGCTATATCGGTGAATTGGTTATTACTGCAAAATTACAATAGTTTTAAAAGTTTTCTAAGAGTCCATCTTCTCAACCAATTTTCCCAAGCTTAATGTATAATGAAATCATCAGAAGTTTTTAAAGGGTGGTATAACAATGCTTGAAAATGTAAATGGTATCGTGAAAGTAAATCAAGACGAGCGTTATGTTGTGTTCTTGTTCGATACTTATGAAGCAAACCGCAAGATGCTACAGGATAAATTCGTTAAGGGCCAATCTTCTTGGTATACTGACGCAAAGGGGACTGGCGACGACGGCAAAGTATTTTATCGGATCGCTCAAGATGGCGAGTGGATCGAAGCCGAGTATGTTGATTTTATTGAAACAGATTAGATTTTTTGGGGAGCCGATTTGATGGGCTTCTTTTTTTTTCGGTGGAATTTTTGATGTTGATGATATATTTGATTGGTTCACTTTGGGTTGTTGAATGTTGCTTGGTAGTTGGGATTGGTTCACTTTGAGTTGCCAAACTTTTCCTGGTTTGTAGTAATGGTTCACTCTAGGTTGCCAAATCTCTACTGTTTTATAGCGGAAACGCGCACTTTCCCACTGACTCCGGTGCACAAGTCAAAAAGGCTCTGGGCCTGACGGGCCCTTACCGCCTTTCTGCCTTATGCCCCGGAATCACCCGTGGGAAATAGCGCTCTATCTGAAACGCGCAAAATGGGACAGCGGCCTCCGCTTAGCTACGGCTGGCAGGACGGCTGAAACCGCCGTCTGGTCTGCCAGCCGCGGCTATGCTCAGCAGCTGACCGTCCCGCCTAACGCTCTGATCTGAAACGCGCAAAATCAAATTCCCCCCTACGACATAAGCNGGCTATGCTCAGCAGCTGACCGTCCCGCCTAACGCTCTGATCTGAAACGCGCAAAATCAAATTCCCCCCTACGACATAAGCCCGTGAAACACTCCGCGGCCGGGCGGGCCGGCTCCGTATTTCCCGGTCTTATGCTCCGGGGGGAGGTGCATTTGATTTTACGCTCTGTTTTTTTCCAATTCTTAAATTTCCCTTATCTAAATGTTTAGACTTTTTTATGTTTGGGGCTGTCTTATTGATGTTGGTTTTGTCTGATTGTAAAATTGTTTTAAGAATAAAAAATTGGGGGTAACGTCAATGAATAAGAAATGGGTTGTTTCTACAGCTTTTGCTAGTTTTTTGGCTGCTGTGGGTATTTCCTCTACTACGTCTCATGTACAGGCTTCTGTTTCTGCTAATGACAAGGACGCTAATGATGCTGACGCTGACCAACAAGACTCTGCTACTACTGGTGCGGTGAAAGATCCTACTGTTGCTAGTGTTATGGATGCACAGGGTGCTCCTGTTACTGAATCTGTTCCTGAGACTGCTTCTGATGAGGCTGTTGATGGTGATTCTCGTGACGCTGATTCTGCGGTTCCAGACAAATCTGTTGCATCAGTCCAAGCTTCGTCTTCAGTTGCTGACCCGACTGAAAATGCAAGCTCAGCTACTAACGAAGATACTGCAACTACTGAAAAATCAGCTAATGATACTGAAACTGCTACCGAAGTAAATACTGGTACTGAAGTAAATACTGGTACTGAAGTAAATACTGGTACTGAAGTAAATACTGGTACTGAAGTAAATACTGGTACTGAAGTAAATACTGATATTGAAACAAATAATGTTGCTGAAGAAAACGATGATTCTGAAACATCAGATTCTGCTTCAACTTCTGAATCTACTGAGAATCAGAGTTCGTCTGAGGCTACTGCTTCACAAGCTTCTGAAGAATCGGAAACTGGTGACACTGCTACTGCAGTTAAGACTGCGCCTGGTTTTTCCCGGGCGGTCCAAGAAGCTATTTCTGCTTCTCCTGAAACCAATTCGCAAGTTTTACCGACTAACGATGGGACTGTTTTGGAGCGGAGCGCTACTTCTGATGGTGCGGTCACTCAGGCTGCAACGACTTCACAGCAAGATGAGTTCATTGCTGAATCTGCACCGATGGCTCAACAGGCTGCTGGCGAATACAATTTGTATGCTTCAGTAATGTTGGCTCAGGCTATTTTAGAAAGTGGCTGGGGTCAGTCTGATCTAGCAGTCGATGCGAATAATTTGTTTGGTATCAAGGGTGACTATAACGGTGCCTATGTTTCGATGCCTACTAGTGAGTGGAGTGCTGATCAGGGTTGGTACAAGATCTATGCTAACTTTAGAAAGTATCCTAGTTTTTATCAATCATTTTTGGACAATGGTGATAAATTGCGGAATGGTCTAGCTTGGGATTCTTCTTATTACAGTGGTACTTGGAAGGAAAATACGACTTCTTATAAGGATGCCACTGCTTGGTTGCAAGGTCGCTGTGCTACTGCACCTAACTACGCATCTACTTTGAACAATATTATTGAGTCTTATGATCTAACTAAATATGATACTGATTCAGAATCTAATCCAAACTTGAGTGACAACAATAATTCCTCTGGTGAGGGGACAGGTACTGATACTGATACTGGTACGACAACAGTGCCTGACAATGGCGTCAAAGGTACCCAAACTGCTATCAATGATGTGGCGGTCGTAACGAATATGGACAATGCTCAAATTTATGACAACGCTGATATCAACCAACCATCTGCCCGTGCTTTGGGATACGGTGCCCCTTGGAAGGTCGTCTCAAAAGTCGTTGATGACAGTGGCAATGTCTTCTATCAAGTTTCAACGAGTGAATATGTTTTGGCTACTGATATCCAGCTTCAATCTGAGGGTGGCACGGAAACTGAGCCACCTGTAAAAATCGATGACACTGTGATCGTAACTGGTGATACTGGTGCGATTGTTTATAGCGCCGCTAATACTAATTCGCCGACTGCAATGATCTTGCCTTACTCTTCTGAATGGAAGACGACTGCTTATGTCACAGATAACGACAACAATACTTTCTTCTATGTTGGTACAGGTGCTTATGTTTTAGCTTCTGACGTTGTGCAAAAGTCTAAGTTATCATCTAATGATGATTACCTGAACGATGTTACAGTCGACTATCCTGATGTCTTACGGATCGTAACGACTCCTAGTGCTAAGTTATACAACACTAAGCATGACTTGCTTTCAACTAGTTTAGTCAATGGGACTAACTGGCGGACTGACAAGAATTCGACTCACTCTGATGGATCAGTTTGGTATCGTGTTTCGACTGACCAATGGGTCAGCGCTAACGATGTCCAAGTCTTAGGTTCCAACTATATCAAGACCGTTGAAGGAACAGTTAAGATCAACTATATCCCTGGATATGGAGTCAATGTGTACAATTCTCCAGCTGCTAACAACAGGTTCACTGGAACTCGTTTGGCAGATGGGACAACTTGGAAAGTAACTTCTAAGCAGATCGTTGATGGCCAAACTTGGTACGAAGTACCAGCTGGCTGGGTCAGCGGTAAGTACTGCTTGTTTACTCCTGCAAATTAATAGTTTTTTTGAGCCGGACTCATATTTATGAGTCCGGCTTTTTTAATACCAAAAAATTGATTTTGAAGGAGTGTTTATCATTATTGAAGCAAAATTGAATCTCAGTCTGTTTTTAGGAACTCCGATTACTCGTGAATCACTGTCGCACCAAGCAAACATCGACCGCTTGTACGTCCATGAGGATTTTGTTGTCGATAATCTTATGATCGCGGTGCTCGGCTTGGATGATTGCCCCTATGGTAAGTCGATCGTTATCCATGCCAAACTCGGTGTCTTTTACACTGACCGTACATCACGACAATTGTTCAATGAATACCATGATCTAAATGGAGTAGGCTTTATACCTGCTCGACAAATTGCTCAACACTTGAACTTGCCAGATCATCTGCCTTTAGTCTATGGCCACGTGGTCTACATGCCGATGGCAGGTAAACGCCATAAAAATCCCGACTGGATCGGGCTCCATATGGTCGAAAAGTTCCGCAGCCAAGACGACCTAGCCTGTTTTACGGCCACTAATGGGATTGAGATACATCTACCAAAAAAGCAATTTGACTTGCGGACCAAGGTCCATAACGCTTGCTTGTTTGCTGAAACACATCTGCAAATGTGGGCTTTAGAAGTTAGTAGTTTTGGAAAATTTTCGCCATTGCACCAGAATGTTGGTCTGACCGATCAGTTCACGGCTTGTCTCTGCGACGTCCACCAATTGGTGCCGAAGACTTTGGCGCAGGTGAGTTCGATCCGTGACCGCCACATGGATAAACTGACTCGAGATTTCTCTCGTAACGACATTGGCATCGACTCTGCTGAAGCATCCAAAGAGAAGATCCGTATCTATCACAAAATGAAACATTATTAGTCATTTGCGCATACAAACGTTGGTCTGAAAGGTTTTGCTGAGCCGGTCATTTTATAAAAGTTGATTATTCTGGACTTCATTAACCAAAACGGCCGTTATTATTACCGAAATTAATTAGTTATATTAGTGCTACCACAAGCGCTTGTGAGTTAACGATTAGGAGACTCGCAATGGAACTAACGACCGGATTTCAAGCAGCCATCGCCAACGAAAAACTGATCCACGGAGTATTGAAACGACTTCACATATACCATCACGGAAACGACTACCAGGACTATTTCCAGGAGGGCGTCATCATCTATGCCCAGGTCTACTGTGATTATTTTGAACAAGAGCGCGACCCTGACAAGTTCAACGTCTATATTTTTCAAAAATTAGTCTGGCGTCTGACTGATATCTTAAGACGCCAACAGAGATATTTTGATGTTCATTCCTTAGAAGTCTTCGACTTTGAACGGGTAAAACGATCCGATATCGTCTCTGATCTCGGTGAATTAGATTTGGATGACTTGTCAGATATAGAAAAGGAAATCTTTTTTGACCATTTTATTAACGAAGTACCACTGAATCAATTAGCTGAAAAGTATCAATGCAGTACCCGCAATCTGCGCTACCATCGCAATGCTCTCAAAGAAAAGCTCTGTAAACGGCTTTCATAAGAAACTATTTTTAATAATTATAGTTTACTTTAAGGTTACAATACGGTAACTTTCCATTATGGTACAGACCGTTTTGATAAGATTTAAACATTAATAGATTTGGGGGAAACAACCATGTTTTCAAAGGGAAAATTTGTTGCTAGTGCAGTCACTGCTCTTGCTCTTTCTGGAGTAGGATTCGTCACCACACAGGTAACGCCTCTGGCGATGACTCAAGAAGTCAAAGCCGGTGCTTGGGTGAATGACTATATTTCAGCCCACAACATCAAACCAGTATCAATCGAAAACCGCGAAGGGACTTTCAGCCAGTGGTTTGGATACGCTGATGGGGCAGGTAAGCCGCAAGGTATCTTGATCCATGAGACAGCTACGCCAAACGCAACGGCTGAAAACGACTATCTTACTTCAACCGCAACTGGCGCAACATGAACGTTTATGTGCATGCCTTCGTTGACAACAACAAGATCATCAACATCCATAACACCGATTACGGTGTGTGGGGTGCTGGTCCAGCAGCCAACAATCGTTACGTCCAAGTTGAATTATGTCAAGTTAATAGCGAAGACCAATTTGCTCGTTCGATCTCAAATGACGCTTATTACGTCGCATCAAAATTGATCCAATACAACTTGCCATATATTGCTAACAAAACTGTCGTCTCACATCATCAGGCCGCACAATGGTGGGGACAAACTACTCATACTGATCCCGATGGTTATTTTGCCAAATGGGGTTATGATATGAATCAATTCAATCAATTGATCGAAAAATACTATAACAATTTAAAAGCAACTGGTAGTGTCGATGGAACACCAGCACAGCCAGTCCAACCAGCTCAACCTGAGGTCAAGCCTCAACCAGACCAACCAAGCATCAGTTTGCACAACGGTGTCGTAAAAGCTAATAACCCAGCTAGTTTCGCCGTGCCATTATTATCTTTCAATGCTGACGGTTCAGCTGAAGAAGGAACTCGTGGTTTAGCTAACAACACTGGCTGGTTCACTGATCAAAGCAGGATGTATCAAGGTCACAAGTACTATCGCGTCTCGACTAACGAATGGGTCGAAGATACTTATTGCCAATTCACACCATCTGCTTAATCATCTGGCAGGATTTCACCTCCCTAGAAATTTTGACGGAAATTAAATAGATAAATCGCCGAACTTTGGCAAAATCAAAGCCACCTCAATTGCGAGGTGGCTTTTTTCATTCACTTAAGGATAAATTATATTTCACAAACTCGGTCAAATGTGAACTGAATCAATCCTATAATAATTTTAATAAATGAATTCATAGGTAGGATTGGAAAATGTTCAATAACACTTGGGCAAATGTTAAAACCCACAAAACAGCCTTGTGGTTGACCTTATATGGATTATATTTTGCAATTTTAAAAATCGTCATCGTGCCATTTGGTGACGATCAATTTTGGTGGGGTCCTGCGGGTAGATTTTTGCTGAGACATCATTTTTATACTTTGAGCGACCAGCAGTATATCGGCGGTTCCAGCAATGGCCGTTATCTGTCGAATCTGACCATGATCTTCAGCAGCCACCATCCGATCGTTAGTTACTTGATCTTCGGAGCTTTCAGCGTGTTATTGGTTTACTTGCTCGCCCGACTGGTCGGAAAAAGTAAACTGATCTTGTTTTTGAGCCTGTTATTGCCATTCACGCTAAGTCGACCATTTCTAACCACGACTTGGCTCTGGTATGCTGCTTTCGTCAATTACGTCTGTGGGATGGTCTTCATCTTCGCTTATTTACTGATCCTGAAAAACGATTACTTCGACCAATCAAAATTCAATAAATATCTGCCAATCATCAGTATCTTTTTGAGTCTCTGCGGAGGTTTGATTGTCGAACATTTAACCATCTATCAACTAATAGTCAGCTTGTTTGCCATTGGTTTCTTCCGACTGAAAAAGCACCGCTATCGACTTCATCAACTGACATATTTGTTGGGAGCAGTCATTAGTGCCAGGATAATGTTCTCAAATGGCTCATATTGGGTCCATACAAGCTACCGGAATATATCGCTTTCAACTACCGCTAGTTGGCAAATATTTGCTCAGACCAGCCATTTTTGGCTGATTAGCTTGAACCTGATCTTGATCCTTTTGCTGACGGGCAGCATCTTTTTTTGTAATTACCAACGAACAAGACAAACATTCAAAACAACCTTAGTTATGAGCCTCTCAGTCGTATTTGCCATTTATTACTGTCTAAGTAATTTATATCTGAGAAATCATTTTTCCTTAAACACGTTTGCCCCAGATATTTCAAAATTTCTGCAAGGATACGATAGCCTAATTGGCATTTTCTTCGTAATTTATCTTATCGTCAGCACAGTCTGGTTGGAGGTCGATGCCACGACTAAGTTCTCTTTATGGTTTTGCTTAGTTTCCTGTGTGATTTTAACAGGACCTTTCTTGATCATCACTAGTCCAAATTCGGCACGGGAATTTTTCGGTGGTGTTTTGTTCATGTACCTGTTCGCCTTCTTGTTGATCAGACAACTGCACTTCACTCGACCTAACTTACGTAGATTTAGAACCGTGATGGCTAGCTTATTAAGCTTAGGTTGTTTAGCTTTGCTGGTCGCCAATGTCCAAAATTATCATTGTTTTTTGGAACATAGCTCAAGGGATGTGGTCCCAGGTGCTATTGCCGAAGTCAACCAAGTACCTCATCCGAGTCTGATGCCTAACGGTGATCTTTACACTACGTCAGATGGGGTCAGGTACTGGCAAGCTTATCATCGGTCGGATTTTAGCCAACGGTTATTTAAACTCGATTATCCGAAAAATAATGATTGATTTAGTCTAAACTTATCTTAATCATCAATCATAAATAAAGCTTAAGGATGATTTTGTAAGCGCTATACACAAAAAATTTGATTAAAATATTGCTAATAAGTTTCAAGTTTAAATTAAGGTTACGACAGCTGTTATAACGGGATTCTCATTACTTGGTTAGAGAGCTAACTTTAAAAATAATTCCAAAATTGGCGTTTTAATACTTAAAAATTACCTTATTATTACATTTTTATTACTATTAACATAAAACATTAAAAACTTGTTAAACTGAACTGGTTGAGAAATTTAACTGTGGGAAGGGTTTATTTATGTTTTCAAATAAGAAGATGATTGCAAGTTTCGCTACTGCTGTTGCCTTGACAGGTGTTGGATTTGTTGCAACTACACAGGTTGCTCCTCAAACATTTGCTCAACAAGAAGTAAAAGCTGATTCTTGGATCAATAATTATATACAAGAACAAGGTATTCAACCAGTTTCGATCCAATATCGTGAAGGTACATTCAACAAGTGGATCCCTTACGAAAATGGTGTTGGTAAGCCAGAAGGGGTTGTTGTTCACGAAACTGCTACACCTGGCGCTACTGCTGAAGATGAAGTTTCATACTTCAACAACAATTGGCCAACTATTCAAACATACGTCCACGCTTTTGTTGATTCATCAGAGATCATCAACATCCACAGTGCCGACTATGCTGTTTGGGGTGCTGGTCCAACAGCTAACTCAAAGTACATCCAAGTTGAACTTTGTGAAGCAAGTACAGTTGATGGATTCGCACGTTCAGTTGCCAATGATGCTTATTATGTTGCTTCAAAATTGAAGCAATACGGTCTACCCGTTGAATACGGAAAGACTGTACTATCACATGATCAAACATCACAAATGTACGGTGAAACAACACATACCGATCCAACTGGCTACTTTGCTAAGTGGAATTACGGCATGGACCAATTCGTGGCTTTAGTAAATACTTACTATAACCAATTGAATGGTACAGGTTCAAATACTAACTCAGGTTCAAACACAACTAACAATGGTGGCGTTTCAGCTAACAGTTCCGAAGGTACTGTTACAGTAAACAACTCATCAAGTTTCATGGCTCCATTAGTTGGTTTCAATAGTGACGGCTCAACAACTAAGTCAAACCGTGGCCTAGCCAATAATACTGGCTGGTATACAGACCAATCTAAGACTTATAATGGTCATACTTACTATCGTGTATCAACTAACGAATGGGTAATCGATACTTATGCTACATTTACAGCTAAATAGAAATTGCTTAATTAAAGGATTTGATTAATAATTACGGCTCTAAGTCAAATCGTA
>NZ_AZFA01000007.1 GCF_001434295.1 Companilactobacillus versmoldensis DSM 14857 = KCTC 3814 | reverse complement strand
TACGATTTGACTTAGAGCCTTAATAATTAGTCTTCTGCAACGAATGGTAATAGAGCCATGATTCTTGCTCTCTTGATTGCAATTGTAAGTCTTCTTTGGTTCTTAGCACTTGTACCTGTAACACGTCTTGGTAAAATCTTACCACGTTCTGAGATAAATCTCTTTAATAGGTCAGTGTCTTTATAATCGATGTATTCGATATGGTTAGCAGCGATGAAGTCAACTTTACGTCTTCTACGTCCGCCTCTTCTTTGTTGGGCCATTATGAAGTCTCCCTTCTAATTTTTTAGAATGGTAAGTCATCATCTGATATGTCGATTGGTTTACTGTTGTCAGCAAATGGATCGTTCATATTGTTTCCAGAATTGGAATTACTATTCGAATTATTATTGTTGTTTGAATTGTTGCTTGCGTTGCCTGAATTATTGTTAGATTGATTATTATTTGATTGATTATTGTTGCTGTATGAGGACTGATTGTTCCCATACGAATTATTGTTGGAAGCTTGGTTCCCACCGTTATTATTCTCGTTTTGAGCTCTTCTTTCACTCTCGGCTCTTGATTCCAAAAGTGAGAAGTTCTCAACAACTACTTCAGTAACATAGACACGATTGCCTTGTTGGTTTTCATATGAACGTGTTTGCACACGACCATCAACACCAACTAAAGAACCTTTATGAGTGAAGTTAGAGAAATTCTCGGCAGCTTTTCTCCAGATAACACAGTTAACGAAGTCAGCTTCACGCTCGCCTTGAGCATTAGTAAACTGTCTATTAACAGCAACAGTGAACGATGCCACTGCAGCTCCATTTGCAGTATATCTAAGTTCGGGATCACGTGTCAGGCGTCCGACTAAAACTACTCTATTAATCATATGTCTGCCTCCTCAAAATGTTTCACGTGAAACAAATTAAGCTTCACGCTTGATGATCATGTGACGCAAAATGTTGTCGTCGAATTTTGATAGACGATCAAATTCATTTAATGCATCTTCGTTGTCAGTATCTAAAGTGATGATGTGATAGATACCTTCCTTGTAGTTAGCAATTTCATATGCTAAACGTCTTTTTTCCCAGTCTTTTGACTCAACATTATTAGCACCGTTATCTTTAACGATCTTGTCGTAACGATCGATAAGAGTCTTCTTAGCCTCTTCTTCGATATCTGGCTTAATAATATATGTAATTTCGTAATGTGATTCTGCCATGACTGTGCACCTCCTTATGGTCTAATGGTCCTAGCTAAAGGACAAGGAGCATAAATTATCTTTATTTTATACTCACAATGTATGAGTTTATCATAAATGCTCCTCGAATTCTAGCTAAAATGTAACATTAAAAAAATCGTTTCTGCCTGACGTGTACCGAACTAGATACACTATCAAATTACGCAGGAACGATCATTTTATTTTTTATGCTTCAGGATTGTCTGAACCTGAATCATTATTGTCTGTATCTGGAGTAGTATCATCTGAATCATTTGACTCAGTTGAATCGTCTGAATCAGTCGAACTGGAGTCATCCCCAGAGTCTGAATCAGTTGTTGCTTGATCATCAGGTTTAGAATCAGAATTTTCATCTTCCTCTTCTTCATCTTGATGAGCAATTTTGGCCATGGTTGAAACAAATGCATCGTCGTCAACCTTGATTAATCTAACACCGAGTGTTGCCCGACCAGTTTGTGAAACGTTATTAACGTCAAATCTGATCATGACACCAGTATTAGTCACTAACATAATATCTTCGTCACCATCAACGGTGGCAATACCAGCGATTGGTCCGTTCTTTTCAGTAACGTTGGCAGTCTTGATACCTTTACCACCACGTCCCTTAACTGGATATTCACTAGCACTAGTTCTCTTACCGTAACCATGCTCAGAGATCGTTAAGACCTCTTGATTTGATTCGAGGATAGATGAACCGACTACGTAGTCTTCATCACGTAACTTGATACCACGAACACCAGCAGCAGTCCGTCCCATCGGACGAACATCAGTCTCTCTGAAGGTTACCGCATAACCTTTATGAGTACCGATGAAGATGATTTTTTCACCATCAGTCATAAAGACATTAGTAAGTTCATCTTCGTCCTTCAAGGCAATCGCACGCAGTCCTGAATGTCTGATGTTAGCAAAGTCAGACACCGGTGTCCGCTTAACAGTTCCCAATTGAGTGACAAAGAACAAGAATGAATTATCCACATCAACATCTTTACCGACATTGATAACAGTTTGAATGCTTTCACCCTTTTCAATGTTCAACAAGTTGATAACCGGGATACCCTTAGCTGTCCGACCATATTCAGGGACTTCATAACCCTTAGTCCGATAAACTTTACCAGTATTAGTAAAGAATAACAAACGGTCATGAGTCGAGGTATAGATAATCTGTTCAATAAAGTCATCATCATGGACGCCCATCCCTTGAATACCACGGCCACCACGGTTCTGAACTCTAAATTCATCCGCAGAAAGACGCTTGATATAGCCATTGTGAGTTAGAACAACAAGGATATTTTCTTCTTCGATCAGATCCTCGTCTTCAATATTGGAGATCTCACTAGCACGGATCTCAGTCCGACGAGCATCCCCAAATTTCTCTTGGATATCGAGCAATTCATCGTAAATAATCTTATCAACACGTTCAGGTTTAGCCAGAATATCTTTGAAGTCAGCAATCTTAGTCAACAAATCTTGATATTCAGATTCGACCTTCTCACGTTCCAAACCTGTCAAACGTACCAAACGCATGTCCAGGATAGCTTGTGATTGCTTGTCAGACAATTTGAAATTGTCGATCAATGTTTGTTTAGCAATCGCGGAGGTCTGTGAACCACGGATGATTTTGATTATCTCATCAATGTGATCAAGGGCAATTCTCAAACCTTCAAGAATATGAGCTCTAGCTTCTGCACGACGTAATTCGTATTGAGTTCTCCGTCTGATAACAACTTCCTGGTGCTTCAAGTATTCAAGTAGAACGCCCTTTAATGAAAAGACCTTAGGAGTCTTTCCAACGATAGCAACCATATTGATACCATATGAGATCTGCAATTGCGTCAATTTGTATAAATTGTTCAAGATAACTGAAGCAGACATATCACGACGAACATCAATCACGATCCGCATACCTTCACGGTCAGATTCATCGTTTAAGTCAGTAATACCTTCGATCTTCTTTTCACGTGCTAAATCAGCGATTCTTTCGACTAATGTGGCCTTGTTGACCATGTATGGCAACTCAGTGACAATAATCTGTTCTCCACCATTTTTCTTAGTCGTAACATCAACTTTAGCACGCAAAGTGATCGTACCTTTACCAGTCTCATAAGCTTGGCGAATACCAGAGCGACCCATGATAATACCACCAGTAGCAAAATCAGGTCCTGGTATAACTTTCATCAAGTCCATCAGAGTTGCATCTTTATTTCTCATTAAAATATGCAATGCATCGATGACTTCCTTCAAGTTATGTGAAGGAATATTAGTCGTCATACCAACAGCGATACCAGTAGCACCGTTCACTAGCAAGTTAGGGAATCTAGCCGGCAAGACCATTGGTTCCTTTTCTTCACCATCGTAATTAGGTACTAGATCGACCGTATCTTTATTGATATCACGTAACATCTCAACAGCCATCTTGCTCATTCTAGCTTCGGTATAACGCATAGCAGCAGGTGGATCACCATCGATTGAACCAAAGTTTCCGTGTCCATCAACTAATGGATAACGATAACTAAAGTCCTGAGCCATTCTGACCATTGATTCATAAATTGCGGAGTCACCATGGGGGTGATATTTACCCATGATATCCCCAACGAAACGGGCACTCTTTTTATAAGGCTTGTCAGGTGTAACACCTAATTCATTCATACCATAAAGGATACGACGATGAACTGGTTTCAATCCGTCACGCACATCTGGAAGAGCACGAGATACGATAACACTAGCAGCATAATCCACGAAAGAGCTTTTCATAACTTCCGTCAGATTAACATTTTCGATTCTTCTATCGTCCATTTAAATTTGTCCCCTCCCCTAATTAATAATCAACTTCGGCGTAACGGGCATTGTCCTCGATAAATTCACGACGAGGAGCAACCTTGTCACCCATCAACATTGAGAAAATTTGGTTAGCTTCAACAGCATCGTCCAACTTAACACGATCCAATCTTCTCTTCTCTGGATCCATAGTTGTATCCCAGAGTTGGTCAGCATCCATTTCACCAAGACCCTTGTAACGTTGAATCTTTGGTTCTGGTTTAGCTGGCAATTGTGAAATAAAATCATCTTTTTCTTGGTCAGTATCAAGGTACTTCATGATCTTACCTTGACGAACTTGATACAAAGGTGGTTTGGCAATATAGACATAGCCTGCTTCAACAACAGGACGCATATACCTATAAAGTAGTGTCAATAACAGTGTCCTAATGTGAGCACCATCGACATCGGCATCGGTCATAATAATGATTTTGTGATAACGAGCCTTAGAAATATCAAAGTCATCCCCAAAACCAGTTCCCATAGCTGTAAACAAGGTTCTGATTTCTTGGTTAGCCAAGATCTTATCCATTGAAGCTTTTTCAACGTTTAAGATCTTACCTCTGATTGGCAAGATGGCTTGTGTCAAACGTGAACGACCAGTCTTAGCGGAACCACCGGCAGAATCACCCTCGACGATGAATAACTCTGAAATTTCAGGGTCCTTACTTGCATTGTCAGCTAACTTACCAGGTAAATTACTGATTTCTAGACCATTTTGTTTCCGAGTAACTTCACGAGCACGTTTAGCAGCTAGACGCGCTTTAGTTGCTAAAGTACCTTTTTCAATGATCTTCTTAGCTACGTTAGGATTTTCCATCAAGAATTTCATGAAATGTTCAGAGAATAAACGATCAGTGATCGTTCTTGCATCTGAGTTACCCAACTTCGTCTTAGTCTGACCTTCAAATTGTGGGTCCGGATGCTTGATAGAAACGACCGCAGTCATCCCTTCACGAACATCTTCTCCGGATAATTTTTCAGTGTCCTTGAGCAACTTATTCTTATGTCCATAATCATTGATGACACGTGTCAAAGCAGTCTTGAACCCAACTTCGTGAGTACCACCTTCATAAGTATGGATATTATTAGCAAAGGTCATCAAGTTTGTATGATATTCGTCAACATATTGCAAGGCTACTTCGACGGTGATGCCGTCTTGAACACCTTCCAAATAAATTGGTTCTTCGAACAAAGCTTCTTTTCCTTTGTTCAAGAATTCGACATAACTCTTGATCCCACCTTCATAGTGGAATACTAATTTTTCAGCAGTATCCTTACGTTTATCAGTAAATGTAAGTTTCAGACCTTTATTTAAAAAGGCCAATTCACGGATACGAGTAGTTAAAGTTTTATCATCATAAACAGTTGTTTCAGTAAAGATATCAGGATCTGGCACAAAGTGAACACGTGTACCATGATCGAATTCGCCAGCTTCACCGACGACGTGCATGGCATGCTTTACTTTACCCTTTTCAAAATCGATCCCGTATTCTTTACCACCACGGGTAACGACGGCATCCAACTCAGAACTCAAGGCATTAACAACAGATGCACCAACACCGTGCAGTCCACCAGATACCTTGTATCCGCCACCGCCGAACTTACCACCAGCGTGTAGGATCGTGAAAACAGTTTCCAAAGCAGGTTTACCTGTTTTCTTTTGGATATCGATTGGAATACCACGTCCATCATCAGTAACAGTGATCGAGTTGTCTGGCTCTACTGTAACTTCGATCTTAGTAGCAAACCCAGCTAAAGCCTCATCAATACCATTATCGATGATTTCCCATACAAGATGGTGTAAGCCTTGACCACTAGTTGATCCGATATACATACCAGGTCTTTTACGAACAGCTTCAAGTCCTTCAAGAACTTGAATTTGACTGGCGTCATATTCTTCAGCCAGTTTTTCTTTTTTCTCTAAATCTTGTTCTCTGCTGTTTTCAGCCATTAAATTTCCTCCTGTTTGATTTTTCCGTCAATAATCGTTAAAACATTAGGATCTTTAATCAAAGTCCGGTCAACATCATCTAGTGATGTGGTCGTGATAAAGGTTTGAATATTATCTCCGATAGATGACAACAGATGGGTCTGTCTTTTTTGATCTAATTCGGATAAAACATCATCCAATAACAAAATTGGATAATCCCCTACTTCTTCTTTGATCAACTCAACCTCAGCCAACTTTAGACTTAAGGCAACTGAACGTTGCTGTCCTTGTGAACCAAAGTCTTGAACGTTTTTATCATTAACTAAGAATTTAATATCATCGCGATGAGGTCCATAGAGCGTGACCCCACGTTGAATCTCTCGACGGTAGTTTTTTTTGTAAGTAGCTTTGTACAAGTTGTAGATATCTTCAACACTCTTGTCTTCAGCTTCAAAAAAGCTACTGTATCGTAACTGCAGGTTTTCTTGTCCTTCAGTTATCTTGGCATGGATCTTTTGAATAAAAACTTGCAGCCGCTGTAAGAAAGTCACTCGTGTATGAGTCACTTCTGCACAATATGCTGCAAGTTGGTCAGATAAGACATCTAGATAGACCAGATCCTTGGTTTCATGGTGCTGTAATTTTTTCAAATAAAAGTTTCGCTGTTTCAAAACCGAGCGGAATTGACTGACAGTTTTGAGATACTGTGAAGATATTTGACCAAATTCCATATCAACAAACTTTCTTCTAATCGTTGGATTACCCTTCACAATCGACAAATCTTCGGGCGAAAATAAAACAACGTTCAAATTACCGATGTAGCTGGAAAGTTTCCGTTGTTCTAAGTTATTTAATTTAGCTTTTTTCCCTGATTTGCTGATAACAAGGTTCATCTTTAAACGACTGGAGTTGTCTTTGATAACTGTGCCAGAAATCCTAGCAAAATCACTTCCCCATTTAATTAAATCCTTGTCATTGGACGTCCTATGGCTTCTGGTTAGAGCTAAAAAATACATAGCTTCTAATAAGTTTGTCTTGCCTTGAGCGTTTCGTCCCAAAAATACGTTGATTTTTGGCGAAAATTCAATCTTCAAAGACTCATAATTGCGATAATTCTGTAATTCGAGATCTCTTACAAACAATTGCTGCTAGGCAATCTCAAATGTTTGATCTTCAGCGACGATCTTGTCGCCCTTATACAATTTTTTGCCTCGACGATCTTCAGGTTCACCATTGACCTCAATCGAATTTTCTTTTAAATACCATTTAGCTTGTCCACCGGTACCGATGATACCGACTTCTTTCAAAAATTGTCCCACAGTAATAAATTCGGTCTCAATTTCAACTTTTTGCGACATAACAACACCCTATTTATTAGATTTATCCATTAATGACATATTCTATATTATAGTTGTTTCTGAACTAAAAAACAACTTACAAGCCATTTTTTAGGCTATTAGAGCAATTTTTTACAACACAGGTAGGTGAATATTAAATCACCTGAAAAAACACTCAAAAAGCGAAATACCCCATTCAAATTTAATTGGATCAAAAAAGAAGGCCAGAATCAGTAGATTCCGACCTTCTTTTATTTATAATCAAATATCTTTATATTCAGTTATCAAATTTTTGAATATGATAATTGAATATACCTAAAAAATCAATTTCTAAAATGTTCTTACTGGTGTGATCAATTGAACGAAATTATCTTTGTTTTCAACTGGTCTGATCGTGAATGGATGCAGTGCAGATGTGAAACTGACTTCGATCTCAGTGTTTCCACCGAATGAACGCAAGGCATCCTTCAAATAATCAGGGTTGAACGAAATATCGAGGTCCTCTCCCTCAAGACTTGAGCAATCAAGGACTTCTTCAACTGTTCCGACTTCTGGTGAATTACCAAAAAGTGTAGCTTTTTTATCAGCTGCTTTGATAACTAATTTGATCACGTTGTTACGGCTCTCATGTGAAAGCAATGAAGCACGTTCAACAGATGATAATAAATTAGATGAGTCAAAAGTCAAAGTAGTGTTGGAATCATCCGGAATCAAACGGTCTGTTTCAGGATAACGTCCATCCAACAAACGTGAATAGAACATGACGTTGTCAAAACTGAATAAGACTTGATTTTCTGAGATCGACATCGAGATTTCTTTAACTGAATCACTGATTGTTCTCACTAATTCAGTCAAACTCTTACCAGGGATGATCAAATTGTATTCTTCATCACTTGTGATATCGATCTTTCTTTGAGCTAGACGATGACTATCAGTTGCTACTGACGTTAATCCATCACTATTGATAATGAAATTAACACCAGTCAGCACTGGACGACTTTCTTGAGTTGAAACAGCAATAACTGTCTGGTTCACAACTTCTTTGAACAAATCAGTTGGGAAGACTAATTGGTTTTCGGTTTCAACTTCTGGAAGGTGGGGATAGTTATTGGCGTCTAAGCCGTTGATTGTAAATTCAGAGACACCTGAGGTAATCAGTGTCTGGTTATTATCGAGAACTTTTAAATTGAAGTTATCCCCAGGTAACTTCTTAATGATTTCATTAAAAAACTTGGCTGGTAAAACAATTGAACCAGTACTTTCAATATTCAGATCATTATCAGCATCCTCTTTTGAGATAAAGGCTGTAATTGAAATATCTGAATTACTTCCAGTGATTGTGAGTCCATTTTCAGCAAGATCTAATTTCATTCCTGTAAGAATTGGAATTGTGGTTTTACTAGAAATAGCTCGTTGCACATTATTAGTTTGATTGATGAATTTAGTACGATCTATTGAGAATTTCATAAGCTGGCTTCCCCTTTTAATTAATTAATATATAGATAGAAGTAGTAGTAGGCACTGTGGATTCTGTGGAAAACTATTCAAACGCCTGAAAGCTATAGAAAAATCTATGTTATTAACAGCTGTGGATAACTATGAAAGTTGTTAAAAGTTATACACATGTTAATTTTTCAATTCGTCACGTAATTCTCCAATTGCTTGCTTAACATCGTCATTTTTTATAGCTAACTCGGCTATTTTATCACATGAGTGCATGACTGTTGTATGGTCCTTACCACCAAACTCCATTCCGATTTGAGGAAGTGAGCGATCTGTCAATTCTCGAGATAAGTACATTGCAATTTGACGCGGTAAAACAATGGTTTTGACACGTTTCTTACCTTTTAGATCGGCAATCGAAACGTGATAGTACTTGGCAACTCTATTTTGGATCGAACTTACGGTCAAGCCATTCTTAGCTTTGGATAACTTCAAAGCTTTCAAGGCATCGGCTGCTAAAGACTTGTTGATATCAGTGTTTTTCATTGCTGAGTAGGCCTGAACTCTTAGCAATGCACCCTCCAATTCACGCACGTTGGTGTTTACTTGTTGGGCAATGTAAGACAAAGTGTCGTCTGGTATCTCTAAGTTTTCTGCCTTTGCTTTGTTACGCAAAATGGCAATTCGTGTTTCCAGATCCGGTGCTGTTATGTCGACTGATAGACCCCATTTGAAACGTGAAACTAATCGGTTTTGCAATTTAGGGATTTCATTTGGTAGTCGATCAGAAGTTAAAACGATTTGCTTGTTGTTTTCATGCAATTTATTAAATGTGTGGAAAAATTCTTCTTGAGTTCCCTCTTTTTCAGCAAAAAATTGAATATCATCAATTAATAGTAGATCCACATTTCGATATTCCTCACGGAATTCTTCTTGAGTCCTCGTTTGGATCGAATTAATAAAGTCGTTAGCAAAGGTTTCACTAGTGACATATTTAACACGGGCGTTAGGATTGTTTTTCAACATTTCATGACCGATAGCTTGCATCAAATGAGTCTTACCAAGACCAACACCACCATAAATGAATAGTGGATTGTAAATCTGGCCGGGTTCTCCAGCAGCGGCAACGGCAGCTGCATGGGCCATCTTATTGGCACCACCAATAATGAAGGATTCGAATGTATACTTCGGATTTAAATGAGAGTTCTGAAAAACAGGAGTATTCTTGTCAGATCGATCGGCGTTCTCGGTGCTACTGTCATAGGCAATATTCAAATTTTGCTGTTCTTGTTGTTCTTCTTCGTTTTCAATGATGGGATTTAGTTCAACGCCATTGAATTCATAAGAATCAATTGCAATGTTTTTAACGTAGTTACGTTGCCAATATTCTTTATGAAGATTTGACTGAACAGAGATATGAATATCGTTGCCACTGATGTAAAGCGGTTTAGCACTTTCGACCCAAGTCGAATAACTCGTTGGTGTAATTTCGGATTTGATCTTATTTGTAAAATAATTCCAAAAATCATTAAGTTCTTTTGTTGATGAGTTATGTGGTTCTTGCAAAAAATACCCTCCAATCTATTTTATTTTGAATCTGTGGATAAGTTCTTCCCCTAAAAAGACAAATTAAAGTTTAGCATTTAATAAAAAAGTTATCCACAGAACACACGTTTAATTTAATATTACTTAACAGGTTGTTAAACAAATCGTAAAGAAACTGTGGATTAATGTTTAAAAAATTAGTTATTCACATGGTTATCCACAGTTATCAACAACCAATAACCCTGATATGTCGGCTTTTTAATAAGTTTTGAACTAATTTTTAAAACCTGTGGAAAACTAATACACAGCAAAAATATTTAGCGAATAACCTTGTTTACACACCTGTTGATAACTATGTTAATAACTTTCATACACAAAATATCCACAGGTGAAAACTGTTCAAATCTTTTCCACCGTTTTCAAATTGTTTCCTCTATGTTTTCGAAATTTCCTTAAATTAGATGTTTAAATTATTTGCCAAACATGATAAGATGTTTAAGCAATTGTCTGGAGAAAGTATAATTAATTCAGGAGGTTTGATTGATGACTACAAAAAGAACATTTCAACCAAAGAAGCGTCATCGCGAACGCGTCCATGGTTTCATGAAGAGAATGAGTACAAGTAATGGTCGCAAGGTTCTTGCAAGACGTCGCAAAAAAGGCAGAAAAGTATTATCAGCTTAGTTTTGAAGGATCACTAATTTTTGGTGGTCTTTTTTTATATACAAAACAAGAAGATTAGTCTGGTGACATATGAGAAAAAGCTATCGAATAAAAAAAGAAAATGAGTTTCAATATGTCTACTCGCAAGGCCAGTCGGTCGCAAATCGCAATTTTGTCCTTTATCAAATCAAAAAGCCTGGACAAAAACACTTTCGCGTTGGTCTTTCCGTAGGTAAGAAAGTTTCACATACAGCCGTGGGACGTAATCGGGTCAAACGTTACGTTCGACAATCTCTACTAGAATTAAAACCAGAAATGCCGGCAGAGCTTGATTTTTTGATCATCGCTCGTAAGCCAGCAGTCAAATTAGATATGTTTGAGACGAAAAAAAATGTCGTACATCTTCTAAAGTTAGGTAAAATACTAGTAGACTAAAAATTTTATAATATTGGGTGCAAAAGTGAATAAAAAAAGATTAAAGAAATACATAGGGATAGCGCTACTACTTAGTGTCGTATTAGTGCTAACTGGATGTTCAAATCTTAATGAGCCTATCACTAGTAACAGTACTGGATTTTGGGACCACGTCGTTTTGTGGAACTTCTCGAGATTCATCCTTTGGCTAGCATCGCTTGCTGGTAATAGTTCCGGTTGGGCGATCGTTATCTTCACAGTTATCATTAGGGTCATTTTGCTACCATTGAACTGGTTCCAGATCCGTAGTATGAACAAGCAGATGGAAATTCAGCCTCAAATGAAGGCTTTACAAGAAAAATATTCTGCTAAAGATACCGACACACAACAAACATTACGTGAAGAAACGCAAAAGTTGTACAAAGAAGCAGGAGTCAATCCTGTGGCGGGATGTTTACCATTATTAGTTCAGTTGCCAGTTATGTTTGCTCTTTACCAAGCAATCTACAAGACATCTGAGTTGAGAAATGGTAGTTTCCTTTGGATGCAATTAGGTAAAGCGGATCCTTACTACATAATGGCGATCCTGGCGGCACTGTTCACCTTCCTTGCTACATATATTTCCAGTCTGTCACAACCTAATCAAAACGGAACAACTAAGATGATGACTTATATCATGCCGATCTTCATCTTCGTTCCTGCCTTAACTTTCCCATCAGCTATCACGCTGTACTGGGTGGTTACAAATGCTTTCCAAGTTCTTCAAACGTTAGTATTGCAAAATCCGTTCAAATATCGTCGGAAACAACGTGAGAAAGCTGAAAAAGAACGTGAAAGACAACGTAAGATCCGTAAGGCTAAGAAACGGGTCTACAAGAACCGTAAGTAATTATTAATTGACATTTAGAAAAAATGTGGTTAGTATATCTAGGAAATTAAATACTGAAAAGTAGTCAAAGTGCTTTTCCGTCTCTTGGGGACGGATTATGCACTTTTTTTGTGCTCAAAATTCAATAATGGAGGAATGGTTATGCCTAGTACTGTAACTGAATATGATACGATTGCTGCTATTTCGACCCCACCTGGGGAAGGCGGGATCTCGATTGTCAGAGTGTCTGGTGATCAAGCAGTAAACATTGTAAAACGAGTATTTCAAGGTAAAGACTTGGCTAAAGTAGCCAGCCATACGATCAATTATGGCCATATCGTCGACCCTGATACTAAAGAATTAGTCGATGAAGTCATTGTCTCAGTGATGCGTGCCCCAAAGACTTATACACGTGAAGATGTCTTGGAGGTCAACACTCACGGAGGTATTGTGCCAACGAATAAAGTTCTGCAATTGCTGATCGGAGCAGGTGCAAGAATGGCCGAACCAGGTGAGTTCACTAAGCGGGCTTTCTTGAATGGACGCTTGGACTTGACGCAGGCTGAATCTGTCATGGATCTGATCCGTGCCAAAACTGATAAAGCAATGCAGGTTGCTGTCAATCAATTGGATGGTAATCTCGAACACTTGATCAGTGGTCTACGTCAAGAGATCCTAGATGTTTTGGCTCAAGTCGAAGTCAATATCGATTATCCCGAATACGATACTGAACAAATGACTACTAAGATGTTGCTTGAAAAAGCACAAACAGTGGGAAAAAGCATCGATGAATTATTGAAAACGGCTGAGAGTGGAGAGATCTTGCAACATGGTCTGGCTACAGCCATTATTGGTAAGCCAAATGTTGGTAAATCTAGTCTGTTGAACCGCTTGTTGGATGAGGATAAAGCTATCGTTACTGACGTTGCCGGAACTACTCGTGATGTGGTCGAACAATACGTCAATATAGATGGTGTTCCTTTAAAATTGATTGATACAGCTGGTATCCGTGATACCGAGGACAAAGTCGAAAAAATCGGTGTCGAACGGTCTAAAAAAGCTATCGAAAGTGCTGATCTAGTGATCCTAGTCTTAGATGCTAGTCGTCCTTTAGAGGAAGAAGACCTTCAATTATTGGATGCTACTAGTGATAAGCGCCGGATCGTGATATTTAACAAGAACGATCTTTCACCAGTCCTACATCCAATCGATGTTAAACAACTAAAAGCGGATGACATAATTCTGTTGACCTCCGCAATCAAAAATGATGGAATCCAACAAATTAAAGATACTATCGGAAAATTATTTAATGCTGGAATAGAAGATAGCAGTAGCAACGTGATTATTACTAGTGCCCGTCAGGCTGGGCTTTTGCGTCAAGCTAAGCAAAGTTTGAACGATGTTATTTCTGGTATCGACGCAGGGATGCCGATCGATCTAGTACAGATCGATATGACCAACTGCTGGGATAAGCTAGGAGAAATCACTGGTGACAGCTATCCAGACGAACTGATCACACAATTATTCTCACAATTCTGTTTAGGAAAATAGGTATAGGTGGAAACGTAATGGTTGAAGTTAAGGAATTTGATTCAGAAACATATGACGTCATCGTCGTGGGTGCAGGACACGCTGGTTCAGAAGCAGCCCTCGTCGCCGCAAGGATGGGTCAAAAAACGCTCTTAATCACCATAAATTTGGATATGGTGGCATTTATGCCATGTAACCCCTCAGTGGGTGGTCCAGCCAAAGGAATCGTCGTACGTGAAGTAGACGCCCTTGGTGGTGAAATGGGTAAGAATATCGATAAAACATACATTCAAATGAGAATGTTGAACACTGGTAAAGGCCCAGCAGTCCGTGCCTTACGTGCCCAAGCTGATAAGAGCATGTATCACCGTGTTATGAAGAATACTTTGGAAAAAGAGCAAAATTTGACTCTTCGTCAAGGTATCGTTGAAAAGCTTATCGTGGAAGATGGCGTTGCTAAAGGTGTCATCACCGGAACTGGTGCAAGATATCATGCCAAGACGGTTGTGCTTACTGCTGGAACAGCATCTAGAGGTAAGATCATCATCGGTGAACTAATGTATTCATCTGGTCCTAACAATTCGATCCCTTCAATCAAATTGTCAGAAGACCTTGAAAAGCATGGTTTCAAGTTGACTCGTTTCAAGACTGGTACACCTCCTCGTGTTAATAAAGAAACTATCGATTTCTCTAAGACCGAAGAGCAACCAGGGGATGAGGAACCTAATCACTTCTCATTTGAGACGCCTGATGCTCAATATTTGAAGGACCAGATTTCTTGCTGGATGACTTATACCAATGCTAGAACTCACAAGATCATCCGTGACAACTTGGACCGTGCACCAATGTTCTCTGGTGTCATCGAAGGTGTTGGACCACGTTATTGTCCATCGATCGAAGACAAGGTCGTTCGTTTTGCTGACAAGCCTCGTCACCAGATCTTCCTTGAACCAGAAGGCCGCGATACCGAAGAATATTATGTTGGTGATTTTTCGACTTCGATGCCTGAAGAGATTCAATTGAAGATGGTCCACTCAGTCGCTGGTTTGGAAAATGCTAAATTGATGCGTCCTGGTTATGCCATTGAATATGATGTCGTTGAACCTTGGCAATTGAAATTGAACATGGAAACAAAGGTCGTTAAGAACCTCTTTACAGCTGGTCAAATGAATGGAACTTCTGGTTATGAAGAAGCTGCTGGACAAGGAATCATGGCTGGTATCAATGCTGCATTACGTGCTCAAGGTAAAGATCCATTCATCTTGCGTCGTGATCAAGCATATATTGGCGTTATGATCGATGATTTGGTCACAAAGGGTACTAATGAACCATATCGTTTGTTGACTAGTCGGGCCGAGTATCGCTTGATTTTGCGTCACGATAATGCTGACGAACGCCTAACTGGCTTAGGTCATGAACTTGGCTTGATCAGTGACGAACGGTTTGAAAAGTTCAACAAGAAATGGCACGCCGTTACAGTTGAACTCGATCGTTTAGAGAGAAAAATGATCACACCTAAGATGGCTGAACCATTCTTGACAGCTCATGGCTTGAAGGGTCTGAAAGATGGTATCTTAGCTGCTCGTTTCCTCAGACGTCCTGAGGTCCATTATCAAGATATTATTGATATGATCGGTGAAGGTGCTGATGATGTTGACCGTCGTGTCAAAGAACAAGTCGAGATCCACATTAAATATGATGGCTATATCAAGAAAGAAAAAATGAAAATCGAGCGTCTTAAGAAGATGGAATCAAAGAAGATCCCTGAAAGACTTGATTATACTAAGGTCAATGGTTTAGCTACTGAAGCTGTTCAAAAGCTCAGCAAGATTAATCCTGAAACGATTGCCCAAGCTAGCCGTATCAGTGGTGTTAATCCAGCTGATATTGGTATCTTGAGTGTTTATATCGAACAAGGCAGAATAGCTAAAACAGCCGGATAGAAAAAGTTGAGATAAATAAAGGACTAGTCAATCGATTGACTAGTCCTTTTTAATTTGGATTATTTTATAAGGAAATGATAAAGACCAGAAACAGTTTTATCACCAAAGTCTAATTCTTTGTCATCGAGAGAAGCCGAAGTGATCTCCAGGCTCTCTTCAAGATCAGGGACTTCAAATTGTTGATTGGCAATGAAGTCGGCCCCGTCAGCATATTCTTTAGCTTCAATGGCGCCATCTTGTTTGTATAAAATTTTTAGCATGATCTTAATATCCAGTTTCTAAAATTTTTATAAGTCCCAAATAAATAATGAATAAGATCCCTTTGGAACATGGACATTTTAAGTTGAAGAGACTAAATTCACAAATATAATGCATAAAAATTTTTCGAGATTTTTTGGCTGAACCGAGCTGGTTGAAACGATTTAATAGGGATGCTCTGATTGAGCAAATAGATGCTTGTAAATGAGAAATTATTGCTGAAAATCATCAAGTTACCCCGTCGCGGCGTGACATCATAATATTGAGCATGCTTTCCAATAATTAATGAAATGAACCTTGATTTAATGGAGTTAATCTCAACTTCTTTGATATTTTACTAATACTACTCATGTCATTATTAAGACAGTTATGACCGATATAATATCTATTTGTAAGGAAATAGACAATTCGACTGATGACTTTTTGGTGCTCATAGTTTCCTTGATTTGACTAACGCTTTCATTAACAGGTATATTGAAAATATAAGCTTAATTTTAAAAGGAGCGTCGGACTATGTCGAAAAAGATTTTGATAATTGGTGGTGTCGCTGGTGGGGCAACAGCTGCCACACGCTTACGTCGTTTGAGTGAAGACGATGAGATCGTGATTTTTGAAAAAGGTGAATACATCTCGTTTGCTAACTGTGGACTTCCTTACTATGTCGGTAATAAAATTACCGATCGTGATAATTTATTAGTCCAAACGATCCCAGGTATGAAGGACCGTTTTAATCTGGATGTCCGAAACTTCTCAGAAGTGACGTCGATCGATCCAAAAAACAATCAAGTTACAGTTTTTGACAGCAAAAATAATCGAGAATATCAGGAAAGCTTTGATGATTTGATTATCTCTACAGGAGCCAAAGTAATCGTCCCTAATATTCCTGGACTAAAATATGCTAAAAACGTCTTCACACTCAGGAATATGGCCAATATGGACGATATCATGTCGTATCTGGATAATCATTCCGTCAAGACAGCTACTGTTATCGGTGGTGGTTTTGTCGGACTAGAAATGATGGAAAATCTCCAGCGCCGTGGATTGAAGACGCAGCTAGTCGAGCAGTCCAATCAAGTCATGCCTAATCTCGACTTTGAAATGGCTCAACAACTCCATCAAGAGATCGAAAAGAACGGCGTCGAGCTTTATTTGAATAATGGACTCAAAGAGGTCACCGCTGACGGGCAAAAATTGGTATTGCATAATGGGACGGAATTGTCGTCAGATATAACGATCCTATCGATTGGCGTAACTCCTGCTAGCAAGTTGGCTCAGGACAGTGGTATCAGTTTGGGGATCAAAAATTCCATTAAAGTTAATCAACGTTTTCAAACAAACTTTTCCAATATTTATGCCATAGGAGATGTCATCCAAACCAAGAATTTCATCGACAATAGCGATACTAACGTTCCATTGGCTAGCCCCGCCAACCGTCAAGGTAGATTAGTTGCTGATGTGATCAATGACTTAGACGTCGATTATGGACCAGTTCAAGCAACCAGTATTGCAAAAGTCTTTGGCCCTGCAGCTGCTTCAACTGGGATGAATGAGAGAACTTTGAAAGAAAAGAACATCCCTTATCGTGCAATTCATATTCATACTGCAGCTCATGCGACTTATTACCCAGATGCCCAACCGTTGAATTTGAAATTGCTGTTCAGTGATCAAGGTAAGATCTTGGGTGCACAAGCCGTTGGTAATCAAGGTGCGGATAAACGGATCGATGTCATCTCGACAGCTATGAAATTGAATGCTACTGCTCCACAACTAGCTGAATTAGAATTGACCTATGCTCCGCCATTTGGTGTTGCAAAAGATCCTATCAATGTCTTAGGATATGTTGCCCAAAATGTTCTCGATGGTGAAGTCAAGACAGCCGATTGGTCAAAAGTCGACCAATTAGTAGCTGATAAGGCTTTTATCGTTGATGTTAGGGATGATGATGAGTATGCGGCAGGGCATGTTGAAAATAGTCATTTGATCCCTCTTAATCAAATCAGAGATCGACTTTCTGAATTTCCGAAAGATCAACCAATTTATACGTATTGCAAGGTCGGTCTGCGCGGTTACACTGCTTCGAGGATCTTAAAAAATAATGGTTATGATGTTACTAATATCGATGGAGGCTTTACAACTTATTATATTGCGAAATATGAACCACGGCATAATGCCTAAAAATTAAGTTTTGAGTTTAATTGAAGCTGGCACACCGTTATGTAAAAATGCCTGTGGATAAAAAAATTTCTCCAAGAAGTTAGAAAAAATCTAACGAACTTGGAGAAATTTTTTTGTTTTAAAAGTTATCCACTTGTTAATAACTTTTCCGAAGGAGGAATTTATTAACATTTATCAACAAGCCAAACTGTGTGTATCTTTAATAGACTAATTTTATCCTGACATTAACGTCGATGCTGTCCTTGATTGAATTTAAGATTAGGGAATTTTTCATAGCCTGAGTGCATAGGTTATTCAATTCAGCTTCTTCAGCAAACGAGACGATGTATAAAGTTAAATCTACTTTGTCGATCTTTGGCTCTCCATCATACCCAATTACACCGATATAGGTCAATGGATTAAGGAGTTCGAAGGAGAACTTGCCCTCAATCTCATCGATGACGTTGTCATGTTTTGCATCGTAATTGGTGATCGAGAAGATGATTGAGCTTGCTAGCGAGTCTGCGAAGTGTCCGACGCTAGTTTGAGCGGTGTTTTCAGAGTCAAAACTGACTTCTTTATCAACTTGATAAATCGCATTATCAATATAGATCTTATTTTCGGCATGATTTTTCGAGACGGCTCGTAGACCGATCCGATAATATTTACTTTCGTCCAATAATCTTTTCATAACTGCCTCTAATCGACCAAAGCTTCTGAACGCAACTGGTGTGAAGCTGCGACTAAGGATTTGATCTTATTGATGATGAATTTTTCTTCGTTGACTGGACGGTTGGAGAAGGTAGCAAAACCGCAGTCTGGATTCAAGAAGATTCGCTCTTTTGGTAAGTACTGCAATGCATTTTTGACTTTGCCAGTGATAAAGTCGACTGATTCAGCTTTGTGCAATCGAGGATTTTCGACTCCTAAACCGATAATGTCATTGTTTTTGATCTGGTCTGATTCCATCAAGGTGCTGAAATCTCCAGCTCTCGGCGTTGAATATTCTAGGGTAAGGATATCGGGATCAACGTATTCGAAGAGGTCGAGCAGGGGAGTGTAGGCACCTGATAGCAGGGTACTTTCATCATTGCTCCAGTTCCCACGGCAAACGTGCAGGGAAGCGAAGGATTTACTGCGGTCTACATGGTCCATAACTGGTTTCAATAATGATTTGGCAAATTCCAGTTCATCGGTTGGGTCTTTCTTTTCTGCCAAGGCTGCACACATGAACGAACGTGTCTTACCCTCGGTGAAGACGACTTCAGTCAAAACGGGTTCATCAAATTGGATGACGTCTACTCCTAATGCTTGGAGATTATCAATTTCTCTTTCTAAGAGTTTGATAACGTCTTGTCCGAGCGCTTCTTTAGAGTCATAGGCTTTTTTGGAAAGCTTCGGCAACCACATCGAACGTGTCAGCAAATATGGTCCTGGTAGAGTGATTTTGACTGGTTTGTCAGTATACTTTTTGAGGATCTTCAATTCATTGACGGCGATGGGGGTGATACTCTAATTTGCCGGTACAGATAGCGCTTCTGATGGCGATAGAAGGGACGTCGAGAACGTTTAAGATGTCTTCGAAGGACTTTTTATCGGCTATGTAATCGATGATGTCGTTCATTGACAAGAGATCGACACCACCAATGCGGTCAGCGACGAATGAACAGTAATTGTCACGAGATAATTCTCCTGAAACGATAAAATCCAATCCGGCATCTTCTTGGATTTTTATGATCCGGGCGGTCTCTTTTTCAATCAAATCGTTGAAGTCTTGGTCGGAAAGCTGGCCATTTCTTTGCTGACGCAAAGCTAGGAGAGTCTTGCGGTCACGTGGCCAACTACCGATCAATGAAGTTGGGAATAAAGGATAAGATTTTTTCATTTTATTTACCTCTTAAAAGAAATTCAAATAGTCAACGGCTTTTTCAAGTTCCTTGAAACCACTAGTTCTGCCTGGGACCCATTTCTTAAGTCCTTCTAGATCCATCATTTCTTTGTGTTCAGGATTGTTGTAATCCATCTTACTCAAAGCATCTTCGAAGGCTTCTTTTGAATCATCTGGGAAGTCAGGGCGTGTTGAGAAAATACAGTGGTCATAAAGGCCTGTAAGAGCAGCTACGACGATTTGATTATCATCAATAGTTCCATCCATAGTCCAATTCTTACGATTGATTTCTGTAGTAACCGAGGCATCAATCTCACCAGCTTTGAGAGCTTTAAGAGCATCAACTTCGCCACCTTCGTGGTCTCCGTCAAGACCTACATCGACATCGAAAGTTTTTTCAGTGAAATCTTTACCTGATTCAAGGCCATTTTCATGGAGATATTCAAGTGGAATCAAACGTGCTTGAGGTGAGTCGATAGCACCAAAACCAATAGTTTTGCCTTTAAGATCTTCAACACTCTTGATGCCACTGTCTTTCTTAACTAGAAAAGTACTTTTTCTATCTTGGTCAGTATCACGCATGTAGCTGTAGCCACATTTGCCATCTGATTTGATATTTGCTTCAACATAAGCTAAAGGCGAATTCCAAGCAACATCGATTTCACCGGCAACTAACGATTTAACTTGCTTACGGTAATCTTTGAAGAAGACACATTCAAGGTCGATTCCTTCTGTCTTGAAATATTTCGTAATGATGTTCCAAACAACTGTAACTTGTGGTGAGTATAAAACAGCACCTAATTTAATTTTTTTATTAGCCATAATTCATTTCCCCCAGATTTTTTGAATAATACTTAACCTAATTTGCTCCTTGATCAGCACGCATGTAAGGTAATTCAACTAATAATCTACCTAACCAAATGCGAAGGACGTCGATGCCTGGTGCCATTACTTGACCGGCCAGGGAATCTCTCATCAATCTTTCCATTGGTTGTTTGTCGTGAACATAGCCGATACCACCGAATAGTTTCATTCCTTCGGAACCATTTTCAACAGCGGCTCTTGTTGTGACGACACGTGCAGCGATAGCGTTTTGGAAGGCGTCGTCGCCAGCTTCATCAACACCTTTAGCGGCAGCAAATAATGTTTCACGTGCAGCGTAAGCTTTGCTGTAAAGGTTAGCTAGACCAGTTTCAACTGATTCGATATCACCTAATGATTTACCACTTGAATAAGTTCTACTCTTAACGTATTTAGCAGTTTCATTGGCAATACCCATTGAGATACCAGCACAGGCTGAAGCTAGACCAATGATAAAGATCAGGCGGTCACCATCACCGTTACCTTCGATCTTGTAAGCATCGTCAACTTTAGTATGATCAAGCACCATTGGAACAGAGGCGTTACCACGAAGACCAACGCCATCCCAGTAAGATTCAAATGACATACCATCGCTGTCCTTAGGCACTAACCAAAGGTTATTAGTATCCTGTTTTTCTGAATGAGCGATCGTTAAGTAGTAGTCAGCTTCACGAGCAGATGTTACGAAACTCTTGCGACCAGTCAAAATGCCATAGCCATCTTGAGTATCTTCCTTCATTTCAGGTAGATAGAAGTGCGTACCAGTACCAGATTCACTGTAAGCCAATCCCAAAATAGCCTCACCAGAAGCGACCTTAGGTAGGATCTCTTTTTTCAAATCTTCTGAAGCATAAAGTGATAAGCAATAAGCACCAACGTTGCTCATCATGTAGCACAGAGAAGCTGAAGCACAGCTTTCAGCCAGACCCGTGCAGACTTCAGCGTGTTCCTCGACACCCAATCCTTGGCCACCGTATTCCTTAGGGATGACCAAACCAAAGTAGCCATTTTCCCGCAACGCTTTAATAGATTCACTCGGGAAACGACCTTTTTCATCGATATCTGCGGCGTAAGGCTTCAAATATTTTTCGCCAAATTTTTTAGCTTCCTCGTAATAATTATGTGACATTGTAAATACCCCTCAGATTCTTAATTGATTTTAATTAAAAAATGAAAACGTTTAATTTTGAAAAAAATTATTCCAGAGTAGTTTGAAGTTTGTTTTCAACATTCTTTGTGAGTGTTTTTTCATTTACAGTATTTTTGCTTCTCTTCCGAGATGGAATGAAAATTGAAATGATCGCAAACCCTAAGGCCAAGAACCCATACCAGAGATATGGCATTATGGCGATTGGCGACACTTTTCCAGAGGTTAAACTAGTTGCTAGTAGTATCTGGGCGCCATAGGGCAAAATGCTCTGTAAGACGCAGACAGTGGTATGCATCAAGGACGCTGACTTTTTGCGGTCGATCTTGTAGTCGTCAGAAATATCTTTAACGATCGGACCAGTTACCACGCAAGTCACCGTGTCATTGGCCAAAGCGGCATCGACTGTTCCTGGTAAAAGCATCGAAACGAATTGAGCCGACTTTTGCCCAACGATGATCTTTCTGAGCTTGAGATTGATCCACTCGATACCACCGGATTCCTTGACCATATTGGCCAGTCCTCCGATCAATAATGAAAAGATCAAGACATCGAACATGTTCAAAAATCCACTCTGAATGCTAGAAGTGAAGCCTAAAACATTGAAATCTCCGTAGAAGATCCCGATACCTCCGGCCAAGATTATCCCCATCGTCAAGACGACAAAGACATTGACGCCGAGTAAAGATATCACTAGAACAGCGATATAAGGCAAGATCTTGATCAGGTTGTAACCACCGACATCAGTAAGAGTAGTACTGCCAGTATTACCAAAGATAAAGTACAAGATCACGGTCCCAATGACTGCGAGACCAGTAGTCCGGATGTTGACCTTGAACTTCTCTTTGATTGGAACATCGAGGATCCGAGTGATGGCGATCCCAGTGTCAGCAATGATCGACATATTGTTACCAAACATTGCTCCCCCTAGGAGGGCACCTAAAAGAAGTGCCGGTGAGATCCCTGTTTTGGCAGCTAAAGTGATACAGATCGGACCAATAGTCGCAATCGTTCCCATACTTGTACCGATAGCTAAACAAACGAAACAAGCAATCAAAAACATCCCGGGAACAATGAAAGAACTAGGGATCAAACGCAGACCTAAATTAACGGTCGAATCGACGCCGCCAATTTTTTCAGTAACACTACCAAAGGCTCCAGCCAGTAAGAAAATCAGGCACATAATGATGATATTGTTGTCACCACAGCCTTTGATCAAGCTATTGAATTTATCATCGATCGAACCTTTGTAAATAATGAATGCAAAAATAATCCCGACGATCACGGAAATAGAAGCAGGCATAGCATAAAAGCCTTTTTTATTTCCAATGACGGTCAAAAAAATACCAACGAAAAGGTATAACCCTACGAAAATCAGGAACGGTAGAATTGAAAACCAACTTGTAGATTTATTTTTCATAATGGTGTGCGTAATCGTTTACATGCAATTGCAAAAAAATAGAAATACGATTCTCCCCTCAAAAAGATTTGTTTGAAATATATTTCACATTTAAGAATATAGATAATTTTATAAAACTGCAAGCGGTATCAAAACTCATGAGATAGCGGTTTGATGCTATATTAAAAAATCCCCCGACATTTTTTAATGTCGGGGGATTTCATTCTAATTAAATTGTCACAGCTTTAATTAGAATGGTCCATACGAATTATTTCAAGATCCTTTTCAAGATAATCGTTGATATGATCTAAGAAATTCTGAAAATGAGAAGTCCCATTGTGAGACTCGACGGCCGCATCATCTTACCAATGTTCAATGATCTCATATTCGTTTTCAGAGCCAAGTTTTTTATAATGACCGTAGGACAAATTGCCACTTTCAGCACGTGATCCTTGGACTAACTTGTCGATAAAAGCTTCGTATTCAGATTCCAGATCAGGTTTAACAGTCAAACTAACATTGATGACCTTCATATTTTTCACCTCATTATTTTTATGTTCCTATTATATTCCATTAATCGACATCTTCATCACTGACTTTATGACGGCGTTTTTTCAAATATTCCTTACCATAATAGAAACCGTAACAAAGGATCAGGAATGGGATCATATAGAACAACGCTGATCTTTGGTTCAGGTCAAAGACGATCAAGGCACAGGACAGGAAACTCAGAATCAACGCGGCCCAAGGGACAATCGGGTACCACGGAGTCTTGAACTTCAATTCCGATAAATCATGACCATGCTTAAGAAAACTTTTTCTAAAATTGATTTCTGAATAGGCGATAGCCATCCAGACAATGACGACGGCTAATCCGGAAATTGAGACTAATACCAGATAAACGGTCGAGGCTGCCACGACGCTGGAAACCAGAGCGAAGATTCCACCTAACATGCTCAGGCTCAAGGCAATCATCGGGACACCTCGAGAATTGGTCTTGGCATATTTGAGAGGGATCATCTTTTCATTGGCCAGTGACCAGAGCATCCGAGTTGAAGCGTAAAGTCCTGAATTGGCAGCTGATAAGATAGCGGTTAAGACGACAAAGTTCATCAAATCACCGGCGAACGGTAGGCCAATGCTATTGAAAACTAGCACGAAAGGACTTTGATTGACACCCGCTTTTTGCCAAGGGATCAGAGCCGACATCACGACGATACTTCCAATAAAGAATATGACCAGTCGTAACAAAGTAGTATGGATTGCTTTAGGGATGTTCTTACCAGGGTCTTTCGTTTCACCGGCAGTGACACCAATCAGTTCTGTCCCCGAAAAAGCGAAGTTAACTGTCAGCATCGTCGTGAAAACAGCTTTAAAGCCATTTGGGAAGATGCCATCTTTAAATAGGTTAGTAAACATCGGTGCATGTGTGTATCCTTTGATTGGGATGACACCAAAGATCGCTAAAAATCCTACGATGATAAAGACGACGATAGCGATAACTTTGATACTAGAGAACCAGAATTCTGTTTCGGCGAAAAATTTGACTGAGAGAGCATTTGATAGGAAGATAACGATCATAAACAGTGCACTCCAGGCCCAGGTTGGCGAGTGGGGGAACCACTTTTGCATGATCAGCCCGGCCGCGGTAAACTCAGAGCCAAGCGCGACCGTCCAGGTCAGCCAGTATAGGATGGCGACCGTAAATCCGGTCCCTGGTCCAATGTAGCGGTCGGCATAGACGTGAAATGAACCAGTTTCCGGCATCGCCACTGATAATTCCCCCAAACAGAGCATGACCAGATAGACCACGATCGCACCGATCGCATATGCTAAGATAGTTCCAATCGGTCCTGCTTGATGTATCGTGTAACCTGAACTCAAAAAGAGTCCAGTCCCGATAACACCACCAAGCGAGATCATCAATAAATGGCGAGATTCCATGTTTCTTTTTAGTTTAATATGTGTATTTTTCTCATCATCCACGGGCGTTCACCTTGCAATAAATTTATGGTTAGAATACCATTAGAAAAAAGTTAATAATGAATACTTTAAACTTCCTATATATAGAAGGCAAGATAATAATAAAGATAACGGAGATATGAATGTGGCAGACTTAATTTCAGAAAATTTAAAAAATAAATCAGGACTAGTCGTTGATGGAGCCATGGCTACCGAGTTAGAGAAACACGACGTCGACACCGATAATGAGCTCTGGTCTGCAACAGCATTGATTGAAAATCCCGAAGCTATCACGGCTGTTCACAAAAGTTATTTTCAAGCAGGGGCAGATGTAGCCATCACCAATACTTATCAAGCAAATATTGAAAGATTTATTCAGCTAGGCTTGAGCAAGAAAGCTAGTCAGCAATTGATCATTAAGGCAGTTAAATTAGCCCAAAAAGCCCGGACGGAATATTTTGATAGTCTGACTAAAAATGAAAGACAGAAGCGAGCTGAATTTCCGTTGATAGCTGGGAGTGTTGTACCATATGGAGCATACCTGGCTGATGGTAGTGAGTATCGTGGTGATTATGATTTGTCGATCCAAGAATATCAAGATTTTCATCGCTCAAGAATGAGCCTTTTGGATAAGGCAGGTGTTGACTTGTTTGCCTTTGAGACGCAGCCAAATTTTGCAGAGACCAAGGCATTAGTTGAATTGATCAGAGCTGAGTTCCCTAAACAATATGCTTGGTTGACTTTCAGCATCAAAGATCCTTTAACATTGTGTGATGGGACTTCACTGCAAACGGCGGTCAAATACTTCAACGTTTTTGAACAAGTTTCCGCCATCGGCGTTAATTGTACGACCTTAGAAAATATCGAAGAAACGGTCAAAAACATCCGTGCAGTTACTGACAAACCGATTATCGTTTATCCGAATAATGGTGACGTCTATGATCCTAAAACTAAGACCTGGACACCAAATCCTCAAGCAGATACTTTTGCTGATTTAGTTCCAAAGTGGGTCAAAGCTGGAGCTCAATTGATCGGTGGCTGTTGTCGGACGACTCCGACAGATATCAAACAAATAGCTGATTATTTAAACAGATAAATAGGTGAAACATGAAAGCCTGACCAATACTAGATATAGTATTTTTAAGTTGAGCTTTTACTAGATGTTCCACGTGAAACAATTTTTAATAACCAGTGAAAATGTAAATTTCACTAGTTCAGATGAAAACGGACTATAAAAATTGACGACACCAAATTGGTATCGTCAATTTTTATATCATTTTGAGATTTTGAATAAAACTCAAAATAACTCAATTGGTTGAATCGGCCGGAAATTTGTGCTGAAGGATCTAAATTAATATTTATGAGCAAAAATTTTTTCTCAATTGGTCTATACGTTGAAAACATTGATAGGGCAATGCTAATTCACAAAGTTGTAAATTTTTACTAATAATTTTCTAATAAATAGTTTGACAATTGTAAGCGTTTGAGTTCAAATAATTGTAATAATATATTCGTGGGCTACAATAAACCTGTAGCTGATTGTTACGAGTATTTTTATTTTTTAATCATTAGGAGGAATCAATATGGCTTACAAAACAGTAAATCCTTACAATAACGAGCTTGTGAAATCTTATCCGGATGCCACAGCAGATGACATTGAAAAAGCATTGAGCAGCGGATACGCTTTGTATAAAAAGTGGCGCGATGAACCTGTTTCTAGTCGTGCAGAAGCTCTGCATAAGATTGCTGATCTATTGAGAAAAAATGAAGACGAACTTGCAAAGACTGCTACAGTCGATATGGGTAAACTTTACGCTGAGTCTCAAGGTGAAGTTGAGTTGTGCGCTATTATTGCCGACTACTTTGCTGATCATGGTGCTGAGATGTTGAAACCAACACCTATTTCAAGTCGTAATACTGGTGATGCCGAGATTTATCATCAAGCAACTGGTGTCTTGATGATGGTTGAACCTTGGAACTTCCCTTATTATCAAATCATGCGTGTTTTCGCACCTAACTTTATGGTTGGGAACCCAATGATCTTGAAACACGCTTCAAATACTCCAGGTTCTGCTGCAGCATTTGAAAAGATCGTTAAAGAATCAGGTGCTCCAGAAGGTACCTTTACTAATTTGTTTGCTAGTTACGATCAAGTTAGTGATATTATTGCAGATCCACGTGTTCAAGGTGTTGCTTTGACTGGTTCAAAGCGTGGGGGCCAATCAGTCGCTGAAGATGCCGGTAAGAACTTGACGAAGAACTCGATGGAATTAGGTGGCTCTGATGCCTTTGTTGTCTTGTCTGATGCTGATGTCGACAAAGCAGTTGACTTAGCTTGGAGAGTTCGGATTTACAATGCTGGACAAGTATGTACTTCAGATAAGAGATTTATCGTGGCTGACAACTTGTATGATGAGTTCTTGAAGAAACTCAAGGAAGCCTTTGAAAAGTTGGTCCCAGGCGATCCTATGGATCCAAAGACTACTATTGCCCCAATGAACTCAGAACGTGCTAAGAAGAAGTTACAAGGACAAATCGACAAGGCTGTTGAAGGTGGTGCCACGGTTTACTATGGTAACGAACCTATCGACTTGCCAGGTCAATTCTTGCAACCAACAATTTTGACAGATATTTCTAAAGACAATCCTGAATTTTATGATGAAATGTTTGGACCAGTAGCCCAAGTATTCAAAGTTGGTTCAGATCAAGAAGCTATCGATCTTGCCAATGATTCAGAATTAGGTCTTGGCGGTATCGTCATGTCAGGTGACCCATCACGTGGTAAGTCAGTTGCTGAAAAGATCGAAACAGGTATGGTCTTCGTTAACTCATTCTTGGTATCACTACCAGAATTGCCATTCGGTGGTGTTAAAGGCTCAGGTTATGGTCGTGAAATGAGTGAACTAGGACTCAACGCCTTTACTAACGAAAAGTTGGTCGTTACAGCCCAAGAACCTGACTGGAACAACCCATATGCAGGACTTGCAGTATATCCTGAAAAATAAAATATCAAATAGATTGTAAATAAAAACTCCTGGTTTAGAGAAAATCTAAGCTAGGAGTTTTTATTTGTGAAAAATAATACATTTTCACCTATTGAGTTTGTGATATATTTTACAATTCAAAAATTCAGTGCTAATTTTATCTTATAGGGACTATTAAAATTTTAGGAGATGCTATTTATGGACGCGACAAAAATTAACTTAGTTAACAATAATTTTTCTGATATCATGTTGAATCGTCACTCATATCGTAAATTTAAGAAGGATGTTAAAATCTCGAACGAAGAAATCTCAGAAATGCTCCAGGAGGCTATTTCGGCACCATCTGCTTGCAACCTACAGTCATGGCATTTTGTCGTCTGCAACACTAAAGAAAGTAAGGATAAAGCCCATTCAGTTTTGATGCCATTCAATTATCCGCAAGCTGAGACGGCTTCAACGATCATTTTCATTTTAGGAGATACCGAATCACATTTGAAATATCGCGATGTCTGGAACAAAGCTGCTGAAAAAGGCCAAATCACCGTCGAAGAGCGGGATAAAGTCTTCAAGTCATTCTTACCAATGTACGAACACGCCAACCGCAATTTCCTTGAAAAAGATGCTACATTAGATGGCAGCATGATCGCCATGCAACTGTTGTTGATTGCCCGTGCTCATGGCTATGAAGCTAACCCTATGTCAGGCTACGACTATGATAGAGTCGTTAGCACCTTCGGATTAGATAATGATCGTTATATCCCGATCACATCGATCGCCATCGGCAAACCAGATGAACAATATAAGGAGTCATCAAGGTACAGTGTCAAAGATGTCACCGACTTCATGTAAAAAATGATATTCAAAAAACTCACCAATTGATGTCAATCAGTGAGTTAGTTTAAATCAATCCCAACAGTAGGAGTAGTCCTAACTTTGGGATTTTTCTTATGATTAAATTTTGTTTAGTTCCTAAAATATCAAATAAGTCAGCATCATTAAATCATCCTGATACAGATGACGCCAATGAACATCATTATCAGTCCAAGAGCTCTAATCCAATTTACTCTTATACGATGTGGTTCCAGTATGCCTAATTGATCAATCAGAGCACTAAAAAGTAGTTGACCAAATAAAGAAACCACAACGACTTCGCCAGTTCCGATTTTGGGTACCAGCCAAGAACTTAAGAAGGTGTAAGTACCACCGAGTAGACCACCAATAATTATCCACCAATGTTGTTTGACACCTTTTCTGATGTCTTTAGCACGCTGAATTAAAGGAACGTGTACTATCATTGAAACAATCAAAAGGGTGACAGCACCAATGATAAATGCAATCAAACTGGCCTTTACCGTCGAATGAAAAACGATACCTGCACGCCCGTTTATTGCTGTTTGCAAGCCAACAATCAAACCAGCTAAGATTCCCATCATTTGCCAGAAAAATTTTCCTTTAACATTTTTTGAAACATGAGTATGTTGTCGATTGCTGAGTACGACAGCCAAGTACATCCCCACGATGACCAGTAAAAGCCCTAACGTTTTCCAAAAATCAAGCTTTGAAATGGGAGAATAAAATAGTCCGAATTGGTCGATGATCACTCCCATGATGATTTGACCAACAATGGGTAAAACGGCCGTCTGAACACTACCAAGGCGGTCAAACAGTAAAATGTTAACACTTAGGCTAAATGATCCAGAGAGTCCAACAGTCCATAACCACCAGGGATTATTGACGACCGTTGACCATGAGATTGCAAAGCCAACATTTTGAAATAATAAAAGGATTGCTAAAAATATCCCGCCAACAATAAAAGATACTGCTGATGATAGGAAGGGGCTTTTTGAGTAATCATTTAAACGTGTGTTGATGGCAGTTTGAAAAACAGAAAAAGATCCCATTACTATCAATATCAACGAATACATAAATAAATTTCCCTTCTAAAAAGGGTGATAAATCTGTAGAGATTTATCACCCTCTTGTATATTTTTTATAAGTCCATAGATTAGCTTTCGGCTAAAGGACGTACTAATATTTCGTTGATATTGACCCGTTCAGGAGCGTCTAGCGCGTAAACGACTGCACTGGCAACATCTTCAGAAGTTAAGGCCTTATTCTCACCTTGCCACATTTGTTGAAGTGCCTCAGCTGAGGCTTGATCAGATTCACTTCGATATAATTCAGTTGAGACGGCACCTGGTGAAATAATGGTTGAACGAATGTGATTTTGATTTTCTTCGACTCTTAATCCATTCATGATTGCTCGGACGGCATATTTAGTACCGCTATAAACAGCCGTTGTAGCATCAGTTTTGTGTCCAGCAACAGAATCAGTGGCCAATATGTGACCATATCCTTGGTCATGCATAATTGGTAAAACAGCCGAGATACCGTTCAAGACACCCATGATATTGATATTCAACATTTGTTGCCATTCATCATGATGATCTTCACTCAATTTTGCCAAAGGCATGATACCAGCGTTATTGTAAATTGCGTTGATTTTTCCAAATTTAGACATTGCTAATTTGACTAAGCCTTTAACGTCATCGAGCTTTGAGACGTCAGTTACTTGATATTCGACTTGATCAGGAGCTAAAGCTTTGATCTCACTGAGTCGGTCTTCACGACGGGCGCCAATCACGACATTAGCACCTTGTTTGATTAATAATTTAGCAGTTGCAGCACCAATACCACTTGAGGCTCCGGTTATTATGATTACTTTTTTATCTAATGACATATGCAAATTCCTTTCTAATATAAGACTTGATATTCTTGTTGTTCGTTGTACATTTTCCAATATTGTTTGGCAATTATGCTTGGATCGTTTTTCTCATCACCTTTAGTGATGACGCCATTGATGATTACACTACCGACAAAAATGCCTAATGGTTTTAATTGTTCATGCAAGATGATATTCATTGCATTCAAGGCAGCCTTATCGATACATAAAGCTTTAAGTTGCAAAATAGGTTGAAATGTCTTAGCAAATCCACCACCAGTAAAGATAATGGCTCCTTTTTTCTCACCAAATTCCTTAGTTGCAACCAGATTTGCAGAATGCCAAGCACTGGCGGCATCAATCTGGTAACGTTTCATCAAGAAATCGCTGTCGACAACTTGATCTCCTTCAGGAGTAGTTACACCAATGTTGTAAACTAAGGCATCTGGAGTGCCCCATTTATCAGTAATTGCCTTAATAGCATTTGTTAATGTTTCAGGTTGCGAAGCATCACCAGTATGGGTAGATACTTCAATTCCTAAGGATTCAAATTCCTTAGCGACAGCATTTCCGAGTCCCTCGCCGGCACCAATCAAAATTAAAGTTTTAACCATACTTTTCACCTCTTTGTATAATTCATTCATTCGTACTAGATAAACTGTGTACGCAGGTTAGTATAGATATACATTTATTGATATAGAATAACCAAAAAGATTATAATGTATATACTTTAAGTAAATACCAGAAGGGATATATATGCTCAGTCAACAAATGAAAGTGTTCATGCAAGTAGCTGAAAGTGGGAGTTTTACTAAAGCATCGACGGAATTACTGTTAACACCGGCAGCAGTTATGAAACATATGAATAATTTAGAGAATGATATGGGAGTTACTTTATTGATACGAACTCATCAAGGAGTTCAACTTACTTCAGCAGGTGAATCTTTTTATCAGAGTGGTAAAAAGATATTAGATTCCACCAACAGAGCAGTTTCATTAGCGAGAGATGTGGAATCGGCTGAAAATGTCAATATTAGGATTGGCTCTTCATTATTGAACTCCAGTACAGTTTTCACCAAACTATGGCTACCAATTCAAAAGAAATACCCCCAATATAAATTCAGTATTGTGCCATTTGAGGATAATCAAGAAAAAATAATATCCATTCTCTCATCATTGGGTGAAAAAATAGATATTATAGTTGGGTCATTTAATTCCAAGAGCATGTATCAAAGTTCCTCCTATTTACCATTAGGAAGTTATCGATTTTGTATTGCGGTACCAAAAAATCATCCGTTGGCCAAGAAAAAAGAAGTATCTTTTGCTGATATGAATGGTGAAAAATTAGTTTTAGTGAAACATGGTGATTCACCGCTTATTGATGAGTTGCATGATTTAATAGATAAAAAATATCCTCAGATCAAAGTGGTCGAAACGAGTTTCTATTACGATATTGATACATTTAATCAATGTGAACAGTCAGGTTCGCTCCTCTTGAGTTTGGACGAATGGTCAGATGGTTCATCCTTCCTTTGCAACGATTCCTTTGAAGGGAAATTACCGTCTTTCTTATGGTGTTTTATATCCTAAAGAACCCTCCGAAAGAATAAAAAAGTTTATTGAAATAATAAAAAAAGAATTAGTTAAAGAATAAAAAGCTCACTAAAATATTAGTGGGCTTTTTTACGGTCATATTCAATTAGCGTATATCAGTTAATTCAGGATAAGTATTAGACATAACAGATAAATGACCTTACGGTGAGAGTAACAAAGGGAGTGAGATTATCGTTAATAAAAATAGTGAGACTCTGCAAAAGGCCTTAAAAGGTGGGCTGCTCGATTACGATCAAGCAGATTTCGAATTGGTTGATCAAATAGTCGAAAAAAATTCGCAGATTATATTTGAACTCAATAGCCATTACCACGATGTTTCAGAACGTCGCCAACTGTTCAGCAAGTTATTTGGCTATCAGGTATTTGAAAACACCGATATAAAAGCCCCATTCAATACCGATTTAGGCTGCCATACCTTCGTGAAAGACCATGTTTTTATCAATAAAGACTGTTTTTTCATCGATCTCGGCGGTATTTGGATCGATGATCACGTCAAATTGGGACCACGAGTGACGTTGATAACCGCCAACCATCAGGAAAATCCGACTAAGCGTGACAATCTGGTCACCAGCTCGATCCACCTTGAAAAAGGCGTTTGGCTGGGAGCTAATGTGACAGTTCTCCCCGGAGTTACGGTAGGCGAAAATTCAATCGTGGGTGCTTCTTCGGTCATAACTAAAGATGTGCCGAAAAATAGCGTCGTCGTTGGTTCACCGGCAAAGAAGATCAGAGACATCAAATTTGATTAAGAGGTTTAAATAATGGCAATGAGTGAACATGAGAAATTATTGGCAGGCCAGGAATATGAATACCGTGATCCGGAATTACAGCAATTGATAGCCAGAGGGCATAGGTTGATCGAAGATATCAATACTTCTTCGGATCAAACTAAGCGTCAGGCAGATATGAAGGAACTATTTGGAAAAGTCGGTAAAAATCTGACCATCAATGGTCAATTTGGCGCTGTTTATGGTAAGCACATCAGTGTCGGTGACGATGTATTCATCAATGGTAATTGCTATTTTCAAGATTCCAATCTGATCACGATCGGTAACCGGGTCATTATTGCTCCCGATACGAAATTTTACTGTGGCGAGCACTCTTTAGATGCAGCCAAACGGTTTGTTAAGAGAGCTGACGGGACACCTTATTTGATCACTTATACCAAACCTATTTCGGTGGGCAATGATGTTTGGATTGGAGGCAATGTCACTGTTATTGCTGGAGTTCATATTGGAAACAACGTCATCATTGGTGCTGGAGCAGTCGTGGTCAAAGATGTTCCCGACAATTCAGTCGTTGGCGGTGTACCGGCAAAAATAATTAAGAAATTGAATGCTTTAAACTAGATAAATATAGTTATATGGGAGTATCTTTTAGTTGATAAAAAGCTGGAGGATAGTCTGATGAAAAAATTATTCTCAATCCTTCTGCTGATGATTGGGATCATTAGTTTAACGGCTTGTTCTAACAGTAGAGACGCTGGCAAAACTACTAAAGCTGCCAGCGAAACGATGGTGCCGACTTTATTTTTCCATGGTTATGGTTCAAGTACCCATGCCGAGAACCAAATGGCTGAATCAGCAGTAAGAGCGAATGCATCAAAGACCATTATTAAGGCGATGGTCGACCCACAAGGGCAGGTAACTTTGATCGGTACGATACCGGAGAGTGAAAAGAACCCGATCGTTGAAGTGGGTTTTGAAAATAATCGTGATCCTGATTATCATCAGGACGGCAAGTGGGCTAAGCAGGTCATCGTCAAATTAAGGGATGTCTACCATATCAAGAAGTTCAACGTGGTAGCTCATTCAATGGGCAACATGGCGGTGATGTTTTATATGCTGAATAATTATCAAAATAAAAATCTGCCGAAGTTACAAAAACAGGTCAATATCGCTGGTAATTTCAATGGGATACTCGAAGATCATGACGTCTACGATCGAATCGGTTTGAGTCATGATGGGAGACCACTGAAATTAGATCCTTCATATCGGATGATGTTACCGATGCGAAAAACTGACGCTTATAAAAATGTTGAAGTGTTGAACATTTACGGTGACAAACTAAACGGTAGTCATTCTGATGGGGATGTTAGCAATTCGTCTTCGAGATCGTTGAAATATTTGATTGGGAAGCAAGCAAAATCCTATCAAGAAAAGAAGATCGTCGGGCCACAAGCTCAACATAGCAAGCTTCACAACAATAAACAGGTCTATAAGATATTTATTAATAGTTGTTTTTCTTAATGTAATCACGAGCCCAAGCAAGCATTTTTTCGTCTTCTTCAGCATCTTGTGATGTTAATATTCTTGGACCGTCATCAGTGATGGCTAGGGTATGTTCGTATTGAGCAGACCAGCTACCGTCAGCAGAAACGTAATAGATCCAAGGGTCGTTCTTGTCTTTTAATTCGTGATCCTTGATCTCCCAAGTACCTTCGTTGATCATAGGTTCGATGGTGATAGTCATACCGGCATTTAAACGCAATCCTTTACCTTTATTACCGTAATGGAAAACATCAGGTTTTTCATGCATCGTTGGTTGGATACCATGACCGATCAAGTCACGAACATCACCGTAATCATGTTTGTTTTCAGTAAAGTCTTGGATAGCAAAACCGATATCACCTAAACGGTTGCCGACAACACTTTGAGCGATACCTAAATAAAGAGCTTTTTTAGTTACGTCCATTAGATCCTTAGTTGATTGACTTGGTGTTCCAACGGCATAACTCCAGCAAGAATCGCTTTCATAGCCATCTTTGTTGACGGTCATATCGACTTTGACGATGTCACCATCTTTTAATATAAGGTTCTTACGAGGAGTACCATGGGCAACTTCATCGTTAACATCGACACAAGTTGCGTATTTGTAGCCCTCGAAACCTTTTTCAGAAGGTGTTGCACCATGTTCAAGGATATAGTCGTTAGCAAACTCCTCGATATCATAAGCGGTGAGACCAGGCTTGATCATGTCACGAAGTCCCAAGTGAACGCCGGCTAGGACTTTACCAGATTCACGCATACCTTCAAGTTCTCGTTCTGATTTTAATGTAATCATATAAAAATTTACTCCTTAATTGTTCCTTCAAGACGACTAATTATAGTCATTGATATTCTTATTGTAAAACAAATTAAATTAAATATGATAATTCAGTGGTTATTTCTATGATTAAACTACGCAATTTCTGAAAAAATACTTCTCTTACGCTTAATATAAATATATTTATATTAAGCGGTATAATTTGTATAAAAATATTGGGGGAGAATTTTTTTATGAAAAAATCACTTTTTGTTGTCGGACTAGTGTCTCTTTTAGTTTTGACAGGATGCAGCACTAATAACAATAGCGAGAGTAAAACCAGCAATTCTGATACGGAAAAGGTCAGCAAGACTGATTCGGCCAAGGGTTATCAGAAATTAGGTGACAAAGATAAAAAGAACGTCAAGTTCAAGGTCACAAAAGATAACGATAAGGATGACCAGGACAATGAATTATCACTGACAATCAACAACAAGACTAAGAAAGATATCAAATTCAATTTAGCTAAATTCAGTTTGATGTCAGGAAGTGACAAAAAGGCTTCATCAGAAAAGGAAGGTACATTGACTGTTAAAGCCGGTCAAAAGAAGATTATCGATGAATTGTTTGAAGACGTCTCAAATGATGTATTGAACGGTGGGAACTTAAGCATTCAATATTTAAACAGCGATAACATCGTCGCCCAAGTTGACTTAGGAGAGAAGGCTGCAACTAGTGCAACTAGTCAACCTGACACTGATGCAAATACAAGTACTGATACAAGTAATCAAAACAATACGACTGCAAATACAAACAATGATCAAAATGCTAATACTGATCAAAGTTCAAATACTGATAATAGTGCAACTCAAGCAGATAGTAATGCTATTGTTAAACGCGCTGATCAAGCAGATGATTTGTACAGACGCTCAAATGGTGATTTCAGCGCTGGACTCAATTGGACTAAAGTTGACGGTGGTTGGCAAGGTACTGGAGAAGATGGAGGCTCAGCCTTCGTATCCGATTCAGGGGATGTTACAGCTCATGGCAATACAACAACATATTCAACTATCGTGAATGCCGCACAAAATGGTGGACCAGTTAAACCATAATAATTTGATGGGTAAGACTTGGTTGATAAGTCTTTAATGACAAATAATGGCAGGATACTTAAGTATCCTGCTATTGTTTATTGTAAATATAAATATATTTATATTTTATGATATGATTTAAATATCACTTTTAGGGGAGAATGTAATGAAAAAATCACTTTTTGTTGTCGGACTAGCATCCTTATTAGTTTTAACAGGATGTAGTACCAACAACGGTAGTTCAAGCAAAACTAGCAATTCGGATACTGAAAAAGTAAGCAAAGTTGACTCAGCCAAGGCTTATCAAAAATTGAGCGATAATGACAAAAAGGATGTCAAATTCGAGGTAAAAAAGGATAATGATAAAGACAATGATTTGACATTGACGATCAGGAACAATACCAAAAAAGATGTCAAATTCAATCAAGCTAAATTTAGTCTGATGCAGGGAGACACTAAAAAAGCTTCATCAGTAAAAAAAGGTAGTTTGATCATCAAAGCCGGTCAAGAAAAGGTGGTCGATGAGTTGTTCGAAGATATTTCTGATGATATTTTGAACGATGGTAACTTGAATCTCCAATATATGAATGGTGATAATGTTGTTGCCCAAATTGACCTTGGTGAAAAGCCAGCAAATAGTGCAACAAGTCAACCTGATACTAATACCGATACGAATCAAGCGCCAAGTAACGTCCAAACTGACACTAGCGCAGATAATACACAAACTACTGATAGCAGTAATGATACTACTGATCAGCCCACAGCTAGCCAAGATACTTCCAATCGAGTGGTCAATAGTCCTGAACAAGCTATTCAGATGTACAAGACAAGTAATGGTGATCAATCAGACTCATCAGGCTGGACTGCCACTGAAGGCAATGGTGGATTCACGATCAATACAGATTCCGGTACAGCATTTGTTTCATATAATGGGGATGTGACTGGCAGTAACGGCGGAACTAAGTCATACAGTGATTATCAACATGTTAATGGTAATTAATCAGTTTTTAGAAAAATAATGAAAAATTAAATATCTAAATTTTAAAAGAGCAGAATACTAAATATTCTGCTCTTTTTTAGTTTAAAACAATTATAAATAATATAATACTTATCGTTATCATTAAAATTTGATGACAATTAAAAAGCTGCAGGCTTTTTTTGATAAGATTTTTGAATGCAAAAAACATTTAAAATATATTGGAGAACAACATGGAAGTATTATCAGAGGTTTTAGTATTAATGTCAGGCTGGTTCTTTATTGGACTTCTTGGTTTCGTGGTTACATTATTTATTGGCCGTAATAAAGGAAATAAAACAGCTCAGATGACTGGAAAATATGGGTCACTAATCTGTTTGGCTCTATCTGTTAGCCTGATTTCTTTGGGACTGATTGCAAATGAATCTGTTGAGGAAGAGGCAGCTAGACAAGAAGAAATGAATAAGGCCTTTACTAAGAGCAGTAAGCAATTTACCAAATTTGCCAAGTCTGCCGATTCATATGCCTCAATTGTTGCTGATTTGGAACATAGGGAGTGGGGTAATGCGATAGACGGCAGTGGTAATTTTGATGTTGATGAGACAGTGTCAGATATTGTCTTTAATAATTCTGGTCTTATTGGAATTGTTAATAGGAATTTGAAAGATATGAAAAAACAATTAAATATAATGGAAAAGAATGATACTAATAAATTTGATTATAAAGCTCATAAGGAGTTATATAAGAAAACAAAGAAAATGTATAATTTTATATCATCTCCGTATGGTAGTTATTTGAACTTTCCCTCAAATTTTAGAAGCTTCGAAGATGATTTTGATGACGCATATAGCAATTTGACTAAATAATAATTGTTATATGCAAGGCATCGAAGTACGCGGTTTTGTAGTTATCTTTTAAAAAGGCTGATTTTCATGAAAAGACATAAAAAGCGCATCAGGTTTTCATACCTGATGCGCTTTTCTGATTTATTTAGAATTCAGCATTTCCTGGTGTTCTTGGGTAAGCAATGACGTCACGGATATTCTTCATACCTGTTAAGTACATTACTAAACGTTCGAATCCGATACCGAAGCCTGAGTGGACTGTTCCACCGTATTTACGGAGTTCTAAGTACCACTTGTATTCTTCAGGATTTAGGTCGAAGTCTTTTAATTTTTCTTCAAGGACATCGATTCTTTCTTCACGTTGTGATCCACCGATCAATTCACCGATTTCTGGAACTAATAGGTCGGCAGCAGCAACGGTCTTACCGTCATCATTAGCACGCATGTAGAAAGCTTTGAAATCTTTTGGATAGTCAGTTAAGAAAACAGGTTTCTTGAAGACTTTTTCACTCAAGTAGCGTTCGTGTTCAGCTTCTAAGTCCAAGCCCCATTTAACAGGAACTTCGAAGTCTTCGTCAGCATCTTCTAGTAATTCGATAGCTTTTGTATAAGTGATTTGCGCAAATTTTTCTGAAACAGTGTTTTGCAAACGAACAATCAAGTTTTCATCCACGTTGTCATTCAAGAATTGAACTTCTTCTTTAGCGTGATCGAAAACGTATTGAACAACGTATTTCAATAATTCTTCCGAGACATCAATTTCGTCTTGCATATCCGCGAAAGCCATTTCGGGTTCGATCATCCAGAATTCGGAAGCATGACGTCCAGTATGAGAGTTTTCCGCTCTAAATGTTGGGCCAAATGTGTAGACGTTCCGCAATGAAAGGGCAAAAGCCTCGACCTCAAGTTGGCCGGAAACTGTTAGGTTAGTTTCTTTCTTGAAGAAGTCTTCCTTATAGTCAACTTTCCCATCATCTGTCTTAGGTACGTTGTCTAAGTCTAATGTTGTGACTTGGAACATTTCACCGGCACCTTCAGCATCAGAACTAGTGATGATAGGTGTTTGGATGTATGAAAAGTCATGGTGTTGCAAGTATTCGTGGACAGCAAAAGCTGCGATTGAACGGATCTTGAAGACTGAATAGAAAGTGTTCGTTCTTGGACGCAAGTGGGCGATAGTCCGCAAGTATTCGTATGAATGAGCTTTCTTTTGCAATGGATAATCAACGTCTGAAGAGCCTAGTTCAGTGATCTTGGCTGCATGGATCTCGAAAGGTTGTTGAGCATCGGGAGTTAGGGCAAGTGCACCTGTGATCTCGATAGTTGTACTGATTGGGAACTTCTTGATCTCATCGAATTCATCTTCCATATCAGCCTTGGCGAAAACGACTTGGACGTTCTTGAAGAATGAACCGTCGTTTACTTCGATAAAACCGATTTTTTTGGAACCACGAAGAGTTCTGATCCAGCCTTCGATAGTTACTTCTTCGCCGTCTTTGTATTCTTTAGTAAATAAATCTTTAGCTAAAACTTTTACCATGAAATAGTGCTCCTTTTTAGGTTTGAGTTGTTTTGGTTGGTTAACTTACGTTGGATTTGGTTAAGTGCTGGTTAAGAGATTGGGGAAGGAAATGGTTCACCGAAGGTTAACCACTATCTTGGGCAGTTCAAGAGATTAAGAGCGCTTAGGAATACGGTCGCCTTTGGGCGACCCCATAAGTGCCTCTAATCGCCTGTGGCGATAAGAGGCACTAAAAAAGACCTCTATCCCCTGCCATTACTGGTTCAAGGGACGAAAGGTCTTTCGCGGTACCACCCAAATTTGTTTTCATTGAAAACATCTCTACAAGCACAAACATGCTTTCTGACTGTAACGTGTCAGCACCGTCTAACCCTACTGAAATTTCAGGCCGAAGTAAAAAGATGTTTTTCCTAAAAACTCGCATGCTAAGTTTACACTGTCCTTAGCTCACTGAGAATTGAGTAGATAGTACTCCTTCTTTTTAAAATCCAACGTATTAAGTTAAAAAAAGAGTAGCACAATTTTTTTGCTTTTACAACATATCATTGGTTCAAAAATGCGACATAACGGTTATTATAAAGGTGTAAAAGAAATTATTATTAGAACGTATGTTCGTATTATAGAGAAAACTAGTGTAAAATAATAAGTACAAGTTTGACCTTCACTTAATTTATAATAACGGTTTCACGTGAAACAATTTGCTGGACGCTACGACGTCAAGAGATTAAGCGATTCATAATTTCAAAAAAGGAGGAGGGCTTTATGAAACAAGGGTCATTATTCGATGATCAAGCACAACAAAATAGTCCATTAGCCAATCGTGTTCGACCGACTGACTTTGATGAATTTACTGGTCAAGAACATTTGATTGGTAAGGGGAAAATTTTACGTGACTTGATCGATCAAGATAAGTTGTCATCAATGATTTTCTGGGGACCACCTGGAGTTGGTAAGACTACGTTGGCTGAAATTATCGCTCATAAAACTAAGTCGCAATTCATCACTTTCTCGGCAGTTACTAGTGGTATCAAAGAGATCCGTCAGATTATGCAGGAAGCCGAAGAAAATCGGGAGATCGGACAACGAACGGTTGTCTTTATCGATGAAATTCATCGTTTCAATAAAGCCCAACAAGATGCATTTCTTCCCTTTGTTGAACGTGGCAGTATTATTTTGATTGGTGCTACGACTGAGAATCCTTCATTTGAGATCAACTCAGCTTTACTCTCACGTTGTAAGGTCTTTGTACTTCATCAACTAACTGTGAGTGATATTTTGGAATTATTGCATAATGCTTTAAAAAATCCTGAGGCTTTTCCAGATTATCAAGTCGAGATCAGCGAGAGCGATTTGAAGATGATCGCGGAATTTGCTAACGGTGATGCGCGGACGGCTTTGAATACTTTAGAGATGGCGGTCTTAAATGGTAATCGAAAGATCGATAAAGTTGAGGTCGAAGAGGGTGCTTTAGACCAACAGATCAATACCAAATCATTACGGTACGATAAGAAGGGTGAAGAACACTACAATATTATTTCGGCTTTGCACAAGTCGATGCGTAATTCTGATGTCGATGCCGCAGTCTATTGGTTGGATCGAATGCTTGAAGGGGGTGAAGATCCGATCTATATTGCTCGTCGTTTAGTCAGATTTGCGAGTGAAGATGTGGGCTTGGCTGATACTCGAGCATTGTCATTGGCAGTTGATGTATTTCAGGCTTGTCAGTTCATCGGAATGCCTGAATGTAACGTTCATTTGGCAGAATGCGTTATCTACCTATCATTAGGGCCGAAATCAAATGCTGTATATGAAGCTATCAGTAAAGCTAAGGTCGATGTTAAAAAAACTGGTAATGAACCGGTACCTTTGCAGATCCGTAATGCACCGACCAAGTTAATGAAGGAACTGGATTATGGGAAAGATTATCAATATGCTCATAATACAGCTGAAAAATTAACTTCAATGAAGACTATGCCACCGGATCTTGAAGGACACGAGTATTATTTCCCGACCACACAAGGAAACGAGGAAAGATTCAAGCAACGGCTTGAATATATTAAAGAATGGCATAAACGTCACGATCAAGAATGATTAATAGGAGGGATTTCCATGGTAGTTGAAAAATACGTTAAAACAAGTAAGTTACAAATGTCTTATGAAGTTAGTGGGCCAGAAAACGGTCGGCCGTTGATTTTACTTCATGGATGGCCCGATTGTGTCCGGACTTTTGATGAGGTATTACCACATCTCCACAATTGTGGTTATAAGACTTATGTACCATCGTTACGAGGATTTGGTAATACCAGTTTTTTGGATTCTGAAGCTCGTAAGACTGGTGGGCCGATCGCTATTGCTGAAGATATCAAAGAAATGATCGATATTTTAGAATTGGCACCAGTCGATATTATTGGTCAAGACTGGGGAGCTTTAGCCGCGATGGCTTTGAGCAGCCTCTATGGAAGTAAACTGGTCAAATCTGAGGTAGTATTATCAGCAGCTTGGCAATTGCCAGGGCACATGTCGTTAGATCAAATCAAAAACAATTGGTATCAGTGGTTCATGGCTACACAAGCTGGAGCTGATTATATTAGGAAACGTCAAAGTGAGATCGCACTTTATCTTTGGAAAGAGTGGAGCCCTGGTTTTCAAATGACCGCTCAAAAAGCTCGGACGTTGACTAGTTATTTTCAAAACGAAGATTGGGCTGAAGTCACGCTTGATACTTATCGGACTCGTTGGGGTATAAAGCGACCTGATAAAGAATATGCTGATATGCGTCAACGCTTGATGCAATCAGCTCAGATCAAAGTACCAACACTCAGCATCATTGGTAAGGAAGATAGATGTGTCGATCAGACGGCTGCCGATCAGATGCAAAAATATTTCGAAGCTCCATTTAAACAGCAATTTTGGAATAATGCTGGACATTTTATCCAACGTGAACAGCCACGTGAAATAGCTTATGCTGCAACCGATTGGCTCGGCCAAACACAGCTCGTTGCTGGAAAATAATTTCTCTAAAGTCATATCAGAAATGGTATGGCTTTTTTGCTGTCTGAAAAAATTAAGGGTATACCCTTGTTGACAAATGTAGACGACGAGAATAAGATGTACCTAACGATTACAAATGTAAACGAAAGAGGGAATGTTTTATGGCAAAGATTTTAGTTTTGGTCATTGGACTGATCATTATTGGTTTCATTGTTTGGTGGTTCTTTGGCAAGCACGAAGTCGCTGAGGTCTCCGCAGATGTTGGCGATGACTTACAAAGTATTGATGTTGAGGTCAATGGTGGTTACTCACCTGAGACGGTCGTCTTGAAGAAGGGGATTCCCGCCGTTTTGAATTTCACCCGTAAAGATCAATCGAGTTGTTTGGACCGGGTCGTCTTTTCAGATTTCGGTGTCAATCAAGCTTTACCGGTCAATGAAAAAGAGGCTATCAAGATTGATACCAGCAAAGCTGGCGAATATCAATGGGCCTGCGGGATGGATATGTTCCACGGGAAATTAATTATTAAATAAATAATAAAAACAGAGGAGAATAATTATTATGAGTGAAAAAGTACAAGAGGTAAACGTAGAAGTAGCAGGTGGCTACAAGCCAAATGTCGTTAATTTGAAAAAAGGTGTTCCAGCAAAGATCTCATTTACAAGAACTAATGATCAAGGATGCCTCGATGTTGTTCATTCAAAGGATCTAGGCTTTGAAGAAGACTTACCGATCGATGTTACTAAAACAGTTGATGTACCAACTGACAAAGCTGGCGAATACAACTTCAGTTGCGGTATGGACATGTTCTTTGGAAAAGTGGTGATCTCGTAATGACAATCACAAAGCGTTTCTGGGTCTCATTGATCCTGTCGCTGCCACTGCTAGCTAACATGATCATGATGCCCTTCGGCAAAACGATTATCGGTGGAGTTTGGACTCAATTGATCTTGACTACCATCATCATGGCCGTATCCGCGCGTCCATTTTGGAACAGCGCTTGGGCCTCATTTACAAAGCACCATTCAAATATGGATACCTTAGTCGCCATCGGTACCTTGGTAGCCTATGTTTACAGTATTTACGCCATGGCCACAGGCCAAGCAGTCTTCTTCGAAAGTGCTGCCTTCGTAACGACTTTCGTCCTATTAGGCCAAGTTTTCGAAGAAAGAATGCGTAACAATGCTTCAGATGCCGTGGGAAAATTAGTCGACCTACAAGCCAAAGAAGCTGACGTTAAACGTGACGGAGAATTCAAGAAGATTCCAATGTCCGAAGTTGTCGTTGGCGACGTGATCCGGGTCAAACCGGGTGAGAAGGTTGCTGTCGATGGAACGATCATTGATGGTACTTCAACGATCGACGAATCAATGGTAACTGGTGAAAGTATGCCAGTTGAAAAAAGATCTGGTGACAAGGTCATCGGTTCAACTATTAATAGTAACGGGACCTTCACTTTCAAAGCAGAAAAAGTCGGTAATGACACGATGCTTTCACAGATCGTTGAACTAGTTAAAAAAGCTCAAAATAGTCATGCACCAATTCAAAATTTGACTGATAAAGTTTCAGATATCTTCGTACCAGTCGTTTTAATCTTATCAATATTGACCTTCATGGTTTGGTACGTCTTCTTAGATGCATCAGTAGCCAATTCCTTGATTTTCGCTGTTTCAGTCGTAGTCATCGCTTGTCCATGTGCCTTGGGATTGGCAACACCTACAGCTTTGATGGTCGGAACTGGCCGTTCAGCTAAAATGGGTATCTTGATCAAAAACGGTGAAGTTCTTGAAGCCGTTAATGAAATCAAAACCGTTGTTTTAGATAAAACTGGTACTGTTACAGTTGGTAAGCCAGAAGTTACTGATATCGTTGGTAACGAAAAAGCTGTCCTATCAGTTGCCTCAGGACTTGAACAATCATCAGAACATCCTTTAGCCTCAGCTATCTTGACTGATGCCAAAGAAAAAGAGATCGTTACACCAAAAGTTGCCGACTTCAAGGCAATCGAAGGAAAAGGTGTCTCCGCTCAAGTTAACGGAAAACAAGCCTTTGTTGGTAACGACAAATTGTTAGCTGACGTCAAAATCAGTGATGCAATGAAACAACAAGTAACTAAGCTCCAAAAGGAAGCTAAGACCGTCGTCTTTGTCGGCTTGAATGACAAAGTCATCGGACTTATCGCTATCCAAGATGCACCAAAAGCAACTTCTAAAGAAGCTATTGCAGCTCTTAAGGCACGTGGCCTCAAGACGGTTATGCTGACTGGTGATAACCAATTAGTTGCTGAAGCTATCGCTAAGCAAGTTGGTATCGATGAAGTCGTTGCTGACGTTTTGCCAAGTGAAAAAGCTGATCACGTCAAAGCCATCCAACAAGACGGAAAAGTTGCCTTCGTCGGCGATGGTATCAATGATGCTCCAGCCTTGACCGTAGCTGACGTCGGGATCGCTATGGGATCAGGTACAGATATCGCCATCGAATCCGGGGGTATCGTACTAGTCAAAAATGACTTGCGTGACGTTGATAAAGCCTTAGCCTTAAGTAAGAAAACTTTCAATCGGATCAAATTGAACTTGTTCTGGGCCTTCATCTATAATGTCCTAGGTATTCCAGTCGCAGCAGGGATCTTCTTCGGAATCGGCTTAACATTAAGTCCCGAATTAGCTGGACTAGCAATGGCCTTCAGTTCATTGTCAGTTGTCACAAGCTCAATGCTTCTGAACAAAGCTAAGATCACCTCAAAAGTTGCCACAGCATAATAAGAACAGAGAATTTATTTATCGGATTTAACAAGTAATCGGGGATCGATCCCGGGCAAGGAACAGTCCCCGATGCAACGTTAAGGAAACAAAACACTTTTTTACATAGTATTAGTCAAAAAACAGGCAATCCTCAAATTTTTGAGAATTGCCTGTTTTTGTTTTTCAAAGTAAACTCATTTGGATGAATTTTTGAAAAATCACTAATCCCAGCATGGCAAGGCTTTTAGCCATTTAAATCAAAATAATTTCCAAAAAAATGTTCAAATTATTTAATAGATAACGATTTCTTTTTATTTATATTACAAAAATCTCACAAATTATTCTCTTTTCGTTTTATATGGTATATTTATTTTCGCCTAAGGGGAGGATTTACTAATATGAAAAAGAAGAAGACGTTTAAAAAACGGTCTTACTTTGGTTTGGCCGTTTTGTTCTTAGCTGGGACTGCGATAACACCAGCCGGGAATGTCTTTGCTGCCACTGACAATGCTGCTTCAGCTTGTTTAAGTAGTCAAGATAAAACGCAATATGCCATTGACCAAGTCAAAAAGACCGGTTCAGTCACACTTTCAGGGGATGACCAATTCGATCTGCAAGCTTTTGCAGACGCGGTCAATCAGGACGAGGATAAGGATTCAGCCAAGATTCAATCAGGGAATGATCAAGCAAAAAATGATCAAACAAAGGCTGATGATGACACAGAAACGACTACCGAGACATCGGAGAATCAAGCAACCACTGATGATTCTACCAAGGATTCAGACAATCCTTTAGCTGACATTGTTGAGATCAAAAAAGATACTGATAATGAGACTAGTTCAGATTCAAACAACGATTCTGACAAAGATGCTGATTCAGAAAAAACTGATGATGCAAACGAGAATCACGATTCAGATGAAGATGCACAAAAAGATCCAAACGCGGATCAAAACTCAGAATCAGAAGAAAGTTATCAGAACCAGACAGATTCAAATACTGATTCAGGTGTAAATGAAGATGATGCTGTCACACCTGATGCTGACAATGATTCAACAAATGAAGATACTGATTCTGAAGGATTGATCACTGATCCAACTCAGGATACAGATTCAGCCACGGATGAAAACAGTCAGACTGATACAGATCAAGATGTGCCTGATGTTATCAATAAACCAGGCGTTACCGCTAGTGAAGCTGATGAGATATCAATGGATGACATCAATAATCTGTCACCTAAGACTTATAAAACTTTCATCGGTAAGATTGCTGGTTTCATCAATGACAAGGTTACCGACGTAACTTCAGGGATAGTCGCAGCTTTGGGTTATCCTTTGTTGTTCAGTCGTTTGGGGACGCAGGGATTGTCTGATTTTCGGACATTTTTGAGCCCTGATCGTTACGATGTATCCAATACCTGGTCAAATCTGGACGAACAATATGATCCCGATAATCGCCAAGTTTATTACACCGCAGCTCAAGATTGGTGGGACAATGAAGCAGTCAAAGAAGACGTTTCAGTCCCTTATTATGACGATGCCAACAAGTCGATCCGGGCTACGTATGTGGCTCATCCAGACTCAAACAAAACAGTCATCATCGGCCAAGGATGGACCGAACGTCCCGACTGGATCGGGGTCGTTTCGAAAGTTTGGTATGACATGGGATACAACGTTTTGATGCCAAGCCAACGAGGTCAATTTGCCAGCGATGGCAACCTTTTGTCGTTTGGTTATTATGACAAGACCGACTGGAAGAGCTTGGTCAACAAAGTCAATCAAATGAACGGTGATGATGGCGAGATTATTTTTTATGGTCAATCATTAGGTGCTAATACTGCTTTAGAAGCGGCGTCAGAAGATGGATTATCGAAAAATGTTAAAGCAGTTGTCGCGGATGCCGGCTATTCTACTTTACCGGCTTTGGGCGCATCGCTTTACAATAAAGCTTTAGCATCAGTTAATAGCCCACTAAGCAAGTTATTGATACCGATCCACTTAAACAACATCCCATTTTTACCCTATGAAAAAATTATGAATTCAATGAACAACATCAATAAATTGTTCCAAGGATTCGGGTTTGACGATGTTTCCGGGGTCGTTTCGGCGGCTAAGACTACTTTGCCTGCCTACTTTATCACGACTGAAGATGATGCCTTCATTCCTGACTCACAAAGTGTAGCGATGTACAATGCCAATAATTCGACTATCAAAAAGCTTTGGGTCTTGGACGGAAACGTTGGTGGACACGCTTCAGCCAACAATGCCGTAACTGAGTATCAAAGCAATATCCAAGCTTTTATCGATGAAGTCAATAAAGCTAATAATTTAAAAGTTAACGTAGAAATTGCCGATGGGACAACGTCGACAGATGCTGATCTAGCAGCATAATCAAACCTCTGAGATTAATTTCTCAGAGGTTTTTTGATTTCTAATATCGCATATAAAAAAGTTGATACCTAAATATCAGCCATTAGTGATAATCTGTAACCACAACTAATAGGAGGATGTTCATGAAGAATATTGCGGTTTATTGTGGCGCATCAGTTGGTAATGATGAGATGTACCAAGATGCTACGGTTGAATTGGCCCGCTGGTTAGTCAAAAATGACTATAACTTAGTATATGGTGGAGGCGGCGTCGGCTTGATGGGAATTTTAGCTCGTGAAGTCTTAGCTGCTGGTGGCAAAGCATACGGTGTCATGCCTCAAGAGTTAGTCGACCGTGGAGCTGCCTATGATGGCTTGACTGAATTACGGATCGTCAAGAACATGTCAGAACGAAAACAGACAATGTTGAAAATGTCTGACGGCTGTATTGCTTTGCCCGGTGGTCCAGGAACGCTCGAAGAGATCATCGAGGCCTTCTCTTGGGCTCGTCTGGGTGATAACAATAACCCTTGTATTTTGTACAATGTTGGCGGTTATTATGATTATCTCAAGCAAGCTTTCGATCTAATGACTAAAAAAGGTTTCCTGACCAAAAAGGACCGTTATAAATTATTCTTCTCTGATTCATTGGAAAATGTTGGCACCTTCATCGAATGTTATATCCCCCCAGAAATACGCCAATATTAGGCAATGAATATCCAGAAATTGTTATTTGATATTTCCGAGTATTTAATTTTGAAGCCTTAATTGCATGTGCTAAACTGTCAAAAACTAGCACAGGTGAAGCGATTGAAAGTAACTACAACACTCACTAAATTAATGGCGATCATGTTATTTTTACTGACGCTTTGGGGATGTTCCCACAAAGTCATCGGCAAACACCTCAGCCTACAAGAATCCGCCGAATTTGAAAAAGTCTTTTCTGACGGGATACCGCATAAATTGACTGGTGATTTTTACCGAGCAGAATTAGTCCAGGAAGCCTTCGAAGATGATGCTTTTTACAAAATGATCGTCACAAAAGACGCTCTCCGGGTCCAAAAATATGGTCAAACATCATCCCAAGTCATTCATGAAGGATTTCGTCACCATCAAGCATACAATAACACCTGGATCCTCCAAGATGGACGTGATCTCAAATACTACAAAGCTGTTTTAGAAAACGATAAAGATGTATCGATCAGTGATGGAATGGAAGACTACCAACAAGCGGTCGATTCTAAAATGCTGGAACGTTATTCCCACAAGAAACCAGATAGTAGTTTTGGTTTAACGACTAAAGAGATTGCCGGCCGCTATTATATTTCTGAAGATGATTTCACTCGTTACTACGAATTTGATTGGGACGAAGAAAATCCGGTCTTATCTAATTTCAGTTTTTGGAAGATAAATCAAGATGGGACGGAGTCAATCTTGAAAAATTATAATTTGATCACCGTTAAAAAAGGCCGCTACACTTTTCATACCACAGGTAAGGACGATTACACTACTTTGGCGAAAATCGGTCCTGACGAGCTCCAGGATGCCGAGACAGGTGAAAAATTCACCGTCTTCTGTGGTGAGAAATCACCCAAAGAACAAGTCTGGCAAATGTTCAACATCAAATTAAAAATACCTAGCAATCAAAAAGGTTTGACCTAAATTCAGGTCAAACCTTTTTTTCATATCTACCATGCGATAAGGCGTCATTCATTTATCGGATGTGCTATTATGATAACAATACCACTGGGGAGGGAACTTCATGCAACAAGGTTTGTTACTAGTAAATTTAGGCTCGCCAGCATCACCAGAGACAGCCGATGTAAAAAGTTATTTAAGGGAATTTTTGAGTGATCAAAACGTCATCGAAATGCCCAGGGCCGTTTGGCAACCGATCTTAAGAGGAATCATATTACCGATGAGATCGTGGCGTTCGGCCACATTTTACAAACACTCCTGGACTAAAAGTGGCTCACCGTTGATTGCTTATACGCAAATAATCACCGATCAAGTTCAAGAATTACTACCCAAATGGAACGTCAAAATGGCTATGACCTATGGACAGCCAGATATCGTCGAAACATTGCAACAGATGCAATCTGACGGTTGTGATAACGTCATTTTATTGCCACTATTTCCGCAATATACCCAAAGTTCTACGAAGTCGATCATCGATCAAGCAGAGAAAAGTGGCGTAAATCTGACCACCATCAAACGTTTTTATCAGGAACCGACTTATCAAAAAATTTTAGCCGAAAAAATCCAAGCTGAGTGGGACGCCGACGATTATGATGAACTGTTTTTCAGTTATCACAGCATTCCCACTGCTATGGTCAAACATGGAGATCCGTATCAAAAAGAATGCGAGCAGACAACTGCCGGAGTTTCTAAATTACTCAAGATCTCAAATGACCAGATCAAGACCGTCTATCAATCCAAATTTGGTCCACTGCCTTGGTTGAAACCATACTTGAAGAATGCTTTGATGCAAGCCGTCCAATTAGGTAAACGAAATATTTTGATCGTCACACCATCATTTGTGGCTGATTGTTTGGAAACAATCGAAGAAGATAATGTTCAAAATTATCAGACTTTCAAAGCGACCGGTGGCGACAAGTTCAAGATTGTACCACCAATGAACAGTGACGCTAAATTCAGTCAGTTTTTGGCTGATCTAGCAGTCCGTAACGTTCAAAGTGAGGTCTCATAATGTCCGATGTCAAAAAAAGTTTGGACGAGATCAACGAGAGCGTTAAAGTCCCAAGCGTCTACGAAAGTTCTTTCGTCCAGAAATTTTTAGCATATAGTGGCCCTGGAGCCCTAGTAGCTGTTGGCTATATGGACCCCGGCAACTGGCTGACATCTTTGTCAGGTGGAAGTCAGTACCGTTATCAATTATTATCAGTCTTATTAATGTCGATCATCGTAGCAATGTTCATGCAATCATTATCGATCAAATTAGGTGTCGTCGCCCGTCAAGATTTAGCTCAAGCTATCGCCGTCAAAGTACCATATCCGATCCGCTATTTTCTCTGGATCTTGAATGAAGTAGCTATGATGGCGACTGACCTGACAGGGGTAGTTGGGACAGCCATCGCTTTACGATTATTGTTCGGTCTGCCGTTACTTTATGGTATCCTGTTGACTATTTTTGATGTCCTGATTGTCTTATTGTTTCTCCGTTTTGGGATTCGACGAGTAGAATTTGTCGTCTTATCGGCCATCTTAATCGTCGGTATCATCTTCGGAATCGAAGTTTTTCGGGCCAATCCACCACTTGGAGCTATTTTTCAAGGAGTTGTCCCGACAGCTGATATTTTCCAAAATCATCAGAAGCTGGTCCTCAGTCTAGGAATCATGGGCGCTACTATCATGCCCCATAATATTTATTTGCACTCGTCCTTAGCTCAAAGCCGTCGCTATGATCACAATAATCCCGCTCAGGTCAATGAAGCACTGCGCTTCGCCAACTGGGATTCGACGGTTCATTTGATCGCCGCCTTTTTGATCAACGCCTTATTATTAGTGTTAGGTGGGACTTTGTTCTTCCACCAAAATGGATCACTAGCCAGCTTTCAAAATGTCTTCGATGGCCTGAAAAATACCGCTATCGTCGGCAACCTAGCCAATCCAGCCATGAGTTGGCTCTTTGCCTTTGCACTATTGATAACCGGTCTGATTTCATCGATCACCAGTACCTTGTCGGGACAAATCGTTATGGAAGGTTACTTGAATATCAGACTGCCTCTTTGGGAACGGCGGTTACTAACACGATTCGTCACTTTGATCCCGATTTTGATAATTGGGTTTATGGTCGGCTTTCGTGAACAAGATTTCGAGGATATGATTGTCTATGCGCAAATTGCTTTAAGTATCGCCTTGCCATTTACATTGTTCCCGATGATCTTTTTGACCAGCAGTAAAAAATTGATGGGGAAGCACGTTAACAATAAATTGGTGACTTTGGTCGGGATCTTATTAGCCTCGATCATCACCATCCTCAATTTACAATTGATTATCTAAACCTTATAAGATATTACGCAAAAATCTGTCGACTCACTGAAGAATCGGCAGATTTTTTTTGTAAAATTTTCTCATTTAGTGAAACAGTAAATATTTGGTTGGATCTGATGGTAATAAGAAGTGGAATCCTTCTTCGGCAAAAATAGCAATCAAGTTGGCGATGACTAAGACGGCGAAGATCCAAATATTGATAGTGGAAATGACGTTATATTCGCCTCCACGTGGACAAAGTTCTTTCGAGAAGATCATCATGAATGAACAGAAGACTATGACGACGATGAAACTGATCAAAGCCCATGTGTAAGTGTGGATCCCGAAGACGGCTGAACCGTAGCCTGGGTCATTTGGTGCGATGTGTAATAGTATCTGTCTGGTCGAGGCTGTAGCTCCTAAGAAGGCTGCTAAGACTGATAATCCGTAACCACGCATGAATTTTTGTGGATTGATAGTGCCATTTTTAGTGGCAAGTATGATGTAGAGTGGTCCAAAGCTGGCTAGCATCATGAAATATCTTTGGATCATACATAATGGGCAAGGGAATTCTTGCAAAACAAATTGAAAGAAGAATCCTCCTGCTAGAACGAAGTTATATGCAAATAAAAATAAGTTGGCTCCCCAAAAGCCTAGTTTTGAGGCAGCGGTACTTCTAGCTGTATTCATAAATCTAAATCCCCCTATAGACTAATTGGTAAAGTACTTGTGGCGTGAATCTTGAATAAGATCAAAACTAACACGCAGATCAAAGCCCACATTGCAAAATCGGCTTTGGTGATTTTTCCCCGAATAATCATCCGCAAAAACATGATAGTGATGATTAACATAATAATAATATCCATGAAATCGCTCCCTTTCCAGTAAATTATGTTATCAGAACTGAATGGTAAAGCAAGTCGATTCATTTATCGAAAATGCTGAAAAGTTCATTCAAACACTGTTATGTAAGGGTTTACAGGCAACAAAAAAACCTCTAACTTTTTTCGTTAGAGGCTAAATAATTGCACTTGAATTTGATTAATTTAGAGTGACGCCTGTGTCTGCTTTGACCCATTCGTCAGTTGATACACGGTAATAAGTACTACCCGAACTGTCTGTGGCACTCTTGTCTGTTACCCAAGAAGTGTCGCCAGCTAGTCCACGAGATGCCCTTTGACCTGATGATGAGTAAAGTGAATAAATAAAGCCTGAAGGGCCAGCTAAGTTAACGACTGAGCCAGCTGGTAATTCTTGAACATTAGTCAGACCTGAACCAGTATTCTGGTTGGTGTTGGCGGGAGTGTTATTACCCTGATTGTTATTGTTTACTTTGTTGTTGTTTTGTTGGTTGTTTTTATTGTTTTGATTAACATTGTTATTGTTGCGGTTAGCGTTGTTGTTGCGTTGACTGGAACCTACAATGGCAGCATTAGCGTCATAAGCCGAGGTAGCGGCGATAGTTGCTGTTGGCAACCAGCCTAATAGTACGATCGATGATATTAATAAAGTTTTACGTGTTTTTTTCATTGTGATAGTTCCTCCTTGATGCATATCTCATATGCTGATTCTTATACTAGAGAAGCAAAGTTAAACAATCCTTAAAAATATATTACAAATGAAAAGTGGATACGAAAAATACCTCAAAGATTGGATTTAAAATCTGATCTTTGAGGTATTGATAAACGTAAATTATCTGCGTGCTGGTTGAGCAGGTTGAGCTTTCTTAGCAGGAGCAGGAGTTACAGCCTTTTGAGCTTGTTTAGCAGGTTGAGCCTGTTTAGCAGGAGCAGGAGTTACAGCCTTTTGAGCTTGCTTATCAGGTTGAGCCTGTTTAGCAGGAGCAGGAGTTACAGCTTTTTGAGCTTGCTTAGTAGGTTGAGCCTGTTTAACAGGAGCAGGAGTTACGGCCTTTTGAGCTTGTTTAGCAGGAGCTGGTGTAACTACCTTTTTAGCAGGTGTTTTAGTTTCAGGAGCTTTTACATTCTTAGCAGGTTGATCCTTTTTTGGTTGAGCTTTGGCAGGAGCCTTTTTAGCTGGAGCTACTTGTCCAACTGCCGCATCGGCTGTAGAAGCTGAGCCAATAGCGATGGTTGCTGCTGGTGCCAATCCTAAGATGGCAACTGATGATAGAATTAATGCTGTTTTAGATTTTTTCAATAGTAGATCCTCCTTGTTGCATATCTCGTATGCATATGAGACATATTATCGAAGAAAGATTAACTGGAACTTAAAAAAATATTACAAACATTTGACTTAAATAATGCTCTAATTTGCTTTGCGGTATCCATACGCAAAATAAATTATTATCCCTAGAGCAAACCAGAATAGCGAAGCTATCCAAGCGTTGACTCCAACTTGAGTCATTAAAAGAACGCAAAAAATGGTCGATAAAATTGGGAACCATGGATAAAAGGGCACGTGATAGCTACTAGTAGGTGCATCCTTCATATGATGCAACTTGATAACACCCAGTGAAACGAAAGTGAATGACAATAACGTTCCAATATTGACCAAACTAGTCAATTCTTTCAAAGAAACTAGACCACCTAAAACGATCGATAGCAGAGAAATAGCATTTAAAGAAGAAAGCGGCATTTTCGACTGTTGGTCGATTACGCCAAAATGCCCAGGTATCAACTTGTCACGCCCCAGGGCATAGACCAAACGCGAACCACCATAAGTCGTATTGAGCATCATCGTGAACATACCAGCCAAAGCCCCGATACTAATGAGAAAGGTGATCTTGCCTAAGCCCACTTTATTGAGTGCAAAGACGACTGGATCAGAAACATTCAGCATTTTGTAATTGAGCATACCAGTCAAAACAGCTGACATAATTAAATAGAGCCCGGCACAGATAGCAAGCGAAATCATGATCCCGGCCGGAATATTTTCCTGGGGATTCTTGACCTCAGGTGCTGAGGCGGGGATGATATCAAAGCCCAAATAGGCAAAGAAGACTAACGCTGCACCTTTGATGACACCACTACCACCTTTCGGGAAGTAGGGATGATAATTCTTTGATTTAACGAAGAAAAGCCCGATGACGATAAAGGCAATGATGACAGCCAGTTTGATGAAGACCATGATGGTATTCATATGAGCCGACGATTGAACTCCGCGGCGCAATAAGATATAGATCAAAGCTAAAACGATGACTGCTGGCAGATTGATAAAAGTCCCATGTGCGGGGTCAAATGGCCCAGCTAAGGCTTTGGGGATGGTGATTCCGAAACCTTTAAAAAGACTGACGAAGTAAGCTGAGAAACCAGTTGATACCGCTGAGACTCCCAAAACATACTCCAAGACCGTTGCCCAACCAACGATCCAGCCAGGGAATTGACCGAAAACGATACTTCCGTAAGAGAAGGTACTACCAGCAACTGGGAAGGTTGAGGATAATTCCGCAAAGCACATCGCAGCCAGGATACAGACGATTGCGGCCAGGACGAATGATAAAGTAATAGCGGGGCCAGACGTTGAATAAGCAACGATTCCGGGCAGGATAAAAATACCCGTTCCAATTATCGAGCCAATTCCCATCGCAATTAAATTGTTTTTTGTTAAACTAGGAATGAAGTGTGAATCATTCGCTAAAGTTTTTTGATAATCAGTTTTCTTAAATAATTTTTCTTTCATGATTGACCTACTTGAATTTTTTCCAACCCTAATATGGTATCGGTTCTCTAGTTGGCGGTCAATATGAATATTTTCTTTGACGAATTATGAAAAAATTATTAAACTGATGATATTTGTACGAAATCGTTTAGAAATTCACACAAATATACTAGAATTAAATATATAGAAATATAGACTGGATCGTAAAAGAGGACAATAATTTGGAACAGAAATTTATTACGTCAAATGGTGAAGTAAATGTTAAAGTTACTGGAGATTTGACGAGCGATAAAGATATCATCGTCCTAGTGCATGGTATTGACGCATCATTGGATTATTTTGATGACATCACACCATATCTGGAGAAAAAATATTCAATCGTAGCCGTCGACTTGTTGGGACACGGGAAATCCGCTCCAGCAAAAGATGAGAGCTATCAGATGGATACTGAAGCTTGGGCAGTTTGGGAAGCTTTAGGAAAACTGAAAGTCGTCAAACCAGTCATATTATTTGGCTATGGTATTGGTGGATTAGTAGTTACAACCATGACAGAAATGCACGACATTGCTGTTAGCAAGATTGTCCTATTAAATACTCCAGCAAATGAAAAATATGCACACGTTAACACCTTGAACTCTGTCTTGAGTGGCATGGTGACAAGTTCACAAGTGAAAACAAAACTATATTTTGCCAAAAAGTTTGATACATCAAAATTGAAGAATCCCAAAGTGGTTCAAGAAGCATCTAAGCAAGTTGAGCGTAAAACGGCCAAACAATTGCAAAAGATTGCGCCAGAATACTTAGACAAGAAACCATTGAACAAACGACTAAGAGCCATTCCAAAACCAGCATATTTGCTGTTTGCGGACGAAGACCAGATCCTAGGTGAGAATGGTGTCAAAGACGCCAAAGCCAGCTTAGGCAGAGTCCCAGACGTCAAAATAGAAGACATTAAAGGAGTCGGCCACGCCGCAATGTTAGAAAAACCAGAAGAAGTAGCCAAAATGATCATCAAGTTTGATGAGGATACAACTTTAGACGATAACAAATAAGATACCGAATCCATTGGATTCAGTATCTTTTTTTGTAACTAGCATTAAAAACAATGCTGGCTTTTTTTGTATTTAGAGATAGATATGATTGTGTTATTAAAATACTCAGGTTCTTAAGTAATTGAGATGACTTAGATCTAAAACTAAATCTTCGTAAACTGCTGGTGTAACCAGGGTTCTTAAATAATTGAGATGACTTAGATCTAAAACAGCGGGGTACAACTGTATAAGGCAGATGGCGGCTCTTAAGTAATTGAGATGACTTGAATCTAAAACATCGGTCTGGGATATTTAAATATTTCTTGTGGCTCTTAAGTAATTGAGATGACTTAGATCTAAAACTATCCTAAGCCATATTAATCCTACAACCACGGTATTGCTAAATTAAATACAAATTGATACTAAGTATTTAAATTAGGTTTTCTAATAATCGAAGCGGATGTGATCTTCATCAATATTAAATATCCGATGGTTGATTTTCCCCATGTTTAAATCAAATTTAATTGACTCAAAACTGACGAGAGAAATCTCGGCAGAGTTAAGGTACTGATTGAGTTCATTACGCTGTTTATAATCCAACAAATTGTGCAAATTATAAGTAATCAGCAGATGTTTGTCGGTGAATTCATTGAAGAAATTTATTACGTCCAAGATTTTATCATAGAAGTTGGTCCATCCATATTCATTAAACTTCAAAAGTTTTAATTTGAGCAGATTCTCGAAATTTGCATAAGTATCATAACTAAGTTGACCGTCAAATCTGCTAGTTGTATCAAAAATCAGACCGTTGATTTGGTTATTCAATGATTCGATTTGGTCATTGAATTCTAGTAAAGAATCTTGGCTGATTTTTTTAAAAACTTTCTTCAAATTTTGCGTAGTATTAATACTAAAGGAGTTTAAATCTCCAATTATCTCCAAATTTTTTAAGGAGCTAGTATCGAGATTTTTAGCAGTGTAAAACTGAACGAAATTTTCTTCGTCATCTAATAAGATTTCCTTATTATTCAGCTTATGCAAGTGAAACAGTAAACTGGAAAATTCGGAGTTATTTTGAAAATTGATCTCGTTGATTCCCCAATCAAGTTTGAATGGAGAATAGGGAAAGATGGTTAAGGAATTTTGACTGCTCATATCACAGTTAACCTTTCAAATTTATCATTAATATTGTTGTTACTGGCACCAGAAATGTAATTGATAGCAGTGTATTGCTTTTCGGTCACAATCATTGTTTGAATCAACCCTTTTTGGGGAGCATATAATGAAATTTTTTTCTCGAGCAAATTAGCTGCTTGACGATCAATTAAGATGCAAGTATAAATAGATTCTTGCATCATAAGAAATCCGTCTTGAAGTAAATGTTTTCTGAACTGACGATAGTTTCGTCGATCACTCGCAGAAAGTGTAGGTAAATCGAACATAACAATTAGGCGCATGACTCTATACCTCATCATTTAAAATTATCCTATTCATAGTAATATTTTCGTTGTTTAAATATTTCAAACAGTCACGAACATGCTTAGCGAGAGCATTTCTTAAGATAAACGTTTTTCCAGCGTAATGGATCTCCTGGTTCAAAACGTCGATTAATTCAAATTTAATGTATTCATCAAAGTTATATTCCTGTTTTTCTATCACCTTCACATCGATAAACTGCCGGAAGGGCTCCATCAAGTCACTCGATAGATTGAAATCGTTCAAAAGGCTATGATGATGGATCCCTAGTTGAGTTAAATAACCAGCCGATGCTATTTCCTGGTTAGTTGCTGACAAGAGAATCGTGTAACCATAATTCAACATAGCATTGAGATTATTTTCCTCACCGCGAGTATATTCACCACCAAAGATTCTTGAGAAATATTTTCTGGCGATTACTGCCTCGCGGTTGGACTCATCGTTTTCAAGTAGATGGTCCTTTTCCAATATTAAATCAGTGTATTCTTTCTGATTATTCTTGAGGATTTGAATCTGATTATCAATTTTATTGGACGCAATCTTAGTCCACAATTGCTGTTTTTTGGTGATCGACCAAGATATTTGTTGTTCAATATTTTTATTTTGATTGACGTTATTATAATAGCCGCTCAATTCAGCACAGGGATTATGATCTGCAGCGCAAAAGATAACTTTGATATTATTTTCAACAAGCTTGGCAATCAGGTAACCTGTGATAACTGACTGAGTAGTAGCGATAATAATAGTTCCAATCTGATGAAAAGAGATTTGTGTCACGTCAGTATTAGTTTGAATCAATAAATTATTTGATTTGTAGGATAATTTTGATTTTTGGGTAATATAAATCGTACGCCAACCCATGGTATTTCCTCCAACAGACTTCTTGCATTATTGTGCGTAACAAGATATTCTGACAATGTTCTAAGTAATTGAGATGACTTAGAGAATTAAAATCAACATTAAAGTAAATCGATCATTTTGATTGGGCCCAATGGGGCCTATTTTTTTGCTCTGAATTTTTAGTCGATATGTTTAATTGATTTAAATAATCCGGTTGGTGATTCATAAATAAAATCAGTTTTTGACAGTTTAATATTGCCATTTTTACGACCAAAACGGTTGCCTTTAAAATTACCAAATTTTAAATTAACATTTGAAGGATCAGCATGCATAAACTTGATTAACTGTTGCAGAGTACTGGCTTGCGTTACCAGATCAGATTCAATAAAGTCATCACGATGTTCAGCTAGTTTGGCCCACTCCTTTCGATAAAGTGGGTAGTTATTTTTCAATTTAGTCAGTAGATAATCGTAAATATCTATTAAAATGTTTGCTTCATAGTTACTTAAAAGTTTTGAATACATTTCAGTTTTTGTCGAATCTAATAAACTGATTAATGCGGTGTACATACTTGGTAGGAACAACTGTACGTTGTTGATTACTTCGTTTGCAGAAGTAATCAATAGGTCACCTGTTTCTTCATTGATAATTCGTTGATACTTTGGGACTTTATCAATTAAAATAGTCATTGGTTTTTTGTGTTTGATATTATTTTCAAGCCAACTGCTTAGATCAAGTTCATCAGATTTGAGTTGGTTAGCAATTCTAATAGGAATGCCGTTTATTTTTTTCTTACCATCAACATCCAGCACAACAGAATAGGCATTGTTATCGTTATTGTATCCACCGTAAATAGCTGGGTCACGATTGGTCTTCAATGGAATCAATTTATACCTGTCACTGTGTGGTTGGATAGTGTCGTTGAAAAGTTTTCCATGCTGTTCAATGGTTTGTCTGACGACATTGAATTGATGATAATTAAAGGTCTTACGAATGGACTCCTTGATTTTTTGATCCCAAATAATTTCACCGTTGTCATCAACGTAGGTCTTACCGTTAAACATTGATCCAATAATAAACCCATTTTGAGTGTATCTTGGCATCCGTCCATTTTTTTTGCGGGTGTCTTTTTTTAGTGAATCGAGAAACTTTGAATATTGGTCATAGACTAATCGTAAATTATCTTTAGGATACTTTTTTAGTTGATATTCACCGATAACACAAGCGAGAAAAGCATCTTGAGCATGATGAAAATCATTGACATCTCGATTTTTAACAAATTCAGGAAATTGATAATGATAAGTAGTTTCGTCGAAATTACTAAAGGCTTTCCTAAATTCGCTTGAGAGAGTAGCTCGAGTTTCAATACAGCTAGTATTTTTATAAAGATCATTTAAAATCAGTGTGATATTTTTAACGATTTGGGAAGTCTGGACTAGCTGTCTTTGAATAAATCCTTTTTTCTGGTTTTCAGTCACGGTTGTTCTTGTCAAATCAGCAAATTTTTTGGATCCCATCAAATTCTGGTCTTTCAAAGCCTGCCAGCGTGGTAAGTTAGTAGCAATGATGTCATGACTGATCAGCATGTTGTCGATCTTATTTTCATTTTCTGAAGCTAAGACCAAAGCCTTATTCTCAAGAGAGTCATCTTTAATGTAAGATTGTGGCAAGATATGATCTACATGATACTTAGAACTATTGATCATATTTAAATCAATCGGCTTATTACTGTACAAACTATGACCACATTGCAGGAAGTATAGCATCAGTCTTTCACTTGCCAACTTGCCTTTATTTTCCTCAAGTTGAGTTTGATATTCCTTGATGTCTTTAAATTCTGCTGGTATTTTTTTGATTGCCTTGGCAATTTCTAGATACTGCTTTTTGATCCGACGGTATCTAGAAATAGTCAACTTGCTGAAGTCATCAGAACGAGTGAATTCAATAAAGATTTTTTCTGGATCGTGGCCCATAAATTTGACGATGTCTGCGACAACCTTGATCGATTGATTCAATCCCCGTTTCAAAGCAGGTGAGCCATGTAAATTGGCCACTTTTTCCAAAGGCGTCAGCTCATCTTCCGTATCATAGTTGAATTCTTTAATTTGTTGCTCAAAAGTATAATCTGCATCGTGGATGATTTGCATGAAATTATCTTTAGTCGACCACATCAAATCCAGTATGGAAAGAGATTCAGCGCCACTTTTGCCAATTGACTTTTTAGTAGTCTTCAAATCTACTAATAATTTTTTTGAAAGTTTTCCAGTACCTTGATACCGCATCGTCGATAATTTATTGATAGTGGCTTGATCATAAGAGTATTTAGAGTTTTGCAATTTGATTAACAGAATCTTCTTATCTTCAAAGAGTGTTAACCATTCTGCTAATTCTTCCAATTGCGGCGAATTGACGGGGTCATCAACAAACCTCTGTCCAAAAATTTTCTTGAAATCAATGTAGGTCGAAAGAGATGATAAATACTTCTTTTTGTCAGCTAAACCAGAGATTTCTGGTGATTTAAAATAGCTTTCTTTTATCAGCCAGTTTTGCAATACCTTAACTGAAACTGATTTTTGATTCTTAAATATTTCATTGTAAATGCGTTGCTTAATTGTGACATCTAAGCGTTTAGGATTGCTACTGCCATCCTTTACACGGGTGTTGTTCAATTCAGATAGAACCTCATAGCACTGATAGATCAAGCTTTTCTTCGGTAGAACTGGCTCGCCGATCAAATAAGTATCGGTCGAACGCATCCGTTTGATGAAATCATTTGAAGATTGTTCAACGTTGACCTTCTCAGAAAAATTCCAAGGTCTTATTGCACCACTTGCTTTACGGGTCATCCAAGAAAAACGATTGTTGTTAGAGTCTTGTAATGGCCCAACGTAGTAAGGAATTCGAAATGTGAGCAAGGAAAGTATCTTGTCACGATTTTCTTTTAAGAAAGGATAATATTTTTCTTGGTGGTCTAGAATGGCAATCAACTCGTTTTCGTTGAGTTGGTAAGGTATAACTGTATTATTTCGGTTCCGTTGTTTGGGTAGATAATTTTCCAATTCAATTTCTGCCAGTGCCTTATTTGCAAGATCAACAGGTTGAGCTTTCTCCAAAAATTTCTTGATTTTTTTGTAAAAAGTTTCAGAGTCCTCATGACCAATATAATCTTCATAAGCTTTTTTACCAGCTTTGACTGCTTCTTTGTTAGAAGTCTCGCGCCACATAGTTTTCAGTTTTTGAAGATCTTGTTTATGATCTTCAAAACTGATTACTTTTGCCGCACTGATTGAGGTCTCATCGCCAAGAAAGTCCTTTAGAATGATTGAACCAAAAATAGAATTGGCAATGGTAATAATATTTTCTTGTTGCTCATTCAGTTCTGATAAAATGATTGGCAATTCACTGTCGATATGTCGAGATGATAATTTAACAGCTATTTTTTCAGTTGTTTCTAAATCAAATAATTTTTTCAAATCACCGTTGTTACCAACAAGTAATAATAAAATAATTTTTATTTTGGCTTTTACGTTAGTTTTTGGAGAGATAGTTGCTATTGCCTCAGAAACTTTTCCCGAAGGTGAAAGATTGGGATTCAGTAAAATATCACTGATTTTGTCGGGATCGAAATCTTCAGGCATGATGACTCCAAAATCACTAAACAAAGCAAAAAAGTCACTGATTTGTTGTGAAAAATTACTGCTTAATTGAGAAATATCAAAATTTTGATTTTCAAGAGTGAAGTTACCACGGTACTTGATAATATTGTGGATTGCTAAATAAATTAGTCTGATATCGACCTTCTTATCTTCAGTGATCAATTCCTTACGAAGATGGAATATCGTTGGATATTGATTGAAATAATCCACATCATTATATTTCTCATCAATGAATAAATTGTAAGGGTCACGTTTACGAGTGGATTCTTTTTTAGAGACCCAAGAATTTTTCATTCGTAATAAAAATGAAGGATCTATTTTAGCTAGTTCATCTGCGAATAATTCATCCAGCCAATTTAAACGATTTCTTCTTCTTCGATAACGACGTCTCATTGAACGATGACCTCTGGTAACTTGAGCGGTCTCTGCTTCTTTAAATAAGCGCGCGCCCCAGAGATTATTTTTTTTAATGTTCAATAAATGATAATTATTGTCGACCACAGCCCAGCCAACAGAGCTGCTACCAATATCGAGGCCGACGTTGTATGGTTCTTCTCGTTTAGTCATGATTATTGCTCCTTACAGCTAAAATCACCTGTACTTTAGCATCTTGGCGTTTCATTAAGTAGCAATAAGTATTGTGAAAATAACGGCCCATGATACTTATATATTTGACACAATCTGTTTTTCTAGTAATAATTTACTTAACAAATAAGTTCCAGAAAGCGGGTATGAATAATGGCTTCACATCAAGCTTTACTGATTATTGATTATACTAATTACTTTGTTGCGGATAAGGGTGCCTTAACGTGCGGAGAACCTGGTCAAGCAATTGACAAAAATATTGTTAAGATTGCTGACAATATGAAAAAGGATGGCGATTGGGTCTGGTTACCAACTGATGTCCATCGTCCATTTGATCACTATCATCCTGAAACGAAGCTGTTCCCAGCTCACAACGTTCGTGACACTTGGGGTAGGGAATTATACGGTGAAACTGGCAAATGGTTCCAAGAGAATTCTGGTAAGGATACAGTAAAGCAATTTGATAAGACTCGTTATAGTGCTTTTGCAGGGACAGATCTTGACCTACGCCTGCGTGAACGCGATGTCGATACGATCCATTTAGTTGGTGTCTGCACTGATATTTGTGTTCTGCACACTGCTGTTGATGCTTATAATCTTTGCTATAACTTAGTTATTCATAAGTCAGCTGTGGCTTCGTTCAATCAAGCTGGACATGATTGGGCATTGGACCATTTCGAAAATGTCCTCGGAGCTAAAGTGGTGAAATAATTACCCAAAATAAAGGGTCGTCAATTTTCAAAATTGACGACCCTTTTAGTATGTCTGAGATAATAATTTCAAAATTAGTAAGTTAATTTTATCCAAATAGATGTGCAAAAAATAAAAAAATAAATTTGTAAAATTTCAATACTTTTCTTTTGTATTCATCAGTGACCGGTCATATACTCTCCATAACCAGAGAAATATTTTGTCTTATCTGGTTCGAAAAATTAGTAGCGGTCACGATTATGACCACGATTCCGTGATGGATGGCGGGTATTTCGTGAACCTTCTTTAAGTCTTTCTTGTTCAGTTCGTAGAGTTTGGATCTCATTTTCGATTTCGCCCATGACTTCAATCTGCAATTTCTCGATATCAAGGATATGAGGCCACTGGACTTCATTCATTTGATCGATCTTCTTGTGAAGGATACGGATCTCCATCTCCGATTTAGTGTTGGTCCGGTAATCGTTCTCGGCATCAAAACGATCACGTTGAGCAGAACGGTTTTGGCTCATCATGATGATGGGAGCTTGAATCGCAGCCACACAGCTAAGGAACAGATTTAAAAGGATGAATGGGTATGGGTCAAAATTGATCCCGAAAAGATGGACGACATTTACTGTCATCCAAACGACTAGGACGATACAGAAGGTGATGATAAACCCCCAGCTACCACCAAATTTAGCGACAGCGTCGGCCATTTTTTGACCACGTGTTAATTGACCATTAACAGTTTCGTTCAAGTTTCGGATAACATAAGTATCCTTCGATAATTCTTTTTGAAGCTCAGAATTCATTCTTTGGTCTACATCGAGATCTTGATCAATAACAGCTTGCATGTTCTTGATTCTAACATGTTGGAGGTCTTTTAAGCAGATAAATGATGAGTTCTTCGCGAAATCAGTTTCCGCCATGATCTGTTGTTTAAGGCGATCATTCAAATCACGAAGAAACAATCCTTCGGAGGCCGAAAAATGTTGTCCGCAAATGACGCAAATCTTGTTTTTTTCAATTGACATGTTGGCACACTCCTAATGGCATTTGGTTTAATTATAAATCAATTTATGAAAAAAAGGTAACGTTTACAGAAAACTAATTGGTATACATCTCAGAAAAAGGTGCTATACTTCGAAACAAAATTAATATTAAAGGAGATGAGGGACATGGATAGTGCATTTATGATACTGTCAGTCCTATTGGTATGGGTGATGACTCCAGGAATTGCCGTCTTCTATGGCGGATTTATACCTCAAAAAGACACCACTAAAATGTTATTGGAAATTTTCTTGATGTTCGGCGTCGTCGGACTGCTCTGGTTCGTAGTCGGATATCCATTATCTTTCGAAGGTAACGAATTCGGGATCATTGGTGATCTCAAACATATATTCTTATCAGGAATTAATTTAACGGCTTTATATCCAAAAACAAATATTTCAAATACTATTTTTATCCTGTTTCAAATGATGTTCGCAATTTTAACACCAGGACTATTTTTAGGTTCGATTGCAACGAAGAAATCAACAAAATATATCGTCTTGTTCGTTGCTATTTGGTCAGTTTTAGTATACTACCCATTAGTACACATGGTTTGGTCCAGTACAGGATTCCTTGCAAAGTTAGGTGTACTTGATTTTGCTGGTGGCACGGTTATTCACATTGATGCTGGTGTTACAGCATTGATCCTTTCAAATTTTGCAATCTCAAAGCATGCAAAAGATGCTAAAGCAAAAGAGAACGCACATGGAAATGCCTTCTTCGTTCTATTAGGTACCGTTTTACTCTGGATCGGCTGGTATGGATTCAACGCCGGCAGTGCACTAGCACTCAGTGCTCAAGGTCTAGAAGCATTCTTTACGACAACAATGGCTCCAATCGCTGCAATGATTACATACGCCTTGCTTGAAGATTACTACAAGAAGTCGATCAGCATGAACGGTGTTTGTACCGGAGTCATCTGTGGATTAGTTGGTATCACATCAGCCACAGGTTTCGTCACATTGCCAGCTTCATTGATCATCGGTGTAATTTCCGCAGCTGGTAGCTATTACTTCATCAATATTCTCAAATACAAGTGGCACATCAATGATTGCATGGACATCATGGGTTCACATGGTATCAGTGGTATCATCGGATCACTTGCTACAGGCTTGTTTGCTACTAAAGGCATCAATCCTAACGTCATTAACAACGGTTTGCTTCAAGGAGGCGGCTTCAAACAATTTGGACTACAATTATTTGCCGTAGTTTTCGCCTTCACATTTGTCTTTGTAATGAACTTTATTATAGTCAAAGTTCTCAAGAGAGTCTTTAAAGAAAGCTCAGATTCAGTTCATCGCAAGACAACAGCCGCTCAACATATTTAAGCAATTTTAATTGGTAAAAAATAAGGTATTCGATAAAGTCGAATACCTTATTTTTGTGCATAAGAAAAACCCTTTAGTTTGGCTTATCAACCAAACTAAAGGGTCCTTCCATCTGTATATCATTTAGCTTTAATCTTTAAATTTTAGAGTGAACCTTTTTTAAGAGCAGTCTTTACGCCACCCATTTCCAAGAAGCTTCTGTCAGCTGCCAAATGTTTGATCAATGAGGCTGTAACACCTTTGAACTTACGGTCGCCAATTTGAGCAATACCATGGTTTTGACCTAATGAGGCAACAGTACCAGCTGATTTGTATACGAATGGTTTCAATTCTGTTCCAGCCAAAGCTGAAGCAATATTGAAGGCAACAGCGCCACCTTCAGCAGTTGCTAATTGACCTGTTGTTGGTAATGGACGTTCTTCACCTTCAGGGATCAAGGCTGAATCATCACCAATGAAGTATGCTTCAGGATGATCTTCAAGGTTTAAGAATTGTGTTGTTGTAACACGGTTTCTCTTAGCATCGACACCAGAATCTTTGATGACATCTGAACCACTAACACCAACAGTCCAAACGATAGTACTTGCTTCAACTGTATGTTCTTGATCTTCAGTGTCTTTGTATACAACGCCGCCATCTTCAATCTTAGTGATCTTAGCACCTGTTAATAACTTGATGCCATTCTTTTCAAGGTAAGAAACAGCATAGTTAGCAAGTCCTTCATCAAACATTGGCAAAATACGTGTTGACATTTCAAGACATGTGACCTTGATTTCGGGAACACCATATTTAGCTTTTAAGATCTTAATTGTATCGACTAATTCACCAAGAACTTCGATACCAGTAAATCCAGCACCACAAACTGCGATTGAAAGATCTTTAGGATCTTGTGAGTTCTTGTAGTTTGCAATGTTTTTATTGATTGTCTCGTAGATCTCAGTAGCTGTATCAAGATCTTGAAGGATCAAAGCATTCTTATCTGCGCCTTCGAGACCGAAGTCTTCAGAACGGAATCCTAATGAAATGATGACATAGTCATATTCGATATCGTCATGATCTGTGAATGAAACTTTTTTGTTATCCAAATCGAATTCGGAAACTGTAGCTTGAATAAAGTTAACATTTGAAGGGATAACATCACGAATATCAAAACTTACTGATTCTGGTCTAGCAGTACCTGCTGCGACCATATGTAATGCTGTCTTCTCAACGTGTAGTACATTTTTATCGACCAAGTCGATTTGTGTATCTGCAGGAGTTGTTTTTGCTAAATCTCGAGCTGCTTTTAATCCACCATATCCTGCGCCTAAAATTAAAATATGTGCCATATCTACCTTCTCCTTCATTTATCAAATATTGTTTACTACTCACACAATCATTATATAACTTCTAGCACCTTTTCGGTACTTAAATACTTACCGGATTCTTGTTGATGGAGTGTTTTAAGAAGAATGGGGCAAGAATCGTTATCAGTATAATACTGATAATTACACTTGAGTAGTATTCTTCTGAAAGCAGTTTCACGCTAAACCCGATTTGTGCGATAATCAAGGCCATTTCACCACGTGAAATCATGCCTGAACCGATAACGTAAGAATCCTTATTATTGAAACCAGATAACCTAGCCCCAAATCCGGCTCCAAACAGCTTGCCGATAATTCCTGTAACTGTGAATAGGACTATTAGCCAAAAATCTTTGAGGAAACTGTCAAATTCCAAATTGAGTCCAATACTGATGAAGAAAATCGGGATGAAGATTCCGTAACCAATCGTTTCGATATCGCGATTGATCTTTTCCTCAAACTTAGGTGAATTTGAAACGGCGATCCCTGCCACGAAAGCGCCTAAAACGGCATCCAATTGGACCACGTCAGCTAAGACGGCAAAGAGCAAACAAATCAGCAAAGCCATAATGGTACTGGCGTGAGTTGCTTCAATGTAATTAGCCAACTTCATGATCTGCGGGATGATCCATTTATAAGCGGCGTAAGTAATGATGCCAAAGACGATCCAAAGACCTAAGAGACCCACTAACTTCATAGCGGAGAAGTCTCCGGTCAACGTCCCAGACATCACACTTAGAATAGAGATGGCTAGGATATCGTCTACTACCGCTGCTCCCAAGATGACGGTGCCGGAATCAGTCGATAGGTAGTTCAAACTTTTTAAAACTTCGACGGAAATTGATACAGAGGTAGCTGCGAAGACTACGGAAATAAAGATGCTTTCTCGTAGGTTGATCTTGAACAGTACCGCTGTCAAAAGGGTCAAGGCTACTGGTAAAATAACACCAAATATCGCCACGTTGACGCTGGGTTTGAAGTGCTTTTTCAGTAGTTGTATATCACTCTCAAGACCGGCCAGAAACATTAATAAAATAACACCGATCTCAGCAAACAGTTCGACTTCGTGAGTTGGTTTGATGATATTGAGAACACCTTTTCCCAAAATAACACCTAAAATCAACTGGCCGATAACTGCCGGTAGATTCATTTTATTGAACAGGTGACTGACTACTAAGGTCAAAAAGAGCATTAAGGCTAATAATGTTATAAATTCCATATTTGTGTCCTAATCCTTTTTTATACCATGAATAAAGATGCGCACCATGGTACCTAAATTAGCGATATTTCGCTTTCGCTTAGCATCATTGTACTCTATATATGGTAACAGCATAGTTAGAAAAGTTCCAACTTGTGCGGGTAAGGGGAGATCAGTCCTAAGTTCATCCTTATGGTCTTCAAAAACGTTATTGAGAACTTTGTAGTAACCTACGTCCCAAGTCTCACCGATAGTCTTTTTTTCTTCATCTGAGAAGAAAGTATTTATGTCATGCATCATCATGAAATAATTGATCTTAAAGTTTTCAATTATAAAAGTCGAGATGGTCAAAAGCATTTCTTCGAATGGCTTGTCTTGGTTATCATCGTACGTCTTATATAATGCTTCACTAAAACCACCGATAGCATGTTCGATCGACTTAATATAGAGGACCTTTTTATTTTTATAGTAATGATACATATTGGGCTGCGTAATATCTAAAGCTTGGGCAATCTTCCTCGTCGAAGTGGCTTGGTAACCTTGTGAAAGGAAATTTTCCGAAGCTACTTCCAAAATTGCATTTTTAGTTTTTTCAGCTTGTTTATCTCGTGAATTCATTGCAATATCACCTTCTGAGTATTCGTGTTTATTATACATTAAAATAGTCGTTAAAAACGTAGTCATTTATCATTTGATAAAATTTATTCAACAATTTTTTTATTAAGACTATTAATGTTATCAATTGATATTTCATTTATCAATATCAGAGAAGTGAAATTTAGCATATTAACCCAACTTTAAATCATTTTAGCAAGAATTTCATACATTTCGACTCAAATTTTGACAATAAAATTTTTATTTTTTTCAACTTTTAATTGTGAAATCAGGATATAATAAATAAGTTAGAAAGCACTTACATAAGGAGGACGAATTATGATAATCGTTGCACTTTCAGCTGTGATATTACCATTTATCCTACTCGGTATTCTTAATATGCCGGCGACCAAAGGTATGTCGATCAGTGCTGTGATCGTACTACTTGAGGGTTACTTCCTATGGAAAATGCCTGCAGACGTAGTTTTTGCTTCCGTTTTACAAGGAATTCACAAAACTCTACCGATCCTGTGGATCTTGTTTGGAGCCTTGATGATGTTGAATACCTTGCGACACACCGGAGCAATCGACCGGATCAACCTCGGTTTTCATCATTTATCCGCCGACATGAGAGTCCAGATCATCATCGTCGCCTATCTCTTTGGTGGCCTGATCGAAGGGATCTCAGGATTCGGAACACCAGCAATGGTGACCGCACCACTAATGATTGCCTTAGGATTCTCACCAATGGCAGCCGTAACACTTGCCTTAGTAGCTGACTCCACGCCAGCCGCTTTTGGTGCCGTTGGAACGCCACTGACAGTAGGGCTCAGTAACGTCAACGGGAGCACTAGTTTTTTAAACGCCATCGGACAACAGATCACTAGGATCGACTTGTTTGCTGGAACCTTCATGCCACTAATGCTGCTATTCTTATTGGTCTTCTTCTTTGGTAAAAAGGAAAGCAGCAAAGCCAAAGACTTTTTCCAATTGGCACCATGGACATTAGTAGTTGGACTGGTTTATAGTTTGACATCTATTGCTATGTCGACCTTCGTTGGATACGAATTCGTTTCGATCTTGACACCATTTATCACTATCATCGTGGCCATCGCCATGATCAAGTTGAAATTCCTTTTACCAAAGTCAGTCATCACAGATCCTTGGACAACTTCAACTAAAGAGATCTCAACAGACAAGCCAAAAATGTCATTGTTGACTGCCTGGTCATCATATATCGCCATTATCTTGATGCTCTTGGCTTCAAGAATTTTCCAACCGTTGAAGAGCTTTTTGACTTCAGCTATCAATTTATCTTGGACCAATATCCTTGGCTTTGAAGCAATCAAATCAGATTGGGAATTTCTCTATTCACCTGGTACTTTGATGACGATTGCCGTGATTATTGGACTATTGATTCAAGTCAAATCCTTAAATGTCTTTTTCTCAACGGCAAAAAAGGTTGTCTTCTCGATGAAGTCGACAGCCATTGCCTTGAGTGTGACTTTGATCATGGTCCAGATTTTCGCTAACTCAGGTCTTAACTCAGTCAAAATGGAAAGTATGCCAGTTTATATTGCGACAGTGGTTTCGAAATCACTTTCCTCAGTCTGGATCTTCATTGCTCCATTCCTAGGTGAGTTAGGTGCCTTCGTTACAGGTAGTGCGACCGTTTCGACACTGACCTTTGGACAGATTCAATCAGATATTGCTACGAATGCTTCCATTAATCAACAAGTCGTCTTAGCAGCGCAATTGATCGGTGCGGCAGCCGGAAATATGATCTGTGTCCACAACATCGTGTCAGTTAGTTCTGTCGTAGGTCTTCAAGGACAAGAAGGTAATATCTTAAGAAAAACTGCGTTACCAGCTTTAGTGTATGGACTATTAGTTGGTATCACCGGTTTTGTTTTTATAAGTTTAATGTAAAATTGTCAATTTAAAAGCCAATCCTGATGGATTGGCTTTTTTTACTTCTTTTCTTTGATGATATAGATTGGACGTCTTTTAACTTCCAAGAAGATTTTACCGATATATTCACCAAGGATCCCAATACTGATCAATTGAATCCCACCAATCAGTAAGATGACTGAAACGATTGAAGCCCAGCCGTTAACGGAACTGAAGGGATTGATGAATTTTCTGACGATAATAGCAATGATCGCGATGATCGACAGTAATGAGAAGGCTGAACCGAACCAAGTCGCGATTGCTAACGGACGTTCGGTAAAGTCGATGATACCAGTCAAAGCATACTTGAGTAGTTTCCAGAAGTTCCAGGAAGTAGTGCCAGCAACTCTTTCATGATTTTTATAAGGTAAGTATTTGGTTTTGAAACCGACCCAACTGAAGATTCCTTTGGAAAAACGGTTGTACTCGGTCATGGACTTGATCGATTCGACCATTTGACGAGTCATTAAACGAAAATCACGCGCCCCAGGAATGATTTTCGTTTGGGACATCTTGTTGATCAAGCCGTAAAAAGCATTCGAGAAGAAGGAGACGATTGGGTTTTCACCTTTTCGGTCTTCTCTAGCAGAGCCGACACAGTCATATTCGCCTTGTTCAAGGATGTCGAACATCGTCGGCAACATGTCAGGCGGATCTTGCAAGTCAACATCCATAACGGCAATATAATCACCTGTGACCGCATTTAAGCCGGCATACAAGGCTGACTCTTTCCCAAAATTTCTGGAGAAGGAGATATAGTGGACTTCGTCGCTGTGAGCTTGCTGAAGCTTTTTAAGAGTCGGCAAAGTTTGGTCGGATGAACCATCATCGACGAACCAATATTCTATTTGAAATTTTTCAACGTCTTTATTAGCTTGCAGACGCATTTTAGTCATCGCATCAAAGTAAATATTGACTGTTTCTTGTTCATTAAAACAAGGAACCACAATCGAAATTTTCTTCATAGTTAATTTTCGCTTTCTTTAAGTCCGTGAGTCGTCTTTTCCCAATGATTGCGACCAGTTACAAAGTTTGTGAAGGCAATCATAACGATGGGAATGATCAAAAACATATATACATAGAAGTATAATATGCAACCGACCGCTTGGGCAACTGAAATCTTAATATAACGGTAGTATTGGATTACCGAGAAAATCACAAGAGCTAGACCCAGTAGCAACATCGAAATCATCCACCAGGGAGCCGAATAATTAACGACCGTCAAACCTAAAATAATTGCAACTATTGAAAAAATATTGGTCAGGATAATTATCAAGCTTAGTAGGGTCGAACACATGAATAGAAGCATCTCGGCTTTTTCCCAAACGCTGAGGTTACTAGTGAGCGTTTTGCGTCCTAACAGAAATAAACAATCTAAACTGCCTTGAGCCCAGCGTGCTCGCTGTTTGATGAAATCTTTTATTTTGGAGACTGGCTCTTGGTAGACCATCACATCAGGAACAAAAGTAGTTTTTTGATTTTTAAGTAGTATCCGAGTACTGATCTCAAAATCTTCCAAAAGGGCTGAACCCCATGGATTGTGTTTTTTTAGGGCAGTCAGACGGAAAAATTGGCCATTGCCGGCACCAGCAGCGTTCCCAAAGAAATTACGCATATTTTGCAATAATGAGTTTGGCACGACAAATTCAAAATCCTGTAAAGACTCAAGCCAATTGTTCGTCCGATTCATGGCCACTCGACTTTGAGCCATGGCTAGGTCGTCATCTTGGTCGAAAACGTTGACCATCTTATTTATATCAACTATCGACATCGAAGCGTCCGCATCGATCACGCCAATGATGGTTTTGTCAGGGTCCCACTGGTTATTTGCTTTGACGAATTCGATCCCCGCATTCAAAGCTTCACCCTTACCATGTTGAGCAACAGGAAAGCGTCTTTTGATGACGTGAAAATTATGAAATCTTTGGTTAAGGGTCTTTAAGATATCAGTCGAACCATCAGTACTGCGGTCATCGATCAAGATCAGATGAACATTGTTCTTATAACTGTAATAGCTATTGTTGAAGAAATGTTCCACAGTATCTTTGATGACTGATGATTCATTTAAGACCGGCATCAAGATGTAGACCTTGTAGTCAGACAGGAATTTATCAGGGGTACTCTTTCTTACGGGGAAGAAATACGTTGCAATACTAAGGATAAACGTAAATAAAGTCGCAAAAAAAGAGATACCCAAAATTATTTTCAAAATAAGCATGAGTACCTCCTTCAAACTATAAGTTATATTTTGAGTGATTCAGGTAAATACATTTCGTCACTTACCGCTGTCTTGATGGCACTGACGCTAATATCGCGGTCAGTGGTATTCTCGATTGAGTGTAAGTCGCGTTCGTATTGAACGAATATATTGTTGATCAAAGGTTCTTTGTGCAACAAAGCCTTGATACGGCCGATGTTACTGTGGGCATTCTCGACGAAAGTGATCAAGTCAGTTTTTTCCCGGTCTCGCAATTGTGCAACTGCCTTATATAGCAAGTCAGTGCTGCTACCGACAAAGACTAAGTCAGATTTGCCTTCATAAAGTGAGTTGATCCACCAAGTGATTAGTTCCTCTTTTTTGTCGAAGTCTTGAGTCAACAAGCCAGAGCCATCGAAGACTTGAAAATCATTAGCCACACCAGATTCATAATTAATGGTGATAACGATCGAACCGTCAGTTCTGAAGAAGTTTTCTTCACCTAATTTTTGATCTTTGTTGAAAATCTGAGTTGATGACAAAATACCATCAGGATTATAAATATTAGTTTTGACGATTTTGGAATTCTTGAAGTAGTTGATCCGATTGATCTTTTCGTTCAAGTGTTCAACAGTCATCATCAAATTACCACTGTGATCGTAGATCAAAGTATTTTGTGTTTTGATATCAGTCCGTGTCACCCAGTCATTTGACTCAGGTATTTTGACACGTTTGTCCGTTGGCTCATCTGATTTTTGCAAATCGGCGAATAAGTTGATGACGTTAGGTCTTTGGATATTCATTGATTTAGTATAACCGTCAACGATTGCATCGAATTGATCATTGTAGAAGGTCGTAACCAAAGTAACAGTTTTATCCAACTTCTTTTCCAAGTAGTTAACAATATCGAATAAGTCTGATTCTTATTGGTCATGATCGATGGAATCTGACATGACTAGGTAGTCCTTATTTGATTCAAGGAAAACCTCGCGAACTAAATAAGCAGCATGGAAAACATCCTTGATATATTTATCAACATAGTTAATATTATCAGTCACGTTTTTGATCTGAATCTTCAAACCATTGATCTCGTTCGTATTGCTCTTAGAAGAGGCTGATAATTGATTAATATTGCGAGTTCTTTAAGCACGATTATTTTGAATGTTTTGTTCAACTTGATTAATTTTAGTTTTCAGTAGGGCAACCGAACTCGAGATCTCATTGATGTTAACATTGACATCGTTGAGATCTTTTTTGTTATTGCCTAATTCAGATTGAATGTCAGCCAATTCATCGTTGATCTTTTGACGGCTCTTATAGATCTTGTCGATCTGACTCTTTTGCTTTTCCATCAAGGCGAGCATCTTTTGCAAGTCAGTTTCATTTTTGATCTCGTTAGAAAGGTCGGCTTCTTCTTTTTGATTTTTAGCTAGTTGAGTTTGCTTACTGGCCAACTGTTTATCGTTTTTCTCGATACTTCCAGCAAGTGTCTTTTGTTGCTCTTTATACTTATACAAGAGTTCATTTTGATGTTTTTGGTCAGCACGAATACCGGCAAGTCTTTCAGTTTCTTTGCCGTCGTTTTCGTTACGATTGTTTTCTAGTTGTTCTTGTACAGCCTTCTCATTATCCTGGAGGTCGTGCAGTTGCTTCGTCAAACTATTCAACTTACTTTGATAGTCATCACGTTCACTGAACAAGTTAAGTTTTAACTTCCCGCGAAGTTGAGCATATTCATGGGAAAGACTGTTCATGTCTTTTTCAATTTTGACACGTTTGTCATGAACGGAAACTATTTGGTTGTTGGATTTGTCTGAATTTGAAACTTGTGGGGCACTGTCGGCTTCAGATTTATTAATTTTTTTAGTCGAAGAGTCAGTCTGAGGATTTTTTTGGGATGCTTCATTGGAGCTTTCAGACGATGATCGATTGGAATTTGAACTATCTTCGGATGGGTGAGATTGGGCTTGAGCAGTGGTGTCACGGGCATTCTTGTCCGTAACATCTTTACGTAATCTACTAAATAATTTCACGAATGAAATACCCCCCAAAAAGACTTATAATAGTTATTACAGAGTATCATTATTTTAAAATAGTGTCAAAACGGGCCACGAGCCGATTTGAGGAGCTCTAGTACAGTTTTTAAAGGAGATTTTACGATGAAGATTATGTCTATAAATGCAGGTAGTTCCACTTTAAAATGGAAGTTGTTTGAAATGCCTGAGAAAAATGAGATTGCATCAGGAATGATCGATCGACTTGGTTCGCCCAAGGCTGTATTCAAATTAAAGTATCAAGGAAAAAAGACTGAACGTGAAGAAGCAGTTGAATCTAATGAAATCGCTGTTTTGTCGATCCTTAGTGCTTTAAAAGATGCTAAAATTATTGACCATTTTGAAGATATCACTGCGTTTGGACATCGAGTCGTCGCTGGAGGAGAACACTTCAAGAAATCGGAAATCGTGACCGAACAAAATTTAGCATTGATCCAAGAACTAGCTGAATATGCACCACTCCACAATAAAGTCGAAGCTTATTACATCAGCGTTTTCAAAAAATTAGTCCCTAAAGCCATTCAAGTAGCTGTTTTTGATACAGCCTTCTTTTCACAGATCCCTGAAGTTAACTATTTATACAGTATCCCAATGGAATACTATCAAAAATATAAAGCACGCCGTTATGGGGCTCACGGAACTAGCCACCGTTATATCTCCCAACGATTGAATCAAATAGTGCCAGGTGGGATCAACGATAAAAAAGTTATCGTCCTTCACCTAGGAAGTGGCGCCTCGATCAGTGCCATCAAAGACGGAAAGGCTTTTGACATCTCTATGGGATTCACACCATTAGCTGGTATCACAATGAGCAGTCGCAGTGGTGATCTCGATGTATCTGTTATCCCGTACCTAAAGAAGAAATTGAATCTGTACGATGTTGACGATATGATCGATATTCTAAATCACAAATCGGGATTATTGGGTATTTCCGGTATTTCTGCAGATATGCGTGATATCGAAACAGCCGCTGCTAAAGGTGACAATGACCGTGCTCAACTAGCTTTGGATATTTTCCGTAATCGGATCATCAAATATGTAGGATCATACATTGCTGAAATGGGCGGTGTTGACGTCTTGGCCTTCACCGCTGGTGTTGGCGAAAATAGTCCTGAGGTTCGGGCTGATGTTTTGAATGGAATCAGCTATTTAGGTACAAAAGTAGACACAGACAACAACAACACTCGTGGTAAAGAAGTTAAGATCACCACTGATGATTCTAATGTTGCGGCTTATGCTGTGCCTACTAATGAAGAACTTATGATTGCTCAAGATACTTATGACTTTGCAAAATTATTAAACTAGAAGTTGATCAAAACCCCAATGAAGAAGGTTATGACTTCAATCAGAGTTATGATGAACAAATTTTTGATTATTAATGGGAATGTCTCTTTCTTGATCGGATTGTTGCTGAATTTCCGGGTATTTTTATATACGATAGGGATCAGTAACAACATTAGGAACATAGTCTTTGGAAGTAATCCGATGATGATCGAACAGATCAAGGCTAAGTAACCTAAGACATACAATGAATTAAGGATGAAAATACTGTTTTCTTTTCCTAAGTAATAAACGATCGTTTTGCGACCTAAGCTTTTATCTTCTTGTTCGTCAGCAATGTTGTTGGCTAACAAAAGATTGGAGATAGCGAAGCAAGTTAGTAATGAAGATAACAATGCGTCACCGTAGAATTGAAAGTCCAAATATGCGCCAGGAGCGTTGTGAACATTTATGTAGATGGCAATCAAATAAATGACGAATCCCATCGTGAATCCGGCGAAGAATTCGCCAAAAGGTCCACGGTTGATGGGTTTTGGTCCACCTGCATAAAGAAAACCGACGGCGAATGAGAATAGTCCGAGATAAAGTAGCGGTAAGCCGGTCCGATAAACGATGAATAATCCAATGATTGCGGCAATCAGACTGAACGAGAAATCGATCCAACCAATCATATGGATATTTAAGTGGTTGACACCAATTACGTTAGTTTCACGACGAAAGCTTTCGACACCGGTAGCGTTTTTATAATCCCAATAATTATCATTGATGTCGACGGCCATGTTGAATAGGAACATGGCGATAAAGAAGAGAACTAAGTCGAAAATATTAATAGAATGCCAATGATAGTACGAGTATAATGTTCCCATTAGAAAAGGGAAAACGCTCGCAGTCTTAGCTTTTATTTCGACTAGTTCGAAAAATACTGATGGTTTCACAAAATCAGTCCTTTTTGTTTGATAACATATATTATAGAATTACTTTATGCAACAAGACAAGTAACGTAGGTAGAGAGGGTATTAGATGGCAAATTCTATTTGGAAAGAATATCCAAAGATGGGGAAGAGAATCGACCATACAACTGAGTTTATTCACAATAGTTTGGATATGCGAAATGAAGCTATTGCCAAGATGATTAGGGACCTAACATCTGGTGGAAAGATGCTTCGTCCAGCATTTTTTCTATTATTCAGTGGCTTTGGACCTGATAAAAAAACTGACGATGAGTTGGTACCACTAGCGGCATCCTTAGAATTGCTACATGTGGCGACCTTGATTCACGACGATGTCATTGATGATTCGCCGTTACGCCGATCGAAACCAACCATCCATACAAAATATGGCAAGCGCAATGCAATTTACGCTGGAGATTATTTGTTTACCGTATATTTTGAAATAATCTCACGCCACTTGCCAGAACAATCTTATATTTTAAAAAATGCTTTGAGTATGAAGAAAATTTTGATTGGGGAACTAGACCAGCTGTTGATCAACTTCAATATTCACGCAACGGCTAAGATGTATTTCCGAGAAATCGCTGGTAAAACAGCGGAATTATTTAGTTTGAGTACAATGATGGGCGCACTAGTATCAGATGGGGACCACGAATTAGTAGCCCGCTCCAAAAATATTGGTCACGATATCGGAATGTCATTCCAGATCATCGACGATATTCTAGATTTTGGTGATAGCCGCGATACTGGTAAGCCAAATTTTGAAGATTTACGTAACGGCGTTTATTCATTGCCGTATATTCTAGGACTTCAAGATAACAACCAAGCTTTGATCAATGTCTTGTCTAAGAATGATTTAAGCAGTGATGATATCAATGAAGCAGCTAGGATCGTAGTCAACGAAGGCTATTTAGATCAAGCAAAGGATATTGCCAGAACTTTCAGTAAGCATGCTTCAGAAAGAATCGACCGTTTGCCAAGAGGTCGTAATCGCACGGCACTGAAAAAAGTAGTTCAAGAATTGTTAGATCGAATTGATTAATTTGGACGAAAAAAGGACTTCGTAAGAAGTCCTTTTTATTTTGGTTAAAAAAGTCATAAACTAAGTAATCTGCTAAAGCCAATGTTTGATTTTTCTGAAAGCCAAGCCGAAGATTCCTAGTAATGATACACCGAGCAAAGACCAAGCATAAGTCAGTTTATTACCAGTTTGGGGAAGCTTTTGTGAGCCCTTGTTGCTAGCAGGAATATTGTAAAAACCAGTAGATTTTTGGGCACTTTCAGAAATAGTTGAATGATTTGAAAGGTAGTCTGAGGAAGAAGACGTAATTTGATTTAAGCCACTAGCACTAGAGGTACCATTTTCTGCTGTTTGTTCGTTATCAGAAAATCCAGTGGAAGCCGAACCATTCGAAGTAGAACCTTGATTGCTACCAGATTGGCTATTTGTCGAACCTTCAGAACTAACACCAGTAGTGTTTACATTTGAAGAGCCAGATTGTTCAGTCGACTCATTGGAGTTATTTGAACCGTTCGGATTTTCGGATTCGTTAGAGCTACCAGAGCCACTTTGGTTACCAGATTGATTGGAGTTGATAGAGCCACTTTGGTTACCAGATTCGTTGGAGCTGCCAGAGCCACTTTGGTTACCAGATTCGTTGGAGTTATCTGAGCCACTTTGGTTACCAGATTGATTGGAATTGTCTGAACCATTTTGATTTCCAGTACTATTTGAGGAGGAACCGTTGTTTGATCCGGAATTACCAGTTCCTTGACCACTACCAGGAACTTCTGAACCTCCAGATCCATTTTCTGTTCCAGAACCGCTACCTTGGTTATTACCAGAAGACTCGTTACCGGATTGACCACCAGATTCATTGCCAGACCCAGTATTACCACCTTGGTTGGTTCCTGATTCGTTACCGGATCCAGAATTTTCATTTCCAGACCCATTGTTGCCAGTGTTTTCACTACCGGAATTCGAACCTTCATTACCGGATTGACCACCAGATTCATTACCTGTTCCAGTATTACCTCCAGGGTTGGATCCTGATTCGTTACCGGATCCAGAATTTTCATTTCCAGTTCCATTATTGTCAGTGTTTTCACTACCGGAATTCGAACCTTCATTACCAGATTGGTCACCGGATTCATTGCCCGCTCCAGTATTATCTCCTGGGTTGGTTACTGATTCGTTACCAGATTCAGAGCCATTACCTTGAGATTCTGAACCGCCACCAGAAGGTTGTTCGCCAGTACCTGAGTTTTGAGAGTTTGAGTTGCCGTTGTTCGTTTCATTGCCAGATTCAGAACCTTCTTCACCAGATTGACTGCCGGAACCTGAGCCACCACTATGAGTTTGAGGACCTTCACCTGGCGTCTCGCCACTGGAGTTATTATCTGATGTTTGGGAACCAGAGTTATTGGTTGTTGATCTGTTACCGCTAGTGTTTTCATTGGTCGAACCAGATGATTCATTGCCGGTTTGCCCACCTGATTCACTACCTGTTCCGGTATTGCCATCTTGGTTACTACCGGATTCGCTACCAGATTGGTTGCTAGATTCAGAACTACTACCTTGTGATTGTCAACTTTCGTCTGGGTTGGTTCCAGGTGTTTGAGATCCTGAAGTGCCACCAGTTGTAGGGTTGTTAGTTCCCGAACTTTCGTTTCCTGAGTTATTTTCTGATGATTCATTACCAGACCCAGTAGTGTTACCTGGATTTTGAGAACTTGAGTTATCGGTTGTTGAACCGTTGTTTCCGGTGGATTCATTTCCAGTACCTGTTGATTGACTGCCAGTACCGGAGCTTTCATTACCTGAGTCTGTACCTTCTCCGGTATTATCGCCAGTGTTAATTTCGGGAACTTTGGTATATGGGATTTGAATGGTTGCATCTTCAGGTGTGATGGTTGTAGTTAAATTTGCGTTAACTGGTTTGTAATTCTCAACTGTTGGTGAAGAGATAGTTGCTTGACCACCTACTATCCCTGTACCGACAGCAATAGGAGAACCAATGGCAGCTCCTGTTTCATCGACAGGTTGGGCCATCAATTTAACAGTATTTCCTTGATAAGTATAGTTGACAGTCATGTTTTGATAATCGCCTAAACTTCTAGCATCGGAGGTTGTTTTAGCTGCATCACTAGCCAAGTAAGTACTATATGATTCAGGAGTCAAACTGTAATGATTGGTCGAATCAGCGGCGCCAGATAAACTTCCTGATTTGGTTACGTCCACTCCGTTCAAGGTATAACCGGGAATAATCAAATCAGCTGAAACAGGTAAGCTGCCCGTAGAACTAATCGTCGCCGTAGAAGATCCAGCTGCAATCTGAGTACTAGAAATATTTTTCAAATTAGCTTGATTTTGATTGAGAGCGCTGATAGAGATCGTTGGAGCTGCAGCTTCTTTGTAGTAAAACGTTTGAGTGATATCTTCAGCGGGCCAGTCAATATAGCTGGCAGGATTGAAGTCGCTACTTTTGGCAGTATCTAAAACGTAGCCAGAATTGTTGAAAATCATCCCAGTAGGCCCAAAGTAAGGCAATTTAGTCACGTCAGTTTGCGGGGAAGCCGAAGAATATGACGCTGTCAAGACGTCATTGCTTAAAATTGCACTAGGTGGTCTGATCCCAGTTTTAAGATAATCGGTAGGGCCTCCCAAAGTCCAGGTGTCAGTGGTCGTAAATAGTGTTTTGCCAGTGGTTTCGTCAATATAATTGAAGGTCGCATTTACAGTTTTCAGAGCATAATAAATGTCGACCGTAACGTTACTATTGCTGATTGGTACGGACAAAGTACCTGTCATTGAATTGGGATCCATCAATTGATATTGGGCCATATTGTAAAGCTTTGGCGTGGCCAAGTTGACCAGTGACGGAGTCCAGTTAATCTCAACTGTCGAATTGGCAGTCCCAAAAGTAATTGGAACCGGTGCACCTAACTTATCGCCGTTCATATCGACTGCTAGGACGCTAACAGAGTAATCAGTATCAGGCTCTGTCGAGGTTGCTAGTAGTGTCATCGACAAATTTTACACCATTACTCGGTAGTTAATTTTGGGAAATTTTATTTCCATCAGTAGTCGTAAATGACCTAGGTGCGTCAGAATTTGAAGAAATTGTTATCGTTGGAGTAGTCGAACTTGAGCTGGCAGGACTAACTTCGGAAGTAGTTGAACCAGTATTAGTAGGTTCACTGGTGGTTGACGCTGCCTTGGTAAAAGTTGGGGTCAAAAAAAGGCTCACAGAACTCAAGGCAATAGCAATTGCCAGATCGGTATATTTAATTTTCATGATGTCGCCTCGATGAGATTATTCACCAGCAAATTTATTTCATAATCGAAAGTTCGAGCTAAGATTAACACCATAATGATCAATAATGAATCCTGAAGTCTTACAAAATTTTCGTATAAAAATAATTAATGGTAACCATTAATGATGGTATAAAAAATTAAATTTATTAGGACTAAACCCCCGTGGTATAGTCCAATGGATGATTAGAAAATAATTCTATACAATAAATATACAATCTTCTGCTATCTTCAACTTGGAGATAATCACAGCTTTCTGTCGATGAAGGGAAATTTCTGAAACAGAAAGATCGGTGTTTTCCATAATTTTATATAACGGCGTTACAGATGATCAACTAAGGGGGATTTGAGGGTCAATGTTATCACACCGTGAACTACAAAAAATTTGTTGTAAAGAGTGGAATGGACATACACATACTGAGTTTTGTCCACATGGTTCAAAAGAAGATACTGAATTTTTTATCCGTCTAGCAATCAAGGCAGGATTTAAAACTTATTCGATCACAGAACATTTTCCCATGCCACCACAATTTTATAAGATGGTCAGTGGTAGCACACATGCTATTACCACTGCAGCGATGGATTATGACGCCTTACCAGACTACTTTGAGAAAATGAATTTTTTAAAGAGAAAGTATGCTGATCAAATTAGGATCTTGATCGGCTTTGAATTTGACTATATCGATGGCTGTCAAGAATGGACTAAGAGTCAGTTATTGAAGTATGGGGATTTGATTGACGACGCAATTTTGTCGGTCCATTTTTTGCCAACTGATCAAGGACTGCGAGCTGTTGATGATGACTTTGATGATTTTTGTGATGGGGTACTGAAATATTATAAGACCCCAGTTGGTGTTGCTCGAAAGTATCTCAGTACTGTCTTAGAAGCAGTCAAATGGCAATGTGAAAATAAGCCTTTCAGATACGGGCATATAACGCTATACCGAAAATGGAGAAAATGTTTTCCTGAGGAGACTGTCTGGGACGATCATCGGACAAAACGTTTATTTGATAAGATTCTTAAGCGTGTGAGTCGTCAAAATGACATGTTGGATTGTAATATGTCAGGATTGGCTAAGTTCACTCAGTGCGAGTCATCGCCTTATGTCTCAATCATTGAACGAGCAAATGAGCAAGGTATCAAACTGGTTTATGGTTCAGATGCCCATGATTCAAGCAATATCGATCAAGGTTTCAACGAATACTTGGTACAAAAATTGTGTCAGTGTGGGGGGAAGTAATGGATTTAACAGTACATGATGGCAGACCGTTGCGAATCTGCCAGTTAACCGATATTCATCTAGGTTCATATCCGTTCGGGGAATCGGATCTCAAGACCTTAAGTTCTTTACGGCGCTTGTTTACTCAAAAGAAATTTCATTTGATCATGATCACTGGTGATATTATCTGGGGGAAAGATAATTCAACAGCTAGAGAGAGTTTGGCCGTTTTTTATGATTTTCTGAATTCATTGAAGACACCTGTTGCCATCACCTATGGTAACCATGACGTGGAGGGACCACTGAAACGCAGTGATATGCGATCAATGGAAAAGAAACTCGAGTTTCTCTGTGACCGACACAATAATTTTCTCAACTCGAACCGGGAAAGTTACACTTTGGAAGTCCACAATCGTGATTCGGGGGAGCTACAACACGTCATATATGTCTGGGATAGCGGCTCTTATACGCACTGGCCCAAGATTGACGATTGAGCCCGAGCAGATACAATGGTTCTTAAACCTGCCATATTTGCGTTCTAAGAAGAACGTCGATATTGGATTTATGCATATTCCGCTACCAGAATATCGAATGGCGGCTGAGAACATCACTTCGGGAAAGTTTGGTGAAAATGTCTGTGCACCAAAGGTAAATTCTGGCCTATTTTATGCATTATTGAGAAATAAAAATGTTAAGGCACTCTTTGCTGGTCACGACCACAATAACAATTTCTCTAGTACCTTGGATGGGATTGAATTAAATTATGGTAATACCACAGGATACAACTGTTATGGAGACCTTACTAGAGGATGCGTTGAAATAAATCTTTATCCTGATAAGATAGAAAAATTCGTAATAACTTTTGAATCAATGGAAGAGATCAGTCGAGTACGCTAAAAAAGCTGAGATATCATGAAATGTCTCATAATTGTTAGATTCTAATCTAATGATTATGAGGCTTTTTTAGATATATTTGATTTTCCATATGAGACGTATTATAGAAAACGGTTTAAATTTATTTTTGATGAATATTACAAAAAACGAGTCAAAGAATTTTAAGTTAAAAATTATAATGACTGGAATTTTAAGTATATTTAATATTCTTCAAACTTAGATGTGTTTTTTATAGACGAATGGTATTTTCACTGCATAATTTATAATTATTTATTTATAAATTTTATATAGAAAACCTAGAATTGGTTTTAATTATTTAATTCAAATATAAAAGTATTAAATGATGTGAATTTTGTGAGCTAAAACATGCTATATATATCTTTTGCAAACTGCTATATTTATATTACCTACAAAAATCGGCTATAAATAAAAAATTTGTAGAGTATATTTTGAGTTGATGTAAGGGGGGATCAAAAATGTTGGTCGTTAAGGATATTTATAAAGAATTCAAAGATAAAAAAGTTTTAAAAGGGGTTTCTTTTAATGTAAATAAAAAGGACAACATTGCTTTATTAGGAAATAATGGAGCTGGGAAATCAACGTTGATCAAGATCATCTCTGGGCAGATGGATTCTAAATCAGGTCAGATTGAAACCAAGTTGAATTTCAACTCAGAAGTGGGGATTATGCCCCAGGACGATATCTTAATTGATGATTTAACTGTAAAGGAAATCATATCGTTGAAATTAAGCATGTGTGGTTTAAAAAATGAAGATTATCTATTTTGGCTTAAAGAAGTGAACTTAGAAAACTGCTCAAATATTTTTGTGGGAAAACTTTCAGGAGGTCAAAAGAGAAGACTGTCGTTAGTTCTAAGTATGGTAAATGAACCAAAAATTGTTTTTCTAGATGAACCAACAACAGGCATGGATTTAGATGCAGTAGATAAGTTTTGGGAGTTAATGAGAACGAAAGATTTTGCTTTAGTAATCATCACACACGATTTCAATCAAATAGATACCTTTTTTAATCGTGTCTTAATTTTAAATGATGGGGTCATTGTATCTGACACCACGGTTGATAAACTACATAGTTTTGGGCAGACAATAGAAGAACATTATCGAAAGGTCATGGAAAAGAGGTAAAAAAATGACGAATACAATCCAACTCAAGCAAGTTTTAAGAAATAAAAGATTTGTGTTGTTTACTATCATCATGCCAATAATTTGGTATGTGATGATGTTTAATCTTCAAACGGGCATGACGCAATCCGTGATACTTGGAATGGCAACGTTCATCGGGATAATCGGTAATTGCTTGGCCACCTTCAGTAAGAGGATATCTTCAAACCTAGAATTTTATTCATTTCAATCACGGATCACCAAATACACGATGAACAAATATCTTGTAGATCAAGTTATCGTACAGTTAGTTCTTAACTTCTTAATTTTTTCAGTTATTTTTTTAGTTGCTACTATTTTTTTTCATATGAAATCAAATTATTACACGCTCGCACAACTATTATTGCTGACAGTCATGGGATTGTATTTTAGTGTTATTGGATTTGCTTTAGGAACTAAAGTAGATACAAAAATCCTCGACGCAATAAGTTTCCCAATCATTACGATTGCTGCAATGACAATCCTCCCATTAACTCAATTTGGGTCAAACACCTTTATAAAAATACTTAGCAAAATTCAAATGATCTTCCCCGGGTATTATTACAACAATATCATGCAAAGTATCAATCAAAATATATCTTTAAATGTCAATGATATAACGCTATTTATCGTAACCGTTGTTTTAAATCTTTTACCGATATATTTTGTGATTATGCACATTAATAGTTCAAAAAAGTTACTTTAATATATGAATCGAAAAGGGACTTATGATTGTCAAATAATCATAAGTCCCTTTTAAAAATGCTATTCACTAGAAACCCCATAAACTTCGACACAGTAGTTTTTCTGACCACAATTAGGACAAGTCAACTTGCGAGTGGCAAAAGTATGAGGAGCCCAAAAACTTTGCCAAAAAGTAGGCCTGAATTGAAACTGACAGTTTGGACAAACATATTCGGTCGAATTAAAATAATATCTTGATAAGAAACCAGCGCCAATAATATCAATCAGCACCCAAATGACAAACGGCCACCAACTTCTGATAACAATTGAATAAATAATCGACCCAATTTCAAGTACAGATAAAGGCAAACCAAATAAAATTAGGTGGATATGTACTTTTTTCAAAGCTTTTTTATTGTCCATAATAGAGTTCATGTCATCAATAGAATTAAGTGAAAGGTTATCCAAGGAGGGCAGACTTTTGATCAAAGAATCAACTTCAGCCAATTGAGATCTATCGGCAGAGATTTGATCACGAAGAGAGTCTTGACGCTCAGTAAGCAACAATTTCAAAGTACTGACGGAGTTATCACCATCAACGATTTCTTTAATAGCAGAAAGACTCAAGCCAATATTTTTGAAGAGCAAAATAAGTTTCAAACGTTGAACATCAGAAGAGTCATAGATCCTACGACCAGATGGACCCTTAGTAGAAGGAGTAAGAAGCCCCTTCTTGTCCCAATACTGAATAGTCCGAACTGAAACATGTCCCAAAGAAGCCATTTCACCAGTAGAAAAAGTAGACATAAACTTCACCTCCAATAAAAAAGTACAGTATGACGCCGCGTAACAAGCAAGTATTTAATCCAATTATATAAGAAAATTAGATGGTAAAGAAAAATATAGTCACGTATTGAAACAGAAAAGCAGTTACTAGAAAAAGAGAACGAAAAAAAGCCACCAAAGGTGACTTTTTTGGTGGTAATACAATTTTTTCTTTATAAAAATTAAGGAAGGATAAAACTAACCCAGGTGAAGCGACAGAGCAAATTGGGCTAAGTGGTGAAATTATTCTTAGTGAGCGAAGCGAGCTTAGAATAAGACCCAGCTTGAAGACTCCCGCAGGGAGGCTCCAAGTGGCGTCCACCACGTTCCAGCCCAAATTTGCGGAGCCGCTTCGCCGGCAGTGAGCCTCAAACAAAGCAAAACCTAGTCAGCTTCCAAACCAGCATCCATCTCATACAACTCCTTAAAGTGCGAGTTAGTACGATAAAGATCATCCGGAGCACCTTGCATCTCGATTCCTTCATCGGTAACAAAGACAACTTGGTCAACATGATTGACACCTTGCAAGTGATGAGTGACCCAGATAATAGTCTTGTCTTTCAAAACATCAAAGAAAGTCTCAAGCAAAGCATTTTCAGTGATCGGATCAAGCCCAACAGTAGGCTCGTCCAAAAGCACGACCGGAGCATCTTGCAGCAAAATACGGGCCAAAGCGATCCGCTCCTGTTCACCGCCAGAGAAACGAGAACCATTCTCGCCGACTGAAGTGTTGTACTTATCAGGCAATGAGTCGAGCAAATCCTTTAAACCAACACGGGCCAAAGCTTCTTTAACCTCAGAATCGCTCTTGTCCTCATTACCGAGCCGAACATTGTTCATCACACTAGTGTTGAACAAAAAGGGGTTTTGATTCAAGACTGAGAAAATTTGTTCCCGGTGATCTTGAATTTGTTGAACATTCAAATCATTAACAGTGATCGTACCTTTTTGAGGAATAAGGTCACCTAAAATAAGTTGCAGTATCGTCGTCTTACCAATACCACTCGGACCCAACAAAGCAAGCTTTTCACCCTTAGTGATTTTTTGAGTGAAATTCTTGATCAGAATAGGTGAGTCGCTGGAATATTCGAAACTAACATTTTCCAAATCGAGACCGTTGAAATCTTTGGGATCAAGTTCGACTTGTTCAGGCAAATTAGGTTCGACGGGTTGAACAGTATTAAGACGATTGATCGAGTCACGGTATTGAGGCCATTCCTCAAATCCTTGACTGACTGGGACAAAGGTATCAGATAGCTGTAAAGCTGCTAAAAATACCGCAGCAGTGAAGTTAGCCATTTCTTGATTTTGAGTCATATGGATATTAGTAAAGATCAACATTACTATCATGATAACTGCAAAAATAAATTGTAAAACGAAGTCTCGGTTTCTTCTGAAGGCTTTTGACTTATCTTTGGAAGCATCAAGCTCAGCAATAGTTGAAGCGGATAGTTTTTTGAAGTCATCCTCACGACCTGAAATCACCCAGTCGTCGACGCCTAAAATGTTATCGGTCAATTTAGTATACAAGTCGCTCTTCAAAGCTTTTTGACGTTCCCGTCTGGCACTTTCAATAGCAACGGAAACTAAAGGTACGATTACGATTTCGACAACGCAGAGTAATAAGACAAAAAATCCAAAAGAAGGATTGAAAAATCCCATTGCAATCGATGCGACTAAGGCAACTATATAAGCAATGACAGTAGGGAAAACGGTTCTTAAATATAAATCTTGCAAGTGATTGATATCTTCAGATAAGAGTCCCATGATGTCACCAGCTTTATGATGCTCGTTGAAAAATGAGGCATCACTTTCAAGTGTCTTGTAGAGACGAGTTCTTAAGTCAGAAGTGATCTTTAAGACCCAGTTATGACTTCTAAGTCTTTCAATATATTTGATAACTGGACGTCCAATACCAAAACCACGAGTCAAAATAATTGGTACGTAAATCAATAAAATATTGTACGGATGAGTAGCGGCTTTATCGATCGTGTAACCAGCTGTGAACATTAATCCAGTCGCACACAAGACGGTAAAGAATCCTAGTATCAGAACAGAGATCAATAGACCCTTGTACTGTTTTATATAAGGTTTGACCCAAGTATCATGTTTGAATGTCTTGAAAAAGTTCACAGTGTATCACCTCGCATATTTTCGATTAAGTCGGAATAGGCGCCTTCATGAGAACCTAATTCTTTTGGTGTACCTTGTTCGACTATTTCACCATCGTCCATTACGACAACATAGTCCATTTCTTTGATCCAGTGAAGACGATGGGTAGCAAAAATCACTAGGTGGTTTTTGAATAGTTCTTCCATTGGTTTCTTCAAAGCATACTCAGTTTCAATATCCAAGTGAGCAGTTGGCTCATCAAAAATTAAAATGTGACGGTCGTTGGCAAGAAAGGCACGAGCAATCATGATGCGTTGTTGTTGGCCACCGGAGATACCACGGCCACCTTCACCGATCATTGTTTCATAACCATCTTTTAAAGTGTTGATAAAGTCTTTTAGACCAGCTTTATCGGCCGCATTTTCGATTTCTTCTTGAGAAGCTTCAGGACGATAGAAAGCAATATTCTTAGCTAATGTTCCTGAGAACAAGTAAGGAGATTGCGGCAAGAAAGTCAATTCTTTCTGCCAATTTCTTTGTGTAAAATGAGGGACCTTTTGGCCATTGATCGTGATATTTGAATTGTGTTCTGGTGTCAAGAAACCACCGATGACACGAATCAAGGTCGATTTACCGGAACCAGATTTTCCAATGACACCGATATGATGATATCCAGACAATTTCAGATGATCAACATCCAGACTGACAGCATCAGCCTTTTCTTCATCCGAATAATTGAATTGTAAATTGTTTATTTCAAGGCTTGAGTCCTTATCCCAAGTTAATTTATCTAATTTGTCAGTATCCTCGGTATCTCGACGTTCTAAGATAGAAAGAATATTAGTTAGAGCATTTTTACCATCAAGTGTGGCATGATAATCGCTTGAAAAGTCACGGAGTGGTAAGAAATATTCAGGTGCTAGTATCAAAGTTACTAAGGCTGGAAACAGTGGGAGTTGATTATTAATCAATCCTAAGCCCAAGAATACAGCTAGAATAGCGATTCCGAGTGTTGTTAACCAGTCGAGCGCAAACGTCGATAAAATGGCGATACGCAAAGTATTCATCGTCCGGCGCCGATATTCGTCACTGACTGTATAAATATTCTTAACATAGCGCTTACTTAAACCCAACATTTTTAGTGTAGGTAAGCCACGCAAGGCGTCCAAGAAGTGATTAGACAAGATCGTGTATTGTGCGTATTGTTCGTCAGCTTTTGATTGTGCTGCGAGTCCTAAGATGATCATAAAGAGGATTATCAAGGGTACGATGATCGTCAAAGTTATACCTGAGGCGATATTTTGGAAGTAAATATATACTAATAAAACAGGAGGGATGATGGACATGTTCATCATCTTTGTAAAAATCAACTTGAAGTAGTTCTCGACTAAGTCGATTCCGTCTAATGAGGCAGTAACTAGGTTACCTGTTCCACGTTCTGAGATCATTTGAGGTCCAGAATTGTAGACTTTATCAAGGAGTTGGGAACGAATTTCTTCTGACATTTTGCCAGAATAATATTGAACTATTTTTGTGTTCAACAAATTCAATAAATGGCGCACGACAAAAGCCACTGCAAATAGTGTCACAGGAAGCATAATACTTTGTAGTGGTTTCATTTGCCACGAATTTACTAATGCATCTGCTAAATACTTACCTTGGAATAAAATAACAAATGCTTGCAAGAAAGTTAATCCTGCAAGCATAAGTAGAAGACGTTTTGTTCCTGGTAAGCGAAATAATCGCTTATCAATCATATTAATATTTCACCGTATTATCCTTAGGATTTATTTTCTTGGTGAATAGAGTATATGACCAAATAAAGTAAATCAATACGATAGGTACTAAGATACATGCGACAATTGTCATAACTGTCAATGTATATTGTGAGTTAGCGGCGTTCTTAATCAGAATGTCGTTACCACCAGTTGTACTGATCATGACACGTGGGAACATACCATTGAAGATTAGTACGATGACTGCACTTAATGATAATCCACTTCCTACGAAGCTCCAGCCTGCTCTATCCTTTAGGACTCCATAGTAACCCAAGACTGAGAATAATACAATTAGCAGTGTGATAATCAGTGATGAGACAAACTTCTTAGTAAAGAAGTCTGTTTGGAAAATTACTAATAGAGCGAAAACAACTTCACCGGCAAACAAGATAGGATAAAGAATCTTGTTCATGTTACGAGCACGGTCTGGTAAATCACCAGACATTCTCAAACGAATGAAGTTCAAACCATGGACCAATGATAGAAGTACACCAGCAACACCACCAACAAGTGAGAGCCAGTTAACAACATCGAAGAAGCCAAGTCCAATAGCATCACCGTTGGCATTCAAAGGAATACCTTGGATCATGCTTGTAAGCATCATAACCAATAGGAATGGTGCAAAGAAACTACCACAGAAGAATAACCAGAGCCAGAAGTTCTTGCCAGCTTTTGTAGTTGCGTGTTTCGTAAATTCAAATGAAACACCACGGATAATCAAAGCGGTTAATACTAACATTAATAGGTAATAATAAGCTGAGAACAATGATGCGTACCAAAGTGGTAATGATGCGAACATTGCACCACCAGCTGTAACTAACCAAGTTTCGTTACCATCCCAGTGAGGTCCAATTGACGATTGGATAGCAATTCGTTCTTCTTGATCGTGTGCGATCAAACGTGTTGCCATACCAACACCGAAATCAAATCCTTCTAGGAAGACGAAGATGGCGAATAAAAGACCAATTATACAAAACCATAATATTGAGAGTGTCATTATTTACCAAATGCCTCCTTTGCAAAAGGATCTACGTTTTGCTTAGAATCCTTTTCTTCGAAATAAGGGCCTTGATGTAATGTTTGTCTGCTGTACCAAACCATGACACCACCAAGGAAGGCAAATAGTAAGAAGTAAAGGATGTTACTAAATAGCAAGCTTCCGATGGTCGATGATGGAGATACGGCTTGAGAAATTGTAAATAATCCATAAACGATCCAAGGATAACGACCAAATTCTGTTACGAACCAGCCGGCTGAATTACCAATGAATGGAATCCAAATACCGATACCCAAGCAATAAAGTAACCATTTCTTGTTTTCGATAGTATCCTTGCTCTTTCTGGAGAACAATAAACCAAGGAAATCAAATAATAGAACTAAGAATGCTACTGCGGTCATTATTCTGAAACTCCAGAACAATGTCTTTGCAGGTGGATAAAAGTCTAGTTCAGAACCCATTTGAGTACCGAACTTCTTGTTACCATACTCGTTATTGAGTTCCTTGTTGATTTGATTCATACCTTTAACGGCACCTGAACCCTTGTGGTATGTTAACAAACTCAATACCTTAGGGATCTCAACTTGATGTGATGCCTTGTGACCCTTAGCATCGATTGTCTCAATGACAGTCCATGGAGCAGGGTCTTTAGTATTTTGATAAATACCTTCAGTTGCAGCGAATTTCATTGGTTGATCTTTGATCATTTGTTGTGTTTGGAAATCACCAGCAAAGATAGTCAAGATGGAGCCAATTAAACCGACCCAAAGGCCATATCTTAATGAAGTCTTGAAGAAGTGATTCTCACCGTTCTTCTTACGAAGTAATCCGTAAGCACTCATACCTGCAATGACAACACCAGCTGTCATAATAGCAGCGATGATCAAGTGAGGGAAGACTCTCCATAGTTGTGGGTTAGCAACCACGTCACCAAAGCTTGTTAACTTGATACGTGTACGTCCACCCATAACGGCGATCGTGAAACCTGTTGGATGTTGCATGAAACTGTTAGCAGCTAAAATCCAAATGGCTGATAACATAGTACCGATTGATGTCATCCAAATCATAAATGCATGCCAACCTGGACTGAATCTATCCCAAGTAAACATCCAAATACCAATGAAGACAGATTCGATAAAGAATGCTAGTAATGCTTCGATAGCTAATGGTGCACCGAAGACATCACCCATGAATCTAGAATACTCTGACCAATTCATACCGAATTGGAACTCTTGAATAAGACCTGTAACAATACCCACGGCGAAACTAAGTAAGAAGATCTTTCCCCAGAACTTAGCCATGTCGCGGTAAACCTTGTCTTTCTTGACTGCGTAAATTGTTTCCATGATAGCTACAACAAAACCCATTCCGATTGAAAACGGAACAAAGAAGAAATGGAACACGGTAGTCATAGCAAATTGGAAACGAGCCAATCCGACGATGGTTAATCCTATACCGAACATATATATAACCTCCTCATCAAAATTTATAGATATACATCTATAACTACGTTTATCATATGATTAATTAATTAAATAATCAATAGCGATAAATGATTTATCACGATATAAAGAACGATAAAAAAAAGCAAGCCTGAAAGGGCTTGCATTAATGCTTGCTACGACGGCTTTTTGACGGATCGTAGCGAAGATGTTTATTTGAAATTTTTTTTGAAGAATTATTTAAATTTTCGCTGGCTCGACCATTTTCTGGACGATTCTGGCCAGTTTGGTAATTTGAATAACTACTATTAATAGAAGAATTTGGCTGATCATACTGATTGTTAGCTTGCTGACTATTGTTAAATTGCGGATTATTTGGATAATAGCCATTATCATTTTGGCTACCTGAATTTCCGTAGCGATTATTGTCAGGTACATAATTATTAGCTGGTTGATTTTGTCTCCGACTGGTTTGAGATCGTTGACCGGTTACTGGTCTCTGATTGTTGTATTGATCAGGTTGGTAGTTATTACCGGTGTATTGGTTATTCTGATTATTATTGTAGTTATTGTTCGAGCTCTGTTGATAATAGTTATTTGGATTTTACCGTTGTCTTGTTGGCTCATTATCCTCAGGTTCTTCAGGAATTGGGTTGATGATCAAATCAACGATACTAGTGATCAAGACGATTGCTCCAATAATGATGCCTAGCCAAGCCCAGAATTTGAGATAACTAGTATCTGGGAACCCCGAATTGATAATGCCGAAGACGGCACCAATAATGAGAATCAGTAAACTGATGATATCAGGGACTAAACTGTAAGTCCGATTAGTAAAAAGATAAATAGCTCCCGTAACGATATAAGCAATCGCTAGTAAAGTTCCTGCTGCACCAGCAACCGGACCATTACCAATCAATGCGGTCACAAAGCCTTGAAAACCAGTTTTGATCATTAAGATGATTGCCAGAATGAATAGTAAGGTCCCTGCAGAAATTTTAGTAATTCTTACCATATGAAGAAGGCCTCCATTCGTTTTTCTTCTATTGTATATCATCTTTGATGAAATGATTAATCGGTCCATATTTATGTCCCACATCAATCACATTTTTAATAGCGTTATAAGTGAATGTCTTAGCAGTTCTAATAGCAGATTCTAGATCATTGCCCTTGGCAACTTCAGCAACAATAGCTGATGATAATGTGTCACCAGTACCATTGATATGATCGGTTTTAACATAAGGCTCTGAGATCCAAAACGATTGTCCGTCCTCTAACAAAACAAAATCTTCAACTTCAGAAATCGAATCATCGCTGTGTTCGCCCTTGATCATAATGTTCTTTGGTCCTAATTCTTGCAGTTTATGAGCTGCTCGAACAATTTCTTCGCGATCATGTAAATCTGATCCAGATAACTTCTTAGCTTCGTAGAAATTAGGAGTGATGATATCAGCTAGCGGGAATAGTTTGTCGATCAAAGTTTGGTAAGCATCTTCTTCGAGTAACATTGCACCGTGTTTAGTAATGATAACTGGATCTAAAACAAAGAAACCAAAGGGATGGTCTTTAATAGCGTCAGCAACAGTATTGATGGTTGCAGAATCTGAGAGCATTCCCGTCTTGAAGGCGGAAACTTTAAAATCATCCTTAATATCCTTGATCTGGCTGTCGATAAATTTAGGTGTCATAACAGTAGCGTCATGAATACCATATGAATTACCAGCTACTGCGGCTGTCAAAACTGACATCCCATAAACTCCACGTGCCATAAAAGTTTTTAAATCTGCTTGTGCACCGGCACTTCCGTCGGAATCGGAACCGGCAATAGTTAATACTTGTGTAAATTCGTTCAAAACAAAGACCCCCTTAAAATTCGATTAATTAAATACTACCAGTCTGAGGGGTAATGTGGTACTTATTTACATCACTTTGTCTAAAAATAATAAATAAATTTTAATATAATGAATTTTATTTTAAAGGTTTGAAAATCCTTTTATATCAAGATTATCAGTGAATTAAAATTTTATTTTCGATAAATAATTTGTTAAAGATGAAAATCAATGTGAAAGTCATTAATCAACTGATTGATGCTAGGAAAATTTGAAAGCGGTTGTCCGACAAAAGGTGCCGTTCGATTGTTAGCAAACTACGCAGGGAGAAATTCTGAAATTATTTCACAATCTTTGCGTCAAATATGACAAAATGAGACAAATTATTAAAAGCGTCTTTAACCGTTGGCTAACAAAATGTTGAATTAATAGGCTTTTTGATTTATCAAATTATCAAGATAATGTAATGTTTCTTTAATATTTTTGAAATTAAATTGTGAAATAAGTTGAAATCTTTAAACAGAATGCATTATATTTATCGCAGATATAATATTTATTATATCCATTCACAAAAAATAATTATGAGGGGGGAGAAACGGTATGTCATTGCTAAAAAAAGCCGTCGTTACTTTTTCAGCATTAGCATTAGCTGGACCAATCGTTGCCAACGGAGCTGCCGGGGTAGTTTCCGCTGCTGCAACATCAGCCAATGTGAAAACTGAAAATGTTACTCAGTCTAATGCAAAAATCAAGACACCACTGAGAAATGCCGATAGCATTTTCAATCTTGGACTTGAAAAGCAGAAGAACGGTTATGTATTTGTAGCAAACATTGTCGCTTCAGGTAACAATGTCATTCAAAAAGGCGATCAACTTGTTGTTAACTTCAACAAGGAAAACGTTGACTTGGATAACAGTTCCATTGTTAATGCAGATGGCGCTTTACCATATACGGTAAAGAAGAATCCCGACAAGGGAACAGTTACATTTACTTTTAACAAGGATGTTGATAGTGGTAATTATCAAACAGCTGTAGGGTTAGCCACTAAGAATGTTTATACAACAACATCTGTTAAAGCAAACTTCCAAGGATCTCCGGTTACTGTTAACAATAACCAGATCACTTCGAAGTGGCAGAGTCAACAATCGTTAGCTAGCTCAAATGGTACAACCACAACAACTAGCCAACAAACAACCAATGGTAATACATACGGAAATACCTATGGAAACAGTTATGACGATTCTTATGGTAATTCTTACGGTAATACTTATGGCAATGCCTATGACAACCAAGGTACATCTAGTTATGGTCAAAACGCTATGACACAATCAGCTGCAACTAGTTCAGCAACAACAACTAGCTCAGCTTCAACGTCATACAATACAACTAGCTATACTACTTACCAACAAGCAACAAATAGTTATACAACACAGAATGGCTCAACTGCCCAAGCTGGTGAAAATAATACTTATCAACCAACTTACAAGGAAGCTGAAAAAGCCATTATGGGTCGGACTACAATCAGCGTAACTGGTGAAATTTCTAATAATACAGAAACAGCCGCCAACCAAACTGATACAGGCAACGATTCATCAACCGCAACAAGTAACAAAGCAACAACAAATAATAATTCATCAAGTGGAACTGTAAATAGTGCACTTCCAGATGAATCTACAACTGGAGCATCAACATCAAATTCAGCTAATACTGCAAACACAGAAAATTCTGCAAACACAGCTAATACTGCAAACACAGCTAATACTGCTAACACGGAAAATTCTGCAAACACAGCTAATACTGCAAACACAGAAAATTCTGTAAACACAGCTAATACTGCCAATACGGAAAATTCTGCTAATAACTCAGCTACAACTGATGAAGATAATGAAGCTACACAAGCAGATACAACTGGTAACAATGCAACTCAAACAGCTACAACTGATGATAGTCAACAAACAACGGCAACTGAACAACCTGTTAAATCGACAAATTCTGGTAACGATACAGGTGTTCAGACACAAGCTGGGACAAACGCTTCAAATGTAATTCAAACACCAGATGGGAAGGCATCAGATCCGGCAGCTACTCTTAATGAAGTATTGAAGAATAACGATACCGATCCTAATAATGCAGATAACACTGGTGACACAACTTCTTACCAAAAGAATAGTACCTTTGAAATGGTAAGAAAAGATATCGATAATAAAGCTCCAACAGCAACCGCTGAGGAGCAAGCTGAAATAGTCAAGGTTATGCCTTGGATTTGGTCCAACGCTGCTAATGCAGCTAGTCAAGATCAAGTCTTCAATTACGCAACACGCCTTTCAACTGGTAGAACTGCTTATACCACAATTAATGGTGTAGCAGATGCTAACAGTACCGATGTACTTCAACAACAAATGCCAGGTTTATTAAAAGCCTTTGGTGAAAATATTGCTGATGATGCATTCGATAAGGCCATGGATATTGATACTTTACTAGATTCACAACTTTATCAAGATTATTTAGCAGGAAAGTATACAACTACTGATAATAAGCTTGATGCATCGGATGCATGGTCAGCTATGAAAGATCACATTACGATCACGAAAGTTGATTCCAACACCGATACAACCGGAGCACAAAAGATTGACAAGAGATATTACAATGCTAAGACTACGTTGGATAATCTAGCATCAGAAGCTCTTGCTAAGAAGAACGCTGAAGAAGCAGATTCATTAGTAATAAATAAAGATGAATCAGCTAATAAGGCTGATGATTCAGCCACAACTGAAACTGAAGATACTACTAATGCAACTGGTTCAAAGCTGTTCTCACAAATTCAAAGTGACATCAACAACAAGATGGGTGATGCCTCAACAGATGAAAAAGCAGAAATCCTTGGTTCAATGCCAGGAATTTTACACGACATCTCAAAGAAGACATCTTCATCCGATAAGACTGGTATGATTGCCAAATATCTCCAAGATACAACTGATGGAAATTCATATTTAATCACATTAGATACGAACCCTATCACTGGTAGCTCAGATAAATATTTAGCAAACTTACCACAAGTCTTTAGAGCATTTGGTGACAGTTTGAAGAATGGTGACTTTGATAAAGCCATCTCTACAGAAATCATGCAAGGTTCTCAAATTTACCAAGATTACAAAGATGGTAAATATGTACCTGATGCCTTAGTTACTAAGAAGACGGTCGATAACAAGGATGATTTGTTTGGCGCCATCATTCTTGCCATGATCGCATGTCCAGTATTGCTTTTGGCAATGCCAGTCGTAACAATTTTGACATCACCAATTTGGGTTCCACTTGCAATCGCAACATGGGGTATTGTATTTGCAATTACTGCCTTACCAATCGGATTTATCTATACGGTCCTTGGTGCCTTGATTCTTCCATCATTAGTCGTATTCCCAATCATGTTGGTAGTTTCATTAGTAACTGCACCTATCTTGTTAATTGCTAACTTAATTCCAATTATCAACTTAATTACAATCCCATTAACAATCATTAATTTAGCACTTACATTTATTCCTGGATTTATTGTTCTATCATTTATTCCTATGCTATTACTTGCTGCTGGTATCGTTCTAGCAGGCATCGCAATTCCAATCGTTATGACAATCGGTCTTGTAGTTGCACAAGTAATTGCCGGAATTATTTCAATAATTACAGGTGGATTAATCGCAATGCTAGTTCCTATTACAGCATTACTTGGATTAGTTATTGCCGCCTTCGCAGTCTTGACTGTCGTAGCCGGTGGATTCGCAGGTGTCATTGGACTTGGCTTAATTGCCGGTCTTGCAGTTGTCTTACTTGGTTACCTTGCCTTTAACTTCGCAGGTATCCTCGCAGGTCTAGCTACATTCTTGATTCTATTAGTATTAATACCTCAATTCTTAGTACTTAACTTCTTGAAGTGGTTCATTGGATTTGGATTTATGGCATTGATCTTTACTGATCTTGCTATCCCTAGTCTCGAGTTAGCTGTAGCAATCGGTGGATTAATGATGCTATTCTTCGTTCCTGGTCTATTGATAGCCTTATCATGGCCATTCTGGATGGGTCTAGTTCTACAAATCTCGATTCCTATCGTTGAAATTGCAGCCTTGATCGCATTACCATTCTCATTCATTCCACTATTTGGATGGATTGCTGATGCTATCGTCGGTGTAATCATCTTGATTCAAGCTATTGCTCTTGATATCGCCATTACTGCTCCAATTGTTATCGGAGTTCTAATGATGACAGTAGGTATTATCGGATTCGATATTGCCGCTGCCGCAGCAGCAGTTCTTGAGCTTATCAAGAAGAAGAAAGTCGCTGAAAGAATTCATGTAAATATTGATCCAAGTTGGCGTCTAAAGATTCGCCAAGTTGGTTTCTGGACCAAGAGTGATCCTTTAGCAACAGCTTTGGCTTAATGTTTCATAGCTAAAGAACATCGCAACAAAATAAAAGAAGTAGTCGAAAATCAGACATGGTTTTCGACTACTTTTTTGTATCTAGAAAAAAGCCGACCTTTTGAGGTCGACTGTTTGTGGCGTTATGAAATGGTAATATTAAATAACTTGCGACTGACTATCAACTAAATTTCGGTAAAAATTGGCCATCGTCATACGATAATAGGGGATCAACCAAATGAAACCAATCCCGAAAGTGATCACTGCTAAGATGAACCAGCCAATAAAACTAAGATTCAAAATGAAATAATCCATTTTATGACCATTCATCAACTTCCGACTTTGCGTAATATAGTCGATCAAAGAATAGTCCTTCGCTTTACCTTGGTCAGACAAATCCTTATAGATGAAATACATTTGTGAGTAGGAAAGTGATTTGATTATCCCTGGGATGATCAATAGTAATGACCATAAAAAGACTAAGATCGTCGAAATAATATCGATCCCAATGATCCGGTACCAGTCTGGATTCTTGAATAGTTGAAAACTACTGCTGATTGGTTTGAACTGTAATGTAGGTTCTCGGAGCCAATCTAAAGCACGAAAATTAGCTGAAAGACCAATTAGTATGGTAATGAAACTAATAATAAGTGAAATGATCTCACTAGAGAAAATGTTTTGGTTGGCTAAATTAGGCATCAAGTTGCTTGCTGAGTTGTATGAACCTGTCAAAAATAGCAGAATTAAAATAAATAAATACAGTAGGATAGCCTTACCCCAGTTACCACGAAGAACAGTTTTAACTTCCTGTTTCAATTGTGAACGCGTTTTGTTGTTTATCATTGAATACCCCCCTTTATGAAGACAGGATACAGAAGGTGCCAAAAAAGCCAAGTATTTTTTCGTTATTTGCACTGTCACATAACGACTTAAAGAATATAATAAATTATGACATAACGTTTTATGATAATTATTTTAAAGGGAGTGGAAAACATGATAGGATTTATCGGTGCAGGAAATATCGGTGGAGCTGTAATCACCGGTTTAGTGCGGAACGGATTTGATAATGATCAAATCGTCGTTAAAGGTGGAAAGTCAAACACAACTAAGGATCTCCAATCTCAATTAGGATTTAAAATGGTCCCTAAGATCAAGCAATTGACTGATCCAGAGGTAATATTCATCGCGGTCGGGGAAACTGCTTTGGATAGCGTTTTGAGTGAATTAAGTGCCGTTTCTGAGGGGAAATTGATCGTCACTTTCACAGGCGGAGCTACGATTCCACGCTTGAAGAAAAAATTAGGTTCAGACGCTAAAGTGGCAACAGCCATTCCTAATACACCAGTTAAAGTCGGAGCTGGTTTTACGGGTATCACTTATTCAGAAAATTTTGAACCAGCTGACAAGAAAAAGGTCGCTTCGATCCTTGGCTATACAGGTCAAATCGTTGAAGTTCCCAGTGAGCAGTTAGGTATCTTAGGAACCGTTGCTGGCTGCAGTCCGGCCTTTTTAGACTTATTTATTGAAGCTTTGAGTGACGCAGGGGTCAAACATGGATTGAACCGCAAATTAGCTTATGATGCAGCTATCGGGATGGCTATCGGTGCCAGCAAGCTTGCAAAACAATCAGATCTCAGTGTTCCAGAATTAAAAGATGAAGTAACTTCTCCAGGTGGTTCGACTATTCGGGGAGTCACTGCCTTAGAAGAAAATGGTTTTAGAAATGCGGTCATCAAGGCAGTTGATGCTGCTGAAGGCGAATAATATTAGTTTTAAATGATTTAACTCAAATGTCCAAAAGAGGGTGATTCATTTTGAATTGCTCTCTTTTTGTATAATTTTGTAAATAGGGAATGATTATTATGAGAAATGGGAAACATGTAAAAAAGAAAGAACATAAAGTTTACACATCAGCATTAGGGCTGCTGACAGTCTTCTTGCTGGGGTCGGCTTTTACCTCACCAATTGGCAGTAGTCAAAGCTCAATGACAAGCCATAACGACGTTATGACTAGAAAAGTGGCTAAGAGGACTTTGAGACAGTCTTTCAAAATGGAATCAAAGGCAGCTGAGCCACATAGGCAAGATCAAAAGGATGACTCAAATGTTAAAGTGGCGGCTCCAAAAACGGAAACCAAAACTGGTAATCAAGAAACTAGTAACTCTAACAAATCGGATGATTCAAGCGATTCAAGTGGCTATCTGTCCAAGATCAGTAGCATTTCACCATCAAAAGTAAAAGCTGCTGCAAACGATAAAACAGAGGCTGCACAATTGATTCAATCCCAAACTGGTATGAATCAAAGCCAATCACAACGGGCTGCCCAAGAATTATTTACTGATGATAAATACTCGGAGTTAAGGGAAGATCTTAGTAACAATAATTGGCTGGGTGCTTATCAACAATATCAAAAATTATCGAATGATGGCTCGTTGAAAGAACTCCAAGCAAGTCTGTCAAATTAATCTTTTGCTAACTATTTCGAAATACTGTAAACTGTTAGTAACTTTTTGCTAGCTAAGTAATAGTGAGGGAAAATTATGCAAAAGAGAAAAGCATATAAAACAGCCATTTTAGGGATATTAATGGCCATTATCTTCGTTCAGTCAATGGTGCCATTTTTAGGTTACATTCCAACAGGTTTCGTTAATGTCACGATTATTCATGTCACAGTTATCGTGGCGGCAATTGTCCTTGGACCAACAGATGGAGCAATCGTTGGATTAGTCTGGGGCATTGGTACGATTTTACGTGCTTTGACTAGTCCCACATCGATCATTGATACGACAGTTTTTACTAACCCAGTTGTTGCCGTTATTCCACGAGTCTTAGTCGGACTGTTTGCCGGATGGATCTATCTTTGGTTTAAAAAACACACTCAGAAGAAGTTGATCGGGATGGGTATTTCGGCTGCCATTGGTTCAATCACTAATACAGTTTTAGTATTAGTCTTGATGAGGTTGATGTACGCCAGTACACTGTCTCAGGCATATGCTGCTCAAACTTCAGCTTTGAATGCCATTCTATTAGGTATTGTTGGTATAAATGGTGTCCCCGAGTTGATTGCGGCTGTCATCATTGCACCGGCAATTTCGACAGCAATATTGAAAACAAATAAATTCTTGGAATAGAATAAGAAATCTCATTAAATAAAAGAGGCTTGACTCCCGTTGAACAGGGTCAAGCCTCTTTTATTGGATTGAATTGATTTAAGATAGCTTATTTAGCTGTAGCTAAACAATCTTGATGTGAATGAATGATCTTATTAGCGATAGCTTTAGCGATGTTTTCATTTTTCAAGATAGGTCCGTGTGAATATGAACCGATCGTGTTTTTGTAGCGCATACCTTCAGCTTTGTCTTCGGGATTATTGCCATAACCTTCGATCATTTTACCGAGTGGTTTTAATTTGTTCTTATCATCAAAATAAGTTCTACCACCGTGATTTTCAAAAGCACGGACAGTTCCCCATTCAGTTTGATATTCAGTATCGCCGATCATCCGATGATCTGCTTTGAAGATAGTATGCAAAGGCAAAATATCCAAGCATTGAATAGTCGTGCCATCGACCATCGTGTAATATTTGCCTAAGAATTGGTACCCACCACAGATACAAAGCATAGGCTTACTTGCTTCGATATAGTCTTTGATCGTATCACGATGACGTACTAAATCTTTAGCAACGACAGTTTGTTCAAAATCTTGGCCACCGCCAAAAAAGAGAAAGTCGTAATCAAAAGCATTGAAATCGGCACCCAAACTAATATTGTCAACTTGAGTATCATAACCTTGTTCTTTCAATAAAAATGCTAGTATTTTGACATCGCCACTGTCGCCATATGTATTCATTAAATCTTCGTATAAATATGCGATTTTAATTTTATCAGACATAATATTCTCCAAAAATAGCTAAAGTATTGTAACATTTAATCAATGAGGTGATTATTTTGACAAAAGAAATTACTAAAAACATTTTAGCAGATTTCCATGCCGACATGAAACAAGATGTTTCAAATAATGCATTACGAAACGTTGTCGCAGAGGTGGGTATCTATCAAGCTGCCAAAAATGTTGCAGCAAAAAGCAAGTTGAATCCTGCCTTCAATATTGAAGTACCAACTGGAAAAGTTTCTGATCAGAAGCGTTCCGGACGTTGCTGGCTCTTTTCTACTTTGAATAATTTGAGAACTGAGTTTGCTAGCCGTTATCAAGTTAAAGATTTTGAGTTATCAGAAAACTACTTATCATTTTATGATCGATTGGAAAAAGCCAACTACTTTTTCCAAAATATCGTGCAAACGGCTGATTTACCATTGAATGACCGGAAAGTGAATTTCTTATTCTCACAACCATCTGGAGATGGCGGTCAATGGCAATACAGTACTAATTTGATCAAAAAATATGGACTCGTACCACAATATGTGATGCCAGAAACAAAGACTTCCGAGAATACAGGGGAGTTCAATGCTACGCTCAACAATTTATTGAGAAAAGATGGGATGGAATTACGTCAACTCATCAAGGACAACAAACCTACAGATGAACGTGTTCAAGCTATGCTGACTGATATATATCGTATTTGCGTCTATTCATTTGGCCAACCACCAGTCGATTTTGAAATCTCTATTCGTGATGATAATGGCAAGATGATTGAAGAAGATCAGTTGACACCATTAGAATTTTTCAAAAATTATTTTGCGATCGACTTGGATGACTATGTCAGTATCATGAATTCCCCGCAGGATAGCAAGAAGTTCAATCAGCCTTATACGATTGATACGCAAGGAAATATTGTTGGCGGAGTCGCTGAGAAATTTCTGAATTTGCCGATTGAACGCTTGAAGGAATTATCGATTCAACAGCTGAAAGCTAACGATACTGTTTGGTTTGGCAATGATGTTGGCAATCAGTCAGAACGTAAGGAAGGTTTGCTATTTGGTGACCTTTATCAGTATGATCAATTGTTTGGCATCGATACGAAGATGACTAAGGGTGAGTCACTTGATACTGGAAATGCTTCTGTATCGCATGCGATGGTTTTTACTGGTGTCAATTTACGTGACCAAAAGCCTAATCGTTGGAAAGTTGAAAATTCCTGGGGTGAGGCTAATGGCGATAAAGGCTATTTCACGATGGATGATCAATGGTTTGAAGATAATGTTTACGAGGTCGTCATCAATAAGAAGTATTTAACGTCTGACGAATTAGCGGCTTATCAACAAGAACCTATTGTCTTACCTGCTTGGGATGCTATGGAATAGTGTAACGGCGTTATATAAAATAATTCAAATTGAGTAAACTAAAACTGTTAAATTCAAAATAATTTAACAGTTTTTTTGTATAAAATATTTAGTATGAAGATTGATTGTGATAGCTGATCAAGAAATATATAATTAAAGTCTACTTTAACTATTGAAAGATTGGGTGATAAAATGCATCGTGCAAAGGCTAAACATAAGGTACGTCGCTGGTGGATAGCTCTAATAATCATTGTAGTTATAACTTGTGGTATTTTATTTTTCACGCCGATCAATAATGCTTGGCGTAGTATTTCTGGCAATGATACGCCAACTGATTCAGTCATCAAAAATGAGTTAGTTAAGAAGATCAATGCTCGTAAGACTGGTGATCCAACACAGGATAAAAAGATTCAACAGGCAGCTGATCAGATGAAAAATACTAAGATGTCCACGGTTATTTCCGCTGCTAACAATGAAGACAAGGCAGCTCAATTGATTCAACAAACTTCATCATTATCTGCACCGGAAGCTCAAAAAGTTGCTCATGAAATATTTACGAATAGTAAATATACTCCGTTGCGTGCATCGCTAAGCAGCGGTAATTGGGTCCAAGTTTATCAACAATATCAAATACTTTCAAAAAATGGCTCGTTGAACGACTTAAAGTCGCTAGCTAACAATTAAATTTTCCATGAAAAATCCCGATCAATTCAAATGATCGGGATTTATTTAAATCATTTTTTTGATTTTTTTATAACACAGACCCAAAGTGGCCATTAAAGTTAAACCAAGAGCTGTAAGTGCCCGAGAAACTTGATTGCCTGTTTGTGGGAAAGCTGAAGCTGATTTTTCACTTGCAGGGAGAATTCCGCCTGATGATAATCTTGTTTCAGTTGCAATCTTCGATGGTGAATAACTGCCAGTTGTGTAGGTCGGACTTGCTTTTCCAGTCTGATAAGCTTCACGAGTTGATATCAATGCAGAATGACCTGCAGGGCTAACTGAGGTAGTCGAAATTGGAGCAGCTGATTTGGAAGCTGCCAGTGCAACTGTCTTAGCTTTAGTAGGAGCAGCTTTTACTGTACTTGGTGCAGAAGCAGTACTAGAAGCTGTGCTTTCTGAACTGCTAGGCCCTGATGAAGATGAGCCGGATCCAGAGCTACTTGAACCAGATGAACCACTGGTTGAACTGGTACTGGAACCAGTAGTCGAACTTGCGGCAACGGGAACATATTTTAAAATGATCATTCCGTCAGGAGTGATTTTTTCGTCTTCAGAAGCTAAAACTGGAGCAAACCCACGAACAGTGGGAGCTGGTATTTCTTCGGTTTCACCAACAAATCCAGAACCGTCAGGGATCGGTTCACCGATGTCAGCGCCAGTTGAATCGACTGGTTGAACCATCAAGTTGACTAAGTCTGGTTTATATTCAAAATGAATCGCTACAGTAGCGTAATCACTGAAGAATGTTCTGACGTCATAAGTCCCAGAACCTTCTGTGGTAGCTAAAAAGTCGGCGTAATTAGCATCAGAACCTGTGTAAGTCAACGTTTTGTCAGCTTGTCCGGAACGACTGTTCGAACCAGTCATCGTGACCCCAGCCAAAGTGTAGCCAGGAATGTCGATCCCACTAGTCGAAGGCAAATATGAGGCAGCATTGACTTCTGAAGCAGGCAAGCTAGCTCCAAAAGTAGTTGACGAGAAAGTCTTCAAAGTGTTGCCAGAGTCGTCAACAGCATCGATAGTAACGGACGGCATTGAAGCCTCGGTGTAGTAAAAAGTTTTATTGATGCTGCCGCTGGCAGGCCAAGCGACATATGCTAATGGCGTTGTATTGCCACTTTTGGCGGAATCTAATAAGTAATATCCGTCATCGAAAATATCACCGTCAGGTCCAAAATACGGTAGGTCGCTAGTATCAGTTTGTGGTGATGTTGATTGATCATCAGTGGTCAATCCAGCCGAGTCCATTACCGCCATAGCAGGTCTGAGACCGTCAGGTTCAAACGACCCACTAGGATTGTTAGCCAGATCCCAAGTATCAGTTTGGGTATAAATAGTCTTACCGGTAGTTTCATCAACAAAGGTGTAGGTGGTTGTGGCGGTCTTTAAAGCGAAGGTAACCGGGATGGTTACATCATCACTACCAATTTTGATCGTTTCCGTACCTGAGACTGAACTTGGATCCCAGAGAGTATATTGGCTCGAATTAGGAATATTGGCTAAGACTTTGGCAATCAAGTCTGGACTCCAATCAATAGTAGCTGTCGAATCGTTGTCAAAAGTACCTAATACAACCGCATCACCTAAAGGATTTCCGTCGACATCAACTGGACAAGCACTGATGGTACATGAATCATTTGTAGCTGGAGTCGTAGTTGAACCTGTCGATGTTGTCGAAGGAGAGGTTGCTGCTGGAGTACTAGAACTGGTGCTTGTAGCAGGGGCTGCTGGAGTAGCTGGACTTGTTGGAGCAGTGGCTGAACCAGGGGAACTGGTCGATGGAGATTCTGCTGAACCCGCAGGACTTGAAGCTACTGGTGAGCTTGAAGTAGCGCCCGTAGCAGGAGCTGGGGAACTTGCAGTGCCAGTTGAGATGGCTGGCGAAGTAGTGGTAGTTGAACTATCGCTTGTTGATGATGCTGATCCAGCGGGAGTTGGAGTTGTACTTGGAGTTTCGGGAGCACTTGCATCGGTAGCTGAACTTGAACTAGTAGTAGAGCTGGGACTGACCGTTGTAGCAGGCGTAGTTGTACTGTCTGAACTGGCTGCAGATGTTGTGACTAATGGTTTAGTCGTATCAGTGGTACTTGCTGTTTCAGTTTTTGTTGTGACTGGATCGACAGTTTCAGATGTCGTTGAAGATCCGGAGGCAGTCGTTGAATCAGCTTTGGCCATAGTTGGAACTAGTAGCAGAGATGCACTACTAAGGGCGATGGCGATTGCTAGGTCCTTGTATTTTACATTTCTTGCTAAGTGAGTGTGTCTGGAATTATTTGCTGGAATAACTTTCATAAGTAAAACCTTCGTTCGAAATGATTCTCCTATATAATCAATTTCGGGTTTTTGGTATATGGAGATACTAGTTCATGAATGTCCCAAAATAAATTTTAAAGGCAATTAGAATTAGGATATTCAATATTTAAAAAATTATGGAAACGATAAAATGACTTTTTAAAGCTGATTTGAAGGGAAATGCTCTTACTGTTCTGGAAATTATTCTTGTGGAAATTTTAACAAGCTATTTTGAAGTTATCTCTAAAATTATTTTCAACCAATGTGTTGAAGTGTTTTTGAAACGATTTGGGTTTGAAGAAAGTGTCAAAAAATACTAACATTATTAGGTTGAGTTTTTATAAAAGATGATGACAGTTTTTTTCCTGATATAATAGTAAAGAAAGATAACAAGTCATTGAATTAAACTGGTATTTAATATACGATAAATAGGTGTGAAACAAGATGTTTCACGGCTGGAGGAACTGAATGACACCGGAAGAATTTTACAAAGCGTTGGCTGAAAAAGGTATCGAATTGAACGATACCCAAAAAGGACAATTTGAAACGTATTTCAGCGAGTTAGTTGAGACTAATAAAGTGATGAATTTGACGTCGATCACTGAAAAGGACCAGGTATATTTGAAGCATTTTTATGATTCGTTGATCCTGGACTTTTTTGACGACCAATTGATCCACGGCAGTCTCTCAATTTGTGATGTCGGGTCTGGAGCAGGTTTCCCCTCGATCCCATTAAAAATCATCAATCCTGATCTACAAGTAACTATCATCGATTCATTGAATAAACGGATCAACTTTTTAAAGGGATTAGTCGAGAAATTAGACTTAGATAACGTTGACTTAGTGCATGGACGTGCGGAAGAATTGGGTCAAAATAAACAATATCGTGAGAAATTTGATTTGGTGACAGCTCGAGCTGTGGCGTCAATGACTGTTTTGACAGAATTGTGCCTGCCTTTTGCCCAAAAGGGTGGCCAATTTATTGCTATGAAAGCTGATAAGGCTGACGCTGAATTACAGGAAGCCAAATATGCAATTGGGTTATTGGGTGGAAAAGTCAGTCAACAAGAATCATTTGAGTTGCCAAATGAAGCTGGTTTGCGTAATTTGATTTTTGTAAGCAAAACTAAGGAAACACCTAAAAAGTATCCAAGGAAACCAGGTACACCGTCTCGAAAACCATTAGTAAAAAAGTAGGGGGTAAAGATTTTGGCATTTAAATCATCAGAAACAAACACTCAAAGTAGTGGGGATGCTACCAGAGGTCGTGTTATTAGAGTTAGTTTAGATAAAATTGTCCCTAATCGCTACCAACCTCGGACCGATTTCGATGAAAAAAGTATTACCGAATTGTCACAAACAATCAGTGAGCATGGGCTATTGCAACCAATGGTCGTTCGTTCATATGAAGATGGTAAGTACGAGATCATCGCAGGTGAGAGACGGTTTCGCGCACTCAAAAAATTAAATTGGAAAAAAGTCCCCGTCATCGTTAAAGAATTAAATGATGAAGAAACGGCTTCAATGGCTCTGATCGAAAACGTTCAACGGGAAAACTTGAATCCAGTCGAGGAAGCTCGAGCATATCGGAAAGTTTTAGATAGTGAGAAGATCACTCAACTAGAATTAGCCAACCGGCTAAGTAAGAGTCAATCGTATGTGGCTAATAAACTACGACTACTGACTTTGAGTGATAAGACTCAAACCGCTTTAGCCAATGAAGAGATAAGTACTCGTCACGGGCGGGAATTATTACGTGTCAGTGATCAAGATTTACAAGATAAGATCTTGGATAAGATTCAAAACGACAGTTTGAATGTTAAACAGACTAAAGCATTGGTTGACTCATATATGAAGAAGTCAGCTGAAAAAGATACTAAAAATAAAAAAACTGAGCACCAAGCTACTAAAGCCCAAAAACCAGAAGGATTTAATGTTAATTCTTCGATTGACGAAGTTAAAAGAAATATCGCTAAGATGAAAAAGAATGGTACTTCTGTTAGCTTTGTAGAAGATAAGAAAAAAGGATTTTATGAGATCGACATTCGCATTCACGATGACGATCTTGAGGAATAAGGGGAATAAGATGGCACGAAAAATATCCGTAGCAAATCAAAAAGGTGGTGTAGGTAAAACCACTACGACGATCAATTTGGGTGCATGTTTAACTAATATGGGCCAAAAAGTCTTGATCGTTGATGTTGATCCACAAGGTAATGCTACTAGTGGATTAGGTATCAAGAAAGCCAATGTATCTAAGGATGTTTACGACGTCTTAGTTAATGAATACCCATTAAAAGATACGATCATTCATTCCAAACATGATAGTTTAGATATCGTTCCAGCGACGATTCAATTAGCAGGTGCCGAAATGGAACTTACTTCAATGATGGCTCGTGAAACACGTCTGAAAGGTGGGGTCGACACAGTTGATGATCTTTATGACTTTATCTTGATCGACTGTCCACCTTCTTTGGGTCAATTATCGACCAACGCCTTTACTGCCAGTGATTCAATTTTGATCCCCGTTCAAAGTGAATATTATGCTTTGGAAGGATTGAGTCAATTATTGAATACTATCAGATTGGTGCAAAAGCACTTCAATTCTGATTTGGAAATTGAAGGGGTTCTTTTAACGATGCTCGACTCAAGAACTAATTTAGGTAAGCAAGTCGTTGATGAAGTTAAATCGTATTTTGGCGATCGAGTTTATGATTCGATCGTACCTAGAAATACTACTTTGGCCGAAGCTCCTAGTTATGGACTTCCTATCATCGATTTTGACGATCGTTCTCGTGGTGCAGAGGCTTACATCGCATTAGCCAAGGAGGTACTAAAGCGTAATGGCATCAAGCAAAAATAAAAAAGGCTTAGGAAAAGGAATCGATGCGATCTTTTCCGAATTCGAAGCTATCGATGAAAACAGTGAAACTGTAGTTGATATCAATTTAGATGAAATTAGACCTAATCCTTATCAACCAAGGAAAACTTTTGATGAACATGCATTAAATGAATTGGCTAGATCAATCGATCAAAACGGTGTCTTTCAACCGATCATTGTTCGTGAAAGTGTCAATGGTTTTGAGATCATTGCCGGTGAACGAAGATTTCGGGCTAGTAAGATTGCCAAAAAAGAGACTATCCCTGCTATTGTTCGCCCATTAAGCGAATCTGGCATGATGGAAATTGCCGTTTTGGAAAACTTACAGCGTGAAGATCTCACACCACTTGAAGAGGCTGACGCATATCAGACTTTGATCTCTAAATTAAATCTTACCCAAGAACAAGTTTCTCAAAGATTGGGCAAGAGTCGTCCATATATTGCTAATTATTTACGATTATTGAATCTTCCGGAATCGACTAAGCAATTGGTTCAGAGTGGTGCTTTGTCGATGGGACAAGCTCGGACTTTATTGAGTTTGAAGGACCAAGACCAGATCGAAAAGTTGGCTCAAAAAGCGGTCAATGAAGATTTGACTGTTCGTCAGTTGGAACAATTAGCGACTGATTCAAAGCATAATACTAAAAAGAAGAAGAAGGCTCCAAAGCCTAAATCACCTTTTGTTAAGGCTACTGAAGACCGATTAGTCGAGAAATTCGACACATCTGTGGCGGTCAAGACTGCTCGCAATGGTCATGGTAAATTGGAGATCGACTTTACTAATACTGATGATTTGAATCGGATCTTAGATATTTTAGGAATTAAATTAGATTAGAGGGAAAATATGTTCAATTTAGGAGATATCATAACTATGAAAAAGCCTCACGCTTGTGGGGTCAATCGTTGGGAGATCATTCGCCTAGGTGCTGATATTAAGATCAAATGCATGGGCTGTGGACATATTGTGATGATTCCCAGAGCCGAATTTAATAAGAAATTCAAGAAAGTTTTAACGCCTGCTGCGGATGTTGATACAGCGGAAGAAAAACTTTATTTACCACAAAATCAAATAATGAGACCAAATAAACTTGATCAACAGGAGGATTTATAATGGCTTTAACTGCCGGAATCGTAGGTTTGCCAAACGTCGGTAAATCAACATTATTTAATGCTATAACTAAGGCTGGTGCGGAAATGGCTAATTACCCATTTGCCACGATCGATCCAAACGTGGGTATGGTTGAAGTACCAGATAAAAGATTGTCACGGATCGACGAGCTGATCCCTGCTAAGAAAATCATTCATACAACTTTTGAATTTACCGATATTGCCGGTATCGTTAAGGGTGCTAGTAAGGGTGAAGGTTTAGGAAACAAATTCTTGGAAAATATTCGTCAAGTTGACGCTATCGTGCACGTTGTCCGTGCCTTTGATGACGACAACATTACTAGCGTTACTGGTACTGTCGATCCCCTTGATGATATTGAAACTATCAATTTGGAATTAGGCATTGCTGACCTTGATGCAATCAACAAACGTTTCTCAAAAGTTGAGAAGCAAGCTACAAGTGCCAAGGATAAGGATGCTATTGCTGAGTTGGCTGTTTTGAAAAAGATCAAGCCAGTTCTTGAAGAAGGCGGCGCTGTTCGCTCAATCGAATTTAACGAAGATGAACAAAAAATCGTTAAAGGCTTATTCTTGTTAACTTCAAAACCTGTTTTGTATGTTGCTAACATTGCTGAAGATGATATGTCAGATCCTGAAGCATCTAAATATTACAAGGTCATTGAAGACTACGCTAAGAAGGAAAATGCTCAAGTTATTGGCGTTTCAGCTAAGACTGAAGAAGAAATTGCTGAACTTGATGATGATGAAAGACAAGATTTCCTTGAAGCTGAAGGTGTTACAGAATCTGGACTTGATAAGTTGATCAAGGCTAGTTATAAATTATTAGGCTTGAGAACCTTCTTTACTGCTGGTGGCAAGGAAACTCGTGCCTGGACTTTCCATGAAGGGATGAAAGCACCACAAGTTGCTGGTATCATCCATTCTGACTTTGAACGTGGATTTATTCGTGCTGAAGTGATGGCTTTTGACGACCTAGATAAATTGGGCAGTGAACAAGCAGTCAAAGAAGCTGGAAAACTTGGACTGGAAGGTAAAGATTACGAAGTTCAAGACGGTGATATTATTGAATTTAGATTTAATGTTTAATTAGGGAGAAATCAATGGCTGACGACTTAAGAGAAAGAAATAAAAAAGCTGCCGAAAAGCAGAAGAAACATTCTGAAAAAGCAGAAAAACATCAAGAAATCGCTGAAAAGATCAATAGTGCTGATCCGAAAGAATTGCGGAAACAATTAAGTAATAAAAACGAAGAATATGTTTTTAAACTTAACAAATGGTTAGTTGATGATGACTTCACCGAAGCAGAGGCAGAGGAGTCGATCAACAATTTATTACCTGAAATTGTTTCGAATCAAATCAAGGGAATCCCAGCCAATCAACTGTATGGACCAGTTTCTAAAAAAGCTGGTGATATCGCACATCCAGTGAAACCTAAGAAAAAGACACCATTTTGGGCTTTGAGTATTGATACATCATTACTATTCTTTGCCTTGTTCAGTGTTCTTTACGGAGTTGTTGGTTTAACTAGTAAAAAAGCTAATCCACAAAACCAAACAGGTATCATTACTTTGATTTTGTTGGCTGCTATGTGGGGTGTCCTCCTAACTTGGTTCAACTTACAAATGAGAAAGCCTAAGGCTGAACGTCCGGGACTATTATTGACCATCGGTTATCTTGGTGCCGGGTTGATCATCATGTTCGTCTTCTTAGGACTGATGGAATTAGTGCCATCAAGTATCAATCCAGCTCTGAACGGAATTGTTTACTTAGTATTAGCTGTAGTTGCTTATGGTGGTCGCTTCTTATACAGACGTTTTATGGGTATCAAAACACGTGCCTTTATTTAAAAGAAGTTTCAAAAAGATTCAAGCAAAAAAGGCTCTAAGTCAAAT
>NZ_AZFA01000062.1 GCF_001434295.1 Companilactobacillus versmoldensis DSM 14857 = KCTC 3814 | reverse complement strand
TCCTTCGCTTGGGCTTCAGTAATGATTGCTTGGGCCAGCGGATGAGTCGAATTATTTTCAAGGGCGGCCAGTCGGCTTAATAACGTTGTTTCGTCAATCCCATCATTTGGAATCAATGCATTCACCGTAAATTTACCTTCTGTTAACGTGCCAGTTTTATCCAAGAGAACGTGGCTAACATGTTGACTTGCTTCAATGGCTTGGCGATTTCGAACTAATAGCCCATTTTGAGCGCCAATCGTAGTAGAACGAGAAACCACTAATGGAATCGCTAATCCTAATGCATGCGGGCAAGCAATCACGAAGACGGTCACCATGATCGTCATTGCAGTCGCCA
>NZ_AZFA01000061.1 GCF_001434295.1 Companilactobacillus versmoldensis DSM 14857 = KCTC 3814 | reverse complement strand
TCAATGAACCAATGTTTTTGACCTGCCCTGTTTCTGCTTCTTTTTTAGCGGCTAAGGCTTCCGGAGAATCTAAAAAGCTGACTAATCGAACTTCATTATTGGCCGCTTTAACTAACGATAAGCGTATATACTCAGAAACGGTTAGCCCTTGTTTTGCTAGATTAGCTTTAGCCCGTTCACTAATGTCAGGTGTTACACGAGTTGAAATTGTCTTGTTTTTAATAATAGTATTACTCATTCTAATCCGCCTCCTTTAAGTTTACCATCGTACTACGTTATAATATTCGATTTTTAGGTTTTCTGCAACTAAATTAATTTTAAAGTAAAGGAACTAACAGCTTATGC
>NZ_AZFA01000060.1 GCF_001434295.1 Companilactobacillus versmoldensis DSM 14857 = KCTC 3814 | reverse complement strand
GAAAGTTTAGACCCAAATAAATTTGATCTCGACTTACGGTCGAGATTTTTTTTATTAAAAAAACTAGTCTCAATTTTCTCAAGACTAGTTTGCGTTTTTTGTTTTTCACTTATCAAGATGTAATTTTCTGTCTTTCTCACGACGTTTGTCTGCTCGTTCGTTGAACTTAAAGTACAAATAAATCGCGCCATTAACAAGTGCTAAGACCCCAGGAATGATTGATTCGAATCTATCTTTGTTGCTAAAAATCAGTATAATCGTAACAATCAATAAAGCACCAAAGACAATCCTAAAAATCCGATATTTCTTATGGTCATCCATGATTGTTGCCTCTTTGATAACAACCTTCCTCGCACACACATTATGATGTCTCTTTGAAGTTAAAGCAAACAAAAAGGACAGACGTTGGATGGGAACGTCTGTCCAAAAATTGGGTCTAAACTTTCTGGT
>NZ_AZFA01000006.1 GCF_001434295.1 Companilactobacillus versmoldensis DSM 14857 = KCTC 3814 | reverse complement strand
TACCAGAAAGTTTAGACCCCATTAAATTAGCTATCGTCGTTCCTTGCTTTAATGAGGAAGAAGTTTTACCCGAATCCGTCAAAGAACTATCAAATATTTTATCAGGATTGATCACGACTGATGAAATATCTGAAAACAGTAAAATCATCTTCGTCGATGATGGAAGTAGTGATAAAACTTGGTCACTGATATCTGACTATTCATCTCAAAATACGATAGTATCAGTAATCAAGTTAAGTCGTAATTTTGGTCATCAAGGAGCATTACTAGCTGGATTAACGAGTGCATCCAAATCCTCTGATGCTGTGATAACTATTGATGCGGATCTACAAGATGATGTAAATGCTATCCCAAAAATGGTCAAAGAATTCTTAGATGGGAACGAAGTCGTTTATGGCGTAGGGAACAATAGACAAACTGATAGTAAATTCAAGCGTAATACAGCCGAAATTTTTTACCGACTAATGGAAATATTAGGTGTAAAACTAGTTCCAGATTCAGCCGATTTTAGATTAATGAGTCGCAGAGCATGTAAAATACTCCTAAGTTATCGCGAAACCAATCTCTTTTTAAGAGGCATTGTTCCACTAATTGGACTAAAATCTTCAAAAGTTTATTATGCGAGAAAAGAACGATTTGCCGGGACAACTAAGTATCCATTGAAAAAAATGATTAAATTTGCAGTGGACGGGATAACATCTTTTTCGATAGTACCCATAAAACTCATTATGTCTTTAGGATTCTTGATTGTCCTGATCAGTATTTTTCTTCTCATTTATACATTAATAAAAAGATTTAATGGAAATGTAGTTTCAGGATGGTCATCTATGATGATATCGCTTTGGGCACTTGGCGGTGTACAACTAATTTGTATCAGCGTTATTGGAGAATATGTTGGTAAAATTTTCAATGAAGTTAAAAGGCGTCCAAGATTCACGGTTGAAAAAAATTTATTAGACAATGAAAAAGACGAAGAATGATACTTGTCAAATTCTACAATAAATTGAAAAATGTCTTTTTAAGAACCTGAAGTGAACCCCATAAGCTGGAGTAATCCAAACTTATGGGGTTCACTTCATACGATAAAAATCCCTCATGTATTTTAGACGACTGCCATCAATAAAAATATATATTTGAAAGCAAATTTGAAGACGAAGACAATCTCTTTCGATTATGTAAAGACCAGCAACTATTCAAAACCAAAAAAGCATTTGAAATTATTGATAAAATTAACAATATCAAACCAACAGATATTTTTATCGCCACATGCTTTTTGATGAACGTCTGAGCAGTCTACAATAAGCTCCACTTTAATAATTACCATGACAAATAGCTTAATTATATAAAAAAAACAGACGATTGATATTAAGAATCGTCTGAATATATCTTGTGAAAATATTATAAGAAGATGACCTCAGAACAGGCAGTATGGTGGGGCTTATGGCAATATGCAAATATAGTACAATGTCAAAATGGTGATTATCCGATCAAAATAAGGCAAAAAAAAATAACCGTTCCATACTCTCAAAGTAGACGGTTATTTTTTATCTTTATATAAATAGTCGTTGCTAGACATTTCACTAGCAAGCTGTTCCCATTGCACGGGAACGGCTTTTTTATTACATCAAAATTATAATATGTTGACTCATTATAATCAACCTAAGAAAACTAAAAAAGGACTGCAACCAAATAATTTGAGTTTTACGTTATTTGATCAATTTTTCAATTGCTGAAACTTCATCATCGCTGAAGGTCTGATTACTTAATGCTTGAAGGTTTTGATCCAAGTGATCGACATTAGTCGTACCAATGATGACACTGGCAACGACGGGATCTCTCAACAACCAAACTAACGCCATTTGGCTCAGTGTTTGGTGACGATTTTTTGCGATAGCATTCAAATCATTGAGCTTTTTAACCAGGGCATCAGGACCGTTAGCTAAGAGTTGTTTATTAGTTGGATGGATCTTGAAGCTGTCAGTGATACCGTTCAAATATCTATCTGATAATAGTCCCTCACACAATGGTCCATAAGCAATGGCACCAACTCCGCCATCTCTTAAGACATCATCCAAACCACTTTTTTCGACGTGATTGTTCAACAAGTTCATGCTCATTTGATCAAGTACGAACGGTGTGCCTAATTCTTTAAATAATTTAACTGCTTCTTTCATCTGTGGCACCTCAAAATTAGATACCCCAACGTATAAAGCTTTCCCAGCTTTAACAACGTCGTCTAATGCTCTAACCGTCTCATAAACTGGTGTTTTGTAATCATAACGGTGAGCATAATAAACATCGACATAATCTAGATTCAATCTTTCTAGTGATCCATCGATACCCTGAAGTACAGATTTACGAGAAGTTCCGGTACCAAATGGTCCATCGTGGATCTCGTAACCTACCTTAGTTGAAATGACTAATTCATCACGATAAGGTTTCAAATCGCTGTTTAAAACCTCGCCTATCAATTTTTCAGAACTACCGAAACCATCTTTAGTGCCATCACCGTAGTGGTCAGCAACGTCAAAATGGAAGATTCCTTTATCGAACGCGTGTAACAATACTTTTTTACGTTCTTTTAAAGGTGCATCACTTCCAAAATTACGCCAAAGTCCTAAAGAAATCGGTGGTAACATCAAGCCTGAGTCTCCGGCATGACGAACCTCCCCTTGGTAACGATCGTCTGCAGCTTTATACATATTATTCATCCTTTCATAAAAACCTCATCTTCATCATATGTCACTGCAAACGGTTGCGCAACATTTCACTTTCTCGTTGAACAAATTTTGTTATCCTAAATAGACAATCTTTGTGATAATAGTTAAGCTGGTTATTAATAGGATAGGTAACACAAGTCATTGAGAAAAGCGAATTACGCTCTGATTACTGATTTGTGACCTTTTTGTGAACTTTAGACAGGAAACTTTTTAATAGTAATTTAGTCTTGTATAATTATTGTTGTATAGATTTAATGGAGGAATGCAAATGGTATGTCCTAATTGTGGGCATGAGATCAGTCCCAATCAAAATTTTTGTGAGAACTGTGGTCTGCCCTTAAAGAAAAATATTCAGTCTGAATCAACTGAGTCTAAAGAAGCAGTTAAGCCTAATGATTCAGTTAGATCTTTAGCTGATATTGAAAAAGAACTTGATGAACAAGAAGATAAGCCCGCCCAAGATCAAAAGAAACAACCGGCAGAGGATGAGGATGACATTGACGATAAGACTCGCGTCTATGATTTTCGTAAGGAGCTTAAGCAAAACTCAGAACAACCTAAGTCAAATGAACATCATCCATTGACTGACTCCGAGATTCAAATGGCTCCTGCTCAGCAAAAAGAGTTAGAAAATCAAGCTCACTTGAATAATCATCCGAAGGCACCTGACAATTTGAATTTGGATAGTCCAGTTCATATCGATCCGGTGACTCACTTACCGGTTTATCCTGATGACAAGATCAAAAATGATAAATCAGATGATAAAGAACAAGAAGATGAAAATGACGGACTCCTGTCCAATATGATCAATTTCTTGAAGCACAATGTCTATGTTGATATCGTAGCAGTTATTTTAGTTATCTTACTATTCTTCATCAAACGTAATTATTCATGGATCCTATTAGCTATTTTCTTAGTGGCATGGTTCTTAACCTCACAAATTGTTCACGGTAAAGAGATCCGTCTTAATAAATTATTTACTCGCAAGAAAAAACCGGCTGAAGAACCGGCTCAAAATAATCAGAACAACAATTATCAGCCTAATCAGTATCAACAGAACCAATATCAACAAAACCAGTACCAACAAAATCAATATCAGCAGCCTAACCCTGCAGTACAAAATCCTTACAATCAATATAATACCCAACGTCAACAACCCCAGCAGCAAGCTTCAGGTCGTGACAATAAGCAACATGAACATGCTGGTTCCACTAAGAAACGAATTTGGAGTCAAAAATTTATTATGTTGCTAGCGATAGTTGCATTCTTAGCATCAATTACCGGACCATTCGTCAATGGTGTCTCACTTTCAAGTACGATTGCTAACGCTGCCAGTTACACAGCCAACTTTGGTGCTCAGACAACTTTAATCATGAATGCATCTTCAGCGATTCGTTTCATTTGTTTCATTTCACCTGTGATCGTTTTAATCGCAGCTAATTTTAGAAGTCGGGGTAGCATCCGTTGGATGCGCATCTTCTCGGTTTTACCATCAATAATTTATATTATCACTTATGGATTATTTGCTTCAAATATTTTTAACGCTTCAGTTATAACTGGTCAATATGTAACTGGAAATGTTCAAATCGGTACAAGCTTTTATGTTTTAATTGCAACATCGGTCTTGTCGCTTTTGCTTACTTATACCTTGAAACCACGTTTAAAAAACTAAATAGTGTAACGCTTATTAGCCATCTAGGTCTTCCTAGACGGCTATTTTTTTACTTAGGGTTTTTTGATAATGTAACGCTGTAACAAATTAGAATTTTACTGATAAAAAGCTAATTAATCTACGGTATAGACCATATTACGTAAATAATTTTTTTTAGAAAAAATGCATATATACATATTTGTTTACTCCCTAGCCATTCTGTCTATAATGACCATCAGAAAGTAAAAAAAGAAAGGTTTTGAAACATTATGATTGGTTTTTTGCTTTCGTGTCGATTCATTATTTCTTTATTTAAAAAATAATCATAATAAATAATTACTCATTTATAGGACATTTGAAAGTGAGATTAATAATATGAAAAAATATAATTCTAAAGTATTTACAGTCGGTGCCACCAGTCTCTGGGATAACAGTGCGACTAAAGTCTTATTAGCTTTAATTGCTGCTGGATCAGTTGCCTTCACAGTTTCAACACATGAAGCACACGCTGCAACAACAGATGCAACAACAACCGCAGTCCCAGCCGCTGGCGCTAGTGATTCTACTGCCGCTCCTGCTGCCGGTGGTGACTCTGGTTCTGGTACAACTACTCCTCCTACTACTAGTGGTGGCTCTGGTTCTGGTACAACTACTCCTCCTACTGCTGGAACTGGCACAGGTGGTGACTCTGGTACTGGTTCGGGAACTGGCACTNTGGTACAACTACTCCTCCTACTACTAGTGGTGGCTCTGGTTCTGGTACAACTACTCCTCCTACTGCTGGAACTGGCACAGGTGGTGACTCTGGTACTGGTTCGGGAACTGGCACTACAAATCCTCCTGCTGCTGGAACTGGTACTGGTAGTGTCTCTGGCACTGGTTCTGGAACTGGCACTGGCACTGGTACTGGTACCACAAATCCTCCTGCTGCTGGAACTGGCACGGGTGGTGACTCCGGATCGGGTTCTGGATCAGGTTCTGGTACTACTAATCCTCCTGCCGCTGGAACTGGCACGGGTGACTCCGGATCGGGTTCTGGATCAGGTTCTGGTACTACTAATCCTCCTGCTGCTGGAACTGGCTCTGGTGACTCTGGATCGGGTTCTGGATCAGGCTCCGGTACTACTACTCCTCCTGCTACGGGTTCAGATGCACAAGGTACTGCTGATGCTGCTGGTAAACCAAGTACTGGTGCTTCTCAAGGTACCGCAGAAGCTAAACCAGGGACAACTGAAAAACCAAGTGCTGGTGCTTCTCAAGGTACTGCTGGTAAACCCGAAGGATCAAGTTCTGCTACTGGTACAGCTTCTGAAGGCGCTGCTGGTAAAACAACAAGCGCATCAGGAGCAAAAGGTGCTGGTTCGTCATCACTTGCAGGTGCTATAGCTTCACCAGATAAAAAATCTGCTGCTAAAGCAGCTGCAAGCCCAACGTTTGTTGCAACTTCAACAGGTACACGTACTGCTAAAGCAAGCCTTCCTGCAAGTGCAACAAGTTCATTCCCACAAACAGGCAATGCTAACGAAAAGCCATTAACTGTTGCGGGAGCTATCATCGCCGCATTTGGTAGCATCCTAGCATTCTTTGGAATTGATCGTAAGAAACGTATCTAATTTTTCGAATGGGATTAATTTATTTTCAAAAATATTATCTTGAAAAAGGTGAGACCTGAAAAGTCCCTTCTACAAATCTTAATTTAGGATCCTAGTAAATAGAAACTGTCATTAGGCTTTCGAAAGTTAAATATTAGAACTAATCTCAGTTTCCCAATAGGTATGCTTTCGAGCATAGAAAAACCCGCGCTAATAAAAAAATTAGCGCGGGTTTTTATTGTTATTCAATCAAGTCTTTCATTTGATCTGCCTTATTAGTAAAAATCCCGTCTACTCCCCAATCTAACAATTGTTGAGCTCTTTTCTTATCATCGACAGTCCAAACATTGATTTGATAATGATATTGTTTCATCAACTTGATCCGCTCTTGAGTCAATTCACGATCATCTGGATGAATAATCTTGGCATGGCAAGCTTGCATGATCAAATTCCAATCTTCTCCAATTGCTTGATGGTCGAATAAAACGGCATACTTCAATTCAGGATTTAATTTGAACATTTTCTCCAACATAATGGGGTTGAAACTGGAAATGATCAATTCAATATCGTCATCTAGTTTTCTTAACGCTTTCGAAAATTTCAATACTAATTTATCAGCCAAATAATTAGCATCATCGCCAACAACACCCTTTAATTCAATATTAGCATTGAGTTTATTTTGATTTAAAAATTCAATCAATTGATCTAGGGTAGGAATTTTTTCTCCGGTGAATTTATCTGAATACCACGAACCTGCATCAGCCTCGGCAACTACTTCGTTATCGACTGTTTCAATCGAACCGGTTTGGTCAGTTGTTCGATCTAGTTTGTCATCGTGAATGATGAAAACATCTTCATCTTTAGTAATACTTAAATCAGTTTCGATCCAGTTCAGGCCATTATCAACCACAGCTTGAAAAGCCTTCATTGTGTTTTCTGGGGCTAATGTAGGAATCCCCCGGTGTGCAAAAATTTTTTTTGACATAATATCCTCCAACTAAATCATTGTATATCACGATGTTGAAAAAAACATTCCCGATGAAAAAATCGCAAGTCATTATGACCTGCGATCAAAAATACCTATCATTAAGCTTGATATCTTGAAACACCATCGAGATAAGTCTCTGATAAGGACATATTGTCATTTAAGACGATAAAGTCAGCATCACGACCTTCAGAGATAATTCCACATTTATCAAGAACTTTACAGCTCTTAGCTGGAACATAACTAGCCATTTCCACGGCTTGTTCATCAGTAGCGATATTCCAATCGACTACATTCTTAATTGCATCTTTCAATAACAAGATACTACCAGCAAGATTATGTGTCTCATCCTTTAGACGAGCTGTCCCATCAGCTACGACAACTGGTAATTCACCTAAAACATAATCACCATCAGGCATCAAACCAGCTCTCATACAGTCAGTGATCAAGGCAACGTGTTCTGGAGTCTTCTTTTCGATCAAAATACGGGCAGCGTAAGGTTGGACATGGTGACCATCACAGATCAACTCATCATCAACTAAGTGCATTGACATAGCAGCGCCAACCATCCCTGGTACACGATGGTTTAAGCCACTCATACCATTATAAGTATGGGTAAAACCAGTAGCACCAGCTTCAACACAAGATTTAGCTTGTTCAAAAGTAGCATCACTGTGACCTAAAGTAACAGCAACTTTGTCAGATGCAACAGCACTTGTGAATTCAACTGAACCTTTTCTTTCAGGTGCAATTGAGATTTTCTTGATCATACCATGAGCAGCTTCTTGCCAATCGGCAAATTCTTCTGCATCGGGATCACGCATATATTTAGGATTTTGAGCACCTTTATGTTTTTCAGTATAGAAAGGTCCTTCAAAATGGATTCCTTGAATCTTAGCACCTGTAGCTTTTTTATAATTATCACCAATCGTGGCACAAATATGTTTAAGTTGGTCGTGAGAAGCAGTCAAAGTAGTTGGCAACCATGAAGTAACACCAGCTTTCAACAATCCTTCTGACATCTCATTTAATTTATCGAAGTCATCATCCATAACATCATGTCCACAAAGACCGTGAATATGCGTATCAACTAAACCAGGAGCAATAAATTTGTCAGAATAATCGACGATCTTGCCCTCAGGCTTTTGATCTTCAGGATAAAAAGCCCCAAACTTACCATCATCGGTAACCTCTAAATAACCACCATTCTCGGTAGTATTTGGTAAAAAGAATTTCTTAGCATGCATGTAATAAGTCATTTTCAATCCTCCAATATACTAATATTATATCAATCTATACCGGTCTATACCACCGTAACACCCAAAATTCTTTTAATAAAATTTAGCCAGTTGCTTAATCAAAAAAAACCGTCAATTACTTATCAACAGTTTAAACTGATTAATAGTAATTGACGGTTAATTGACATTTTTGTGAAGGATTAATTTTTACCTAATTCTTCGTAATATCTTAGTTTGCTTTTGATGATCTTATCGCAGAGGTCAGGATAACTGATCCCAACGGTCTCAGCTTCACGTGGCATCAGTGAAAGTGGTGTCATACCTGGCAAGGTATTAGCTTCCATGACGTAAATATCACGGTCACGTACCAAGAAGTCGACCCGGCCATAACTTGTCATACTCAATGATTCGAAAGTCTTGAGTGCGACTTCTTGCATTTCAAGATGAATATCTTCATCGAGATTTTCAGGTGGTGTCACGAAATGTGTAACAGTGTTTTCAGTGAATTTATGTTGGAAATCATACCAACCAGTATCAACAACAATCTCGATAGCTGGCAATACTTGTCCATCAACTACCGCAACTGAGAATTCACGGCCTTTGATATATTCTTCGATCAAAGCTTCATTATCAAATCTAAGGGCATCAGCCGTCATTGCTTGTAGTTCTGACTCATCATTGATGATGTGAGTCCCGACACTAGAACCACCATTCGAAGGTTTTACGACCATTGGGAAACCAAAGGGAATCTCTTCTTTAGTGATTTTGCTAGTTTTAGTAGCAACAAACTTAGCAGTTTTGATTTTATTTTGGACAAAAACTTCTTTCGAGAATTTCTTGTCCATAGTAATGGCAGAAGCGAGTGTACCACTTCCTGTATAACGGATATCGAAAACATCTAGTACAGCTTGCATCTTCCCATTTTCGCCATCTTCACCGTGTAGACCTAAGTAGACCATATCGGCATGTTGGCAAACTTTGAGAACGTTTTTTCCTAACAAACCTCTTGTGCCATCAGTTCTTAAGGCATTGATCTTATCATCAGTCAAAACTTCGTCGTCGATAACTAATTTTGATTCATCTTCCGGTTCAGTTTTAAAAAGTCCATCAATTTGATCTTCTTTAACATCGATTCCTAAAAATGAATCAATATTAGCTACTTCATAACCTTTACTACGCAAGGCATTGGAAATTTTAACACCTGAAGACAGTGAGACATTTCTTTCGGTACTTCTACCGCCTGAGAGAACAACGATTTTCATTAGTTGTTTACCTATTCTTTCTATTTGTTTGTGATACGATTTAAGAGTGTTCCTAGAACTTTCAGAATAGCACAAAATTGATAGATTCTCTACTATTTTCGTCGTGACAAGCTTGATATAGCAGTGAAAATGTTAATTATTGTTAATTTTCTCGAATTTTTCACACTTTTTTGTTTTAATAGGCTTTAAGGAGGGCTTTATCGTGAAAAAGCTAAAAGTAATATTATTAGGTATTGCATCTTTAGTTGCCGTAGGGATTTTTTCTTCATCCTTCAATGTAGCTAAAGCTGATGATAATTTGAGTCAACCAGTCATGACGTTAGGAAGTTCATTAACTTCTAGTCAAAGACAAGGAACAATCGATGCGTTGTCAGGACAACTCAGTGATAGCAGCAGTAATTACAACACTATCACTGTTAATGGAGATACCTTAGTCAAATATCTCAATCCTAGTGGAAGCAATTTTACTAGTAATTCCGGAGTATGGTCCTCAGCCTTGATCGAACCAACTTCAAGTGGCTCTGGAATCAACGTTAATATTGTAGACTACAATGGTAAAAACAACATCACTTCCATCACTGCCGATCAATATCGGAATGCTGCTTTAACAGCCGGAATCTCTGATGCCAATATTTACGTCACTTCTGCCACAGCAATCGATGGATCAGGCGCTTTAGCTGGAATCTATGCTGCATATTCAAAAAATGGTAATTCACTGAACCAAAGCCAAGTCAACGCTGCCCAAGACGAAATGGGTGTTCTAAGTGGTATCACTCAAGCCAATAAAGGTACCAACGGCTATACAGATAAGCAATTGAACAGCGCCGTTGCCGGCATGAAAGCTGATCTTGCTAAGCAAGGCAACAATGTGTCAAAGACTGAGATCACTAACATCGTAAATAACAACTTGCAACAAAATAACTTGCAAAATATTATCAACAATAACCAAAAAACTCAATTGATCAATTTAATGGTCAAAATTAGAGATTCAGGTGCTTTGAATAGTTCCAATTTCAAACAACAAGCACAAAAATTGAGTAGTGATATTACTAGCAAAGCTAAAAATATCTTCAACAAGCTCAATACCCAGGAAAATCGCAATTTTGTCCAAAAAATTTGGGACAGTATCGTTTCCTTCTTCCAAAATCTCTTTAAATAACCAGTGAACTAAAGAAGCTGTAAATTCATTTAAGAATTTACAGCTCTTTTTTACATGTTATCCATTGTTTCATTCAATAAAGCATCGACTCGATTATTACCTGCATCTTGAGCATGTCCTTTGGTCCAACTAAAATGTTTATCTTTGATAGTTGGTAAGATACTATCCAACTCTTTCCACAATTCCACGTTCACAGGTGCTGACCCGTCCGCTTTCTTAAAGCCACGACGTTTCCAACCATTCAGCCAGCCCTTCGTGATAGCATTTAAAACATATTGTGAATCTAGTACAAAAATAATTTTTTCATTATTCAATTGAAGTTCATTCAGTCGGCGGATGCTTTCCAACAAGGCCATGATCTCCATGCGATTATTGGTTGCTCCAAATTCTCCAGATGTTCCTTCAAAGGTTTCACCTTGATGATTGATATGATAAGCCCAAGCAGCTTTGTCAGTAGTTTTGACGTGTCCACCTTTGACATTACCATGATTTCTCGAACCGCCATCGGTATAAACGACGATCTCAAAATCCTTTAGATCGACAGGAGCTGTCTTAGTCTTGGTCGACCTTTTTTTAAAATCATCGTGTCCTTCTAGAAACTCCTGTGCTTCTGCTTCGGTCATGAAACTTTTGTATCGAGCATTTTCGAAGCCACTCACTTGTTTTTGACATTCGGGCCACGACCGATAAATCCCGGGATTGCGACCACGTCTGACGGCATAATATTTTTGCAAACGCTCTACCTCATTTCAAATAGTTTTTGTCTGGAAATAATCATTAACTATATTATAATTAAGTGTTGTTAGGGTGAGAAAATGAATAAAAATCAGCGACCTGTATTGTATGTCCATGGCTTTCGCGGTGGGGATTACACAACCGAAAAGATGGTCAAATCAGGTTTAAATTATACTGGAAAAACAGAATTTCTGAAAGCTTTGATAAATTGGCGGGGAAGAATTACTTACGAGGGAACTTGGACCCAGGATGAACATCCGATCATTCAAGTAGTCTTTCAAAATAAATGGGTCGGCGAAAACCAAATTGCTCATTGGTTAACTCGGCTTATTTTTGACTTGCGTAATAAATATCAATTCACCGAATATGACGCCATTGGTCACTCTTTAGGTGCCGTTTCTTTAGTGATCGCAAATCTCTTTGAAAAACATCACGCTTACCTGCCCAAGATGAATCATTTAGTCCTAATAGCTGGACCTTTCAACGGTATTTTAGGTTTAAATGACTTACCAAATATTAACCGTTTTACCTCGAGTGGTAAACCTGCCTTCATGAGTCCAACTTATTTTAGGATATACATGAATCGTAACAACATCTCGACTAGTCTATCAGTTTTGAATATTTATGGAAACGTTGGTGACTATTCAAACAGCGACAAATATGTTTCCGTCACCTCAGCTAAATCGATCAGTTATATCCTAGCCGCTCGTGTCAAAGAATTTATCGATTTTCCAGTTGATGGCTCCAAAGCAGAGCACTCATTATTACATAATGATTCTGATATTTTGCAAAAAATCAATCTCTTTATTTATGCGCCACACGCATCTGACTTTAGTTGAACTCAATGATCGGTAATTTTCTTTCAGCTTTTCGCTTTTTATTGTTAGATTCTATATAATGAAGTTATTCAGATCGAAAAATCCAAGAAGAAGTGAATGTTGTCTATGATTAAAGTAAAATCTTATCGTCCACTAGTAACTGAAAATCTAATTTGGGATTTTCCCTCACGCTTTAAACTAAAAACTGCTAGTGATTTCATGCAAGAAGATCTTAGTGATCTGACCGACTTCATTAGTCAGACTGCTAAGGAAACTATGAGTAATCAGAGTGCCTACTGGTTTATCGAAGACAAAAAAAGTCAAAAAATCGTTTCACTGGTGACTTTAAAAGATATCGACCATGATAAGCATGCGGCTACTTTGTCGATTGAATTCGATTGCCAATTGAACGATGATCTTTATGATGAGATCATTGAACGTTTATACATGCTCGTGAATGAGCAACTCAAACTAGTTGAGTTGTCGATTGGAAATGTTCCAAGCAAAATTTGCAATTTCTTCACATTAAACGGATATAATCTATTAAATAATAAATTAAAAAGGAAGTAAATAAATGACCGGATACGGATTATTCTGGGACCCGACTATTTTCTTGATCATCATTGGTTTGGTGATCAGTATGTGGGCTTCCTGGTATGTAAACCATAGCTTTAAAAAATATGACCAAGTAACTAGCCGTCAAGGCGTCAGTGGCTCTCAAGCAGCCCGTTTCATCCTTGATCAAGCTGGCTTACAAAATGTCCAAATCAATCCAATTCAAGGTAAATTAACTGATAACTATAATCCTGGAGACAAAACTTTGAATTTATCTCAATCAACTCATGATTCCACTTCTGTCGCTGCCATTGGTGTAGCTGCCCATGAATGTGGACATGCAATCCAGGACCAAAAGAATTATTTTCCAATGCGAGTTCGTTCAGCCATCGTTCCTGCAGTCAATCTTGGTTCAACCTTGTCCTTCCCAATGATCTTATTGGGTGTGATCTTAGGGGGCAACCAGACATTGATCACAATCGGGATCTGGCTCTTCGCCTTAGTGGTACTGTTTCAAGTGGTCACTTTGCCAGTTGAATTTAACGCTTCAAGACGTGCTGTTAGCATCCTAGCATCTGGCGGATTACTTGATAGTGATGAAGTCCCAATGGTCAAGCGAGTCTTGACTGCTGCGGCTTTGACCTATGTTGCTGCTGCTTTATCGACTGCGTTACAACTATTACGTCTGATTTTGATTTTTGGAAATAATCGCGATTAATTTGTCGCGCTATATAACTTGGTATTTCAAGGCTCGTTCAAGTTTTCTCCTTGAACGAGCCTTTTTATTTAGAAAAATTCAATTGACAAGTGATTTTTTCTAGCCTATTATCAAACTCAATTAAACAGTTCGCCCAAACCAATGAGGTGGAGATAAAAATTGTCATGCTCGTCCAGAGAGTTGTTATTGCTGAGAATACAACCGAACACAAGCAATTAAATGGACCACCGAGGGTTCTCCTGAATAAAGTACGGAGAAACGTTCAGACATACGTCAGTTGTCAGGAAAGTGTTAGCTTTCCGTTAAGCGCGATCGTTGAGAAACACCCATGATTTGGGTTTCTTTGTGATCGAATCAAGGTGGCACCGCGGATAAATCCGTCCTTAACTTCTCTGAAGTTTTGGGCGGATTTTTTTGTGGAGGCAGATTATGACTAGACGATGGCAACCTTTAAATTTAATCAAAAAATTTAAAGGAGAAAATTATGGAAATCGAAAAATTACAACAATCATCGATCGGATATCCGGCTGTACCGATCACCCTTGAATTCAAAATGGCCGACTTTGACCCTGTTGCTCTGACCAATAACTTAAAGTCAGATATCGGACCCTGCTTTTTATTCACTGGACATCCTAAACCTGATGAAGATGGCTATAGTTTTATTGGCGTTGACCCAGTTGAATCACTATCCTATCGAAATGGTCAACTGACCATTCAAAATGTTTCTGGTATAAAAAAAATTGACACCAATCTAAAAAACTATCTGGAAAAACTTTTAAACAAATTTAAAACGCCTCGATTGCCTAGCCTACCACCATTTCTAGGTGGACTAGCTGGATATTTTGCTTATGACTATGCTCGTTTTGCTGAAACCAGTCTGTCTGAAGTGGCTGATCCCGATGAGTTGAACGATGCGGACTTCTTATTGTTCGATAAAGTCATTGCTTATGATCACAAAACTCAGACCGTGACGCTTTCAAAAATCGTCCCCACAGAAAACTTCACGGGAGATTTTCAAGCTACTCAAAGAGAACTATCAGAATTTAAACAACTCGTGATCAACAACAATTATCAGTCGACTTTACCGAATTTTGAGCTAAGATCTGATTTTAAGCTCAAATTCGATGCACAAGAATTTGCTGAGAAAGTCAGTGAAACTAAACAACACATCGTTGATGGCGATATTTTTCAATTGATCTTGTCTAATCCCCAATCTGCTCAAATGTCAGGCAGTTTATTTCCACTGACAAAAACACTGTTTCACGACAGTCCTGCACCCTATCAGTTTTATTATCAACATGGAAACTTTGAGACGGTCGGTTCATCTCCAGAAACTTTGATTGCTAAACACGGTCAAAAACTGTTCACTTATCCACTTGCTGGCACCAGAAGACGTGGAAAAACTGACATTGAAGATCAACGACTGGCTTATGAATTGACACACAGTCCAAAGGAAGTTGCTGAACACAACATGCTGATTGATCTCGGTCGCAATGACCTCGGAAAAATCAGTCAGTTCGGCACCGTTGAAGTCACTCAAACTAGAAAACTACGCTACTTCAGCAATGTGATGCATATGGGGTCGACCGTCGAAAGCCAAGTTGCCAAAAATGTCACCCCAGTTCAAATTGTTGAATCCTTAATGCCCGCCGGAACTCTGTCCGGTGCTCCAAAGATCCGAGCAATGCAACTGATCAGCGATTTGGAAAAACAAAAACGGGGAATTTATGGCGGCTGTCTGGGTTACTTTGATTTTTCTGGTGAACTAGATTTTTGTATTGGGATACGGCTAGCTTATCGCCAGAATAATCATTTGGTCGTCCACTCTGGTGCCGGTATCGTTGCTGATAGCGTGGCTAAAAATGAATATCAGGAATTCAACAATAAAGCTAAGAATGTCATTGACGCGATCCAAAAATTGCAAGCTTCGGAGGTCATAAAATGATTTATTTGATCGATAACTATGACAGTTTTACTTATAATCTCTACCAACTAGTTGGCAAACAAGCGCTTCAGCCGATAACGGTAATCAAAAATGATCAACTCACCTTACAGGAGCTGATCGATAAAAAACCAACTGGCTTGATTTTCTCACCAGGGCCTGGTCGTCCTGAAGATGCCGGCAGGATGATAGAATATCTTAATTATTTTCAAGGCAAAATCCCTATTCTGGGTGTTTGTCTAGGTGAACAAGCAATTGCTGAAATTTATGGTGGCAAAGTCGTTCACGCTGATCACTTAATGCATGGTAAAGCTTCAGAGATGCACTTAAAACGGACTTCCAAGTTTTTTTCTGATTGTCCAAATGATTTTATGGCTGCTCGTTATCATTCTTTGATCGTTGATCGAAATTCCTTACCCAAGAATCTTAGTGTAACGGCTGAAACCAACGATGGAGAAATCATGGCGCTCTCTGATGAATCACAAAAAGTTTATGGTGTTCAGTTCCATCCTGAATCTATCATGACTGACACCCAAGTTGGCCAACAGATCGTTCACAATTTTCTTAAAATGATTTAAATTAATTAGACAAATATTAATTTTATCCTTGACAAAGCTAATTTCTAGCTTTAATCTCTATACAACAAATAAATTCGTCCATAAACCAATGAGATGGAAGTCAAGATTATCGTGCACGCAAAGAGAGTCGCCATTGCTGAGAATACGATCGAACGCAGGTAATTAAATGGACCATCGAGGGTCTTTCCGAAAAGTAATGAGTACGAAAGAACGTTATGCATACGTAAGTTGTCGGGAGGATGTTAGTCCTTCGCTAAGAGTAATGGATCGAAAATATTTGAGTATGATTTGTGATACTCAAAAACTATTTTCATCCGTTAAAATAAGGTGGCACCGCGGTATATCCGTCCTTAAACGCTATGCGTTTATGGGCGGATTTTTTTTATCTCAGGGGGTTATCTTATGTTCAAACAATTACGATGGCAGTCCTCAAATTTACTTTAAAAAACAAAAAAATTTGGAGGAACTTACCATGATTGAAAATGCTATTAAAAAATTAACTGAAAATAATGACTTATCTTTTGATGAAACTAATAAAGTGATCGACGAGATCATGTCTGGAAAAACTTCAGCGATTCAAATTGCCAGCTTCTTAACTGCTCTCTCAGTAAAAAAAGAGACTGTTGCAGAAATTGCCGGTGCAGCTAGTGCCATGCGTTCTCACGCTTTAACTTTTCAAGCGGATGAACCAGTCTTAGAAATTGTTGGAACTGGTGGCGACCACTCGAACTCATTCAACATTTCTACCACTTCAGCCTTAGTGGTAGCTGCTAGTGGCATTCCCGTTGCTAAACATGGCAATCGAGCTGCTTCTTCAAAAAGTGGTGCAGCCGATGTTTTAGAATCATTAGGTGTTAAGATTCAACTCGATCCTAAAGAAAGCGAAGCTATTCTAAATAAAATCGGTATCTGTTTCTTGTTTGCACAGGAATATCACAAAGCCATGAAGTACGTTGCTCCGGTTCGTTCAGAATTAGGTATTCGGACCCTCTTCAATGTCTTAGGACCACTTGCCAATCCCGCTCATGCCAGCCAACAAGTCTTAGGTGTTTATTCCGAGGAGTTGGTCGAACCAATGGCTCAAGTCCTTCAACAGATTGGTGTTCAAGATGCAGCAGTCATTCATGGACAAGATGGTTTTGATGAAGCTTCTATCTCCGATGCAACTACAATCATGGAGATCCACCAAGGTGAATTTACTAAATATGAATTAACTCCTGAACAGCTAGGTCTACCAAGAGCTAACAAGTCAGACATTATCGGTGGTACACCAGAAGAAAATGCTCAGATTACTTTAGATGTTTTAACCGGCCAGCTTGGACCTAAACGCGACGTAATAATTTTAAATTCAGCCATAGCTATCCACACTGCTCGTCCTAATATCGACTTACCTACAGCTGTAAAAATGGCAACAGAAACAATTGATAATGGTTCAGCTTTAAACAGATTACAAAGCTTTATCAAATTGACGCAAGCGGGTGTGGCTGCATGATTTTAGACGATTTAGTCAAAGTAACTACTAAACGGATCGCAGCAGAAAAAGCACAAATACCATTATCAAAGTTACAAGCAAAAGCTGAGCAACTTCCCGTCCAAAAACATAGTTCATTGTCAAAAAGATTTCTTCAACCAGGTCTTCACATCATTGGTGAAGTTAAACATTCTTCACCTTCTAAAGGTACTATCGTCAATGATTTTCCTTATTTGCAGATTGCCACAGAATACCAAGCTGCAAACGTTGACGCAATCTCCGTTCTGACTGAGCCTGACTACTTTAAAGGTGACCTCAAATATTTACAAGAAATCAGCAAACAGGTACGGACTCCACTTTTACGCAAGGATTTCACGATTGACCCATACATGATTTACCAAGCAAAATCGGCTGGAGCAAGTTTGATCTTATTGATCGTCGCCATCCTGAGTGAGCGACAACTAGCTGATTATTTGAAACTCGCAAAACGACTAGGTCTAACAGCTTTAGTTGAAGTCCATGATGAATCTGAACTTAAGCGTGCTTTGAACCAAGAAGTTGAATTATTGGGAGTCAATAATCGTAATTTAAATGACTTCAGCGTTGATTTGAACAACAGTTTACGACTGAGAAACTTGATCCCTCAAGATATCCCGATGATAGCCGAAAGCGGCATTAAAACAACTGCCGACGCCAAAAAGCTGAAAGATGCTGGGATAAATGGCGTTTTGATTGGTGAAACATTGATGAGATCAACTGATAAAACTGAACTTATCAAACAATTTAAGGTCGTGTGATCATGACAAAAATAAAAATTTGCGGACTGATGAAAGTCGAAGATGTCCAAGCGGTCAATCAAGCTCAAGCTGATTATGCAGGGTTCATCTTTGCCCCAGGACGTCATCAGCTCTCTTTGAAACAGGCTTTGAAGCTAAGGCAGCATTTGGATAGTCATATTCCAAGTGTTGGCGTCTTTATGGACGCACCTCTTGAAGAAATGCTTCAAGCTTTCGATAGTGGAGCAATCTCTTTGATCCAGCTTCACGGAAATGAATCAGAAGGGGCCATCAAAGCCTTACATGCCAAACACGTCCCGGTCATCAAAGTTTTTAAACCAAATACTATCCGTAAAACTTCAGCTGACTTCATCATGATCGACAGCGGCGCAGGCAACGGAAAATTAATTGATTGGCAAAAAATCACCGTCAAAACCAACAAACCATTGATCATCGCCAGTTCTATCGATAGCAGAAACGTTCAAATCGCCATAAAACAAGTTAAGCCAACTATCGTTGACCTCTCGCGTGGCGTTGAAACAGATGGCAAAAAAGATCCACAGAAAATTTCTCAAATAGTCAATTTAGTTCATTCAATTTAAAAATCAAATTATCAAAAGGAGAATTACCATGAAAGAAATGCAAGCTAAAACAGATACTCGCCATTATGGCCAATTTGGTGGTCAATACATCCCTGAAACGTTGATGGCTGAATTACAGCGTGTGGCTGACGCCTATGACAAATATCGCAATGATCCAGATTTTGTGAAGGAGTTAGATGATTTGTTAAACAACTATGCTAATCGTCCTTCATTGTTATATTACGCAAAACAAATGACCGAAGACTTAGGCGGTGCCAAAATTTATTTGAAACGTGAAGATCTCAATCATACGGGCGCCCACAAGATCAATAATGTTATCGGACAAGCGCTCTTAGCCAAGCGGATGGGTAAAACTCGTCTGATTGCGGAAACTGGAGCTGGTCAACACGGTGTCGCCACCGCTACGATTGCTGCTTTGTTCAAGATGGACTGTGAGATTTTCATGGGCAAGGTGGATACAGAACGTCAAAAGTTGAATGTCTACCGGATGGAATTATTGGGTGCGAAGGTGCATCCGGTGACGACTGGTTCGATGGTGCTCAAGGACGCTGTTAACGCTGCTTTGCAGGAGTGGACTTCACGGATCGACGACACTTTTTATGTGATGGGTTCTGCGGTCGGTCCTTATCCGTTCCCAAAAATGGTCCACGATTTTCAAAGTGTCATCAGTAAGGAATCCAAACAACAGATCTTAGAGGCTGAGGGCAAACTCCCTGATATGGTCGTTGCCTGTGTTGGTGGCGGTAGCAATGCTATCGGTAGTTTTGCTGAATATATCAATGATCCAGACGTCAAGCTGATTGGTTGCGAGGCTGCTGGTAAAGGAGTCAATACTGACCAAACGGCAGCTACAATCGAACGGGGTTCAGTTGGGATTTTCCATGGTATGAAGTCACTCTTCTTACAAAATAACGATGGTCAGATCGATAAAGTTTATTCGATCTCTGCTGGACTTGATTATCCAGGTGTTGGTCCTGAACACGCCCAATTAGCTGAATTGAAGCGAGCTCAATATGTCGGTGTAACCGATGAAGAAGCAGTACAAGCTTTTGAGTACATTGCTAAAACTGAAGGTATCGTTGCAGCCATCGAAAGCTGTCATGCGGTCGCTTACGTGGAAAAAATCGCACCTAAGATGAGTAAAGACCAAGTTATCATTTGTACCTTATCAGGCCGTGGTGACAAAGACGTGGCCTCAATTGCTAAATATAGAGGAGTAGATATTGATGAGTAAATTAACTGAGATTTTTCAAAATAAAAAAGCTTTCATTCCCTTTTTAGTCGCCGATGATCCGAATGCTCAGACAACTATCGACAATGTAGTGACCTTAGCCGAAAACGGCGCTGATATCGTGGAACTAGGTATCCCCTTTTCTGACCCAGTAGCTGACGGTCCAGTCATTCAAGCTGCCGACTTACGAGCCTTCGATGCAGGCGTCAATACTGACGTAGTCTTCGAAATCGTCGAAAATGTCCGTCAAAAGACTGACGTACCAATCGTCTTTTTAACTTATTTGAATATCGTCTTCAAATACGGCTACGAAAAATTTTGTCAGAGATGCCAAGATTTAAATATTTCAGGATTAGTCATTCCTGATTTACCAATGGAAGAACAAGGAGAATTACGTCCCATCGCTGACCAATATCAAATCGATTTGATCCCATTGATCTCGCCTGCTTCTGGTGATCGAATTGAAGAAATTGCAGCTAGTGCTAGTGGCTTTATTTACATGGTTTCTTCTCTTGGTGTCACTGGAGTCAGAAATAGTTTTTCTGAGCAATTGACTAAAACTATCGAACGAATCAAACAAGTGACCCAGGTTCCGGTAGCAATCGGTTTTGGTATCCACTCCCCTGAACAAGCCGCTAAGTTATCCGAGATATCTGATGGGATCATTATTGGTAGTGCTGTCGTTAAAATGGTCGACGAAACAGCAGACTCAACTGAACTACAGTCCAAATTAGCAAATTACGCCCAAGAAATTAAAAATGCGATAACTATTACAGCCTAATAAAAAAAAGTGTACGATTATTTTATTTGTAAAAATAGATTTTATAAATGATTTGACGTACACTTTTTTTATATTATCGAATTGATTTTTGGGGAGATTATTATGATATTAGATCACTGGATATTTTGGGCAGTAATCGTAATTCTACTATTAAATACAATTTCCGCTCTGATAACGGTTTTTCATAGACCAAGAAATATCGTTACAACTTGGGCTTGGATACTAGTCTTATTACTATTACCAATTTTAGGATTCTTGATTTACGCTTTCTTCGGCCGAGGGATCGCCCAAGAAAAGATCTTTAATATTAGCAATCAGGAACACATTGGACTCAACCAATTGAAGAAAATTGCTGAGCAGGAAAGATTTCGAGGACGACGTAGTTCAAGATACGATGAGACCTATTATGCTCGTCACGTGATCAGTTTCTTCAACCGAACTGAAGAGACACCTTTGACTCGTCACAACGAAATTGAACTTTTTGACGATGGGGAAAAGAAATTTGAACGTTTGTTTGACGATGTGAAACGAGCTAAAGAAACCGTCCATGTCGAATATTATGCGTTCATCAAAAGTGAGATCGGTCAAGAATTTTTGGATATCTTGACTGAAAAAGCTAAACAAGGATTAGAGGTTAGAATCTTATATGATCCTTGGGGTTCAGGCGGTACTAATAAACGTTGGTTCAAAGAATTTGAAGTAGCAGGTGGCCAAGTCTTACCTTTCATCACTTCAAAAAACGTTATTTATAAAACTCGTTTAAACTACCATTTGCATAGAAAATTAGTCATCATCGATGGTAGCGCCGGTTGGATCGGTGGATTCAATGTTGGTGATCAATACGTTGGTAAATCAAAAAAATTTGGTTATTGGCGTGATGAACACATTCGGATCAAAGGTACTGCTGCGCTGTTGATGCAGGAAAGATTCTTCCAAGATTGGAATGCCTCAGTGGATCGTAAAACCAAGCCATTGGTCTTTATGGAAAAGTATTTCCCTGCTGACCGTTTCAATGTTAATACCAATTTACCAATCCAAATCGTGACCGATGGCCCCGATTCACGCCAAGAGATTTTAAAAGACGGTTTCATCGATATGATCATCAATGCCAAAAAGAGCGTCTGGATCCAGACACCTTATTTGATCCCCGATGATCCTATGTTTACAGCCTTAACGATTGCTTCACGGTCTGGTGTCGACGTCAGGATCATGGTCCCATGCATGCCTGATCATCCCTTTATTTACCGGGCTACTCAGTACTATTCAAATCTGCTGACTAACTTTGGCATCAAGATTTACAGTTACGAAAATGGCTTCATGCATGCCAAAACATCGATCATCGATGACAAGATTTGTTCAGTCGGTTCAATGAATCATGATTTCCGTAGCTATTCTTTGAATTTTGAAGCCAATGCTTTCATTTATGACTCACAAATAGCTAATCGGATCAAACGCTCATTTGAAAGAGATATAGATCAATCAACTTTGATCACTCAAGAAGTTATCGACAGTCAAGGTTGGTGGATGCATTTTAAGCAACGTTTCTCACGTCTATTATCACCAATTCTATAGCAATCAAAAAGCCAACTCTTACGAGTTGGCTTTATTTATTATTTATCTGACAACAACTACTGAGATAGGCGCATGTCGGACCATATAACTAGCTTGGCTACCAAAATATTTACCGACACCCTTTTTTGAACGTGAACCAATGACTAATAGATCTGGTTTAAGATCAGGGATAAGTTTCTTGACAATCGTTTCTCCAGCTTCTTGATCATCTTCAGTCAAAAAAGTATCGACTTGACGAACGCCACTTTCTTCAGCCACTTTTTTAAATTTTAAAAGATCAGCTTCTAAGGCATGTCGTTTATCTTCCATATAATCTTTGGATAAAACTTCAAAAGAGTTAAAATCATTGTCTTCCATGATGGTAGCAATAGTCAGTGCACAATCAGCTAATTTAGAACGATAAATTGCATATTCGAAGGCCAATTGAGCATCATCGGAATTATCTACTGCCACAAGAATTTTTCGATATTTTTTTGTCATTATTTTTCACTCTCGTCGATTTGCGACTTTCTTTCAGATTCAATTTTAGCAACTCGTTTATTGCCGCGATACATTTCGACGATAGTCCAAACTAATAAAGCAATGACTAAGACGATCAAAACATAGGCGATATTGTCGGCTAAAACTGTCTGGGCTTCACTTGGGTTATCGCCAAAGAAACCTTCGATTTGATCAGGCAAGCCCATCATATTCAGATAGGTCAAAGCAATGACTGACACCCAACCAAACAGTTTGATCAAGAATGAATTTTTAAATCTTTGGCCCATTTCGGCTTTGCTATCTGTCATCAACAATAGTGGCAGCATTGAGAATGGCAAAGCAAAGGCTAAGAATACCTGAGAATTATTCATCAGGTCATTTAAGGCAACGTGCTCATCAATGGCGCTCTTTCCGCTTGTCATTTAAACGCAGATCAAAACTGGAATAACTGAGATCAAACGTGTTACTAATCGACGGAGCCATAATGGCATTCTCATATGAACGAAACCTTCCATAATGACTTGTCCAGTCAAAGTTCCAGTAATAGTTGAATTTTGACCTGATGCTAACAATGCTACAGCAAACAAGGTTGAAAGGATACCTGTCCGGGCAACGCTTGCTAAAACACCATTGCTCATCGTTTTAGTATCTGACAAAGCTTGGAACAAGCCAAAGAATGATGGGTCTTTGACGGCACCACTCTTGAAGACAGCAACACCCATGATCAGTAGCAAAGCATTGACGAAGAAAGCAAATGTCAATTGGATATTGGAATCCCAAGCAGTAAATTTAACTGACATAGCAACTTGTTCAGGATCTTTGTGATCGATTTTTCTGGTTTGAGAAATTGCTGAGTGCAAATACAAATTGTGAGGCATAACTGTGGCACCAATGATACCCAAAGCACCACTCAATGGTGTCATACCAGCGACTGTTGGGCTTTGTGAGAAGGTCTCTTTAACTGGGATCAAGCCTTTCATAACGCCAGCCCAGTTAGGATCTGACAAAGCAACTTGATAACTAAAGACCACAATAATGACCAAGATCAAACAAACAACAATAGCTTCAATTTTTCTAAAGCCGATCTTAGTCAAAAGTAATAATAGCAAAACATCAAATACAGTAATGAATACTGCAATGATCAAAGGGATATGGAATAGTAAGTAGAGCGCGATGGCGGCACCGATGACCTCGGCGATATCTGTCGCCATAATGGCGAATTCTGTCATGATCCATAAAACTATTCCTAAAGCTTTTCCTGTTCTAGCTCTAATGGCTTGAGCTAGATCCATCTGGGTTACAATTCCTAGTTTAGCAGCCATATATTGCAATAACATAGCAACTAAACTAGAAAGAAGAATCACAGACATCAATAAATACTCAAAATTTTGTCCACCAGTGATAGACGTTGACCAATTACCTGGATCCATATAACCGACAGCAACTAATGCACCGGGACCAGAATAAATAAATAATGTGTGGAGAAAGCTCTTATTTTTAGGAACTTTGACCGTACTGTTAATTTCTTCTAGTGAAGGACCATTGGCATATTCGATCAATTTACGTTTACGTGGTTGATCTTCTTTACTCATTTTTCCGTGCCTCCGTTTCCTAAGTCCGCAAGAATACTAACACCAGAAAAAGAGGACGATTTTTCGAATTTAAATATTTCTCTTGTTAACAAATGACTAAATTAATAAATCATTATGATAATTTTAAACTCAATAATATTTTGCAGATCCTACTCACAAAGGAACAAAAAAGGATCAAAGTTTTCCTTTGATCCTAACGTATATAATTATGCTTTGCCTGTTCTTTTCATCTGTTGACGTCGATGATATAAGCCTAATCCCTGACTCCAAAAAATGAAATTGAAGAAAACGAACAAGGCGCCGATGATGAGATCAGTGATTCCCCAAGTCATCCTAGCACTGACAAGCAACCAGACCACTAAAAAGACTGACATCAGCGGTATAATGGCACCAACCCAAGCATGTTTATTATTAGCAAAAATATATTTTTCAAGCAATAGTGCGAATACTGAACCGATCAAGAATAAAACGATTTGCATATTTTCCCCCGCCCACAACTTTTTGACAAGAGCTATCGTACCACAAAAAGGCAAACATATGTACGATAAACGAAAATCTTTCCAACAATTTTAGAGTTAACTCAATCGTTAAAAATTTCGTTTAGTTAATTGACCAAAATCAAAATTTTCAAATAATTAAAACTAAAAAATCCAGATATTTTAATAACACTTGGATTTTTTCATTTAGCTTTACATTAAAATTTTTATCCAGCAACTGTTCCAGCAGCGGCCATTTTACGTTCAGTATGCGATCTCCAATATGAAGATAAGACCGAACCTGAAATATTGTGCCAGACACTAAAAATCGTCGATGGGATTGCAGCTGCAGGTGAGAAGAACATCATTGCTAAAGTAGCTCCTAAACTTGAGTCTTGCATTCCGACTTCAAAAGTAATTGCTTTTCGTTGAGGATCTTTTAGTCTGATCAAAATTGAGAATAAAAATCCTATACCATATCCTGATAAATTATGAAGAACAACTACCGGGATAACTAAAGCAGTCGTAGCCGTAAATAATTCTGCATGATTGGCGGAAATAACTGCTCCGATGATCAGTAAAATAGCAGTTTGAGAAATCAACGGTAAAGCTCGCGTAATGTAATCAATATGTTTTTTGAAAATCGTATGGATAACTACACCTAAGATAATCGGAATCAACACGATCCTGATAGTACTTAAAAATAATGAAGTCGTTGGGATAGTGACATACTGTCCGGCGTAAAACATTAACAATCCTGGTAAAGCCAGTGGTGCTAAAATTGTCGACAAAGTTTCAATTGATACATCCAAAGCAACATCCCCACCTGCTAGATATGCCATAACACTTGACGAAGTTCCACTAGGACATGAACCAACTAATATGACACCAACAGCAGTTGCACCGGTTAAATGGAATATTTGACATAACAACCAGGCAATCGTCGGCATGATGACATAGTGTGCCACGGTCCCCAAAATAACTGGCAAAGGTCGTTTGGCAATACAGACAAAATCTTCTCCCCGTAAAGTTAGTCCCATTCCGAATAAAATGATCCCTAATAAATATGACGTATTGGGAATTACCCACTGACTCGTTTGTGGCAATAAATAATTAAAAACTGCCCAGATGACTACTAAAACTGTAAACCATCTACCAACCCATTTTCCAAGTGCTTCTGCTCTCTCCAATTTAATCTATCCCCTTTTATTTCCGACTTATCGATAAAATCCCAGAGCCATCCGTGCGGTACGACTCATTTTTTCTGGCGACCAAGCTGGATACCAAACTAAATTGATTTTCACTTGGTCAATCTCTGGCAACTGTTCTAAAGCTGATTGAATCAATTGTTCCAGCATTTGTGAAATTGGACAGCCCATCGTTGTTAAAGTCATTTTTACAGTGCAGATTTTATCTTCCAAACTAACTCCATAGATCAATCCTAAATTAACTAGATCGACTCGTAATTCAGGATCGATCACTTTAGACAACTGTCCTAGGATCCGGTCCTGTAAACTTTCCAATTCATCAGTTGATTCAGTTTTTTTCATTTCATCTACCATATTTATCACTGCTTTCCGCTTTCGGCTTTAGTTGCATCCACTTTTCCAAAAAGTTGATCCGCTCCTAGCATGACTCCACCAGTATTAGCTGACGTAACTAAGTATTGATATCTAGCTAAATAACCAAATCTAACTTTTGGTTGAAACGGTTTCAATTCACCACGGCGGGCATCAAATTCTGCTTCTGAAACATTGACATCAAGTGTGCGATTGGTCAGATCGATAGTGATCTCATCACCGTCGTGAATCAAACCGATCTCACCACCAGAGGCGGCTTCCGGTGAAACGTGACCAACGCAGATACCGTGAGTCGCACCGGAAAATCTGCCGTCAGTGATCAAAGCAACAGTTCTACCAAGACCGCGACCGATGATATCTGAAGTTGGATTCAATATTTCTGGCATCCCAGGACCTCCCTTTGGTCCTTCATAACGAATGACTACGACATTGCCCGCTTTAACGGTCCCATTGTCGATCCCTTCAACCGCATCATCGTGTGAATCAAAACAGATTGCTGTACCAGTGAATTTATGGATATCTGGATCAACTCCAGCCACTTTGATAACTGAACCTTGCTTAGCGACATTGCCATACAAAATCGAAAGGCCACCTTCTTCTGAATAAGGATTATCCAATGGACGGATTACTTCAGGATTCAAAGTATTTTTTCCAGCAACGTTTTCACGGATTGTTTTACCTGTAACGGTCATCCGATCAGGATGTAAAACTCCTTTTTCGATCAACTCATTCATCAGAGCTGGAATACCACCAGCCTCGTGAACATCTTGCATCGTCCAGGAAGATGAAGGAGCAATTTTAGCCAAATGGGGTGTCTTTTTAGCAATCTTATTGATCTCCTCTTCGCTGTAATCGACCCCTGCTTCGTGAGCAATTGCCAAGCCATGTAAAACTGTATTGGTTGAACCACCCATGGCCATATCAAGTGCAAAGGTATCATCAAAAGCTTCTTTAGTCATGATGTCGCGTGGTTTCAAATTATTCTTAACATTTTCCATAACTCGACGAGCAGCTTTTCTGACTAATTCTCGACGTTCATCAGAAACAGCAAGTGCTGTCCCGTTGTATGGTAAGGCTAAACCAAAAGCTTCCATCAATGAATTCATCGAATTAGCTGTATACATCCCTGAACAAGACCCACAGCTTGGACAAGCATTCCTTTCCAGTTCCATAAAATCATCTTTGTTCATTTTGCCGTCTTTAAAAGCTCCAACAGCCTCAAAAACGCTCGATAAAGTAGCAGCTTTCCCGTTAGGATCGACTCCAGCTTTCATCGGACCACCTGAAACAAAGGCACAAGGGACATTAGTTCTGACCGATGCCATCAACATACCAGGCGTGATCTTGTCACAATTAGGCATGTATAAGACACCATCGAACCAATGAGCATTAATGACAGTTTCAGCAGAGTCAGCGATAATCTCACGACTTGGTAAGGAATAACGCATCCCGATATGTCCCATGGCGATTCCATCATCAACACCAATAGTATTGAATTCAAAGGGGATCCCACCCATTTTTCTAATTTCTTCTTTAGCCACTTCCGCTAATTCACGTAAGTGGACATGTCCAGGAACGATCTCGATATATGAATTACAAATAGCAATAAATGGCTTCTTCATATCATCAGGATCCTTAACTTGTCCAGTTGCATAAAGCAAGCTTCGTCCAGGTGCTCGATCAACACCAACCTTGATCTCATCACTTCTTTTTTGCATATCTTTGCCACTGACGCTGAAATTTAACGTGTCACTCATCTTTATTCCCTCTTTCCTTTATTTCAATCCTGTCTGCGGGTAGACCGCGACTCTTTCTGAATCGATTTTTTGGATCGATATTGGTTTTTGATAAAAAGCATTCAAATTCTCAGCCGATAATAATTTTTGACGCTGACCCTGATCGACGACCTGTCCAGCCCGTAATAGTAAAACATGTTCAAATAAGGGCAGTATCTCTTCGGTATAATGGGACACTAATAATAAAGCTGGACTACGAGGCTGTTTGGCTATTTGTGCAACTCTTTTCAATAATTCTTCTCTAGCAAACAGATCCAAGCCATTACAAGGTTCATCTAAAATCAATAATTCAGGCTTTGCCATCAATGCTCGAGCTATCAATACTAACTGACGTTCCCCCTGAGACAACACAGCATACGGCTTCCCCAGTAAATTCTCTCCCCCAAGATCGACCAATAATTGTCGGGCATTTTGTAGATCTGTTTCAAGATATTCTTGATAAATCCCAATGCTGGCAAACTTTCCGGAAAGTACTATTTCGTCAACGACATCTACCTGATGAAGTTCGTCTTGTAAAGCATTGCTGACCCAGCCGATCTTAGTTTTCAGTTCAGGGATGTTAGTCTGACCAAAGATCCCGCCTAAAACTTCCAATGATCCAGACGTTGGCCAAAGATCACCGTGGATCATCTTTAATAGCGTTGTTTTACCAGCACCATTTAAACCCAAGATAGCCCAATTTTGATCACTGTCGACACGCCAAGAAATATCTTTCAATATCTGTTTATGACCACGTCGCACTGAAACATTTTTAAATTCTAAAATTTTTGACATGAACTATCCCTTCCAAATCGTTAAAGAAAAGGCCCAAGCAAAATATCATTTTTTCGATAGGCCTATTCAATTTAACGATTATTTTTACTCAAAAATTATGCACTTTGTGGCGTGCTGTATTTATCAGCTTCCTTAACAAAAGGCATTCTTTCTCGTAATTGTTCACCAACTTCTGAAAGTAGTGAATTAGCTGAACGTTCACGCATCTTATAAAGATTCTTGAATCCATTTCGATAATCATCCATGAATTCTTTGGCGAATTTACCATTTTGAATATTTTCCAAAGCATCTTTCATCGCTTGTTTCGACTCGGCACCAACGACCTTAGGTCCAACTACATATGAGCCGTATTCAGAGGTGTTGGAGCAATCAGCGTACATCTTGTTGAAACCACCTTCGTAGATTAAATCACAGATCAGTTTCATCTCATGTTCAACTTCAAAATAAGCTAATTGTGGAGAATAGCCAGCTTCAGTCAAGACTTCAAAGCCAGTTTCGATCAAAGCTGTAACGCCACCCATCAGAACATTTTGTTCACCGAAAAGATCCTCTTCAGTCTCTTCTTTGAAGCTAGTCTTCAACAAACCAGCACGGGCTGCACCATTGCCTTTGGCAAACTCTTTCGATAAGTCTTCTGCATGTCCAGAATAGTCTTGGAAATATCCATACAATGCTGGAACACCAAAGCCTTCTTTATATGTTCTACGACACAAGTTACCTGGACCTTTAGGCGCCATCATAACGACATCAACGAAATCTGGTGGCACGATCTCCTTATAGTGGACATTGAAACCATGAGAGAATCCTAAAACATCCCCTGGCTTCAAATATGGTTCGACTTCATTTTTATAAACATCTGACATGACTTCATCAGGTGTCAACATTTGCACCCAATCTGCCTGTTGAGCTGCTTCAGCAACCGACATAACGCGGAATCCATCAGTTTTAGCAGCCTCAAAAGATTTCCCAGGACGAACGCCAACTACAACGTCATACCCAGAGTCGCGTAAATTATTAGCTTGAGCATGGCCCTGCGATCCATAGCCAACAAAAGCTAGTGTCTTTCCTTGTAAATAATTAGTTGTAACATCTTTGTCGTATAACATCTCTACTTTCATAATCATTCTCCATTTTTTAGTTTATTTTTTTACTGTTTATTTATACCTAACATTTCGTCGTTAGCTGAACCCGGGGCAATCATCGGATAGACTTGTTCAAAACTTGGAATAGTCACATCGATCAATGCTGGACCCTTTTTTTGAAAAATTTTTGTTAGTTTATCTTTTAAATCGTCAGTTTTTTTCAGTTGGTAATATGCCACGTTATAGGCTTGAGCGAGCTTTTCAAAATTTGGTTGATGATCAAAAACGGTCTGGGCGCGTCGCTTGTCATAAAACTCATCTTGCCATTGCCGCACCATGCCCAAAGTTTTGTTGTTCAACAAGATGACTTTGATATCAAGGTTTTCCGCCGCCATTACTTCTAATTCTTCACTAGTCATTTGAATACCACCATCACCAACAAACAAGACAACTTCTTTTTCCGGGGTGGCATATTTGGCACCAATGGCTGCTGGTAAGCCGAACCCCATCGTTCCCAGACCACCCGATGTAATCAATTGACGAGGATATTGAAATGGGTAATATTGTGCGACCCACATTTGGTGTTGACCAACATCCGTTACGATCACGGCTTCGCCCTTTGTGACTTCCCCGACTGCCTGGATAACCTCTTGTGGTTTTAAATCTGTTGCTGATTTTTGATAAGAAAATGCGTGTTCAGTCTTATTAGCTTGAATCCTTTCCAGCCAATTCGAAGAAATATGACCTGAGACTTTTTTGGTAGTCAAATATTCCAAGGCTTTTTTGGCATCAGCCACAACTGAATATTGTGTTCTGACAATATGGCCAATCTCATCAGGATCAATATCGATATGAGCAATTTCTGCCTTTGGGGCAAATTTCTTGGCATTAGGTACTAGTCGATCATCAAATCTTGACCCGACATTCAACAAGAAATCGCATTCCTGAAAGGCAATGTTGGCAGCATATGAACCGTGCATACCGCCCATTCCTAAAAACAAAGGATCCTCACTTTTCAAGATCCCTAAGCCTAATAAAGTCGAAACTGTTGGCAAGTTCCACTGATGAGCAAATTGTTGAGCCAGATCACCTGCATTAGCGGAGCTAACGCCTGCACCGAGCAACAACAATGGTCTTTTTGCTTTACTCAATCTTTCCAGAATCACATCCAACTGTTTTTGTTGTACTGCTGACAAACTCTTGTCAGCTGGTCTTCTGAGTACAACTTGTCGATTATTATCGATCACAGATGCCATGATATCTTTGGGTAAATCGACTAAAACTGGTCCTTTACGACCTGTTTGTGCGATTGTAAAAGCCTGATCCAATGTATCTGCCACTTCTTCATTACGCTTAATCTGGAAATTAGCTTTCGTGACAGCCTTTGTCATGCTAACGATATCTAATTCTTGAAAAGCTTGGGTGCCAATCGCACTAGTTCCAACTTGGCCAGTCAAAACTACTAGAGGAGTCGAATCCATCATTGCGTCAGCGATACCAGTAATAGCATTAGATGCTCCAGGTCCACTTGTGACCAAAATGACACCTGTCCTCCCTGTGACTTTGGCATAACCTTCAGCAGCGTGAGCTGCGCCTTGTTCATGCCGTGTCAAAATATTTTGAAACGATGAAGTAAGTAGCGTGTCGTAAATTGGTAAAACAGCTCCACCTGGATATCCAAAAAGTAAGTCGACCTGATGATCAAGTAACGACTTAATCAAAGATTCAGCTCCGCTAATTGGATTTGGTTCAGTTTCCGACTGTTTTGCTAACATCGATAGATCCCCCTTTCTTAATCGATGACTAAATTAGAATCACCCGGATATAAAATTAGAAAGTTTTAATCTCGGGGGGTACTAGTCAATCAAATTAATCTCTGTAATTTCAGCAAGCCAATGGTTGTTAAATCATTGTTCAGTATTAAACAATATTGCTTTTTTTAAATCATTTCTGACTTTAAATACATCATTTCAAATATCTAAATGACGGATACAATTGTTTAATAGACAGCCTGTATTGCTGATGTCCATTAACTTATACGCCTTCCAAAAATCTGTCAAGAAGATTTTTTGAGCAAATGTGAAATAATTCATCACTTTTTTCTGTCGCTATATAGGTAGTTTTAATCAAGCAAAATATATAAAAATTTATTTTTTAAAAATAAAATTAATATTTAAGGCTGACAAGATTCCTGAAAGTGTTAATTTAAAGTAAATTAAAAACAAATTAGAACAAGTCAACTCTGGATTAGGGTTCACTTGAACTCCATCGCAGTACTTGTCATACCCTCTGGCCAATCACCAAAGAGTTTTTTTGTTTAAGAAAGGGATGTATATTATGTCAGCACGCTTGGTACCAGCAGCATCAAATGCTTTAATGCTTAAGCATTTAGCCAGTGAAGGCTTTGATTCTGTCTATTTAGACAATCGCCTTTTGAGTACACAACTTTTGGGAACTCGTGATACAGCTTTGCTCAGTGCATCATTGTACTTACACTACGTCCAAACTTTGTCTGCCTCAACGAGCATGAATGTTATTGCTGATCTCTGCCTTGACGAAACTGCAGATTTTTCTTGCCAATTGACTGCCTTGAAAAATTCAGGTTGCACTGCTGTAGTCGTAAGTGATGCTGGAATTACTAATACAACTCTTTTGAACCAAGTTTTACTAAACATCAGCAAAGCTTTCCCAACTGACGAATTGGAACTGATCGTCAAATTGGAAGGCTTTGTTAAGTATGGCCTGAATGAACTAGAAACAAGAATCGGGATTGCTAAAGACAATGGTATAGACCACATTATTATCAGTAATATTACTGATGACGACTTGGTCATTATTAAGGCCGTCCAAAACACGGCCGTGATTAGTCTTATTATCGACAACGCCAAAATTTCTTATTACAGCGCTAGACAGTTTAATCCCAAATTCATTTTGGATACTTATCATGTTTACCAGGGCTTGGTCCAATCGGCGGGTAGTATTAGCCGAAACATGATCTTAAAGTTATTCATCGGTTGATCGTAAGATGGACCACGAAAAAGGGTTACCTGCTTAGCGGGTAACCCTTTTTTTAATTTTAAAATACAAATTTCGAGGAGAATATTTATCATGACTACTAAAACGAGAACCGTATTAACTGATCAACAAGTAAAAGATGCTTATCAAGTCTTGAAACCAGTGGTGGAACATACCCCTTTGCAACATTGCGAATATTTATCGCAAAAATATCACTGTAACGTCTATTTGAAACGAGAAGATCTTCAACAAGTCCGTTCATTCAAAATCCGTGGAGCTTATTATGCCATTTCAAAAACTCCCGTTGCCGAGCGAAAACGTGGTGTAGTCTGCGCTAGTGCTGGAAATCACGCTCAGGGTGTTGCTTGGACCAGTCATCAGATGGACATCCCAGCTACTATCTTCATGCCAACGACCACACCTCAGCAAAAGATCGATCAAGTAAAATTTTTTGGCGGTCAAAATACCACCATCGAATTAATTGGCGATACTTTTGACGAAGCCGATGCCGCTGCTAAACAATTTTGTAGTGAACATTCGCAAACTTTCATTGCCCCTTTCGACAATTTGAATACTATGGCCGGCCAAGGTTCCCTAGCTGTTGAAATTTTTGACGACGCCAATGAGAAGGATTTGTCGGTCGATTACTTATTTGCAGCAATCGGTGGTGGTGGCTTGATCAGTGGCGTCAGTACTCATACCAAAGCAGTCAGTCCTGAAACGACTGTCGTCGGAGTGGAACCTCAAGGGGCAATGTCGATGGCACAGGCTTTTGCGGTCGGTGGACCGGTCAGATTGGAATCGGTCGACACTTTTGTCGATGGTGCTGCGGTCAGAAAAGTTGGTCAATTGACTTACAATACTTGTCAAAAATACGTTGATCGTTTGGTATCTGTTCCTGAAGGATTGGATAGCCAGACTATCCTAGAAGTTTATAGCAAACTAGCTTTGGTCGCAGAACCAGCTGGAGCCTTGAGTATTGCTGCTTTGGAGGTCTATAAAGATCAGCTTCCTGGAAAAACAGTCGTTTGCGTCGTCTCTGGTGGCAACAATGACATCAATCGAATGCAGGAAATGGAAGAAAAGTCCTTGGTATATCAAGGATTACAACATTATTTCTTGGTCAGTTTTGCTCAAAGAGCGGGAACCTTGCGTGAATTCGTCAATGTCGTTTTGAATCCTGATGATGATATCACTAAATTTGAATACACCAAAAAGGTCAACAGTAGTAATGGTCCCGTTCTGATTGGAGTCCGTTTGGGTAAAGTTGAAAATCTGGATCCATTTTTACAGCGCTTGACTAAGTTCGACCCTCAATATACTAATTTACAAAATAATCCGCAGTTATATCGGATGCTTGTTTAAGCCACGGTTTATTTATATATAATAGTAGAAAAAATATTTTATTGGCATTTTATTAGAATATTTCCTAAAATAAGAAGTGTTTTTTCATCACTTTTAGAGGAGATATTAATTTGGCTAAACAAATCGATGTTCGCAAATTATTCGAAATCCTGCAAAATGCTCTTGGTCGTCAAAACTGGTGGCCAGCCAATAGTACTGAGGAAATGTTGACTGGGATGGTCTTGATCCAAAATACTAATTGGAAAAATGTTGATAAGTCATTGGCCAACTTAGAAAAACGGACTCATTTTGACTTAAATGCCTTGCTATCATTGTCACCGGATGAATTGAAGGAATTGATTCAACCTAGTGATTTCTTCAATAATAAGGCAATCTATCTTCATTCTCTTTTGAGCGCATATAAAAATGATTTTGCAGATTGGGCAACACTTGCGACACCAAAATTGCGTAAACAATTGTTAACACTCAAAGGTATCGGCAATGAGACGGCTGACGTTTTACTGCTTTATTATTTCAAGCGTTCGACCTTCGTTGCTGATCACTATACGATGCGACTGTTTCAACAGATGAATGCTTTTGAGCAAAAACCTACCTATATGAAACTTAAGAACTCTGTCGAGAGCGACTTTCATTTCACACCTGATGAAGCTAGTGAGTTCCATGCTTTATTGGATGAATTTGGAAAACTGAAGAGTGATTTCTTTAAGGATTATCAACTCGTTTTACCTACGAAAATTTAAGAGCACACTAAATAAGGTATCAATTCATTTAATGAATTGATACCTTATTTGATTACAATTTATGCGAATACTCTAGCAAAACCAGCAATATTACCTTTACCAGCATAGATTGACGAAACGCCAACTACTCCTGGCCAAGAATCAATCATCGTATTGGCATCTAATAAAATACCAACATGCCAAATGATTCCTGTAGATGGGTCAGTGAAGAAAACCAAGTACCCGCGTTGTCTGTCAGCAGATGAGACATGAGGCATTCTCCAGTCAGCCCACATATCACGACTATTCCATTCATGTCCTGGTTGGGCATGTTGAATAGCTGAAACTGGCAATGGGGAAACGCCGGAAGCGTACATTGCTTGAGTCACTAATCCTGAACAATCCAGTCCATAAGCCGGTGAACTTGCAGCACCTGAGACCCAAGGTTGACCACGGTATTCCATGGCTTGAGCGATCATTGCTTCAACGTGATCTGAGCGAGTGCTGTTCTCATTAGTTCTTAAAGGAGCAACGTAAGAATCGATACCTGTCCAATCAGCTGAAGAAAAGCCCATGGCTTCCCAGGTTGCTTGATCAGTGATACCAGTAGGATTTAAGCCATTACGTGATTGGAAGTTTCTAACTGCATTAGCTACATTACCATCATAAATAGTGTGGCTATTTGAAAAACCGAAATATTGTCTAACTAAGTAAACTTTGATACCTTCAACACCATTATAAAGATTATAACCTGGTGAGGCTAAAGAAGTATCTGGCTGGATTTGGGTATTTGAAATTTGAAGATATCCAGCTGGATTTGAATAAGCTGGCGCAGTAGTAGCATCGTTTGAATTGATCCAAAGATTATTACCCACTTGCCAGTAATTCAAACCTGTCTCACTGTCAGTCTTGCTATATTGCCAAGAAGTGTTAGCTCCTAAATTAGCTGCACCAGAATCAGCAAAGCCTCCATTTGAACGTGTATAAGTCTTAGCACCCCAACCTTTAACACGGACAGTCCCATTTTCATCATGTCCATAAGATAAAGTAGCATAACTACTACTTACATAAGCATCAGTACTTACACGATAATAACTTTCACCAGCTTGACCAGCCAATTGGCGGTCAGTATACCAACCAGTGTTAGCCTGCAAGCTAACTGTTAATTGTGTCCCATTATGATCGTATAATGGTGCCAATGAATCACCAACTGTCACTAAACCATTAGTGATCGGTGTCTCTTCACCTTGACTGACTTGAACATCTGAACCAGTTGTCCCCGTTGAACCAGTTGAAGTATCAGGAGTCGTTGTTTCAGGATCATTGACCTGGACCGGATTCCACTGATCTTCAGTTTCCGATGCCGCCTGTGTTGTGGCAGTATTTTGAGCAGAAATATCTGCATCAGTTGTAGCTTGTTGAGTAGCGACTTGTGTAGCTTGAACTTGGGCAGTTTGATCACTTTGATCAGCCTGTGTCGTATCAGCTTTGGCATTATTTTGCATCATACCGACTGAAAGACCAGCCAAGATAAAATTGCTCAAGATGATATATCTGTATTTAGTTTTCATAATTTCCCCTATTTTTTAATAACTAATGGCACGTCTATTTTGAGTATTCCAATTACTAATAAATTGATCTATTCCCATTTGAGTGGTCTGATTAGTCCAGCAATCGTTGTAATAAACGTATTGGCTATCATAACCAGTGACCGTCAACGCATGATAAGGAAAACCATGCAAAGTATTCCAGGTAACGACCGGATGACCCAAGTCGATTTGATACTTGATAGCATTGAAATCCATCCCCGAAAGATCCTTGGCAGAACCAGCATATTTTTCGACCAAGCTCATTAAAGCATTGGGAAAAATAGTTATCCCCGTAGAATCCCATGGTTGACCAATATATCCATATTCAGGATTACTGCTACGTGGCATTTCGCGTGCTAATTGCATCTTGTCGACCTTCGCACCAGCGTATTGGAGCATCATCGTCACGGCAGTGATCTCACATCCATTTGGTAATTCTGGACGTTGCGATATCAAAGGAACCCCACTGATCCAATTGGCCGTCTTCATGTCAGGAGCATCAGATACAACTACATAATCTTGAGGTACCCAGACGTTATTGCCGATCTCATACCAATATTTGCCATTTTGGTTGGCTCGCTGACTGACTTTCCAAGCAGTCCCAGTGTTTTGATTAGTACCAGTATAAACAGCATTATTACCGTAACCAGTAAAAGTATGGACACTTGCACCTTTTTTATAAGCTACTGTAGCTGTGGCATCGTAATCTTGAATGTTGCTAGTAAAACTACCTGCACTAGCATTAACATATTCCAAAGTTGAGACTCGATAATAAGAGTCCCCGTTTTGGGAAGTAGTTAATTTATCAGTATACCAAGCTGTATTGGCAGCTAAACTACGAGTGCCGACATTACCATTTTGATCAGTCAATTGTGCATTTTGGTCACCAACTGTAAAGACACCATCAACTGCAGTCTCGTTAACAGGATTATTGTTAACTTGATCTTGGACAGTTGCCTGTGCTTCCGGTTGAGTCGTTATCTGAGTTGGTGTCATTTCCTGATTAGATATCCTTGAATCATTTTCCTCAACTTGATTAATCGATTCGGTCTTAGATGATTGTGGTTCATCTGATAAAACATTATTGACCGTTGCTTGTTCCTTATTATTTTCCACCGTTAGACTAGCATTAACGATACTATCACTGGCATGAGCCACCGACGGGACCGTCAGTATGCCTAATGAAAGCAAAAAACTAGCACAGAGTGAATATTTCAAACTCGTTCTCACTATATCCCTCCCTATAAAAAATTAAACTTCCCTATAACTTTAAAACATTAATATATAAAAAGAATACGTTTTAACTAATATATTTGTCAATAAAATTTAAAAGGATACTTTGGATTATTTGACCAAAAAAAAGCACCGACCATTATTAGGTCAGTGCTTTCTGTTGGTTACTATTTGATTTTAAAATCTAGTCACCACGCGTATAAGATGCCACGTATTTTTTACTTTCTTTTTCATCGAATTCATTCTCACTCTTAGCGATAATGATGGTTGCTAAAGAATTACCAACAACGTTTACCGCTGTCCGACCCATATCGACTAGCCGGTCGATACCGGCAATAAAGGTCAAACCTTGCATTGGTACACCAATAGTTGAAACAGTTGCTAACAAGACAACAAAGGATGCACCAGGAACACCAGCCATACCTTTTGAAGTTAACATCAAGACCACGACTAAAGTGATCTGTTGTCCCAATGAAAGGTTGATATTGTAAGCTTGGGCTAAGAACAAGGCCGCTAGAGATTGATAAATAGCTGAACCATCAAGATTGAAGGTATAGCCTGTGGGGATAACGAAGGAAACGATACCCTTAGTAGCACCATACTTTTGCATTTTATCAATCATTTTGGGAAGTGCAGCTTCTGAACTCGCCGTTGTGAAGGCTAGGACAACTTCATTTTCAATAATTCTGAATAATTCAAAGAATTTCACATGGAAAATTTTTCCAACGATTGCCATGACAACGAAGACGAAAAATGCCATAGTTGCATAGGCAATGACGATAAATAATCCTAACGGCTTCAAGGCTTCAAAGCCCATCTCACCGACCGTTACACCAATCAAAGCACAGACACCAATTGGAGCGACGCGCATTACCCAGTTAGTAACCTTGAACATTACGTTAGCTGTCGCATCAAGGAATTGAGTAATGATTTCTCCTTGCTTACCGATAGCTGCGGTACCTAGTCCAAACATAACTGAGAAAAAGATGACTGGTAACATGTCACCTTTACCCATTGCCGAAAAAATGTTTGTCGGGATAATACTCATTAAGACTGACCAAATACCGTCGTGCTGAGCTGTTTTAGCCGAAGCGGTATATTGAGAAATATCAGAACTTTGTAAGTCATGGACATTAATATAAGTACCCGGATGAGTCACATTAGCAACGATAATACCAATGATGATAGCTAACGTCGTCATGACCTCGAAGTAAATCAAGGTCTTGGCACCGATCCGGCCGAGCTTTTTAATATCGCCCATATTGGCGATTCCAACCGTTAAACAGGAAATAACGATTGGTAGTACGATCATCTGAATCAAACTGATGAACATCGTACCAATGTTTTGCATTACTTGGATGGCACCCTTATTATGGTAAAAAACCTGCCCCAAGATAATACCTAGGATCAAACCAATGATGATTTGCCATCCTAGACTAACTCTAAAAAAACGTTTTTTCTGCAATTTAGACACTCCTTAAAAAGCTCACTGCTATGATTATATCAAAAATATAGCTCATGGTTAGTACGATTTAATCATTTAAGAATAGATTTAATTTTATAAAATCAACCTATGAAATTCTATCACTTTTTACTACCAAATCGTTACTCGTTGACTCGGAGCAAGCCACATAGGATCACCAGGTAAAACGTTGTAAGCCTGGTAAAATTCAGGTTGATTTTGAGCTGTAACGTTGACTCGAATTGGAAATGGTGCGTGAACTTCCATCAACATCCCGGATTCTGCGTCTGATGCTACCTTGATCCGCCAAGCGTTAGCCCAAGTATTGAAGAATTCTCGTGCATTATAGTTGGGTTGGTCCTTAGCAACTTGTAGAGCAACACTTAAGCCACCATTATCAGCCATATTCTCATTTAAACTATATTGCCCGTTGATAGTTCCCCAGTCAAATTTAATGCCATCATATTCACGTAACATTTTTTGACTAAGCTCTTTGAATGCCGCTTTATCAGCGTCTGTCCACCAATCCTTTTTAATACCGGTAGCATCATACTGAGAACCAGTGCCATCAAAAGCATGAGTAATCTCATGACCGATGACTGCACCGATACCACCATAATTTTCACTACTTGTCTGTTTAGTTGAAAAATATGGTGCCTGTAACATCGCAGCATCAATAGTAATACTATTGGAAGTCGGATAGTAAGTAGAACCCCACTCATAACTAGGCTTTGTCCACAGGTTACGATTCAACCCTTTGCCAAAATCTGACTGCGTAACTTGATTACGATAATTGTTCAATTGCTTGTTGATATCATAAATACTCTCGTTATCTCCAAATTTGACACTAGTATAATCCGATTCCGTTGGAATAGATTCAGGATAGCCTGCCAAAATGACAATATTTTCTAATTTGTTGATTGCTGCCTGCTTGGTAGATTCGCTCAACCAAGTATTTTTCTGCAATTTAGTCTCGTAGGCATCACGAATATTTTCCGCCATCTCTTGGACTTCAACTCGAGCCGAAGAACCCAAATGTTTCATACCATAATACATACTAAATTCCGTTTGGAAATAATCCTCAGCAGCATCAAAAGCCTTCGTTTGCGAAGATTGATCAGTCGAAGCCTGTAAATTAGCATCGCTATCAAATAGTGACAATGCAGCTTGACCAGAACGCCCGAAAAGTTCTGAATTTTGATAAACTTGTGAAACTACCAACCAATCCTTGAAACTTTGGAAATTACTTTGTCCGAAAATTTGATTATACAAATCACTATCAAAATTAGTTGGGACCAAAACGGTCTCGGCAGTTGGATAGGTGTCTGTTAACAAGTTGGCCAAATTAAGTCCCGTTTGTCCCTGACTAAAAGTTTGTGCATCGACTTCTTTTAAATTGTCCAAATTTGTTCCATCGTTACTAGGAGTCTGAGCCAAAATACTAGTTAAATCCGCTTGAAAATTCAAAGCTCGTGCAACCATATCACTGGCAGTTTGTTGATCAATATCTAACGATCCTAATAATGTAGTCATTCCATTAGTAAAATCAGTTTTAGTTTGAGCATTATCATCTAAATAAGGCATTGCTGAAGCATTCAAATTAAATGAAAGATTGGATTTCCGGTTATCGTCAAGGTCAGTACTAGATTTCAAGTTAAATGGCAGACTAAATCCTTCATTGTATAATTCCGTTAAATTGTCATTCACTTGTGAGTAATCCTGAAAATTTTGGACCTTTTCAATATCAGCTTTCAAGGAACCGGTATCAGCTTGTTGTGAATCCAAAGTTTCTTTATAACGTTGATAATAATCAGCTGCTTGATTGATCTGTGGCACATTGGTCTGATCAGTTCCCGTAGCTAAATCGTCCACGTCTTGCTGAACGTCCTTTAAAGCTTGTTGACCCTGAGTTGTTTGGTAGCTGACAACTCCGCCATTACTATCGTTAGCATCAGTCTGATTGACCCAATCTCCATTGACTGAATAATATAAATTTTGTTTAGCAGTTGATTTTGTTGGGTCGATACCCCATTGGCCACCAGCTTGTTTCTGATCAGTTGTACTTGTCTGATCAGTAGCAGCCGCCTTTTGGTTGCTATTTGTAACGGCGCTTTGAGAAGTCGTTTCAGTTGTGCTTGAACTAGTAGCAGTCGTCGCTTGCGCAGTTTGTGTTTCCATATTCAGGCCGACTAAGACTGTCAAAACCGTTGTACAAACAAAGATGCTACTTCTTAATTTCATAAGATACCTCCGCACAAAAAACATTTCATAAATAGGATATCATTTTATAAATTAACAGCGTTACGTTTTCTAATAAAAAAATACAAAAAAAGCAAATTGATCCATAACGGAGCAATTTGCTTTTTAAGCTTTTTAGTAAACTGTAAATTCAGATAAAGGCCAATATCGTAAAGCAACCCGACCAACGATAGCTTTTTTCTTGATGAAGCCGATCATCCGGCTGTCTTTAGAAACGGTCCGATGGTCACCTAAAACGAAATAATCGTCTTTGGGGACTCGGTTAGCCTTTTGTAATTTCTTTAAATATTTCTTACTATAAAATCTCTGCCAATCTGGCGTCTGGGCTAAACTACGGATATTAAAAGTATATGTATAGGTATAAGGCATCCCTGCATATAAGCCATTCAGAGGTTCTCGTAATTTAGATCCCGGTTTTAGAAAATCTTCATGAAAAATTTTATGATTGATATACATCCCATCTTCTTGGGATTTGATCACATCACCAGGCAAACCGATAACCCGTTTGATATATAATTTGTCTTTTTTATCAGGAGCTTTCAAGATTATAATATCGCCCCGCTTGATTGCTGAATTACGTACCGAAATAACCTGGTCACCAGTTTCGAAACTAGGCTGCATCGAAGGTCCTGTCACAAAATTTTTGGAAAAAATGTATTCGAAGATAAAATTGATTAAACAAACAATTAACACCACGATCAGACAAGCCCAACCCAAGGTTTTCCAGTTGATTTTCTCCCAAAGTCGATTTTTCTTGGTTGCCATTTTCTTTGCCTCAATTTAATTAGTCACTACTTCAATCACAAAATATCGACGGAGCTAACATATTCATGTGTCGAGACTCGGTAAAATATCTCGCCAGTTTGTAAGTTCTCTTTTTTACCATTGGCGTACCAATAACTGTCAGCAGCTAGCGCACGCCGTTCAATAATATTTCCTGTTTCATCATAGAGCGGGATACCGATCAGATTTTTAGTATGGATGATCTCATTTAAAGGTGTCACCTTAAAGACTGGCAGTGGGTCACTATTGACCGCTTGAGTAACATCGGTAGATTTTACATACTGATTTTCTGAATTGATCGGATAAAGTAAAGTCCCATCAGCAAGTTTGATAATATCTTGAGTCGAAACTTGATAAGTGTGATTGCTGACTGGTGCCAGCATCTTCAAGTCCATTCCTGAAGGACTATAAACAGGTGCATTGCCTGTAATCATGAAGGCAATGAAATTATCACTGGTTTCTTCAGTTTGATTTTCTGAACTAGCTTGAACAGATTGAGTCCCTGTAACTAAAGCCGCCGAAAAAAGCAACGATGATGCTAACAAACCAATAATGACTTTTTTCATATTCTTCACCTCGACTTAAGGTTAACGTAAGCGTTTACCCAATTCAACCAGAAAAAGCGATTTACTCGGGCTATCTTGACGGATTTTTTTACTTCATATTTTCCGAAAATCTGCCAATTTCGTCAGTGATGCTCCTTTCTCAATCAACGCAAAAATGACATATCCACTGAATCAGGATATGCCATCATTTGAAAATTTATCAATTAACTTTAAACTCCGAGTTTATCGCCACCAAAGATTTTATCCAAGGTATTGTTAAACAAGCTTCTATCAATGTTTTTATCGGTACTCATCTGCAGACCTGGCTTAAATGATGCCATTAAGAAATCCCAGAACATGCCGGTAAGTCCGAGTGATTCATGGTCTGATTCGGAAATAGTATAACGAATGGCGTCCTCGTCGTCATTCTCAACTTTTTCGACCCAGTTTGGCTCACGCAAGCTTTCACGACCGAGGGCAGCAAATTCGATACCTTTATCGAGAACTTTTTCTGCATCAGCAGGTGATTGGATATCGCCGACACCGATCAATGGAATATCATTGCCAAGATGTTCTTTGATCGTAACGTTCAATGGTGTTTTGATTGAGTCATCATTGAGTGATTTTCTCCAAACGTCACCCATTGAGACGTGCAAATAGTCGATTGGCTTGTTCTTGATTCCATCGACAAAGGCTAAGGTATCTTCAAAAGTGATACCTGGCTTTTCAACTTCTTCGGGTGAAAGACGGTAGCCCAAGATAAATGGTTTCTTAGCATATTTATTGATAGCTTTTTGGGCTTCATCGATAACGGCAAATGGGAAATTCATTCTCTTTTCGAGACTGCCACCCCACTTGTCATCACGACGATTACTGTGTGGTGAGAAGAATTGTTGGATCAAATAAGTGTTAGCTCCGTGGATCTCAACACCATCAAAGCCAGCTAAGATAGCCCGCTTAGTGGCTTGACCGAAATCTTTGATTGTTTGTTCAACCTCTGCTTCTGTCAAAGCTCTAGGTTCCTCGGAATTTTCACGAGGAGCTTTCACAGCACTAGCACTAACTGGTTTCTTACCACGCAAAACAGTTGAGAAAGTCATCCGTCCAGCACTGAAAATCTGTAAAATAGCTTTAGTACCATTTTGATGGATGGCGTTGGCTAAACTCGTCAAACTAGGAATAAATTTATCATCAGCGGCACTCAGTTCACCCTCGAAACCTTTTCCTTCATCATTGACATTGGCAACGGCAGTGATAAACATTCCGGCGCCACCAGTATGAATCCGATAATAACGTAATTCATCACGAGTAACTTCACCATTAGCGAAACTCATCATTTCGGTCATTGGTGGAATAACAATCCGATTTTTGACCGTAATACCTTTCTTTGAAAATGTATATGGTTCTAGAAATTTATAATCTGCCATTAAAAACCCTCCATTCGAATATAATTATGATACAGATATCATGAAAGATTGTGAAACATTTGGTTTGTTTATCATTTGATTATCATGCTATTGAGAATTGGAATAGCAAGTTTTTGCGGGCATAAAAAAAGCTTCTAGTACTAATTACTAGAAGCTAACGACTTTTAAAAATTCGCCTAGTTCATGAAACTAAACTTGACCGATTTCCACTTGAACATCTTTGGATAATTTATCATGTAAATATTTTTCAATTTCTTTATAAGAACGTTTGAAATTCAACTCGATCTGTTGAGGTCTCTTAGTGTTGAAAATCACTGCCACACGTTCTCCTTGGCCAGGAATCTCGATTGGGATCAATGTCACATGGACAATTTGTGAATAATCAAGCACACCTGAATAAAAACCACTCAAAACAATTTTCTTAGATCCGATACCACCGACGCCATTCATGATGGTTAAGGTAACAAATTCTGCGACCATAATTATATAAGGAAGACGGTTAACGGGTGTAACCATCAACCAAGCACCTACGAACACCGCAAATATTAAGGTTGAAAGTTTGTATGTAGCTTTGATCTCAATTTGTGATTGCCAATAAATACTGAATATGGCCCCTATCAGGAACACAACGTCGATAAAAATTATTACTGCATCCATAATCTTCACCGTTCCTTTCTTGTACCTGTATTGTATGTTACCTTCACAAGGAATTCAAACTTATCGAACAGTTTTTTATTCAAAAAAAATCGACTTAAATTTTGAAAATATATCATGACAGTAGTCGTCAATAATGACTGATTACTTTTTCACAATCTACCTCTATTTACAGAAAAATCGGCCAATTATTCGCGAAAATATTTCGGCTATTAAACAAATTCCCATCCCCAAAAAATTCTTATTGGGACAAATTTTTGATGCATAAAAATAAGATTTATTGTTTCTATTCATGTGCTAACTGTCACTATTGACATGTAGGCCCTTGCTTCACTTAAAATATCTAAATAAATTATTGCAAAATTGTGTCCAATTTAGTAACTCAAAAACAATTTGATAATCAGTTATAATATTTTGTCTAATTTGTTACATATTTAACAATGATGTTGAAAAGCCTTTCATAAATCTATATGATTATGGTTGTAAAGAGGAGGAGCTCTCATGAAAGAAAATTTTGACTTCTTAATGCCTAGTGTTAACTTTTTCGGCGCTGGTGTTATTAAAAAAATTGGTGACCGTGCCAAAATGTTAAATATGACTAACCCATTAGTCGTAACTGATAAGTTTTTGGAAAGCGTAGATAATGGTCCTGTAGCCCAAACATTGGATTCATTAAAGAACGCTGGCGTTAAATACACTATTTATAACGGTGTTGAACCTAACCCTAAAGTACACAATATTCAAGCTGCTAAAAAGGTTTACTTAGATAACAACTGTGACGGTATTATTACTGTTGGTGGTGGTTCAGCCCATGATACTGGTAAGGGTACTGGTATTATTTTGACTAACGGTGATGACATCACTAAATTAGCTGGTATCGAAACTCTTGAAAATGCGCTACCACCATTGATGGCTGTTAATACCACTGCCGGAACTGGTTCAGAACTTACAAGACACTGTGTTATCACTAACACTGAAACACATCTCAAGTTCGTAGTCGTTTCATGGAGAAACATCCCCTTGGTATCATTCAATGATCCAATGTTGATGTTAGACGTTCCTAAGAAGTTAACTGCTGCAACTGGTATGGATACTTTCGTTCAATTGATCGAACCATACGTTTCTACTAACCGTAACGAAATCACAGATGCTCAATGTCTTGAAGGTATCAAATTAGTTGAAACTAGTTTACGTGAAGCTTATGCCAATGGCCATGATGTTGATGCTCGTACTAAGATGGTCGAAGCTGAAATGCTTGGTGGTATGGCCTTCAATAATGCTGATCTTGGCTATGTCCACGCCATGGCTCACCAACTTGGTGGTCAATACGATGCTCCACATGGTGTATGTTGTGCTATCTTGTTACCTATCGTTGAAAAGTACAACATCGTTTCTAACCCAGAAAGATTTGCCCAATTAGCTGTTGCTATGGGTGAAGATACAACTGGTTTGTCAACTCGTGATGCTGCTGAACTATCGATCAAAGCCATGAGACAAATGTGTGACGATGTCGGTATCCCACGTTCAATCAAAGCCATCGGTGCCAAACCAGAAGATTTCGAATTAATGGCTGGCAACGCTTTGAAAGACGGAAATGCCTTCTCAAATCCACGTAAAGGTACTAAAGAAGAAATCGTTAAATTATTCCAAGAAGCTTATGATGCAGAATAATTAAGATATGCAAAAGGACTGACAACTATGATTGTCAGTCCTTTTTTATACCCTTAATTCTTATTTATAGCCATTAGCACGGTTAGAAGTTTGAAGATTTTCATTAATACTTTTATCGGCGATATCAAGTGCTTTGCCAATATCGCCACCGTTATAAACGGTTTCCATGGCAACTTCTTCAAGCTGTCGTGTCAACTGCATACCTTCCATCAAAATACCGGAGTTAAAATTATTCGGTTTAGCCGTCGCTAATTGTTGGCCAGGAACCTTAGATTCAGGACTCTTCTTATAGAGATCTTTTAAGATTTTGCTCTTTTGAGAGTCTTTATTAAGTGCTAAGTAACCTGTATCCTTTTGCCACTGTGCTTGAACTTCTGGTTTCAAAGAATACTTGATGAATTCATAAGCACCTTTTTGAATATCTTTGGGTTTGTCATTTGAGATCCACAAAGCAGCTCCACCAATGGCAACACCATTAGCTTTTTGTCCGTCTGGGTGTGGGAAATAAGTGATACCTAGTTTGTTAGTATTGTTAGCTGTCAATTGACCAATACTTGCTGAAGATTGAATAAAGATACCAACCTTGTCTGACAAGAAGCCAGCTGTTTGGTTGGCGCCAGCACTAGCACCTGAACCATAGTCAATAAAGTCGCCTGATTTGATATTTTCACGGATCCACTTCAAAAATTCAACTGTTTGTGGATTGTTCAAATCGACCTTCGTTGGATTGCCTGTGTGGCCGTCATTGTTGTTAGCTAGAGAAGTTTTGGAATTAGCTAACGCCTGTTCCAACAACCATCCATAAACTTGGACAGTCATCCCTTTAGTCTTATGACCAGATTTCTCATACAATTGTTGAGCAACACGGGTGATGTCGCTATATGAAGGAGAAACTGGTGGTTTCTCAATCCCATATTTTTCAAGCAAAGTCGCATTATAATACAAAACTGGTTGGGAAGTATTAAAAGGCATCCCTTGTTGTACGCCATTACTTGAATAAAAGGCCCTCGCACCAGGAGCAATTTTACTTACATCATAATGATCCTGGTCGATGAATTTTTGCACGGGTGTCGTGAATCCACTGTGGATCATTTGGGCAGCTGAGATATCAAACGCTTGGAAAACTGCCGGTGAAGTACTAGTCCCATGGGTTTGTAAGATTTTTTGAATCGCTTCATCATAGGAACCTTGATATTTTGGCACCACTTTGTATTTAGTCTGGGATTTATTGAAACCATCGACGACTTTTTCCAAAGCATCTTCAGATGGACCACCCATCTCGTGCCAGAAAACAATTTCCGTCCGCTTATCACTAGCTTGCGAACGAACTGCATTGATACTCGTAAAGATAGCCACTGCCAAGATTCCCAAAACTAGGACCAGTGGCAAAATTAATTTTTTGGTGTATTTCATTACTTGACCGCCCCTTCATTCATACCTGATTTGAAATAATGTTGTCCAATAAATAAGACAATGATCGTTGGGATAACGATGATTGCCGCACTAGCTTGAATCATCCCCCAATCATTGAAAGTCTCTTCAGATTGCAATTGTTTCAAACCATTTTGGATAATTCGTGAATTATTACTAAAAGTCGTCAACATTGGCCATAAATATTGATTCCAAGCACCTAAGAAACTATAAGCACCTAAGGTGATCAAGCTGATCTTGTTGTAAGGCAAAACGATCCGTGAATAAAATTGGAAATGGTTCAAGCCTTCGATATCAGCAGCCTCTTTTAACTCCTTAGGTGTTTGTTTAAATGATTGTCGCAACATAAAAGTTCCAAAAGCAGAAGTCAAAAACGGAACGATTAAAGCTGCGTAATTATCTAATAAGCCTAAACTTTTGATAGTTTGAAAATTAGGAATGATTTGAGCTTCAAAAGGTAACATCATCGTTACTAAAAACAGGGCGAAGAATAATTTTCGATACTTGAACTTCAAAAATACGAAGGCATATGCACTCATCGAACAGAAGATCAATTGAGCAATCATTGTAATCGTTGAAATTACCAAACTATTAGCTAAATAACGTAAAATCGGTGTTTTAGTTAAAGCGGCGATATAGTTGTCTAAAGATAAGTTCGTGTTGAACAGATCACCTTTGGCAATCGACATAGTTGGTAAGAAACTAGTCCAAATACCAATGAAAAATGGTGCTAGGATAACTAGCGCGAGAGCGATCAATACTACATAAGTCATCAAACGCTTCAAGACTGCTTTTTCGTCTATATTTTGCATTAATAATTGACCTTCTTTTCTAAGAATTTGAATTGAATCAAGGTAAAGAAGGCAATGATCACTGTCAGGATGATTGCTTCTGTACTAGATTTGGCATAATTACCACTGTAAAAGGCATCCTTATAGATCCGATAAACTAACATGTTCGTTGCATTAGTCGGACCACCTTTAGTGATCAAATCGATCAAGCCAAAACTCTTGAAGGCATCAATAATAGTAATAGTTGAAACAAAGAATAATGTTGGTGAGATCATTGGCAAAGTAATTTTGAAAAATTGTCGACTTGATGATGCTCCCTCAACTTCAGCTGCTTCATAAAGTGAACGTGGTACAGATTCGATCGAACCTAATAAAATCAAGAAAGTAAAACCAAGATTCATCCAAACCGTCGTGATAATAACTGCTAGCATGGCATTCTTAGGATCAGTCAACCAATTGATTGGTGTTAATTTAAGTGCATTACTTACTAAGGCAAAGAATCCAGTTGAAGGGTTGAACATGAATAACCAAAAAATCGCTGCGACCGCTACTGAAACACCCATAGTCATCGAGTATAAAGTTCGAAAGATCCCGATCCCTGGTAATTTCTTACTTGCTAAGTTGGCTAATAACAAGCCCATCGTGATAGTCAAGACCGTTACCGCCAAAACATAGATCAAAGTAACGAACAAACTATTCATAAAATCAGCTGAGCTGATCAAATTTACATAATTTTGCAAACCGGTGAAAACGGTCGTGTTTCCAAAAGTATCTGTCAAAAACATACTGATATAAAGAGTTTTGAACAATGGATAAAAAACAAACAAGCCTAATAGTAATAACGATGGACCGAGAAAGAACATTGAAAAGTATTTATCATTTGCATTCAAACGAAAGACAAACTTTTTCTTCGAAACTGACTTCTTTTCTGAAGCAACCTCTGAAGTAGCCGGCGTTTTAAGCATTATAAGCTACCCCCTGTGTCTCGGTGATATTGTTACCATCGAGATCAAATAATAAAGCTTTACTGCTGTCATCGCAGGTGATCTCAATACTTTCAAACGGATCGAAAACTGCCTCGCTGGCCACTATCACAGAGATGACACCGCCATGATTCATTTCCGTGTGAACGATTTTTTCATCACCTAAGAATTCAACTGCTTTGATCGTTGCATTAGCATGTAATTCATCAGCCTTATTCACTTGTAATTGGTTAGGACGGATACCGATACGGAAGTTTTCTTCTTCGATTGTCTGAGCTAATTCAACTTCGAAATCCTTGTTGACCAGTGCAATATTTTCAGAAACTTTTTTAGCATTCATCAAATTGATTGGTGGAACTCCGAAGAAACTAGCTACGAATTCATTCGCTGGATGATTATAAATTTCTGTAGGTGTACCAACTTGTTGGATCTTTGAATCATTCAAGACCATGATATGATCAGCCATTGTCATTGCTTCCACTTGATCATGGGTCACATAGATCAGCGTCAAACCTAACTTGCGTTGCAAAGCATAGATCTCTTGGTGCATTTTGATCCGCAATTGGGCATCTAAGTTTGATAATGGTTCATCCATTAAACAGATCTTGGCATCGCTCGCTACTGCTCGAGCTAAGGCAACACGTTGACGTTGACCACCGGACAATTCTCGAGGTTTACGGTCACTGAACTCTTCTAAGTTGACCATTTTCAAAGCATTATCGACCCGTTCTTTGATCTTTGCTGCATCATTTTGACGAGCTTTCAGCCCAAAAGCGACATTATCCCAAACACTTAAAAATGGGAACAAGGCGTAGCTTTGGAAAACCATCGTTAAATTACGATCCTTAGGTGGCAAATCATTAACAACTCGATCCTCGATCTTGATCGTTCCGTCAGAGATCTCAGTCAGACCAGCAATCATTCGTAGCAAAGTACTTTTACCACAACCTGATGGTCCAACGATGACAAAAAATTCCCCAGTTTTGATCTCAGCAGAAACATTATCCAAAACTTTTTTCCCCTGAGCGTATTCTTTCGATACGTTTTTTAAAATAGTTGGCATAAATAATTCCTCCATAACATTCAATAGTCTGATTATGGAAAAGAGTTGTATATATCTAATCTATTTAATGTAAATAAATTGTAAAATTACTGTATATTTTCAATAAAGTTTCCAAAAAAATAGCAATTTAATTATTAAGTTTGGGCATTTATTGACCAAATTAAAATTTTTTTAGTATTATAAGAGTATAAAGATGTTGTTATTAGACAACAAAATAAAAATAAAGTGAGGAATAATTCTGATTGAATGCACTAATTAGCATGTATGGACCGTTTTTCGATCTCCACAATTGGGAAACTGTTATTGAATCTGGGAGCGACTGGATGATCATCCTTTCTCTAGTCGTGATGGAATGTATCTTGTCAGTCGACAATGCTGTTGTTTTAGCCGCGCAGACTCAAACTCTGCCTGACAAGGTCCAACAGGAAAAATCCCTATTTTACGGACTTATCGGTGCATATATCTTCCGATTCATCGTAATTGGATTAGGTGTTTATCTAATCAACTTTTGGCTGATCAAAGCTTTAGGAGCAATTTACCTACTCTACTTAGCTATCAAGTTTTTCTTTATTGATAAAAAGAAAGATAGAACAGTCAAAGTTCCCGAGAAAAAGCCTGAGCCTAAAGGCTGGAAAAAACATTTACGGATCTCGACTTTTTGGCAAGTAGTCATCTCCATTGAATTGATGGACATCGTATTCTCAATTGATTCAGTTTTGGCATCACTGGCTATTTCTGAAAACCCCGTAATCGTATTGATCGGTGGTATGATCGGTATCTTAGCTATGAGAGGTATCGCTGAGATCATCATGAACTTCATGAATAAGATCCCCGAATTACAAGATATGGCTTACTTCTTGATTTTATTTATCGCCATTAAGCTTTTCTTGTCGATTCCATTGATCAATATTCACATTCCAAATACAGCTTTCGTCTTCGTCTTGATTGCTGCAATCATCATCACTCTGGTGGTTCACTTCCGGAATGTTAAAAAAGCTGAACAAAAAACCGCAAATCAAAACGACAATTCCTAATCGGAATTGCCGCTTTTTATTTCTAAATAAATTTGTATTATTTGAATTTTTATAAGTATCAACTATCGTATCCAAACGATAAATATTTTATAATACGGTTAACTTATAGACAAGGTGAGGTGTCACGACCATGAATACACTAATCGAGTTGTATGGTCCTTTTTTCGATCCAAATAATTGGCGCACAGTCTTGACCTCAGCAGACGGATGGTTGATCATCCTATCGCTAGTAGTCATGGAATGTATTTTGTCAGTCGACAACGCCGTCGTCCTAGCAGCCCAGACCCAGTCGTTGACCTCAAAAGTCGAACGTGAAAAATCGCTTTTTTATGGGCTCGTCGGCGCATATATATTTAGAGTCATCGTTATCGGAGTTGGGATCTATTTGATCAACTTCTGGTGGATCAAAGCCCTCGGTGCCATTTATCTCTTTTACTTAGCTCTGAAATTTTTCTTCTATGAAAAGAAACAACCTAAAGTCACCGAAGTTCCCACCGAAAAACCTCAAGCAACTGGCTGGAGCAAATATTTGCACATCTCTAACTTTTGGAAAGTCGTCATCTCCATTGAATTGATGGACATCGTATTCTCTATTGATTCTGTTTTAGCAGCTCTGGCGATTTCCGATAACCCAGTCATCGTTTTGATTGGAGGTATCATCGGCATCTTGGCAATGAGAGGTATCGCTGGTGTTATCATGGGTTTGATGCAACGAATCCCCGAATTGCAGGACATGGCTTACTTCCTGATTCTCTTTATTTCAATCAAGTTACTCTTGACCATTCCTGCAATCGATATCCACATCCCAAATATCATCTTCGTCTTTGTCTTGATCTTCGCCGTGGTCATTACTTTATTAGTCCACAATCACAATAGTAAAAAAGCTAAAAATAAAGAAGAATAATTTATCGCAAAATAACCAACGGTCCTATTGTAAGGAGCGTTGGTTATTTTTATTGGGACATTTTTTTGAGATATTGAAAAATATCGTGATCGTGGAAGTAGACAAAACATCCCTTGATACCACGTTTCAATAAAACATTCATCGAATTAAGGATAATTTCTTTTTTGACGGCTGAAACATCTTTCAAATCCGACTGATGCCGTTTTTTAAAGGCTTCCTGATCTTCATACTTGGCAATATCGACTTTGATCTTACCATCACCAGCATACTCGATCGAAGGACCGATGATGACTGCAACATAATTCAAATCAAATCCCTGAACGGTATAAATCGAACCTATTTCGTTGATAGTATCCTCTTTTTGAGCCCAAGTAGTCTTGGAATAATTGTATTGATCCCAAGGTAAATGGAATTCCCCTTCGTCAACGAAATGTTTTTTGCCATCTAAGATCGAAGGATAATCAGCTGTTGAAACAATTCTAGCTTGTCCAAAATTATTATTTTTCTCACGTAATTTTTGATACATCGTCTCAGCATCTTTAAAAACTCGAAAATCATAATCTTCTTGCATTCCACCCAAATAATCATCATCTTTTGACGTAATATTTACTGACGACAATTTTAGGTCGTTGGTCAAACGGTCGACCCAATTGATGATAGTATCAGGTGCTTGCATCCGCATCTGAACTTTTAACGTGGCCGAATCATAGTTCAGCGATAATTCATCGATTAAATGTTTGATGATATCTTGTGACCAATAGCTTTTCATTTTAAGCACTTGCCGTTGATCGTAAACAAAGATAACGACTTTACTAAGTTTGATGATCTCTTCTAATTGATTATTTTGTTCGAAATTATTGTATTTATCGCTCTCACTAAGTAGTAAATGAGCTTCATCAATAACTACGATATCTGCATTCTTTTGTTGCTTATGCATTTGATTGATAAATGAAGTCGGCCGCAAGAAATGATTTTTCCGTAAATCTGAAAAGTACCCGGCATTATCTTGATAGACTTTCAATAACTCAGGATGATTGACCAAAAAGTAATTATTGGTGCCATTAAATTTTGAGAATTCTTTTTTGGATGCTTGTTCTAGAGTCAAAAATAGTTTGGTCAAGATGACGCTTTTGCCAGTCCCAGCATCACCGTTCAATTGGAAAATCCCTGACGTCCTGTCCTGCAAGTTTTGCTGACAAAAATTTAGGATTTGTTGAAAGACTTGTTCTTGTTGGCTGGTTAAATTTTTATTTGGTAAAACTGAATCGAGCATGTTGCCTCCATTAATTTTAAGAATAGAAAAAGCGCCAATCCACGAATGAATTGAACGCTTGATGGTTATATTTCTAAATAATCTTCATTTCGAAATTCTGATGGTGTGTAGCCGGTATATTTTTTGAAGGTCTGACTGAAATAGCTGATGCGAGTGAATCCTAATTCATCAGAAACTTCACTGATGCTGTGGCCGGTCTGTTTCAAGATGATCATCGCCTTTTGGACTTTCCGGGCATTCAAATACACAGAGAAACTCAATTTGGTCTCACGTTTAAACAATTTGCTGAAGTAATAGTCTGATAGAAAGACTTTGCTTGAAACTTGGTCAAGCGTCAAATGTTTATCAAGGTTTTCATCGATATATTCGATGGCGGAGATTATCGCATCATTAGATGTAGATAGTTTTTTGAGTTGTTGTAATGCGTTATTATCATCATCATTCAACTCGTCGATGATATCATTTACTTCGATTGGATATTTGATCATCAACGAACTGATACCGTGGTTATCGATCAAAATGCGACTGATACTTTGAATCATTCGTTTCAAAAAATCACAATGTTCCTGAAGTTGGGCTACTAAAAGGTTATTGTCTTCAACTGACTTAGTATCTAGTCGTGGATGAACACAACAGATCTTACCGATGATCTGACCAATCGATGATATCCTGATGGACGCATCTGCGTAAGCCAAGTTGTAATCGACGCTGTTTTCGGCAATCTCATTAAAATTCTTCATCTCAACTAATTCAGAAAAAGTATCTCCATGAGCAGTATTACCGAAAATGGACGACTTTAAATCGCCACTATTGTCAACGACATACAGCACCACGTGATTAGTATAAGCGTATGTTTCTAGTAGCCTGATCAAGGTTTTTTCATTGCTAGATAGTAGTGCCTCAATGTCGAATTCTTCCATAAACATCTTCCCAACTTTTTGCAATTAATACTAATATTATAATGACAAAAAATTGTTAATTCAATCATTACGATTATATTGTTTATATAATTTTGTTATTGAGATACTCAATCAGGACTTGCGCATTGTTATATTTTTGTTCTTTTGAACCAAATAATAACAATACATCTTGATTTTCCAATGCAGTTTTGATAGTGTTTAAAAATTCTGGCGTATAATCGTTTGCTTCGATTTCTGCTATATAACGTTTTTTAAACTCGGGAAACTTTTCTGGATCGTGTGAGAACCACTTTCTTAAATCAGCTGAGGGAGCGATTTGCTTTGCCCAAAGGTCCAATTGTGCACGAACTTTGGACATTCCACGTGGCCACACACGGTCGATCAAAATTCTGTAACCTGTCGGCAATTCCTTGTCGTATATACGTTTAACAATTATTTTACTCATAATACAACTACCCCTCTTTTGAATTAATGACAACATAATTGTATCATAGCAAACGTTAATACATTTATAGGAGGATATATGGCTACTACTAAAGAAATCGTCTCTTTTAGGGATGTAGCGAAAATTTATCGTGGACGACCTGCCGTCTCTGACGTCAACATCACGATCAAAGAAGGGGAATTCGTCTGTTTCATCGGTACTTCCGGTTCCGGAAAGACTACCACGATGCGGATGATCAATCGGATGCTTGAACCTACTAAAGGTACTATTATCTTTAAAGGTAAAAACATTCGTAAATATGACCCTGTTCGTTTACGCAGAACCATCGGTTATGTGATTCAGAACAATGGATTAATGCCCCACATGACTATTAAAGATAACATTACACTCGTACCGAAATTATTAAAATGGTCGCAAGAAAAAATGGACAAAAAAGCGCATGAACTGATCAAGCTAGCTGAATTGCCAGATAGCTATCTCGATATGTTCCCCGCCGAACTTTCTGGTGGACAACAACAAAGAATCGGTGTTGTCCGGGCTTTAGCTGCCGATCAAGATATTATTTTGATGGATGAGCCCTTTGGTGCGCTTGATCCAATCACTCGTGATAACTTACAAGACTTAGTTAAAAACTTGCAAGAGACCTTAGGTAAAACTATCGTCTTCGTTACTCATGATATGGATGAAGCCTTAAAATTGGCAACTCATATCGTCATTATGGATAGTGGAAAGATCATTCAAGATGACACACCAGACAATATTTTACAGCATCCTGCAAATGACTTCGTTAAGGATCTATTAGGCGAAGAGCGTTTACTTCAGGCTCAGCAAAATACTTTGTCTGTTGGTGACATCATGTCAAAAAATCCCGCACATATCACTTTGGGCAGATCATTATCCGAGGCTATTTGGGAAATGAGTCGTCATCATGTCGACTCACTCTTAGTCACTGATGATAGTAAAAAGCTCAAAGGTTACATTGACTTGGAAACTATCAACGACCACTATTCCAAGGACTTGAGTGTCAGCGATATTTACGCTAACAATTTGATCAAGGTCCGCAAGGATTCCTTCTTGCGTGATACTAGTGAGCGTATTTTGAAACAAGGCTATAAGTACGTACCGGTCGTTGACAAGGATAATACCTTGATTGGTATAGTTACCCGTGCCTCGCTGGTAAACGTCGTCTACGACGCTATCTGGGGTAAAGAAGAGCTTGAAAATCCTGAAGATGCCAATCTACCAGTTTCCATTTCTAAAGGAAGTGAAAATGCATGATTGACTTTCTCAATCAGCACGGCTCAGAACTTATCATCAAGACCTGGGAACAGATCTACATTGCCGGTTTTTCAATCTTACTTGGTGTAGTCGTCGCTGTTCCACTAGGCATCCTGTTGACTCGTTTTCCAAAGACAGCTAAGTATGTCATGTCGATCAGCAGTATGTTGCAAACGATCCCTTCACTAGCTTTACTAGCACTGATGATACCAATCTTCGGTATCGGGACTTTGCCATCAATCGTGGCGCTGTTCATTTATTCATTATTACCTATATTAAGGAATACCTACATTGGTATGTCGAAAGTTAATCGCAACTTAGTTGACGCAGCTAAGGGAATGGGAATGACCACTATGCAGTCGATCATTCACGTCGAAGTGCCAATGGCGATGCCGATCATCATGGCTGGGATCCGCTTGTCGACTATTTATGTCATCTCTTGGTCCACTCTAGCTTCCTATATTGGAGCTGGTGGCCTGGGTGATTTCATCTTCAATGGTCTGAACTTGTACAACCCTAGTTTGATCATCGGCGGTACTATCCCCGTAACATTGCTAGCGATTTTAGCTGATTATTTATTAGGTAAATTGGAAAAACATCTTACTCCAACTACTAAAAGAAGTGAGGTGTGATCATGAAGACTTTCAAAAAATTTATTACACTATTATGCCTCTCAGTCTTAATTTTCGTTTCTGGCTGTGGTTGGCCTGGTCTTAGCGGCAGTTCCAAAGATACGATCCGTGTTGCCAGTCTTTCAACCACTGAATCAATGATTTTAGCTGAGATCATCATGCAACTGATCTCTCACGAAACTAATCATAATACCGAGATCGTTAATAATTTAGGATCGGGTCAATTAGTTCACCAAGCATTAGTCAACGGTGATGCTGATATTGCTTCTGCCAACTTTACTGGTAACGAATTGATCACGACTTTGAATCATGCCCCAATCAAGAACGAGAAAAAAGCCAACGCGACTGTTAAGCGGCTCTATAAGCAACGCTTTGATGAAACTTGGATGCCTACTTACGGTTTCGCTGATACTTACAATATGCTGGTTACTCAAGAAACTGCTAAAAAATATCATTTGAATAAGATCAGTGACCTGAAAAAAATCGCTCCGAAGATAGATATCGGTGCCGATAACATTTGGATGAATCGTCCAGATGACGGATACGATGCCTTTTCTCAAGCTTATGGTTTCAAATTCAAACGGGTTTATCCAATGCAGATTGGACTAGTTTATTCGGCCGTAGCTGCTGGCAAAATGTCAGCTGTCCTAGGTTATTCAACTGATGGTCGGATCAAGAGTTACAACCTTAAAGTGCTACCTGACGATAAAAACTTTTTCCCACCTTACGATACAAGTATGGTCGTTAATAATTCGACCTTCAAAAAATATCCTGAATTGAAACCATTACTGCATCGACTAGACGGAAAAATTTCTGTTGATCAAATGCAAACTATGAATTATGAAGTTGATAACAACTTACGCGAACCAGCTGACGTTGCTAAACAATTTCTGACCCAACACAACTACTTTAGAGGTGATAAATAATGGTCGATCAGCCCTTGTGGAGCCAATTAGTTTTTTACTTCACCCATAATGGGATGTACATACTGGAACAATTTGGTCGTCACTTTTTGATCTCCTTCTACGGTGTCTTAATTGCAGCCGTTGTCGGTATTCCGTTAGGAATCTATATGGCCAATCATTTTCATCTAGGAGATTTCATTATCAGTATCGCCAACGTTATTCAAACGATTCCTTCCTTAGCCATGTTATCAATAATCATGTTATGGTTAGGACTAGGAGTAAATACCGTTATCGTAACGATATTCTTGTATTCACTCTTACCAATTTTGAAGAATACTTACACAGGTATGAAAAGCGTCGATCCTAATACGATCGATTCAGCACGAGGAATGGGAATGACTTCATTTCAGATGCTCTACATGGTCAAATTACCCTTAGCCATGTCAGTCATCATGTCAGGAATCAGGACCGCCATGGTCGTGTCCATCGGGAATACCGCCATTGGTGCCTTTGTTGGTGCCGGTGGACTGGGTGATTTGATTATCCGTGGAACCAACGCAACAGATGGAGCTCCCCTAATTTTAGCCGGAGCTTTACCAACTGCAGTCATGGCAATTTTGACAGATCTGATCATCGGATTCCTGCAAAAACGCTTTGAACCAACGGGTTATTTTAAAGAAGAAAATTAATTTTTAGCACTCGAATATTTCGAGTGCTATTTTGTTGCATTTATCAAAAGAAGAAACTACACTGTATTTGTAATGAGGAAAGGAAGTATGAATATGACAAACGAAATTATGGATCGTCGTAACGATATTAGAGACTGGATGAACAATGATCCTTGGATGAATGGTTTCTCATCATTATTCGGAGATAATTTCCCAACAAATGATACACTCAAAACAGACATCAAAGAATCAGATAAAGATTATTCAGTAAAGGTTGATATGCCCGATTTTGATAAGAAGAATATCAATGTAAGTTACAATAACAACACATTGACGATCAGCGGACATAGAGACAACTTTGCCGATCAAAACAACAAGAACGGTGACGTAATTATGAGCGAACGTTCAAGCGGTCGTTTCTCAAGACAATATCACCTACCAGCTGTTGATCAAGATAATGTCAAAGCCAACTATGATAATGGTGTCTTGAAAATCACTTTGCCAAAGTTAGCCGAAAATAAAGATTCCAGTCATCACATCGAGATCAACTAAAATCTCAAAAAATCAAAAATACGACTCCAGCAAATAAAACCGAAACCCCTCAAATAAAAAAACATTTGTTGAAGCCAAACCAAAAGGACCAACCATTCAAACCGAATGGTTGGCCCTTTTGACGTCAACTAGTTTTCACCATTCAAAAAGAGATAAGCGATAAGCGAAAACTTCATAAATAGTTCACATTTTCAAAATAATTCATTCATCTTTATCCGTTAGTATATTACTTGTTGATGAGAGGAACAGCCTTTCATCTCTCCCCCTATAACATAATATACAAATATATTTTAATCCCCTAAAATATAATCCCTTAAAAATAACACTCCTCCCCAGAGTGTTATTTTATTTTGCCCACTAAATTTTAGAGATGCACAAAAAACTACTTATGAATGATTTAGCCAAATTCAAAAAATTCCCAACTTCACTACAAGTTAGACAGTAAGATATGTTTCTGATAGCATTTTAATTAGTGATGAAAACAATTCACATTGCTTTCACTTTATCCAGGGGGATTTTTTTGATATCAGCAATACTTTATACCGCAATATTTTTAGGGATTATCTATCTACTTTACCTAGTAATATATCCAGCATATTTACTTAGAAAACATGCACTGAAATATAAATTAAGATTAGTAATCGGCATAATCGCCGCTTTTTTGATCTTACCCAAAGCAATCGGCCTACTAATGTTCGGAGTTCAAAGTGCCCTGCCCAATCAACCATTAAAAGTCGTAGATACCACACCAAATGCCGACAGTAATGACAAAGTGGCCATAAAAGGTAAGACAAAACCAAACGCCAGCGTAAACATTTCAGATGACACAGCAAAAGTCGACCAAGATACCCACGCCAACAGTTCAGGAAATTTCCAATTCAAGAACCTCAGTGCCGAAAAAACTTATGACATCAGCTTAAATTATTGGGACTCCACACCAGAAAGTATCAGGATCTCACCCAATAACAAAGAAACCACTAAATTTGAAAAAGCAGACCAGAAAAAAACTAAATCCCATAATACTGATACAAGCGATATAACCAACAAGAAAAACGGCCAAGATGCAATCAATGGATTCACGGATGATATGGATGCATATCTGAATAACAAGTATCCAGAAATATCATTCACTTATGACAATAAAAACAAAATAGCCCAATTCATCGTCCCCAACAAAACAGCCTCAATGAATAAATCAGAAAAGAAAAATTATATTAATCCAATCAATGATCGAGTAGGATTATTCGCCAATGCCGAAAATTTGGATATTCCCACAATTCAAGTAAAAACACAGAATGGAACAAAAATAGCACGCAGCGGAATATTAGGAGTAAAAGTCTACAGATGAAAGAAAACTGTGGCGTAACGTTTCAAAACTGCTTGAAAACAAATGAAACTTCACAATTAATTCACATTTCCAAAATAATTTATTCATTGTTATTGTTTATCATAGTACTTGTAGATGAGAGATGAACAATCTCTTCTCTAATCCCCCCTATAACATAATATAAATATATTCTTAATCCCCTAAGTATATATAATCCCTTGAAATAACACTCCTCCCCAGAGTGTTATTTTTTTGTATGAAAAAAGCTGGATCAATTAATCTGAAACGTTATAGCTGGATAAAAATATGCAACGTTTGATCCCGAACTTCACTGCAATATTGAAGAATACTGCAATAGCTGAAAGAGGCGGCAAAGCCGTCACGCCTCCGCGACAGAAGAAAACTGCAGCAGTTAAATAGAAAATTCTAGAAATATAGAAGAATATTGCAACATTAGGACTCAAACTTCACTGCAGTATAGAAAAATACTGCAATTGCGGAAAGAGGCAGCAAGGCTGACACGCCTCCGCGACAGAAGAAAACTGCAGCATTAGGCCTTGAACTTCACCGCAATATAGAGAAATACCGCATCCAACTACCACAGCAGCAACAGCCCACCAAAAAAAATTTGATAGACCAACCCAGGCGGAGGGATAAATAATTTTTGGGCTCAGTGGTGAAATTGTTCTTAGTGAACGAAGTGAGCTTAGAACAAGACCCAGCTTGAAGACCCCCAAAGGGAGGCTCCAAGTGGCGTCCACCACGTTCCAGCCCAAAAAATTATTTATCCGGAGCCGGCAGTGAACCCCCACCCAAAAAAAACCTTCAAAGAAAAATCACAAATAGAAAACAAATAATTCAATAAAAACCATTAGTATATAACTTGTAGATGAGAAGGAACAGAGAGTCCTTTTACTACATCCCCCCTATAACACATAAAAAGTGCATATAAATATAATCCCATAAAAAAAGCCATCCTTCCCCAGGATGGTTTTTTTACATTACAAAAATAAAATCATCAAGCCGGCTTAACACCATAATGAATCGCCGCCGACTTCATCATCAAATTGCGAACCCGGATGTTGATAAAACCAGCATCACGATACATCCGCACCAATTTTTTGATACTAACAAACTTGTTGACCGAATCATCCAGGTATTGATACTCAGGCTTGTGCGAAGCAAAAACCTTGCCCATAGTCGGCATGATCTCATTAAAGTAAAGTTTCCAGCCCCATTTGACCACCGGAGTCTCCACCTTGAAAGCTTCAAGGCAAAGTAATTGCCCATTAGGCTTCAAGATCCGGAAAATCTCCTTCAGTACCTGATTGGCATCTGGAACGTTGCGCAGACCAAAACCAATCGTAATCACGTCAAAAGTATTATCCGGGTAAGCCAACTTCATAGCGTCACCTTGTTTTAATTGGACGTTATCAAGCCCAGATTCGTTGATCTTCTTTTGACCAATTTTTAGCATCTCACTGCTAAAATCCAATCCAATAACATGGGCTCGTTCAAATTTGCTAGCTAACAATAAACTCCAATCGGCCGTACCACAACAAAGGTCAAGGATATCCATTGGATTACCCTTGATCATATTAGTTGCTTGCATACGCCATTTGTTATGAGTACCTAAACTCATAATCGAGTTCAATTTGTCATAATTGCCTGCTATGGAATCAAAAACATTTTGAACATCTTTTTCTGGTACTTTATTAGTTAAATTTGCCATCTACTCACCCTAACAATCAATGAAATACTTATATATAAGTATATATTAAAATTGCGTTGAGCGTTAGTCATTTACTCAATAAATTTCTTCCGAGCATAAAATCTTAAGTAACGATTTTTTTCAGTTAATTGATATTTTGAAACGCCACCATTGGCCGGTTGCACAATTTTAGAAAGATCATTGATCTCCAACACTTGTCGTAAGATAGCCCGACTAATAAAACCGTGGCAAACTGCCATAACTCGTTGATCACCAAGTGTTGAGATATCTTGTAAGAAACTCTCGACACGGCGATATACTGATTGATAGCTTTCAGCGTTTTCGGCATACTCGATAAAACTCGGTAATAGGAATCCATTCTCATCAAAAGTCTCAGGATGTTCTTGATACAGCTCTTTTTCCGATACGCCATCCCAGGTTCCGTAATCAGCTTCGGCCAAACGATCATCGACGATCAAAGCATCATGGATACCGTTATTTAAAATTTGAGCTGTTTCTTTAGCACGTTTCAGGGGGCTAGTATAAACAATATCGAAGGTAGTCATATCGATCTCATTTCTTAATGCTCGAGCCTGTTCGATACCAGTTTGGTTCAAAGGCATATCAGTCGATCGACCATTGACTCGCATCTCGTAATTTGTATCTGTTTCGCCGTGACGAACTACATATAATTCAACCATCTTGTACTCCTTTGTATTCTAAGTCGTTTAATCCTGATGTTTATCCAGTTCAAATAGCAGCTTCTCCAACCTTTTTTATAGTAAGTGAAAACATCAAGAAAACGCAAGCTGAAAAGCTTTTCGCAAGGATATTTTTCTCCGATAGCTTTAGGATCATTATTGACATCTGTTTTCAAATTTAATATAGTATAGAAAATTGAATTGCCTTTAATCTTAGTCCCGTGAGGCTAATAAGGAACGCTTAAGTCTTTTATTGAAGTCTTTTATTTCGACATACACGGGATAAAGGACTATTTTTTTGGGCAAATTCTGGGGGTTAGAATATTGGATACAAATGATAAACATTATCGCAATCCCGAAGCTGTCTTAGACTTATATGAACGTCCACCTTTGGCAACTTGGCCATTGCTTTCTTTACAGCACTTATTCTCAATGTTTGGTGCTACTGTTCTCGTGCCACTTTTAGTCGGCCTGGACCCAAGTATTGCGCTATTCAGTTCTGGTATCGGAACGATTTTGCACATCTTGATCACTAAGGGACGCATCCCAGCATATATGAGTTCCAGTTTTTCCTTCATCGTCCCAAGTGTGGCACTGATGAAGACCGCTGGTTACGCTGGAGTTGCCCAAGGGACTATCGCCGTCGGGCTAGTTTACCTAGTCGTTGCCACCATCGTTGGTATCGCCGGTTCTGGCTGGATCGACCGGGCTTTACCACCAATCGTCGTCGGACCGATTGTTATCGTTATCGGACTTTCAGTTGCTAGTTCGGCTGCTGACAATGCCATGATGAACGGCAAGCATTATGATTTAACTTATTTTGGTGTAGCTATTTTTACGCTGCTGGTCACAGTTTTATTCAATATGTATTTAAAGGGTTTTTGGAGCAACATTGCCATCTTGCTGGGAATAGTTTGTGGTTACGTCCTATCTGTTGCTCTAGGTATCGTTGATTTCTCAAAAGTCATCTCAACACCTTGGTTGAAATTACCTGCTTTTGAATTCCCATACATTAGTTACACTCCTAAGAAGATATACTGGGATGCAATATTGAGTTTTGCGCCGATTGCCTTTGTTACGATGGCTGAACATTTGGGACATATCATGGTCCTTGATGAATTGACTCACCGAAACTTCTTTAAAAATCCTGGGTTGCATCGGACTTTAGCTGGTGATGGTACTGCTTCGATCTTTGCTGGATTAGTTGGTGGACCACCGATCACATCTTATGGTGAAAACATCGGTGTTATGGCCGTTAATAAAATTTTCTCAGTTTACGTAATTATTGGTGCGGCCGTGTTCGCTGCTCTGTTTGGTTTCGTTGGTAAATTAAGTGCTTTGATTCAAACGATTCCTGGACCAGTTATTGGTGGTATCAGTTTCATCTTGTTTGGGGTCATTGCCTCAAGTGGATTGCGGATCTTAGTCGACAACAAAGTCGATTTCAATCGTAAACGTAACCTAATGATTGCTTCAGTTATCCTAGTAATTGGTATCGGGAACGCCTACCTACAAATTGGCAGTTTTCAATTCACTGGTATTGGTGTCGCCACTGTTATGGGCATCCTCCTTAACTTGATTTTGCCAAGAGAAGCTCTCTCTGAAGAATAATCAAAATTCATTGCAATAAAAAATCCTCTAAGTTTTCTAAGAAAATTCAGAGGATTTTTTTTATTGATTATTAATATTTGTCGCAAAATCGGGTTCACTAATTGCAACATTTGGTACAGTATCTGAATCTCCGTACGACATCACTACGTTATTAGCATCAATCAACAACCATTCATCGTTGGAGACTTTGCCCCAGAATTGGTTATTTTTATTGCGAACAACTTTGTTGATCTCCCATGAAGAACCTGCGGGTAAACTTCTCGTCATGGAATTTGTTTTGCTGTTATATACCGATTGACTATTTTTCAGCTTGGCTGTTAATGAGTAATCGGCAATTGGGACATTGGATACCCATTGATTAGTGCCGACTCGATAATATGTTAGACCATTAAGAGTCTTCGTTTGATCTGTTTTCCAAGATGAATAGGCTGGTAATATTCGACCAGTCCGACTGCCATTGTCATCAAGGACCTCAGACGCATTATTTAGGGTGATTGTGTCATTCCCGTCTGTGGCAGGAGCTGTGTCAGTTGTCAAAAATGCAGCCAAAACATATCCATTAGCTGACACTTGATAATAAGCGAGACCACTTATTTTTATCAATTGACCCAGTTTCCATGAAGAACCAGCAGGTAAAACTGTACCTGTATCGTTTCCATAACTATCAACTACCTGGCTATCAGTTGTTAAGGTACCAACTTGGTTAGGAACAGCTGAATGGATAATCGTATAGAAAGGAACTCCATCTGAGACAGTAATACGATCAGAACCAATATAGTTATTTGTTGCTACTTCATAATATGTTTCCCCATTGATAAGAATGGATGGACCTAGTTTCCAAGCTGACTGACCTGGAAGAAAGAGACTAGTTTGGTTACCATCTGCATCAACTGTGTAGGCACCACCTAGATCCACCGTTCCAACGGGATTTTTGAAACTATTAATGTTTGTTGTAGTCGCAGCCTTAACAGTAGGTTCAAAATCATTGGCAACACCGCCTAAAATACTAGGTGCAATCAAGGCAGTTAATGCTAAAGCTAACAAAATCCGATTCTTTTTCATTTTAAAATAATCCCCCTCAGTAAAATGTTATCTACTTAAAGTTAAGTATAGCACTCGGCCTTTTACAGTCTAGAACAAATCAAATGCAAAATATCTTTATAAATCAAAAAAATGGATCGTCAACTGAAACAACACAGGAACAATCCATTTCTTATTAGACCTTATAAAAACAACTAGTTTTTCTATCACACTTAATTTGAGTTGATGTTATTTTGCTCTATTCTTAAAAATAAAGGATTTTGAAAAGATGAAGTTTCCAATGATCGCCAAAATTTGACCAACGATCTTACTACCAGTTCCGTTGGCGGCTAATAAGGAAATACCAACCCACAAAGTGGCAGCTTCGATCAAATAAGTTAAGATCCGTGTGCCATAAAAAGCAAGCATTTCTTGAAAAGCTGTATTTGATTTATGCCGGAAAACAATCACACGGTCGACCCAAAATCCGACTTGGACACCGAGAAACCAAGCGACGATATTGGCCAATTGATAATTTAAACTCATTAATCGATACAAAATGAAAAATGTTCCTAAATTGACGACGACAGAAATCAATCCCCACAGTAAGTAACGAACAACTTGTTTCGGATTGCTTTCTTCGACGGGATCTGACGGAGCTGGGAAAGTATTCCCCGCATCATTGATCCCCTCAGAAACATCAGTGATGATGGTATCTAATTTACTTTTGTCATCTAAAGGTGCTTGATTGTTCATTTCCCTTACCCCTTTCTGTTAGTCTCAGTTTAATTCTAAACCTTTTCAAACATATAATCGAGCCACCTTAATTTAAAAAGCAAAAAACCATTTTGCCTTTTTTGCAAAATGGTTTAATAATCATTTATTTAATCTAGCTTGTAAGCTTGCAATCTGTTTTCTAATTTTTACTCCGTTGTCAGTGTCAGCAACAGTCTTACGCTTAGCTGATTGTTCAATGACTCGTTTAGTAGAGACAACGTCTGTTAAATCTGCAATAGCTTTAGCACGTGTCGTGAATGGTTCATGAGTAACTAATTGGAACCCATAAGAATTTGACAACAAAGTGTAGCCACCGATACCGGTCGCTTTGTGATAAGGCTTTGACATTCCACCATCGATAACGAAGATCTTTCGATTGGCCATGATAGGCGAATGACCTAGTTTAACTGGAGTATGACCATTAATAATGTGGCCATCATCAGGGTCGAGGCCGAATTCCTTCAATAATTCATCCGCAAACCATTCTTCTTTTCTTAATGAATAGTATGCATTCTTCGGTTCTTTATGAAGTTCTTTGTTTTCGACGAAATAACGTTCAAAGGTCGTCATCGATTCCTTACCAAACAATGGTGACATCTTACCAGTCCACAAATACCAGATGATATCTGAATCAAGACTTTCCTCTGTCGTTGGATTTTGGAAGTCTTCTTTCAAAGTTTTCTCAAAGAAATCAAACAATGATTTTCCTGAATAAGTCTTGCCATCAACAGTCCAGCTTTGCATACTACCATCTTCATTGACGGGAACACAGCCGTGAAGTAACAAATTGCCATTATATTTGAGATACATGGAACCGTAATTCATCATGAACGACATATGATAACGCAACTTTGGGGAGTCGATAAACTGCCTTATCAACTCATCGAGAATATTTTGCTCCTTACCCGTCAGCTTGTACGGATCATCTGGATCGACCAGCTGGAAGCAGCCATTAGTGACTGGATAACTTTGGCCATTAATCTCAATGGTCTTGCGGTCTTTGGAAAGTCGATGTAATAACATGCGATTTTCCATGTCAAACTCAGGCCGATTCTTGATCGTCTGGCCTTCCATTTTGAACTGCATGATGGCCATCGCTTGTTGGACCGTATTGTCGTACAAGGAATCGTCGCTAGGGATGTTATCACCCGTATCAGATCTAGGTGTGAAGGCAGGCTGCGGTTGATAATTGTTAGCGGCGAATTCCTTCAGGTCTGAAAGGTCGATACCATATGTGTCAGTCAGCAGACGCAGATTATTGTAGCGGGCACTGATCCGGATCAGATTAGCCATACACAATTTGGATCCAGCTGTACTACCGATCCAGAGGATATCATGATTGCCCCACTGAAAATCCAGGCTACCCCAGCGATTCATCAAATGGTCCATGATCAGATCAGGATGCGGACCACGGTCGTAAACATCACCAATAATATGCAGATGATCGACCACCAAACGCTGAATCGTATGACAAGTCGAAATGATAAATTGGTCAGCCATATCTAACTTAATAATGTTATCCATGACTTCTTGATAGTAACTACGCTTGGTGAAATCATTTTGGTCAGAATAAAGTAATTCCTCAGTGACATAGACGAAATCACTCTTGATTGCCTTTCTGACTTTCGAGCGTGTATATTTGATCGAGGTGTAACGCAGCATATCGATCAACTCATTAAAAACATCGAAATACCATTGATTCAAATCGGCTTCATTGGTAAATTGTTGCTTGATCTGACTTAAAATTTCAGATGGATAATAAATTAAAAAAGCAAATTTTTTCTGACGATCCTCGGTAAGGCGGCCGGTAAACAACTCAGCAATTTTTTGACGAGTATTTCCGGAGCCATTCCTCAATATATGGGCAAATTCATCGTATTCACCATGGATGTCACTCACGAACGCTTCAGTCCCCTTTGGCAAATTAAGAATCGCGGAAAGATTGATAATTTCAGATTTGATTTCATTATCGTTTGTGAAATTTTTCTTCATATCCAAACCTAGACCTCTCTTTAGCAAGATTATTGTAAACGCTTAACTAATTGTACCACTCAAGCATATACCAATGATAATTGAATTCTTAGTATCACAATATTTTTTGAGTTACAATAATTGCATGGGGGTGTTTATATGAATTATTCTTTGAATTCAACTGTAACTCTTAATAATGGTGTCAAGATGCCACAACTTGGATTAGGTGTTTGGAAAGTTAATAATGCTGGTGCCTCTCAATCTGTTCAATGGGCAATCAAGCATGGGTACCGTGCAATTGATACAGCCAAGCAATACGGAAATGAGGCTGGTGTCGGTGATGGATTGACCAAAGCTCTCGCCGAAAACAGTTTGAATCGTGAAGATATATTCTTAACCACAAAGATTTTTAATGGTGATCAAGGCTATCAATCAACTCTCGATAACTTCGAGAACCAATTGAAACAACTACAAACGAATTACGTCGATATGTTGCTGATCCATTGGCCAGTCGACGGTTCATACATTGATACTTGGAAAGCTTTAGAGAAAATTTATCGTGATGGTAAGGCTAGAGCCATTGGAGTATCAAATTTCAACGTCTCAAAACTTGAAGACATCATGTCGATCTCTTCTATTAAACCAGTGGTCGATCAAATGGAGTTCAACCCCGTTTGCCAAGATGAAGATATCAAAGAATTTTGCGATAAAAATAATATTCACTTGGAAGCTTGGTCACCACTAGGTGGCGGACGTGTCTTGAAGGATGAAAGATTACAAAAGCTTGCTGACAAATATAATAAGAGCGTCGCTCAAATAATTTTACGTTGGGACTTACAACGCGGTGTTATCACTATCCCTAAGTCAGTTCACGAAGAAAGAATCGTTCAAAATGCTGATATTTTCGACTTTGAATTAAGTGACGATGACGTTGCTGAAATCAATGGTTACGATAATGATGACCGCAGCCTTTGGTACGGTGGTTTCTTCTGGCATGGCAATCCTACCGGCTATAAAGACGGCGTCGAAGAATGGGATGACACAAAGGATTTTGTTAAATAGAAAATAAAATAGACAAATAAAATAGACAAATAAAATAGACAAATAAAGGGATACGTCAAATGACGTATCCCTTTTTGAATCTAAGTTAACCATTCAGTCTAATTTTTCTTCCGACGAGGAATAAAAGCTAGGCTTGATACAGAAGCAATAAATATTGCGATTCCAGCCCAAATAGTAGAACTATTGGAACGTTCACCTGTTTGTGGCAATTTAGCAGTTGTCTTAGCTGGTGTCTTACTAATAGCACTAAAACTGTTGTTTGTTAATTCTTCAGGTAGAACAGTTTGTGTGCCAGCTGTAACTGGTGCTTTACCATTGCTTACAGGATTAGAGATTAGACCAGATCCACTAGGTTCCTTTTCTGATTCAGAAGGAACTGGTGCACCTTGGTTTGAACCTTGTGTTCCAGGATTTGAAGCATTTGGTTTGTTGGATTCATTTGATTCATTAGTATTTGGCTTGTTGGATTCATTTGTTTCTGGTTTGTTGGGTTCTGTAGCAGTACCCTCATCTTCACCAGGTTTGTTCTCATCTTGTTTGTTTGGCTCTTGAGTTTCCTCATTACCATTCTCATCAGGTTTGTTTTCGTCTGGTTTGTTTGGCTCTTGAGTTTTTCCATTACCATTCTCATCAGGTTTGTTTTCATCTGGTTTGTTTGGCTCTTGAGTTTCCCAATTACCATTCTCATCTGGTTTGTTTGGTTCTTGAGTACCTTCATTACCATTCTCATCAGGTTTGTTCTCATCTGGTTTGTTTGGTTCTTGAGTACCTTCATTACCATTCTCATCAGGTTTGTTTTCGTCTGGTTTGTTTGGTTCTTGAGTTTCCCCATTACCATTCTCATCAGGTTTGTTTTCATCTGGTTTGTTTGGTTCTTGAGTACCTTCATTACCGTTATCAGGGTTCTCTGGTTTTACCGGTTGTTCCGGATTGGCCGGTTGCTCTGGATTAGCTGGTTGTTCCGGATTCGTTGGTTGCTCCGGATTCGTTGGTTGCTCCGGGGTAACGACTGGTGGTGCTCCTCCATCACGTTCGACTGAGGCTTCAGCCTCGCCGGTATTTCCAGTATCGTCACTATATTGAATCAAGTTATCGAAAGTATCCGCCCCGGTCGGATCATTAGTTTTTGTTGAATACGTCAATGATAAGTCACCAACAAATCCACCATCAGCTTTGATAGTAAAGGAACGAACGCCTACTGATTCGGTGATTGGAATGGCAAAGCCTTTAGCATCGTACATTCTAGCACTCTTAGGCACATATGACTGATTTGGGCTCAACGTATCAGTCAAAACTGGATTATTAAGCGAGTTCCCATTTGATAAAATTTGAACTGTCCAATTAATAATCGTATTATCACTGCCTTCTTCCCAAACACCTGTCTTGCTCAGGATAACTGGTGCCAAGGGTTCATTGTGCACCGGTGTAGCACCCTTTACTGATAAATGAATATAACCATTACGGTTAAGATTATTTATTTGTAAAACCTTATTAAGGGTTACTAATCCTGTGTGTGCACCTGCAAGGACGGTCGCAGATCCGATATCTTCATTTTCAGGACTATACATCGTAAAGGTTTCATCTTCAGGGACTTGGACATTCATCGGAATCTGGAATGTCATCGTATCCCCTGCTTTAACGATGGTTAAATTGGAGATGGTCCAGTTATAATCAACTGTGTAATCTTGATCATCCGGCAGTTCAGTCGCTTGCGACATAATATTATTACTCGAATCATGAATAACCGCACTTGCTCGATTGAGACCTCTGACGCCTGGAAGTTCCCGAGCTTGACTGACAGAAGTTGTCCCCACTAATACCAGTGTCAAGGCAGCTAACGTGGCCAGCAACCATGCAAAAATTTTTTTCATAAATAAATCCTTCCTAATCACCCCTAAATATCCCAATAATCAATATCTAACACTGTAATTTAGCATGCTTTAGAGCTATTGTGCTAGCAAATTGTTCATAAAGATTGTCATAAAAAATATGAATTTTGGACAACAAAAAAGGCGCTATTAAGCGCCTTTAGGAAAAATTATTCTTTGCGTAAACTTTTTGGATTCAAGATCATATTTAAAATAATCGCTGAAAAACTTCCGACAACTAATCCGTTGTTCAAGATTGTTTGAAGTGTTGAAGGCAAGAAATGTAAGAGATCCGGTTGGACTGTGACGCCCAATCCTAATCCAATTGCGATCGCCATGATCAGCAAATTACTGTTCGTCATCTTCACCTGTGACAGCATCTTGATTCCCTGAGCACCGACCATACCAAACATGATCAACATTGCTCCACCAAGGACTGAATTAGGGATCAAGGTAGCGATTGCTCCGACCTTTGGTACTAATCCTAATATTATTAATAGAAAAGCTGAAAAGTATACCGGACGATTCTTTTTGATACCTGACAATTGCACGATAGCAACGTTTTGCGAAAATGTTGAATATGGGAATGTATTGAAAACCCCACCTAAGATAGCTGCGATACCTTCGGAAGCATAACCACGTTGCATGTCATTTTTCGATAGGTCACGTTTAGTTACTTGTGCTAATGCATAATAAACACCAGTCGATTCGATCATACAGGTCAAAGCTGCCAATAGCATGATGACGATCGATGACCATTCAAATTTTGGTGTTGAAAAATAAAACGGAATTGGCACTTGGAACCAGTGGGCACTGCTGACAGTTTGAAAGCCAATCTGTCCCATGAAGAATGCGATGATATAACCAGCTACGATACCGATCAGAACCGCTATCTGCTGAATGAAACCGCGTCCCCAAATCGTGAAGACGATGATAATCAACGCAGTAGCGAAACCTAAGATCAAATCTTGAGGACTACCAAAGTTCTTGGCTGTGGCATCTCCACCACCGATATTTTGAAAAGCAGTTGGGATCAAAGTAAAACCAATTAGTGTGATCAACGAACCCGTTACAACGGGTGGGAAAAATCTTTGTAAATTCGCGAATAATTTCGAAATCAATAAAATAAAAATCCCGGCGATGATGATCGCACCGTACATATATGCCACTCCGAAGTGATGTCCAACGTTTTGTAGAGGCGTTACATACTCAACAGCTGAGCCTAAAACAACTGGCAAACCAATACCAGTCAATGGTGTTCGTTTGATCTGCAGTAATGTGGCGACCCCACACATGAAAATATCCACTGAGATCAAGTAAGTCATTTGAGTCGCAGTGAAACCTAAGGCCCCACCAATTAAAATGGGCACCAAAATATCACCTGAGTACATTGCCAACAAATGTTGGAAACCGAGGATCAGGTTCTTAAAAAAGCCATCCTCATTTTTATCCATTTTTAAATCCATAATTGCCCCCTATTAATTTCAAGAATTATATCATCTTTTTTAGTAAATATAAAAGTACGTGACAATAAAATTTCTGATGTCTATGCTAAAATGAAATTATATTTATTTAGGAGGATTCCACAAAAATGAAAAGAAATCATTTAGAGGATGCCTGTACCTCCATTCTTGTTGGTAAAAATGCCAGCATCGATGGTTCTACAATGATTGCAAGAAACGATGACACTTTCGATCCAATCAATCCCCAAAATTTTGTCATGCATCAAGCTGTTAAAGGTGAAAAAGGCCGTAAGGTCAAATCATATCTCAACAAGTTTGAAGCTGAACTACCAGAGGATAATTACAAATGGCCAGCCGTTCCTAACGTTGACTATAAAACATTGGGTTACTACGACGAAAGTGGTATCAATGGCGTCAACGTAGCCATGTCAGCTACTGAAAGTACTTATGGTAACGAACGTGCCTTAGCCTATGATCCCTTGATCAAAGATGGCATGGACGAAGATGTTATCGTCCGTATGGTACTACCCTTCGTTGACTCAGCCAAAGCAGCTGTTTCAAGAACTGGAGAATTGATCAAGCAATTCGGTTCACCAGCAGGAAACTCGTTGTTATTCAGTGATAAGGACGACATCTGGTACATGGAAATTGTGACAGGTCATCACTGGGTTGCCCAACGCATCCCTGATGACAGTTATGCCATCGCTGCTAATCGCGTTTCGATTCAACAAGTTGATTTTAATGATCCTAGCCAATTCATGTGGTCTGAAGGAATCCAAGAATTCGTTGAAGAACATCATTTGAATATTGATAAAACCGGCTTCGACTTCCGTCACATTTTCGGGACAACCAATTTAAAAGACCGTCACTACAACACTTCACGTGTTTGGTATGGTCACAAATATTTCAACCCAGAAATTGACGAAGACCCAGAAGACGGCGATTTACCATTCATCATGAAGACTGACCATAAGATCAATGTCGAAGATATCGAATATATCTTAGGCTCACACTACAACGAAACTTCTTACGATCCGTACAGTCCCGACGCTTCTGACGATGACAAATACCGTTATCGTCCAATCGGCTTGAACCGGACACAAAATTCACACGTTCTTCAAATCAGAAATGACGTTCCTAAAGAATACGCTGCAATTATGTGGCTCTGCGTCGGCTTTCCAGCCTTCTCACCTTACATCCCGTTCTATACAAATATGGACGAAACTCCTGAATCATATCACGACGTTTCAGAAAAATTTGAGATCAAGGATGCCTACTGGATGTATAATGCCCTATCAATGCTAGTTGAATCGCATTACACTGAATTCATTCAAGCAAACACTGACTATATAACTGAATGTCGTCAAGATCTCCGCATGGCTATTGAAAAAACTGATCAAGCTGCCAAAAATTATTCCGGTGACGAACTCAGTGCTTTCTTAACTAAGCAAAACGATCAATTGGTCGACCAAATGACCGATAAAGCACATAAATTAATGGACGACTTGTTCATTCAAGGCATCCGTTTATCTAAGTTGACCTTCGACATGGATAAAAATTTATAATCGCAAAACTTGTGATTATGACGTCAATAAAATAATTTACTGCTAGGATCATTTTTCCAAATGGTACTGAGCATACGAAAAGACACTTTAGAATAAATCTAAAGTGTCTTTTCTATTACTCTGGATCTGCTTCTAAGTCATTATCTACTGGTTCACTCGGTTCAATCGATTGTTCGAGGTCAACGTGTTTGACTGAGTAGAACATGTAGATCAGTAAACCAATGACTAACCAGCCGGCGTAATTCAAGTAAGCACTCAGCGGTAAATTGAATAATAAGAATGCACAAACGATCATCGAAAGGATCGGGATCGTGTAGCCAAACGGTACTCTGAATGGCCGTTTCAAATCTGGGCGCTGACGTCTTAAGAGAATTACCATCAAGGAGATAAGGAAGAAGACGCAAAGTGATCCGACGTTGGCAAAAGTGGCCAGATTTTTGATATCCAATAATCCCGCACAAATAGCGGTGATCAGACCGATCAACCAAAGTGCTTTATTGGGACTACCTGTTTTATTATTCAAAACTGCTAACTCTTTAGGTAAGAAACCGCCACGGCTCATTGACATCATTACGTTTGAAGAGGCATATATGAAGGCTAAAACCACGGCGACGATACCTAAGATTGCTCCGGCAGAAACAAATTGAGCGGCTATATTATGTCCTTTTTCTAGCAGAACAAAGGACATTGCTTCGGAAACATTCAACCTGCCATAAGGGATGAATCCGGTCATAACTAAACTAACTAAAACATACATTAAAGTTGCGACTACTAAAGAAATCATGATTGCTCTAGGGAGAGTTTTTTGGACATTTTTTACTTCTTCAGCAGAGGTTGCTAAGGGATCAAACCCGAGGAAGGCAAAGAAGACGGTCGAGGCACCCGCAAATACTCCGGACATTCCAAATGGTAAGAATGGTTTCCAATTGCTTTGATCAATATCAGAGAATCCAACAATAACAAAGAGAACGATTATGGCAATTTTGACGAGTACTAAGACATTATTAAGCTGTTTACTTTCACTAGTCCCTCTGGTCAAGATCAAGGTAACTAAGAAAATCATGATGACAGCGGGCAGATTAATAATCCCACCATTGAACGGTGAAGTCAGCAGTGCTTGGGGGATGTTCCAGCCAAACTCAGCAAGGAACGAATGCACGTAGCCTGACCAACCATTGGCAACTGTAGCAGTGGTCGTGATATAAACACCTAATAACGTCCACCCTGCAAAAAAGGCGACAGTTTGACCGATCGACGCCCATGCATAGACATAGGCACTTCCGGAATTAGGGATACTAGTCGTTAATTCCGAATAACACAGACCAATCAAACCACTGGCAAGTGCGGCGATCAAAAAGGAATACACAACACCGGGACCAGCATCTGTTGCAGCAACTATCCCAGTGAGGACTAAAATCCCGGTACCGATAATGGCACCAATACCTAAGATCGATAAATCAAACAAGCCAAGGGTTTTCTTACGATTGTCTTTACTAGCATTGGCTAGTAAGACATCAATATCTATCTTGTTGCTTTTTTGGGTCATGACATTGACGGTGTAGATGAGGAGAATGGTGCATATGGCATTTTCAAGCTCTCAGCTACGGCTTTTTCTGTCAATTTACCATCGAATGTATTGATTCCTGTAAAGACTGTATTATTCTTTGATGCGTAAGCTAACCCTTGACTAGCAATTTGGAGAGCATATGGCAATGTGGCACTTGATAGAGCTTATGTAGCTGTCTTTGGAACAGCACCAGGAATGTTAGCAACTGTGTAATGGATCACGTCATGTGATACGAAGACTGGGTCATCGTGAGTAGTAGCTTTAGTACTAGTTTCAAAGATACCACCTTGATCGATCGGAATATCAACGATAACTGAACCAGCCTCCATGCTTTCGATCATTTTTTCACTAACTAATTTTGGAGCTGCAGCACCGGGGATCAAAACAGCTCCGATAACTAAATCTGATTTTTTAAATGCTTGGGCAATATTATGAGAATTTGAGATCATCGTTTGGATTTTACCGTCAAAAATGTTTTCGATCTCAGCTAAACGAGCAGCATTTATATCGAGAATCGTTACATTAGCACCTAATCCAATCGCAATCTTAGCAGCGTTGAATCCAACTGTTCCGGCACCAATAACAGTAACCTCACCACGTCTAACACCTGGTACACCAGCCAATAATAGACCTTTTCCACCGTTAATTTGTTCAAGGAAGTGGGCTCCCACTTGGACTGACATTCGTCCAGCAATTTCACTCATTGGAACTAGTAATGGCAAGCCACCACGTGGTCCGACCATTGTTTCATAACCAATCGAAGTCGTCTTAGCTTTCAACAATTCCTCTGTCAAAGGTTTGTTGGCAGCTAAATGAAGATAAGTATAAATAATTAAATCATCGCGGAAATATTTGTATTCAGTATCAAGCGGTTCTTTGACCTTGATGACCATGTTACTGTCCCAAGCATCTTGAGCAGTTCCGATAGTAGCACCCATTTCTTGATACTGTGAATCTGGATAGCCTGATCCTAATCCGGCATTTGTCTCAACAACTACCTTGTGACCTGCCTGAACCAAATTTGCAACACCCGCAGGGGTCATCCCTACACGTTCTTCGTGATTCTTAATTTCTCTAGGTATACCAATTATCATGATAGAGCCCCCTTAAATTATGAAATCGCTTTCTAAGTGCAAATAGAGTATAGCAAGATTTTATAACTTTCACAATATATTTTTACGGTCAAATATGAAATAATTTAAATTTATTATTGTTATAACAATAATCATATTGATTTATCAGGTAAAAATCACGACCACAACATATTAAAAACTTCACAAATATGACTTGTTGACGTCAAACTGGTATTATTAGATATACCGATTAATTTTTTTGGCAATTTTTAACCACATTTGCTTATGAAACTGTATAATAGGCATATTGGTTTTTTATATAACATGGAGGAGTTTTATGGACGAGACAAAAAAGGTCAAGAAAACCTTGAACAAAGGTTTCTTTCTTGCGTTAATCGCATCTATCACCTGGGGTATTTCTGGGGCTGTTCAACAAATCGTAGCGAAGGATATGGCAATCCCTGCTATGTGGTTTGTAGGAGTTAGAACCCTCGCCGCCGGAGTTATTTTATTAGTAATTGCATTTTTCGTTCGACCAAAAAAAGAATTCTTTTCAATCTTTAAATCTTGGAAAGACACTTTAACCTTGATTGCTTTTTCAATTTTTGGATTGTTTTTAAATATGTACACTTTCTTCTACGCCATCCAAGGTGGTAATTCATCGACTGCAACTATTTTGCAGTACTTGTCACCGCTATTCATCATGCTAGGCTCGATTGTCTTTTTCCATAAAAAAGTTCTCAGAGTTGACGTGATTTCTTTTGCATTAGCACTTGTCGGTGTAGCATTGTTGATCACTCGTGGCGACTTCTCCCACTTAGCTATTCCTTTCTCAGCTGTTTTATGGGGAATTGGTAGTGGTATCACGGCTGCTTTGTATGTCGTTATCCCGCAAAGACTGATTGCTAATCATAATGGACTATTAGTTACTGGTTGGGGTATGTTCATCGCTGGTATCTTCTCGAACTTTTTCCACCCAGTTTGGGTCAATGTACCTCACCTATCGACCAAAGGTTTGTTGGGTGTCATCGGGGTTATTTTATTGAGTAATGTCATTGCCTTCCTATTAATGGTCTTCAGTACGAAGTACACAACCGCTGCAACCATCAGTATCACAGATGCAGTTCAACCATTCACGACACTTGTTTTGAGTGTTCTCTTCCTATCTTTAGCAGTAAACTTTGCAGAAATCGCTGGTGCTGTTATAGTTGTGGTAGCAATCTACGTATTGAACCGCTTTGATACCAATACTAAGTAGCAAAGGAGATTTCTAATATTTATGAAAATTTTTGCTTATGGAATTCGTGAAGATGAAAAATCATCGATTGAAAATTGGAAAAGCGCGAATCCCGATGTCGAAGTTGACTATACTGATCAAACCTTGACTCCCGAAACTGCCACTTTGGCTAAGGGAGCTTCTGGGATAGTTACACTTCAGACAACTCCTTATGAACGCGAATCTCTCAAGATCCTTAAGGACGAAGGAATCAGTAACATTTCCATCCGTAACGTCGGATATGACAATTTTAACTTTGATGACTTGAAAGAATTTAATTTTAAATTATCAAATGTTCCAGTATATTCACCCAACGCCATCGCTGAACATGCTGTCTTATTGATTGGTAGATTGCTCAGACGGATACCTGAAGTCGATACTAAATTCGACAATGGCGATTTCACTTGGGCCCCAACTATCGGTAAAGAATATCGTGAACAAACCGTTGGTGTGATCGGAACTGGTCACATTGGCCGCGTAGCTATTCAAATGCTACAGGGCTTTGGGGCGAAGGTCATCGCTTATGATGTTTATCATAATGAAGCAATCGAAAAGCAAGGTCTCTATGTCGACACTCTTGAAGAACTATATCAACAAGCTGACGTCATCACCTTGCATGTACCATTGACTTCTGATAATGCCTATATGATTGATGAAAAAGCTATCGAACAAATGAAAGATGGAGTTTACTTGATCAATTGCGCTCGTGGTGAATTGATCAGTAATGATGCTTTGATCAAGGGACTCGACAGTGGCAAAATTGCTGGTGCCGGACTCGACGTTTTAGATCATGAAAACAATGTTTTTGGTAAAAAATGGGGTAGTATCAACAACTTGCCTGATCCAACCATTAAAAATTTGGCTGAAAGACAAAACGTCATCATTACTCCCCACAACGCTTTTTATACTGAAACAGCTATCTGGAATATGATCGAAGTTTCTTTCGATTCAAATAAAGATTTAATTGAAGGTAAGATTCCTGATACCCTCGTTTACTCCAAGAAATAATTTCTTGGAGTTTTTTTATTGTCAATTGTCCAAAATAGTTATGAAAGATTATAATTGTCTTAAATAATCGTGGAGGTTTAGATATGGTTGAAAAATACAAAGCAGAAATAGTTCCTTTAAATGAAGCAAAAATCGGTAAAAAGCCGCATGGCACAGCTACATTTACTGTTACTGGCAACAACTTAGATATCAAGATCGAAATGAATGACACACCTGAAAACACCCAACATTGGGAACATTTCCATGGTTTCCCCGATGGCAAAGATGCCCAAATTGCGACTATAGAACAAGACAAAAACGGCGATGGTTTCGTTGACTTACCAGAAACCGAACCAGTTTCAGGAACAACAATGGTACCTTTCAATGACGCACCCGAAGAAATGGACATGCCTAATGACAAGTATCCCGTTTCTGATGAAAATGGCCATTTCGAATATCAACGCGTCGTCCCACTCGATATTTTGGAAAAGAAGTTCCAAGAAGCCTTTGGTGATTCAAAATTAAATTTGGATAAACGTGTGATTTATATCCACGGTGTCCCTGACAGCCTTGAGTTGCCGGATTCAGTTGCTGGAGCAGTCGGTGACTATGACGCTCATACCACCTTGCCGATTGCCGTTGGTAAGATCAAAAAAATTTAAATATAGATGCAAATAGCACTATCCTTCTCAAATGAAGGATAGTGCTATTTTTTTAATAATTTATCTAGAGGAGATGTTACATTGTTGCAAATTTTTCTTTGATAGTATTAGCAGAATTGGCTAGCTTAGCTTCTTCAGCGTCAGTCAATTTCACTTCATTAACGTACTCGATACCATTTTTGCCAACCACAGCTGGTTGACCTAAATAAGTATCATATTTGGAATTATATGAAGAAACAGGACATTCGAGTTGAGCATCCGACAAAACTGCTTGAGCTAGTTTGATGGCACAAGTTGCGATTCCAAAGCTGGTATAACCTTTACCAGAAAAGACAGCCCAGCCACCTTTTCTGATTTCTTCTTCTAAAGCATCGTAATCTAGTTTTTTGCCATTGGCTTTGGCAAAGTCGACTAAGGGATGATTATTGACTCTGACCGTCGACCAAGCAACAAATTGTGACTCACCATGTTCACCCATCACGTAACCAGAAACATTCTTATAATTAACACCAAATTGCTCAGCGACGACTCTTTGCATTCTGGCAGTATCAAGAAATGTCCCTGTCGCCATGCACTTAGAAGTTTCTACTCCAGCCGTGCGTTGCAAGTAATGAGCAATCGCATCACAAGGATTCATCGTATCGATCAATACTCCATGAAAGCCTGACTGAGCAATCTTTGGAGCAATATCTTTAACGATATCACGTGTATATTCGAACTCGGCCCAACGATTGCCATCATTATGCTGTAAGGAACCAATATTTCCTGAAGTAATAAATAATATATCCGCATCAGCTAATTTTTGGTAATCTTGAACTTTGATATGTGTGGTCGTATCAAGCCTTGCCTGGCAATCTTCCAGGTCAAGTTGCTCAGCAACTGCTTTTTTCTCATTGGAATCAATCAAGACCAGCTCGTCAGCAATTCCTTTAGTTACCAACGTATAAGCAATAGTGACACCGACATGACCAACACCAATAATCCCAAATTTTCTCATTATAATTCACTCCTAATATTTACTATTCGACTTGTTGAACCCAACCTTCTGGTGCTTCTTCGGTTCCGAATTGGATTCCAGTTAAAGTATCGTAAAGTTTCTTAGTAACGGGGCCAACTTCAGTTTCACTATAGAAAGTATGAAGATTACCATTATGTTCTAGTCCACCGATTGGTGAAATTACGGCAGCAGTACCGCAAGCACCGGCTTCTTTGAACTGGTCGAGATCGTTAACGTCGATCTTTTCTTCTGAGGCGCCAAGACCTAGACGGTTCTTAGCAAGCCAGAGTAAGGAATATTTAGTGATACTTGGTAAAATTGATGGTGACTTAGGAGTCTTGAAGACGTCATCTTTGGTGATCCCAAAGAAGTTAGCTGAACCAACTTCTTCTATATAACGGTGTTCAACTGGGTCAAGGTAAACACAGTCGGCGAAACCATCTTTGTGAGCTTGGTCTCCAGGTAACAAACTGGCAGCATAGTTACCACCAACTTTCGATTGACCAGTTCCTTTATGAGCGGCACGGTCATATTGTGAAGTTGTAAAGTCAACTGGTGTTAGACCACCTTTGAAGTAGTTACCTACTGGTAGAGCAAAGATAGTAAAGATATATTCTGGAGCAGCGTGAACACCGATAACGCCACCAGTACCGATGATCAAAGGTCTGATATATAAGGTACCACCTGTCCCGTATGGGGGAACAAAGTCTGCATTAGCTTTAACAACCTCTTTGACTGCCTCGACAAATTTGTCTTCTGGAAAGACAGGCATCAAAAGTCTTTCACATGAATCCTTTAATCTAGCAGCATTTCTATCTGGTCTGAACAGTTGGATATGATTATCGGGCGTCCGATATGCTTTCATACCTTCAAAAGCTGCTTGTCCATAATGGAGTACTGGTGAGGCTTCACTAATATGAAGTGTACTATCTTCAGTCAAACCAGCATCTTGCCATTTGCCATCCTTCCAATGGGCTGTAAAACGATAAGGTAAGTCCATATATTCAAATCCTAAATTTTTCCAATCTAATTTTGATGCATCTGCTTTTGCCATACGATTATCTCCTCTTGATACTAAATATTCACTCACTTCTAGAAAACAAAAAAGATGACCATGTTGAATAAATCAACTTGGCCATCTTTATTAGTCACCTTCTCGAGTATCTAAACATCGTTGATGAAGGGGGTTAACAAAGCCCAAGTTGATCTGCAAAATAATCACGACAATAATAATAATTGACAAGTTGAACATGTTGGTTACCTCCTACATAAATTAGCTTAGATTAGAGAAAGATTAGAACTAAGTTGTATTTATCGTATAACCGCCCCCTTGCATTGTCAACATTTTTTTATTCGAATATTAAATTCTTTATTAAAGGCCTAGCGGCTGTTGCTTTACGTATTAAGACTTTTTTCAAAAAATAAATATTTTTTATATGACCGAAAACATACTAATAATGTCGGTCTAAAAAGTGCTCTAATTTTATAAAATAAGTCAGCTTATAAGCTTGACATTTTATAATTTAAATTTAATAATGCATCCAACAAAACTTGGAGGCGGTATTTATGAAATATACAGTACTAGGTGCAGGCGCAATGGGTCTGCGATACGGAGTTCTATTACAAGAGGCTGGCTTTGATGTCGACTTTGTCGAGATCTGGCAACCCGAGATTGATAAGATCAATGAGCAAAAGATTGATAAGATCAATGAGCAAAACGGCGTTTATGTCTCACGTGACCACAAAGACAAACATCTAGTGCCAATTAACATTTATACCCCTGAAGAATATCAAGGAGATCCTGATGTTTGGGTAGTTTTCACTAAACAAATGCAATTAGCAGATGCACTTAAACGAACAGCACATGCATTCAAAGATCATCAATATGTTCTCTCACCAATGAACGGGATGGGACACATCGAAAAATTGAACAATTACTTCGATAAACAACGAGTTATCGGTGCGACTGCACTGATTGGCACGGTCTTAAACGGACCTGGAGATGTTGATTTTATCGGTGCCAAAGGTGCCGGCAGTATGAACATGGCAAATGAAACTGAAAAACCTGATGAAACGACTAATCAAATCGTCGAAGATTTCACGAAAGCCAATCTGAATCCGACTTTGACGACTAATTTCTTAGGCACATTAATGGCTAAAGTTATCTTCAATTCAGTCGTTAATACCCTTTGTACGATGTTTGAGATCCAAATGGGAGAATTTATCCAATCACCAGTCGCCGAAAAACTCAGCCGACAATTGATCAACGAAGCTTTTGATGTCTGTGAACGTGCTGGTATCAAATTGCTCAACAGCCGTGAAGAAGAATGGCAAACGGTCAAATTTGTCAGTACCACAACTAATCCACTTCACTATCCTTCTATGTATCAAGATATGTCCAAAGGACGTAATACTGAAGTCGACTACATCAACGGCTATATCTATGAACTCGGCCTGAAATACCATTATGAAGCATCGACTCATGATTATTTAAGAAATCTAGTTTATCTAGCAGAATTTGCTCGTGATTTCGATCCAAAGACTTTAACCGAAAAGGTCACTGTCTAATTTTATTTTCAAGTCAAAAAAGTCCCGGTAATTCAATTATGAATTATCGAGACTTTTTTTGACCGCTTACAAATTTACCAAATTGCGTTAAACTTAAAACAATTAATTATTAGAAAAAATTAATTAATCTAATATATTTATCTATGAAAGAGGGATCACAATGAAGATTTTCCTATACGGCATTCGTGAGGATGAAAAAAGTTATTTAAATGAGTGGGATCAAGCTCATCCTGGTGTCGAGATCAACTATACAGATGATATTTTCACCTCAGAAACAGCTCAACTAGCTAAGGGATCAGACGGAGTCGTCATGGTTCAAACACAGCCCTACCAACGTGAAGCTTTAAAGAAACTCCACGACCTTGGTATCAGCAAGATATCCGTTCGTAACGTTGGCCTAGATGGTTTTGACTTTCAAGACTTACGCGACTTCAATTTCTCACTGACATATGTCCCCGTTTATTCACCAAATGCTATCGCAGAACACACAACCGGCTTGATCTTACGCCTTTTAAGACGAGTACCAGAATTCGACAAAAAATTTGCTAACGCAGATTTTCGTTGGTTCCCAACCATTGGTGAAGAGATCCACGGTAAAACCGTTGGTGTCATCGGAACAGGCCACATTGGTTCAGTCGTCGTCAGGATCATGATGGCCATGGGTGCAAAAGTCGTTGCCTACGATATCGCCCCTAACCCAGCCTTAGAAAATCTTGGTATTTATGTCGAAACACTTGATGAATTGCTCGAACAATCTGACATCATTACCATCCATACCCCTTTGGCCAAAAAAGATATCCATATGATCGACCAAACAGCTTTTGACAAGATGAAAAAAGGTGTAATATTCATTAACGCCGCTCGTGGAGGCTTGGTAGACACAGATGCCTTGATTACAGCCTTAGACAGCGGAAAAGTCGGCGGTGCAGGCCTCGATGTTCTAGAGAGTGAGAATGATGTTTTTCAGAAGAAGTTCGATAGTATCAAAGACGTCAAGGACCCACAGTTCCAAGCTCTGATCAACCGCGACAACGTTATCATAACGCCACATACAGCTTTCTATACAACTACTGCTGTCCATAATATGATTTTTGATTCACTAAATGACAACTTAAAAATGCTTGAAGGAAAAGCTCCAAAATATCCCGTTGATATTTCCGAAAATTAAAATTATTTTCAAAAGTTATTTGACAAATAGTTTTTTTGGTCGTATATTTATCAGCAATCAATTAAAAGTTGTTTAACTTTATTAGACGCTGAAGAGAAGAGTAGGATTATTTACTAGTTTTTTAGCGACCGTCAGACAGTGAAAGGACGGAACGAACGATGATCCGAACATGAGCTCGGAGTCTTACTTAGGTGCAAGCCAAAAGTACGCAAGGATGCGATATCATCCCGGACATGAAAATGTGTCGTTGAGGTATTTTGTGTAAGCAAAATATGAATTAGGGTGGTATCACGGTGAAATCGTCCCTACTAGCAGAGAAATTCTGTCTAGTAGGGACGATTTTTTTTTAAAAAAATTCAAAAAGTTATAACAACTTATCAATACAATCAGGAGGAATCATTATGACAATCACAAAACAAAAAATCGGATTTCAACATGTAGGTAGCTTTCTAAGACCAGCTGAACTCAAGCAAGCCAGAGCTGACTATGAAGACCACAAAATCGATCATGATCAACTTAGAACGGTCGAGGATGAAGCGATAACTAAATTGATCGAGCAACAAAAGCAAGCTGGATTAGATTACGCCACTGATGGAGAATTTCGTCGTTCATATTGGCATCTTGATTTCTTCTGGGGCTTTGAAGGTGTAAAACACACCCATATCGGCGAAGGTTACGACTTTTCCGGAGGTCGTTCTCGAGATGATACAGCTGTTTTGAACGATAAGATCCGCTTCGACCCTGAGACTCATCCTTTCATCAAAGATTTCAAATTCACCAAAGCAGTCACAGACGATATTGGTGGCATTTTACCAAAACAAACTATCCCCGCACCTGCCCAACTCTACCGAGAATTGACACGTGGTGAAAATCAACAAGCTCTTGATCGGATTTATCCCGATAAAGAGGAATTCTATCAAGATGTCGAAAAAGCTTATCATGACGCCATCATAGCCTTCTATAACGAAGGGGCTCGAGTTATCCAGCTGGATGATTGTTCTTGGGGACGACTTTTAGATCAGAAATTCTTATCAACAGACGAAGGTAAGAAACTAGTCGCAGAAAATGTTCAAGACATCTATCTCAAATTAAACAATGGTGCTATTACTGATTTACCAGATGATTTGATCATCAATACTCACGTTTGTCGGGGCAACTTCCACTCCACTTTCTTATTCTCAGGTGGATACGACAACGTTGCCGACAATCTCTTCGGTAAAGAAAATGTTGATACTTATTTCCTTGAATACGATTCCGACCGTTCAGGAAATTTTGCCCCACTTGCCAAAGTTTCTGGTGATAAACGTGTCGTTCTAGGTTTGATTACCTCAAAGACCGGTGAACTCGAAGATAGAAACGTCATCATCGACCGCATCAAGGAGGCAAGTCAGTATTTGCCACTCGACCGTCTTTGGTTATCAACTCAATGTGGCTTCGCCTCAACAGAAGAAGGCAACGTCATCACTGAAGAACAACAATGGGCCAAATTAAAACTTGTCAAATCAATTCAAGACGAAGTCTGGGGCTAACGAAAAGGAGGAACGGACTATGACACTAACTAAACAAAAGATCGGCTTCCAACACGTTGGAAGTTTCTTGAGACCAAATGGCTTGAAACAAGCTCGCAAGGCTTATGAAGATGGATTTTTCACTCAAAAAGACTTAACTGAGATTGAAGACGAAGCCATCAAAGACTTGATCATCAAAGAAAAGGAAGTTGGTCTAAAGTATGTCACTGACGGCGAGTTCCGTCGCTCATACTGGCATCTAGACTTTTTCTGGGGCTTTGAAGGAGTCGAGCATATCCACTACGGCGAAGGCTATCATTTTGCTCACGAGGAGACCCGCGACGACACCGCTCGATTATCCGGTAAAATCAGCTTTAACCCAATCACCCATCCCTTCATCCGTGACTTCGATTTCGTTAAGTCAGTGGCCGATTCCGTCGGCGGCGTCCTGCCCAAACAAACTATCCCTGCCCCATCACAACTTTATATCGAATTGATCCGTGGAGAAAATTTAAAAACAGTCAATGAATTTTATCCTAATCACCAAGATTTACTTGATGACATCGTCAGCGCCTATCATGACGCGATCATCGCTTTATACGATGAAGGAGCACGTGTTATCCAACTGGACGACTGTTCTTGGGGATTGTTCCTTGATGATGCCTTTTTAAAGACTGAGGACGGCCAAGCTTATCTCAATTCTGGCATCCAAGATACCTTGCTAGCTTTGAATAACGGTGCCATTCGTGGATTACCCGACGATTTGACGATCAACACTCACGTTTGCCGTGGCAACTACCACTCTGATTTTGCTTTTTCTGGTGGCTACGCTCCAGTTGCTGAGACTTTATTCGCTAAAGAAAATGTCAATAGTTACTTCCTCGAGTATGATTCAAAACGAGCTGGTGGCTTTGAACCATTAGCCAAGGTATCTGGTGACAAAAATGTTGTTTTAGGATTATTGACGACTAAATCAGGCAAATTGGAAAATCGACAAGATATTATTGATCGTGTCAATGAAGCTAGTCAATATATCCCTCTAGATAGGCTGTGGCTATCGACTCAATGTGGCTTTGCTTCAACTGAAGAAGGCAATATTTTGACCGAAGAACAACAATGGAAAAAACTAAAATTAGTTAAGTCGATCATCGACGAAATTTGGGGTCCTTAATTATTGAAAACGTTTACATAATGTGCTATAAAGGAGATAGGGAACAGAATACGTTGTCTATGTCTGGAGGTGCCAATTATGTGGAACTTAATAGCAGATATCTTTAACGGTATTGTAGATTACACGATCAAGTTTGATTGGGGATTTCGCGATGATGACGAACACAAGTAACTTACAAATCCGTAAGACAAATGTAAGCAGAATAGATGTAGAACCAAATTAAAAAACTTTAGTATATTTTTCAGGAGGTAGCTATCAAATGAAAAGTCTACTAAAGTTTTTATTGATTTCAGCATTAATTATAGGGGGTTCATATTTGGGGGCTTGCTTATACACAAAGGACCGGACTGACCAGTTCTCACAAGCACTAGGTCAATATAATTTCTTAGTCAAACGTGAACCACGATACGTTAAAATAGATAACAGTAAAGGCCAAGATGAAGCCGGCTTTGGAAATTACGAATATACTTTGACTAGTTATGACGCTGACGGTCATCCCCACCAAGCTAAATTTACCGGGATGGGGAAATTGAAACAAGACCATTACTTAAAATTAGATACTAAAGGCGCCTATGTATATTCTTATGAAGAAGCCTTCAAAAATAATATGCCCAAAAAAGCTTTTAGCAAATTACAATCTGAATAAAACATCCCCGCCGATCATTAGATTCATCCCTAACGATCGACGGGGTATTTATTTTGGTATCAAAAAAAGCCATCTCACAAAGAGATGACTTCTGATCTAAAATTATTTAATTTTAGCATTTTAAATTCCAAATTATTTAGCAGCTTTTTCGTCACGGCTCTTCAAAAAGTCGATAACTTTTTGTGTTTGTGCCTTACGAGTTTCTGTGTTAGTGGCATTAACGGGACGGCGGTGACCTGTCATACCTTTATGTGTATTTTGTGACATCTGAAATCCCTCCTCCCTTTCTTTTTTTTTAATATCAACCATACCATTATAAATGGATTGACCAGATTATTCAACCAATTTTTTAAGGTTAGTCAATTGTAACCATTACCAAAGAGATTCGGTCCCAAATATCAATAACATTGCTGATTTCAAATTATTTTAACATAGAATTTTTTGAAGGTAAATTTATCTAGTCACTTGTTCCAACCAAGCGTTCAAATCTTGATGGCCCTCAAATCCCTTGATAACATCTAATTTGCCAGCAGATTTTTTGAAACTAGCTTCATAACCATCGTAGGAACCAGCATCGGTATAAACTGGTGCTACTTGACCAGAAAATCCTTGGATATCGTTCAAAAAACTCATCACCGGTGTAGAAATAGCTCCACTCCAGACTGGTCCACCCACAAGAACTAAATCGTAGTCATTCAACTTCTCAACTTGTTCAACCACCTCAGGTAAATCATTATTAGCCAGTTGTCGTTTAGAAATATCTGAAGTCTTGTTCATATCATTCGAGAACGTGTTATCAGGTACTTTTATTTCAAAAATGGTACTACCAGGAACTTGCGAGTTTATCTGTTGAGCCAGCCTTTTTGTGGTCCCTGACCATGAGTAATATGCGACTAAAACCTTTTTTGCCATAATATCTTGATCTCCCCTACTATCTTTTAAAACCATCATAGTCGTTCTAGTGAGCTCGAAGTCAAGAATTTTCGGAAATTAAATAAAAAAAGGCAGTAATTCTAAAATTTTTATTTTAGGATTACTGCCTTTTGAAATGCATTTTTTGTAAGATACATAATTATAGCGGAAAAGTGTAAGAATAAACTAAGTGCCTGTTTTTACACTCTTTTATTTTTTGATCTGATCAGAACCTTTATCATGCACTGCAAAGGCGATGATAAAGCCTAAGATTGCCAAGACTAGTGTGAAGGTGAAGCCGTAGTGTGCACCTTGTGTGAATGCTAGAGCTTCTGAATGCCCACCATTGGCCATGTAACTAGCTTGTCCTGTACTCAATAAAATAGTTGCGATACCTGTTGCTACGGCACCAATAACTTGTTGGAACGTATTGATGATAGCTGAACCATCGGCTGATTGATATTCATCAAGTGAATTCAAGCCGTATGTTTGTGACGGTGACATCGCCATTGGCACACCGATCATCAAGATAATGTGAGCAGCAATAATGTAGCCTAGTGAGCTATTAGCTCCACTAAAAATAAACATTAGCGAACCGATAGCTGAGATCAAAAATCCTAAACGAGACATAATCTTAGCACCGATTTTATCGTAAGCACGACCAGCAAAGAATGAGGTTAAGGCATTAACAACACCACCTGGTAGCATAATGACACCAGTTAGAGCAACTGCGACACCTAAACCACTTTGTAAGTACATTGGTAACAAATACATAGCTGACAAAGTGATACCAAAGTCGATCATAACTAGCAACGAGCCAACTACGAATCTGGATGTCTTCAATACACCAAAGTCTAGTGTTGGTGTATCAGCATGCAATTGTTGTCTGATATAAATTACTAAGAAGATCAAACCAATGATCAAAGCGATAACAGCAATCAACATATTTTTACTTAAGAAACTGATTCCGAAGACGATCAAGCCAAAACTAACAGTTGATAAGCAAATAGCCAACCAGTCAACTTTTGGTTTAGTAACTTCGAAAACATTCGTCAAATTCTTTTCCATGAAAGCAAGTGCGATCACTAGGAAAATAATGAATGACCAGAAAATCCATCTCCAGGATAAAACGCCCAAGATGATACCAGCAAGTGTAGGTCCAATTGCTGGTGCAAACATGATAACTAATGCGGCAACACCTAAGGCAGCCCCCAGCTTGTTAGGTGGGAAGATCCGCATCGCAATCGAGAACATCAGTGGCAAAATAATACCTGTCCCGATACCCTGTATCATCCGTCCAGTAAGTAACATCGCAAAGTCCAAAGCTAAGGCCGAAATAATCGATCCAACAACAAAGATCAACAAACCAAAGCGAACTAGTCCCCGAGTAGAAAAGTGTTTAGTCAATAACGAAGAAAGTGGCAAAACAATAGCAATAACTAGCATATAGCCAGTAACAAGCCATTGAGCTGTACCAGTTTCGATTGAGAAAGCTTTCATGATTGATGGCAAAGCAATATTTAGTGAAGTTTCACTAAGCATACCGACAAATCCACCAATAAGTACACCCATTAAAGCTAGATAAGGATGTGCTAGTTTTGTCTGAATATTAATTTTTTTGGTAGAACTCATAAAATACCTCCGTATTGTGACAACGGAAGATTAATATAACAGAAAAAATTTCATTGTGTAAGTGCAACTTTTGGAAATAATGAAAAAGACTGTCAAAATAAGGGTCTCAAACAAGCATACTAAAAACGACATCTAAGACTTAACATGCGCTCACCTTCCGACATATGGAGTTTGAGGTCATATATAGTAGTTTTCTGTTTATTTTTATACCATTTCTATATAAAAGCGATGTGGGATCTGTAAAAAAAAACATTCCGTAAATCAACAAAATACAACATAAAAAAATATTTTCAGAAAATTACAATTTTTCAATTTCTACCTTAATATTGGAGTTCAAAATAAAAAAGCCCGACCAAAATGGTCGAGCCAAAAAAGTAAATTTCTAATACCAACTAGGTTTATCACCATCAGTATTAGGTTTATTAACACCAATTGATTCCTTGCTAAATTTATCTGGAACTTGAGCAATATCGACCACGATCTGGGCGATTGATTTACGTGAAACTTCAGTTCCCTTGAATGCTTCACCCTTTTGAGTTGTTTCGTAGTCAACTTCGTCTTTATTTGTTAACCAAGCTGGACGAATAATTGTGTAATCCAAATCAGAATCTTCGATTACTTTGGCTGCGGCTGCGTAATTTGTAATATAGCTTCCAAGAGTGCTCTTATTCCAATCTCCAAATTTACCAGGAACTTCATCGTAAATCCCCAGTGTTGAAATCCAAACTAATCTATTTTTTCCAGCTTGATGCATTGCATCGACCACGCTGTGTGCTTGTTCCTCGATGTTGCCACCGGCAAGGTTTGCATAGACCATGTCGATGTCTTTCATTGAATCAACCAACTTAGCGGTATCTGTGGTATCTCCGTCAATTAGTTCAATTCTGTCCTCAAAGGCTGCTGCCTTATCTTGAAGGCGATCAGATCGTCTCAGGTACAATTTCAAATTGTCCCCTGTTGAGTCTAAAAAGATATTTTCACTTAATCGTGCAATTTGTCCGTTTGCACCTAAAACCAAAATATTTGCCATATTCAGAATCTCCCGTCTTTTATGTCTACTTCAAATATAAAGGAGCTTGTTGATAAATTCAAAAAAAGGCCCACATTTATACCAGAATACACATATAATTATAAAACAAATGTAGGCGGTAACAACATATTAGAAATCAATACTTTGTTCAAGTGAGTTTTCTAAGCTACTACCGTAAGTTTCACCAAACAAGTTAACGTGAGCTAATAAATAATACGTCTGATACCACGGAACTCTCTTTTTCCAGCCGTCCGCAAATGGATAAACGCTGTCGTATCCTTGGTAAAACTCTTGACTGAAACCTCCAAATAACAAGGTCATAGCAATATCCATTTCCCGATTACCAAAAAACACATCAGGATCAAATAAAATCGGTTGGTGGTCACTAGTAAATCCGGCATTACCATTCCACAGATCCCCATGCAACAAGCTTGGCTCGACTGGATGATCTCGATAATATTCAAAAATCAAGGTCTTTAATTGTTCTAACAAATTATTGCGATAATCATTCCAATAACCTTTTTTCTGGACTTCTTTTTCCAGGACTTCTAAGCGTTGGTGAACATAAAAATCTGCCCAATCATCAGACCAATCGTTGATTTTAGGATTTTTAGCATTCAAAATATTGTGATCCAAGCCGAACTTATCATTGTGCTTTGAATGGAGCTTAGCGACTAATTTCCCCAGATCATACTGACTACCATTACCAAATTCTTTATATTCGAGAATCAAATAGCCATTTCCATTGAAAGTTCCCGAGCGGATGACTTTGGGAGCAGTCGCAACTGAATTGATGAGATTCAAGCCCTCAACTTCATGATCAAAAAAGCTTGCGTCATTGTTTGGTTGGACTTTTAAAAAATAATCTCCCTGATCAGTCTCAACTTTGAAAGCCTCGTTGATATCACCACCACTTACTGAAGCAATATTTTTTACATTTCCGAGTTTTAATTCCTGATACCAATCCTTATCAATAAGCATTTCAACCATCCTTTCACATATTTTCATACTAGCATGATATAATTTAAGAAGGAAATATATTGGGGCATCAAGGGAGGATACCTATGTCGAGTAATATCGCTCATTTGATCAAAGTGACTTCGAATGAGATTTCTCGCCGCATCAACGATTTCGCTTCTGATTACGATCTAACCGGAACACAAGTCCAAATCATCGATTTTTTGACTAGCCGACCAGTTAGCGAGGACGTCTTTCAGAAGGATATCGAGGCGGAATTTAATATCCGTCGTTCAACTGCAACAAACATTCTTAAAATCATGGAGAAAAAAGAGTTGATCAAACGTGAATCAGTTCAATATGACTCACGCCTCAAAAAAATCATCATTTTAGATAAAGCTCAAAAACTGCAAACTAACATTGATGACTTTATGAAACAAAACGATCAACGGATTCTTTCTAGTCTGGGGACTTTTGAACGTCGAGCATTTTTGCATGCTTTACAGAAGTTACCTGAAAAACTACAAACAATCGAGCAAAGTGAGGTCAAGAAACAATGAAAAAAGTAATCATGGATTGTGATCCTGGTATTGATGATGCCATCGCTTTAACGGTCTTATTAGCACATCCAGAAATCGCTGAAGTTATCGGCGTTACAACGGTCGGTGGTAATGTAAAACTAAATTATGTGACCGAGAATGCCAAGAAACTATTAACATTTTTGGGTTCAAAAGCACCATTAGCTTCTGGTCAAGCTGAACCTTTAGTCAAAGAAATTGAAACTGCCGGTGAGATCCACGGAAAAACTGGTATGGAAGGCTATGATTTCCCTAAGGACAGTGCTAAGTATCCTCTAGCTAGTGATAATGCTATCACGTTCATTCACGACAAATTGGTTAATAGTTCTGATCCAATCAGCATCGTGGCCACAGCTCCATTAACTAATATTGCCCTCTTGTTGAAAACTTTCCCTGACGTCAAAGACAAAATCGAACATATTTATATTATGGGTGGATCGACTTTACAGGGTAATATCACTTTGGCTTCGGAATTCAATGCGTACGTTGATCCAGAAGCAGCCCAAATCGTCTTTGATTCAGGCGTAGATATCACACTATCTGGCTTGAATTTAACTGAAAATAAGGCTTATATGACCATGGATGAGATTAAATCAATCAAAGATTTAGGCGAAGTCGGCGTCATGGCAAGTTCAATCTTGGACTTTTATGCTAGTGCCGAAATCGAAAAGGGCATGACTAAGATTCCAATCCATGATGCCTGTGCTGTGATTAGTATGTTAGCCCCTGAATTGTTTACCAAGAGCGAAAATTATTCAATCGACGTTTCAATGACAAATGATCAATTCCGTGGCATGACTTACCCAGATCGTCGTGTCTATGCCGAAGAAAAGAACCAAGTGAAAGTTCTCGAAGATGTTGACCGTTCAGCCTTCGTTGACTATCTACTAAACTCAATCAAAAGCTACGAAAAATAGGAGTGCAATAATAGGCAGTTAGTTTGCGCAGTTCCCCCTATAAAAATAAAACACGTGTACTCAGCAAAAATCTAAAAGACAAGTATTTCAGAATGATAATCCTGAAGCACTTGTCTTTTATTATGTCCAATAACTCGCTTTTTATGATTTTTTTGATTGAATAAGTATTATAATTAAATTAATAAGAACAAGGGGGAACATATTCGATGAAGAAATTTAAAAACATTGTTTTATTAACTATGGCTGGATTAATACTAACTCCGTTAGTTTCTGTTACAAATGCTCAAGCAACGGTAGAAGATGAATTTCCGCTGGAAGTTTCCCGAACTACTCAAACTCAAAAAAATTATAATTCAACTAACATCTCAACATCTGATATCACTCAAAACGAACACTTTGCTAACAACACGATTGCCTATTACATCACTCCTGGTATCGCCAGTGGCGTTCAGAAAGACATCAGGGCAGCTGCACTAGAGTGGAATATCAATACTAAGGTCAATTTGTATGAAACAACTAACAAGTCTCAAGCAGCTATTGTTTTCACTAACAAAGGTACTGATTCATCAGAGAACGGTTTAACTAGCAATACCATCAATCGTTCAAAAGGTTACAAAGAAGTAGTCTCTTCTTCAATCGATTTATCAAAGAATACCATCCCTCAGAACTCTTTATCGGTCATGGGAAGACGAGTTGCCGAACATGAATTAGGACATGCCTTAGGCCTTAAGGATACTAAAACTGATCAAACAGGCTCGATCATGTGGTATCGGACACCACAAACAGATATCACTGCAAAAGATATTGCGGCCATCAATTTGTATTACAAATAGTTTTAGACAAAATTAAAGCAGGAAACCTTGAAATTTAAATTCAAGGTTTCCTGCTTTTACTTTGCTTAATTAATATTTTTTACTGAATCCCTAAAACATAATATCGCACTTTAGGTATCAAGCTTATTATGAATGCGACCAGTAAGGCAACTACTGTCGTGACCAGAAAGACTATGAAGAAATTATTTACTTTATAAATTTCTAACAAGATTTGGATAACCATTCCATGGATCAAATAAACGCCATAGGTCAGACCAGATAATGTCGCCATATAACGCCGCCAAACTCGTGTCCCCGGATGACGATGAGCCCATTTTTTCATGGCCAAGAAAATTTCGATTGCTGCCAGTAATCCGGTGATCGAATCGAAGCTGATCACCTTGATGTTCATGTTAAAAATGGCATCTTCCAGATTCAAGACGATAGTGATCAAGACTAGCAAAATCGCTGAAGTAACATTCACCCAAAGCGTCTTAGGTTTGATTTCAGCATTTGCTAATCGATAACCAATCAAAAAATAACCAAATGACTGACCTAACAAGATCAAATTGCTACTAGGAACGTAACTGAAATAATCTGCATAAGCATTCGGGACAGCCTTAGCAATAAATGGTAATAAGATATTCGTCACGAACCATAAGACGATGATATAGTCGATAGTTTTGTTATCAGCTTTATCGACGAAAGCTTTCATCATTGGTGACAATAAATAAAAGCCAATCAAGGGATACAAGAACCAATATGGCATGATTGGGAACTGATGATACATCAGTAGCATCCTATGTGCCCAACCTCCCCAAGAAAATTGATGATCAATCTGCATCAAAACTGCTATAGAAATAGCAGACCAAAACAAGAAAGGCACTCCGACTTTGACTAGCCGATGTTTGAACAAATATTTCAAATCCCTAGTATGTGGGCTGGATAAAAGCAACGCTCCACTGACTAAGAAAAATACCCCAACTGCGGGTGAAATAAAACCTAAGATAACATTTGATATCTGCCAAGTAGCCGACAGCTTATCTTTGTTTAATGCCTCTACTAAGGAATGTGACATTACCACGCCAAGCATGGCAGTGATCTTCAGGTAATCAATATAAACCAAACGCTTTTTTCCCAAAATATACTCCTTAAAACCTAAATCTAGATATAATCATTCTACCGAAAATCTAGGTCATATTGGACCTGTTAATCATTTTGTAACACTTTTTTCATTTTCAAACCAACTAAAAAAAGACCCCACATCCCTGTGGGATCTTTCATTGAAACGGAGTCATCCATAAATGCTGGCAGATTGGCATCTATGAATTTCTTTCAGAGGAGTTTTGTTAACTATTCATCGCACTACTGAACTATTCTTTACAAATAATCAGCAGTCTGTAAAACTTTCCGTGCTTTTGATTCATCTTCAGGAGCTACCATTACCACGGGACCAGTACAGCCCATACCACTAGTTGCGTAGATGTCTGACTTCCACAATTCGGTAACAGCATCTTCCAAAACAAGTATATCGATTCCTAGAATCGCCTCGGATACTGCTTTCTTAGCAGGTTCCTTAACTTCTTCAGTTGAAGCTTCAGATTTTGCTGGGGCTTGGAGGTTGTTCAAAATGTCGTCCAGACCAGCTTTTTCAGCGGCTTGGTATTCAGCATCGACTATCTTGGGCAACCCACCTTTGACACATCTTCCAGAATAACTTAATGCTCCGGCAATTACATTGGCTCCAGACGCACGACTGATGATATTGATCACCTTGTCGTATCCCTTACCAACACCAGGACCATATCCTTCACCGACTGATTCATAACTTCCACCAGTCAGATAAGCGCTCATTACTTTCGTAATGATATTTCCAGTTAAACTATCCATGATCATGATATCGGGGATCCCTTGCAAAAGGTCATTCCCACGCATCACGACCCCACCATCAGCACGATGGCTTTGGGTAAAGTGGATATCATATCCACCGTCTTTTAATTTGTTCAAGGCTTTTTCAACCTGACGTGCTCCGTCGATATTCAAAATACCAACGGTTGGTTCTTTGACACCATTAGCTTTCGCTACCGCAATACCTGAGATAGCATTTTTAACCATAGCACTGATTCGTTCCATATCAGAGGTTCCGGTTGTATTCGCTAAAAACATGGATTTACCAGTACCGGGTGTTACTGAGTGACCGACTGTCGAGACACCAATTGGGAAAGCATAATGCATTGTGACTGCGGCATCCAAGTCACCTTCTTGTAACAATTGATCCATTTTATCGTGTGCTTCTTCGGGATCTTTAGCAGCGACATGATCTAATTTAGTGTCGGTCAAAGTACCTATTACTACCACCTGAATCGAGGGATCATTTGCTTGAGCTAGTTCGGCGCCACGAAGAACTTCCTCTTCGCCGTGTTCACTGTTCAGCAAAGTCACACCGACCCGAGGTCGAGAACCGAAATTGCCGTCTTCAAGACCTTGAGCAATTTCGTCAAAAACATTAGCAATTGTTTTTTGTACGTTATTCTCCATTGTGTTATCCCTCCTTAAGGATGATTTTTCGTTATTTTAATGAATCAGCAAATTTTCTCATTGATTCGGCAATCATTTGACGAACTGTATCTTTATCAATTGAATCATCACCGACATGACCATCATTTGCTTCAACAATAAATGAAATACCATCAAAGAGGTTAGTCAATCTTCCTAAGAACAAACTACCTTTACCAATGATCATCGTCCGATGAATGTCGCCATTCTCGATCATTTCAAGGGCATGTCCTAAGAATGGAACACCGGATGGAATGTGACCTTGTGTAGGCACAAATCCGGGCATCCCAATTTTTTCTACTACTTGGTTCAATTCGTCTCGAGCAAATACTTTTTTCATAATACCCAAAGCAGCAATCATTTTGTAATTGGCAGTTGGAATATCACCTGCTCCTGCAGGAACAGTGATTTCTGGATTTTGCATTTCAGCAGAGAATACATCGACATCTTTGATCGTCATACCAGCGCTTTCGAGCGGATCAGCTACGATGGCTTGCATAATGGCTTGTGGTGCAGCACCACTACCGATTTTATGTTTACCAACGATATCTGTTCTGATCACTGGCGATTTACCATCGTTTTCACCAACATGTATGGCGAATGCTCCTAAACAATCTTCGAGCAATGGTTGATCTTTTTTAACATGATCTTTTCCGTTCATACCTAATTTAGCTGATGATCCACCAGCCAAAACAACGACATTGGAATATACTCCAGCCTGTACTAAGGCAGAAGCCTCGACCATTGAGTGAGCAGGTCCGGCACAGAAACTACGGGTATCTGAGCCAGTGGCATTGACACAGCCACAGATCTCACCAATCGACTTAGCAAAATTCCCACCAGCACGTTGGAACATATCACCACAGCCTTCTTCACTACATTCGATCAAGTAGTCAACGCCTTCAGGTGTTAATTCAGTTTTAGCGAATAATTCAGCCAAAACATAAGCGGCTGAAGCTTTACTTACTAAGTTTTCAAACATGACGTCAGCTGTCAAAGCGGCATCAAATTCATGAGCTCTCTTAACACAACCAACTAATTCCCCATGTAAATACAAAGGCTTAGCAGCTTTGTCAGCAATCAGCGATTTGATGTCATCCATTTTACCGGGATTGTCAGTGACCTTGTCCAAAGTTACCCAATATTTTCCGATAACTGGATCATCATTCATCTTTTTAGCAATTTTATCCTGAAAACTTTTTTCCAAAACGACTAGGTCAAACATGTCAACGGCTTTCATGCAGCCGAAGAACATGTCTTCATCCATGATCGAACCGAATTTGCCTTCTGTCGAAGCATCTTTTAGTGGATGTTCATACCAAGGTTTTTCAACATCGTTTAAATCGCGAGGATGAATATTACCTATATAAGCTTGATTAGGTCCATAACCGACAACATCTTTGAAAGTCCGCAGGTGGTCAGGAATTGCCTTTAAATAATCTGAATCTGGGCTGTTTCTCATTTCTTCTTCCTGTAATTTCCCCTCGTGAACTAAGATATCCGGCGTATGAACTAATGTATAAGCGGTCCCTCTAAGCACTGGAAAAGTCATACGATGCACCTCCAAAATAATTAAATGAAATCAATAATAATCTAAATAAAAAAAGAGTCGAAGTTGATTATCGGCTCCTGATTTATACTCTTGAGCTCCCCACTTGTCTAAAAGACAGTTTGCTCAGTAACAGGTGTTTCAAGAGCTTTAAGAGCTTTTCTAACTAATTTTCTACGTAATTCTTTTTCATCTTTAGGATCCAATTCTGGGTTACCCAAAGGATAAGGAATTGCAACTGTTGGAACAATCCGATTAGCTCCAACGGTCTTAGAAATAGGAACAATCGTACACATATGGACAATTGGTAGTCCAGTAGCTTCAATAGCTTTAACCATCGTTGCACCGCAACGAGTACATGTTCCTCAAGTGGATGTAAGAATAACAGCATCGACGCCGTCTTCTTTTAATTGCTTGGCGATCTCTGTACCAAATTTCTTCGCATTGGCTACAGATGTACCATTACCAACGGTAGCGTACCAATAATCGTGTAAGGATCCGATCTCACCGTTAGCAAGCATTTCTTTAATCACATCGACTGGTAGGACACGATCCAAGTCTTCATTTGCATAGACAGGATCATAACCACCATGCGCTGTCTGACTGTTTTCAGGTGTCAAATCATCGATGTCTTTCAAGCTGTATTTACCATACTTGGAAGCACTTGATGACTCGATATGGTCTGGGTTCCCTTTTGGAACCGGACCACCTGAGGATACCAAAGCAATTCTAGCTTTTGTAATATCTTTGACAGCCGGAGCAGGGTCGACACGGTCGAAGGTAGGCATTGGGTATTCAGTATCATACTCTTTGCCATTTATTTTATCTAAAAGCATTTCAACGGCACGCTTCGAGCCACGTTCTTTCTTGAATACATTTACACGAAGGCCTTTTGGCATATAACCGGTGATCTTGTCTTTGCCGTCAATAATTTGCTTAACGACATCTGACATTGCCGGAATAGCCTTTCTCATTGTAGCGGCACTGTTACCGACCTCTACAAAATATCCGTGTTGTTTGTATAATTCAAAACCAGGGTTTTCTGGATACATACCACCAACGACTGGGATGTGTAAATTCTCATCTACCAGTTTGGCAACTGCACCAGCGGCAACACCATAGCGCCCAGCATTAAAACTAGGTCCTACGATCACAATATCTGGATCGTAGCTTTTAATCATTTCCAGAACAGCATCTGAAGCATCTGCTTCATGTTCACTAAAGTAACTGTCCCCACAGATAACTGTACCAACGATTTCAGCTACGTCTTTTAATTGTGCATTAAAAGCCATACCAGGTCCGACGATACCATCACGTTTTTCAGGTTCAACGTCGGCCTTTTCTTCACCACCGATACCGGCAAAGAACTGGTTTATATAATGAACAATTCTTTTTTTGCTCATTTTATTTCCCCCTTTGAAAAGTTCAATCGAGATTTATTACTAAGCCCGATATTCCTGAACTTCTTTGATAATTGCGTCTTTGTCTAGTACCATTTCCATCATTGATATTTGTTCTTCATAAACTGCGGGATCTACTTCGTCCTTTAGTTCAAACATATGATAAGCACTGAGTCCTAACTGAACTCCTGCCAATGGGCCTGCGAATGTAGGATCACCAGTTGATACGGTTTCAGCAGCTAAACCACAAGCTTCGGCTTCACCACCGCCTAGTACTACAACTAGGTCGTCTTTTCCGTATTTTTCTGCGAGATCTTTAATTCTTTGTTGGTTTTCCAGGTCCATAGCTCCTGCGCTTGTTCAAACGAAGCATTCAGTCGTTGAGAATACAACTTCTGCGCCTGCTGATTTTACACAAGCTTCGATAGCCATACCAGGAATTCCGTCACGGTCGCCTAAGATAGCGACTTTTTTGTTCTTTAGAATATCCATAACGCTCTCTCCTTCAATTTTTTATTAAATAATGTTTACTAATCGATCTATTGATCTCTCCCTTTTTACTAAACAGTTTCAGCTGATAAGGTGTGGAAACCTAATTCATTAGTTGCTCCAGTGATTACTTGAATTTCAGCTTCAATCGATCCATCGTCATGAAGACTACCATCCCAAGCACCGGCAATAATGTTTGCAGCTTCTGGATGACCAATAACTGTCTTCATAACTGGTAATGTAATCAATTGGTTAGCATTCCCAGCTGTGACAACAGCATCACCCTTAGGTGTTGAATCGGCTAATGATTGACTAGCACCATCTTGACCAGCATATTCATCAGTTACAAGAACTGTCTTGATACCTTTTTCTTCAAGGTTGTTGCAGTTCATAACTAAGTCAGCATCCGGATTACCAAATCCTTCTTCTGAGATGATTGCTGCGTCTGCACCTAATAACTCAACTAATTTTGCTGTCATATTTGCAGAACGTTTCTTATCTTGCAATGTTACGTTCTCATTGGTAATGACGCATCCGAGAAAGTTGATGTCCTTGCCATCTTTTTCATACAAGTCATCAATGATCGGACTGTTCAAATGTACATATGATGGGTTCTTATCACAGGCAGAAACACAGTTACCACTTGCAATAGCCCCGTCAAATGCTTCGGTTGGATACATAAATGTTGGCACGATCTTCTTGGCATCTGCGCCATAGAAGAAGGTATTATGCATCAATCCTTGTGTTTGTAGAGCATATACATAAACTACTTTTGGTAGGTCAGGATGTTCTTTAACTTGTTCGAGCAAAGGTTTTGTTTCATAAACTTTTGTTTCATCAGGTTCAACATCCTTAGCAGCCTCCCCAATATAATTTGATGCTCTAAAGCCAGCTAGACGTATGACCTCTTCGTGTTCATGTTGTTTGACATTATCGATTGGTTCCAATTTGACCACGATATTATTTGTCTTGGAGAAAGGTGTATATTTAGCACCTTCACCACTCATATCGATGATACCTTCTTGGAATCCAACGACTTTTCCGGTTGTGACAACAGCTGCACCCTTTAAGACATGTGTCTTTCCTGAGCCAACTTGTTCAACACCGCTGACGACACCCGGGAAGATGCCGCCCTTTCCTTCAACTTTGACACGTGGTTCAATAACATCTTTAACGGGGATGATCCGGGTATTGTCTCCAGGTTTAGTAATATAAACATCTATGGAAGCAATCCGGTCATCATCACCAGTAGCCGCTTTGATCAATTCGTCTTTATTGACGAACAACGTTCCATCTTTAACTTCGGTTTTTTCACCGAAAGCGACGTCTTTGATAAAGATATTACCTATCTCTAATCGCATACTATCCCCCCATTTCTAGAAAGTTTTTTTATGATCGCAAAATGATGAAACTATACTGTCAATTCTTCGAGTTTATCTGTAACAGCAGCCATTCCTTTTTCTTCCAGAATGTCTTTGTCAAGACTAGCAACTTTTTCGCCATCTTTGTAGAACAAGTATGCAGGGATGCCCATGACCTTTTGTTTCATAGCCATTCTCATGTTACCTGTTGTATCAAAAGCAAAGAATGTTGCAACGTCAGATTTTTCATCTGCTAGTTTCTCGACATCAGGCATTAGTGCCATGCAAGGTACGCATTTTGGACTAAAGAAATCGACCATTACTACGCCTTTAGAATTGAGAACCTTCTCATCAAAATTTTCCTTTGTTAAATGCTCCATCATAATTTTTCGCCCCCTTTCTGTTTCTTATCTTTGAGATTTAATCTGACAACTAAATCTCAAAGATAAAAAATTTAGATCTCTCTAAACTTTTTATCAGCTGTCTATTTCAAGAGTGCTTCGACTGCTTCAGGAGTGATATTATCAGCGCCGGAGATCCGGCCAACGTCTTTATCATCTTTGAATAAGACAACTGTAGGAATTTGATCAACTTTATATTGTGTTGCTGTCTTCTTAGCCCGATAAGTATCAAGTTTTACCAAACCAACTTGATCATTCTTGCCTTCAACGACTTTATCGACAGCGGCAATTGAATCAATACTTTCTTGAATTTGCGGTGCCCAGAATGCTAAGAGCACTGGCTTTTCCTTACTTACATCTAAGACATCATTTTGAAGTGTCTCGAGTTCTGACAAGTATTTTTCAGCGGCAGATGAAGCAATCGCACCATCAGAAGCAGCTGTAACAACTTGCCGTAAGTATTTGACCCGAGCATCACCAACACCATAGACACCAGGTACATTAGTTTCCATCATGTCATTTGTGATGATGTAGCCACGATCATCTAAGTCGACTTTCCCTTTCAGAAAATCGGTATGTGGCACTGTTCCGATAAATACGAAGACACCATTAGTTTCGAGATCACTTAATTCGCCAGTATCGATATTCTTCAAGACAACCTTCTCAACTAACTCGTCGCCAGCGATTTCTTCGACGGTCGAGTTCCAAACCCATTTGAGTTTAGGATTTTTCATGGCTTTTTCAGCAGAGGCTTTGTTGCAATCAAGATTACCTTTTTCGTGGATTACGATGACGGTTACTGTGGCAGCAAACTTGGTTAAGTACATTGCTTCTTCGATTGCAGCATCCCCATTACCAACAACAACGACATCGAGGTCAACGAAGAAATCAGCATCACATGTGGCACAATAGCTAACTCCTTTACCTCTTAATTCGGCTTCACCTTTAACATTGATTTTTCGAGGATTGGCCCCTGGTGAAAGGATGACGACTTTGGATTCGTAAGTGTCACCTTGTTGTGTGTGAACTTTCTTAACTGGTCCTGAAAAGTCGACTTCGTCAACTGTGCCCCGCAAGAATTCTGTTCCAAATGTTTTAGCATGTTCTGCGAATTTCTTCATGATACCTGGTCCTGTCGAACCATTGAAAAAGCCTGGATAATTTTCCAACTCTTCAGTCGTGGTAGCTTGTCCACCTGGTTCAGCATTTTTATCCAAAATTGCTGTCTTTAATTTGGCACGGCTCCCATAGATACCAGCTGATAATCCACCGGGCCCGGCTCCAATAATTAAAAGATCATATAACTCAGACATAAAACTATTCCTCCCATACAAGACATTTACAAGTCTATTTATTCATGATATTCATAAGGCAAACTATCTATTGCTGAATCCAATAGATCTAGGTCAACTACTTGAAAATCCTCTAAAATACTTTCATCGTATGGACGACTCCGAGAAGGAAACTTTCTGAGTACCTGAATGGCACCTTCGATCAGTTTGAGCGAGAACAAGTCGAGTTCTCCTTTATCATCACTTAAAACTAAGCTCTTATAAGGACTTTGATTCGGCTTGATACTGCCCGCCAGTGGATGATTGATCAAGTGAGCTCCTAAATGAATGGCATTACGACCGCCGGCGAAAATATCGCCAACTGAAAAATTGTCGTCTAATTCAGTAATTTTTGGATATTTTTCTTGAACCATCGGATTATTCGTCAAAATATAAAAATTACTCATTCAAATATGACCTCCTTGTTATCAATTTCACGTTATCCTTCTACTTCGAATATATCGTACTAAATTAGCCTTTGCAAACGGTTTCAGATGAAATATCACTTATTTTATTAAAAAATAACTAATCATTATTCTGTTATTTAAAAAAAACAACATTATTTTAATAAATTGGATAATTTGTCATTTTATTGTTGCAAAAACTGTTTTTACATTGTCGTGAAGCATCTCACAACAATGAGCAAAAAAATTTAATACGTAACATGTTTCTTTGAGTATCCTAGATACAACAAAACACCAATGAATAACCAACCAATGTAATTCATCCAAGCTGACAATGGCAAGTTCATCAGTAAAACAACACAAACAATAGCTGATGCGACCGGGATAACTTTGCCAAATGGCACTTTGAAAGGACGCTCTAAATCTGGTCTTTGTTTTCTCAGCAGTAAAACCGCTACTGAGATGATGAAGAAAATACATAACGATCCTGCATTAGCGAAGGTCGCCAAATTTTTTAAATTCAACAGACCAGCACAAACTGCAGTAATTAAGCCAATTAACCAAAGAGACCCATTAGGTGTGTGAGTATTTGGATTCAGATGGCTGAACATCTTTGGCAAAAACCCACCACGGCTCATTGACATTGCAATATTAGATGCTGCATAAATGAATGCCAAGATAACCGCTAGAATACCTAAAATTGCACCAACCGAAACAATCTGGGCAACCAATGGTTGATTGATCTCGTTCAAAGTAAATGACATAGCTTCAGGAACATTCAATAAGTTATATTTAACATCCCCAGTCATAACTAGACTAACGATGATATACAAAATAGTCGAAATCGTTAGTGAAGCAATGATCGCTATTGGTAAGTTCTTTTGAACGTGTTTACAATCCTCAGCTGAAGTAGCTAAGGCATCAAAACCTAAAAACGAAAAGAAAACTGTTGCTGAACCAGTAAATATGCCCCGGACTCCGTATGGCAAAAATGGATGCCAATTAGCAGTATTTACATGGAATGCACCGACAATAACAAACAAAACAATTATTCCGATTTTTACTAGAACCAAAAAATTGTTAACATTTTTACTGTCGCTCATACCGTGGGTCAACAATAAAGTAATCAATAAAACAATAATGACAGCGGGTAAATTGATCACCCCACCGTTAAATGGTGACAAGGTCAAACTATCTGGTAGATTGATCCCTACCCCACGCAAAAAAGAGGTAAAGTATCCGGTCCACCCAGTAGCAACTGTTGCCGTTGTAGTGATATAGACTCCGAGTAACGTCCAGCCCGAGAGAAAGGCTACTTGCTCACCCATAGTGATCCATGAGTAAACGTAAGCACTTCCTGAACTAGGAATGGTCGTTGTCAATTCTGAATAGCACAGTCCAATCAAGCAACTTGCTAAGGCGGCAATTAAAAACGAATATATTACACCCGGACCGGCATCCGTAGCTGCCACAATCCCGGTCAATACCAAAATACCGGTACCAATAATGGCTCCAATCCCCATGATAGTAAGATCGAAAAGCCCTAAGGTTTTGGGCTTATCGTTTGAAACACATATTAAATCATCAACTGATTTTCGTCGCATGATACCCTCATTCCCCAAAATTTATATTTTTATTAATTGCTTTCCCGTAATATATATTACCACGATATGTGATGTATTTAACAAATCATTTATATTTTTTTTATCGTTTCTATGTATTTTTTGAAAAATTGACAATCATATTTTTGGCATGAATTATGTCAAAATTGCCTGGTATCATTGGAATTAAGCTCATGGGGAAAAAGTCATTTCAAAATTTAAATTATAAATAAGTAAAAATTTTCGATTTTATCTCTTTTAAATATCTTGATTTTTGTTAGAATGATTGTGAAAACATTAGCAATGTTCTTTGATAAAAATAAAGGAGAATAAAAAATGGGAAAAGATGCACAGCTCAAAAAGAATATCGGCTTTTGGGCTGCTTTATCAACAGTTATAGGTACCGCGATCGGTGGAGGGGTGTTCTTCAAAACGCCGGTCGTCACTCAGGTAACTGGATCCGCAAATATGACGCTTCTTGCCTGGCTAATTGGTGGATTAGTCACGATCTGTGCGGGTCTAACAACTGCTGAACTGTCAGCAGCGATACCTGAAACGGGAGGTATGGTTGAATATATTCACCATACTTACGGAAAAACGCCGTCCTTCATGCTAGGATGGGCTGAAATGGTGATTTACTTTCCGGCAAATATCGCCGCACTCTCAATTATTTTCAGTACGCAATTTTCCTCATTATTTAATATCAACCAGAAATATTCCATCCCAATCGCACTTCTAGTAGCATTCTCAATTACTTTTATTAATTTATTGGGGTCGAAAGCTGCCGGTCATTTTCAAACTTTCGCAACGATTTTCAAATTGATCCCAATTGCTATAATTATCATTTTCGGTTTGTTTGCAAAACAAGGCGCACCAGTACCATTGTTTCCAATCCAGGCCGGACATAACATCAACTTTTTCAGTGGCTTAGGACAAGGCCTTCTAGCAACAATGTTTGCCTATGATGGTTGGATCCAAGTTGGTAACATCGCCGGAGAATTGAAAAAACCTAAGGAAGATTTACCAAAAGCTATCATCATTGGTCTTCTTGGTATTACTGTGATTTACCTATTGATCAACTTCGTCTTCTTAAAGACCTTACCTATTGGCCAAATCATGGGTAACGACAGTACTGCTGCGGAAGCTGCTAAAGTTATCTTCGGTGACTTCGGTGGTCGTTTAGTTACCATTGGTATCTTAGTTTCAGTTTATGGTGCGATCAATGGTTATGCGATGACCGGACTCCGTGTCCCTTACGCCATGGCCTTAGATAAGACGATTCCTTTCAGCAAGCAATTGTCTCATCTATCCAAACAAGGAATTCCGGTGGCTGCAACCCTCGTCCAGCTTGCAATTGCTATCGTGATGATCTTTGTTGGTGGATTCAACACCTTAACTGATTTGTTAGTCTTCGTTATTTGGATCTTCTACACAATGACCTTTGCTGCAACGATTATCTTAAGAAAACGTGAACCTGATATGAAACGTCCATATAAGACGTTATTCTATCCAGTCACACCTATCATCGCTATCATCGGTGGTATTTTCATCGTTGTTTCAACTTTGTTCACTCAAACTGGTTTAGCTCTAATAGGATTAGGCATTACCTTAATAGGACTCCCAGTTTACTGGATCGCAAAAAAACGTAATGGCTAATCAAAACTATAAAAGTCCTGATCTTAAATGATCAGGACTTTTTTCGTCAAAAAATGGTGGTCACACTGTGACCACCATTTGATTGCTGATTTATTAAACTGTATGTGTTGAGGAATCATTACCGTGGTCCTTCAAATTCAAATCGTCTGGTAAATCATCTTCTGGTGCATTATCGGCTAATACTTGATCATGTGCTTTCATTCCGGCGTAAATATCATCTTTCAGAGCATTGCGACGATACTTAACGATCCGATAAACATGCAGTACTAGAACCGCCACATTGGCTATTAACGCCACGAAACTAACTGTGAACAAGGCTGCATTTGAATGGCTACTCTGAACAGCAAATTGTGAATTAGTGACAAAGGCAGGCACACTCATTGTGAACATCATCCAGAAAGCTAAAGTCTGAGCACGAGCTTGTAGCCAAGAACCTTTTTTGATGAAGAAAGCTGCAAACGTACAGGAAAGCAATAATGCAGCTCCAGCATAGAATGAATGGTCACCAACACAATTGTAAACATAAGCGAAATTCCATAAATCATAAGCAATGATCCAAGGCCAAATTTGGTCAGGCCAAATCATATCTTTTTGGCGATCACGACTAATAATGATCCCCATCCAACCAGTGATAGTAATGATTCCGGCAATCCCGTTCATAATATTCCAGGAACCACCATTCATGAAGACTCCATCGACCATTCCGTGCATTCCGTAGACTTGGAAATCACGGGTTACGGCCTCAAGAATATTGATAGCTAAAATAATCGGCGGGAATAACAGGGCCCACTTATTAGTACTCAACTTCTTGATGAATCTTAAAGCCATGAAACCTAAACATCCTGCTAATGCAGAATAAACTTTTGCCCAATGGAACCAGGTACCCGTACTGCTTCCAGCACCTGCGGTTGTGGGCCAAACAAAGATCGTCAACAAAATCGGAACAACCAGGAACAACCAGGAACAAAGCTAATGCGACCCATTTATTGGCTCGGGCAGCCTCATTTAAGAGCATTAAGGCTGCAATGACTGCGATCCACATTAACCAATCTGCCCCTGAAATGTTTTGAAATAAGAACATCATCAACACCTCCAGAAAGGTTTTTTAGGTTTTTACAGCTTAATTGTAACCGCTTAATAAATATATTAATATGGTCAAAACATTGGCTTTATCCAAATTATTCCTGATTATGCTCGACAACATTATTGATTGATCCACAGAGCATCCGGTTCATCCTTTGGCAAAATTCATTTTTCGATTCTTGCAGATCAGTCGTCAGCCACTGAATGACCTGATTACTGAGAGCTAGTCCATAAAAGTTCCCGATCTCGTCATGTAGTTTATCTGGACAATGCGGATGTAGGTCTTCAACGACTCCGGTCACCATATCAAAAGCAACGCGATAGAGGAAATGTTCCAATAATCCACGATTGACTGAACGGAAAGTATTCAAACAGAATTTACGATTATTACTAATATAATCGAGTAATACTTTTAATCCATCCTGCCAATTTTGTTCCTGTTTATAGGCATGCAACTGAATGACGATCTCCTGTGCATAAATATATTCCAACAAACTATTAATATCTTCAAAATGGTAATAAAAAGTATTTCGAGCCACATTTGCAGCACTGGTCAACTGATTGATAGTAATTTTATCCACAGGTTCAGTTTGCATTAATTCTTTTAATGTTACTGCTAAATGTTTTTTCGTTCCCATGTTTACCCCCTATTTGTGGTAAGTACGATGATTAATAATCATAAATGAACGATATATCTGTTCTGTCAATACCAAACGCATTAATTGATGTGGCAAGGTAAACTTGCCAAAGCAAATACTGTAGTCGGCTCTTTTTTTTACTTCAGGACTAACACCTAGCGATCCTCCAATTACTAAAGTGATATCGCTAGTTCCATAGGTGGATAAGTCGTCGATCTTTTTGGCTAATTCTTCTGAGGTCAGTTCTTTCCCCTTCAAATCTAGTAAGATGACGTATTCCTTATCCTTGATCTTGTCGAGGATCCTTTCTCCTTCAACTTCTTTAACATGCTGATCTTGAGCCTCTGACAAATTTTCTGGGGCTTTTTCATCTGGACATTCGATGATCTGGAATTTACAAAAAGCACCCAAGCGCTTAGCGTACTCGGCAATGCCAGCCTTTAAATATTTCTCTTTTAACTTACCAACTGTGACAAATTTAATGTTCATAATCTACTCCTTCATTCTTATGATATAGAACTATCCACCGTATTCCAAATCAAGAAAAGACGAAAATTTTAATTATCAACTTATCCACACCCTTAAAAAAAGTTTGTGTATTTCTGTGTAACATTCAAACCCTTGATATATTGGTGTTTGTAATCGATTGTTTTTATTAGTCAAAAAGTTATCAACAGTTGACTTGTTAATTGTGGATAACTTTTTCTACAGCGGTCTTTCGTTAATTTATCCACTTATCCACAAGTTATACACAGCTGTTGATAATTGCTTTTAATTCACTTCTTGAAAATCCGAAAATTTATACTTAAATCAGACTTAATTGTTCAAAAAAAAACATGAAACTGTTATGCAACAGTTTCACGTAGCTAAATTATTCAGTTGTTTTTTGTGTTAAATGTACTTTCGTACTTTGTAATTTACCATTACGGTAATATTGCAACGTTGCCGTATCGCCTACTGAATGCGAGTACAGAGCGTTATGTAAGTCAGCAACCGAACTTACCTTCTTGTTATCAAGTTTGACGATAACGTCATTTTTTTGTAATCCAGCCTTTTTAGCAACTGAACCACTTTCAGCACTATAAACGACTACACCTTGAGTGACCTTATCAGGTAATTTCAAAGTTTTTTGTGATTCATCGGAAACTTGATTAAGATCCAAAACTTTGATCCCTAGGGACGGACGAGATACTTTACCATTCTTGACTAATTCATTGATAATTCTAACAACTTCATTACTTGGAATAGCGAATCCCATACCTTCAACTGAAGTACCATCGGTATTTGATGCCAATTTCATCGAGTTGATACCGATGACTTGGCCTGCTGAATCAACTAGTGGACCACCAGAATTACCAGGGTTGATAGCTGCATCAGTCTGTAAGACTGTAGCTTCACCAGTCGTCTGGGCAGTTGTTTGGTCTTGAGTTTCAACTGTTCTATTTGTAGCAGAGATAATACCTTGTGTTACTGACGTTGCATATTGACTACCAAGTGGAGAACCAATAGCAATCACTGAATCACCAGGTGTTAGATTATCAGAATTACCGAATGTTGCGGTAGCAGGAACTTTGTTTCCATCAATCTCGATCACAGCCAAATCAGTTGTAGCATCGCTACCGACCAATTTACCAGTCAACTTAGTACCATCTTTTAAGATGATCTCAAGTGAATCAGAACCAGAAACAACGTGATTATTAGTTACGATATAACCTTTGCCATTCTGTTTAGCATAGATGACACCAGAACCTTCACTGTACTCTTCCAAATTACTGTTATTTGAGGATGATGACGAGGAACCAGACGAACTAGAACCATTGGAATCTGAACCATCAGTAGCACCACCAGTACCGTCGGTACCTTGTGAATCATTTGAACCATCAGAGCTAGATCCGTCAGAACTAGATCCATCGGAACTTGAACCACTGTCGCCGAACAAATCACCGAAAATAGAAGACAAATCACCATCAGAAGAACTTTGCTTTTGTTTTTGCAAGTTGACAACTGACACGACCGAATTATCGACCTTGTTATAAGCCTTCGACATCGTACTTGAAGTATTGACCTTTGAATTGCTTACTTCAGTCGTACCCGGGCCACTCTTTGAAGCCGTATCAGGAACCGTGCTGCCCATATGCGTAAAACCAGCATATGCGATCCCGACACCTAAAATAGCTGAAACAAAGGCAACTATTGCCGTTTTCCACAATGAGCGCCGAGGAGATTTTTTCTCCTTACGCTTTTTTTGTTGATTATTATTGTTTTCATCCATAACCAATGCTCACTTCCCATTAGTATTGTAATTCCATCTTACAAATAAACTTTGAAAAAACTGTGAAACTTGTTCGATATTTTCTTAAAATAAAAAGGCAAAATTTGCGTTGCAAAAATCACCTTTTATAAAACTATTTAACTTTACTTTACAGCGAAATCAATGGGTCCGCAACTTGGGGATCAGTGTCATGAATCAAGAAATCATCACCGACTCCAAAATCGTGATTCTCGAGAATGTTTTCAACAGCGGTATGGGCGACGGTCTTAGTGTTGTTCTCTGGACTCAAGTGCCCTAGATAAATTTGCTTAGTCCGGTTGCCTAAGACATCCATCAAAGCATGTGCGCCATCTTCATTGGAAAGATGACCTTTTTCACTCAAAATACGTTGTTTGAGTGGCCAAGGATAGAAACCATTCCGTAACATTTCTGTGTCGTGGTTACATTCAAATAGATAGCCATCGGCATTTTTGATTGTTTGTTCAACTCGGTCAGAAACATAACCTGTATCGGTCAAAATAACGAAATCTTTGCCATTGTGATGAAACTTGTAAAATTGTGGGTCCGCTGCGTCGTGCGACACGGCAAAGCTTTCAATATCTAGATCATCCAACGAAAGGACTTTATTATGTTGGAAAATATTGATCTGATCATCTGGTACTTTACCAATCTTATGAGCCATTGCTGCCCATGTTTTTTCATTGGCATAAACATTTAATCCGTAACGACGTGCTAAAATGCCGACACCTTTACAATGGTCAGTATGTTCATGGGTTACGAACAATGAATCGATCGTATTGATATCTTTGCCAATACTCTCCAATGATTCTTTGATTTTTTTACCTGACATTCCTGCATCGACAAGGACATGATGCTCTGGTGTCTCGATATAAGTAACATTGCCTGAACTGCTACTTGCCAAAACACTGACTTTTAAACTATCTTCACTCATTACTATATTCGTCTCCATTAGATGAGGTTTTAAGTAAATTACCAGTGAAGGCATTGACCTTTTTAACTGTATCTACTTTGCTGTCTTTATTGTGAATACTAATAAACCATACTGGTATATAAATTGTACTACCTTTAGCTTCCAAGAGTTTAGTATAGGCCAAATTCGCATAAGTGATTTTGGAATTGTTTGGTATCTCTGAACTTGAATACAGATCAGTTATCACATCACGCTCACTCTTAGTAGCTTGCTTTTCTTGCAAGATATCAAGTTGCTTCATGTAAGTTTGCGTATAGCTGACTACTTTACCATCAGTAACAGTAAAAACAATCTGACCTGTTTTATCATACATTGGTCCCAACGGACCAGTTTCTGCATAAACGACTTCCGTACTTGTCGAAAGTTGTGGAGCATAAGAATATTCAGAACCAAATAAAATATTAGATTCCTTCTTCAGGAAATCGTCCAATTTATCTTTTCGATTACTGGAAGTAACTTTGATAGGTTCGCCCAGGTTACTGATCAACTTATATGAAGTTTGGTTATATTCATATTCTTGATGACGTAATTTTGAAGCATTACTGATCAAAGTATTATCCGGTGACGAGCCTAAATAATACGCTGTCCCCGTCTTCTTGTCCAATTTACCAAACGAGATATTACGTTTCTTCATATCTGACAAAGTTGAACTTACGCCGGAAGTTGAGTTAGAAATAACTTCCTGACTATTATGAAAGGAAACCAATAAAAAGACGTCTAGTGACAAGAAGACCACTAGGAAGATAATTTCAATTCTTCTAAAATCCATTTATTATTCCCCCTCTGAAGATGAACTTTGCGTTGCGTAGTTACTAGATTGGCTAGTTGATGAACTGGAAGAGCTCGAATTATTTTGCGACGAGCTCGTTTCAGCTGACATATTGCTCCAGCTTTCAAATGAGCGCCAGTGATCATCGATCTTGATATAGTAAGTTGGTTCAAGGTCGATCACATCTGAGTTATCCTCTTCATTCGTCCATTGATATCCAACTTCCAATTTTTGGATCTCACTAGGTGAATAGCCGATGTTATTCAATTCCTTGACGATCTCAGTCGTTGGTTTCAAAGTAGCATTTCTCATATCAGATGGCACCGGAACCTCTAAGACCTTGCTCAAGAAGGATTCGGTCGAGCCGTTACGGCTGAAGGAGATCTTGATCGAGCCAAATTCACTCTTCTTGAAAATCGGGAACCCTTCAACATACTCACGATAAACTAGAGATTTATTCTTCCAGCTAGCTTCATACAACCGCAAATTCGAAACTGAATTCTGAATATTAGTTGCCTGCTTATATCCTCTTTGGAAGAATGACAACATGTCTTTAGGGACCGACGTATCAGTATAATCCGAGAAAGTCAGTTCATTTTTCTCATGGTCGGAAACTAGCCGCTTGGACTCGCCAACATTATAAGTGTAGACATTGCCATTGGTACTGCTGTTGATATCGTCAGTATTGGAATCAAATAAATTAGTAGTATATTCCGAATCAGCCTTGGTGCTCAATACATATGAGTAGCTTTTCAGCGTGACTGGTTCAGTGTAAAAAGTGACTACACCGTGCTTCATCAAGTTTAACTTGATCTTCAGGTCAATGTTGGCTTTCTTCGCCAGCTTAATAATTGGTTTGGATGAAGCATCCTTGACCGATGCCTTGTAGACTGTATAAGTCTTGTCGTTGGCCAAGTAGATATTGTCATCATCTTTATCATTTACAGAAAACAATATCCGGTTGAACTGGTGATCAGTCGCTTTTTGTAAAGTAGTATTATTCATCAAATATCCCAATGTCCGGATCGAGATATTCGTTGGATATACTAATTGGATCATATTTTTACGCTGGATCATTTTTTGATACTTGGCACCATCTTTAGAGAACTCCTGGCTGAAAGCACCAACCTTCCAGTTTTTGATGATTTTTTGCATACTTACGGAGATATTATCTTTGTTGTTATAGATCAAACGCTGTTCTTTGCCATCTTGCCAAATCACTTGTGTAGGACTGATGATCTGGTTGATCGGCGTCTTATTCTTATCAACGTCACTAGTCGAAACGTCGATGTTCCGCCCACGTTGATAGCGAGCGGTGTTAGTCCAGATGAAGAAGGACAAAATAAAACTCGTGACGACTGCAACGACTAAGAGTATTTGAACAACTAGTCGACTAAATTTCATCCCATTCTCCTCCTGTTTCGTTTGGATCAAATGGTAAGGAAATGTAGAAAGTCGAGCCACGACCTTCAGCACTGTTTACCCAGATCCTACCTTTATGTTGCTCAACGATCTCTTTAGAAATAGATAACCCTAGACCTGTACCACCTTGTTTTCTGGAACGAGCTTTATCAACCCGGTAGAATCGGTCAAAGACTTTCTTGATATCTTTTCTGGGGATACCTAATCCTTCATCAGAGATACTAATAATAATATGTTTATTGGTCTCTAACAAGCGACAAGTTATCACACCACCATCAGGTGAATACTTGATGGCATTATTGACGATGTTATCGATCACTTGAGTCATCTTATCGGTATCGATCTCGACCCAGAGATCTTTTTGAGTAAAGATCCGCTTGATCCGATAGTTTTTAACAACTTTTCCATCGGTGTCTTTAGCGTCAGCTTTTTCCTTTTTCAACATCATGTCGAATCGATCGAGGATATAGGCAAAGAATTCGTTAAAGTTGACTAATTCTTTCTCTAACTTCGAACGCCCTTGATCCATTCTCGATAAGTTGAGTAAATCTTGGATCATTCTGATCATTCGATCAGTTTCTTCAGCAGTGACATTCAAAAATTGTGGTGCTAATTTTTGATCTTTCCAAGCACCATTATTCAAGGCATCAATATAACTACTGATACTAGTCAATGGAGTCCGCAATTCATGCGAAACGTTGGAAACGAATTGGCGACGTTCAGCATCGATCTTTTGTTGTTCAGTAACATCGTGTAGAACGCAGACCATACCACTGATGAAGCCACTATTTCTTTGGATCAAAGAAAAGTCTGCATTCAAGATCAGTGAGTTATCGTCGCCTTCTTCAAGGTCATCGTCCATAAAGTCCGTTGTTTCGATGATCATCGGTTCAGGGCTCTCCAACAATTCATCAAAGCTGACATTATCAGCAATCCCGAGTACATCGACCAGCTGAGCACCATTTGCTTCATCCTCAGTCTTATTTAGGAATTCGCGTGCCATTTCATTAATGACAGTAATATTCCCGAGTCGATTGGTAGCAATAACACCGTCAGACATTTGCGTCAGTACGCTATCGAGTCGCCTTCGCTCAGACTCCGAGTTCTCCGTCGCCTCTTCAACCCTGACTGACAGATCATTGACAGCCATTGCTAACTGCCCCAACTCATCAGGAGAATAAACTCTAACTTGTCCAGAGTAGTCACCTTCAGCCATTCGTACAGCCTGCTGCTTCATTTCACCGATCGGTCGCGTGATCGCTCGAGAAATAAAAATCGCAATGATAGCACCTAGAAGTCCCGCCACAAGTGAGGCCGTCAGGAAGATAACGATAATATTATTGATACCAGTATAAACAGACTCCATGCTGGCTCGAACATAGATAGCCCCGACAACATTACTATTATCCGGTGACGAGACCGGTGTTATTGATTCATACGAACTCCCTAAAGATTTATCGTAATAAATCTGGGTGATTTTTTTATTGTTATTGATACTTCGTCGAACTTGGTCTTTCAAAGTTTTTCGACCAATCAAAGACGCCTTATCAGCATCTTTAGTACCGACCACGATACCATTACGGTCGATAACTTGAATATCAGTAATATCTGAGTTGTTCCGCGAGAAATCTTGGATCGTATTATTGATATTTGCCCGAGTATGCGAATCGTTATCAGTTAAGTTTTCTGATATTTGATTGAGCACATAAACTTTGACACTAACTGAATCTTCGAATTGAGCAATATTTTGTTGCTCCAATTGACGAACGAAGTATGCCCCAATGATCTCGATCGTAAAAATCAAGATCAAAATAAATGACAATCCAATTTTAAAATTGATTGAATGTAAAAAAGCTAATCGTCTTTTCAAATTGCTTCCACCTAAAGTCGAAAACTCCCTTAAAATCAAGTTTTCAACCTTTCATTAAATGTTTTTCATTTACAATGATACAAACTAATTCCTATTATACTTTTAACGCCCCTAATTGTAACAAAAAATCGGACTCTCAAAAAATTGAGATGATCCGATTGATTAATTAAAACTACCTATTATTTGTATATTGTTTATAAATTACTATCTGAGTCAGGGTTCCTTAGGTAATAACCAACACCACGTCTAGTCATTAACCATTCTGGTTGACTCGGATTATTTTCAATTTTTTCACGTAAACGTCTAACGGTAACATCAACAGTTCTGACATCCCCAAAGTAATCATAGCCCCAAACAGTTTGCAGCAAATGTTCACGTTTCATAACTTGACCGATATGTTGAGCAAGGTAATATAATAGTTCGAATTCACGGTGAGTCAATTCGATTCCCTTGCCATTTTTAGTAACAGTGTATGCCTCAGGCAAAATCGTTAGATCACCGATCTTTATCTCACTGTTTTTACTTTCTTCGGATGGAGTTTCTCGTTGAGTTCTTAAACGTGCCTTTACACGGGCAACTAACTCACGATTAGAGAAAGGTTTTGTGACATAATCATCAGCGCCTAATTCAAGACCAATAACTTTATCGATCTCAGTATCTTTAGCCGTCAACATGATAATTGGCGTATCTTTAGTTTTTCTAACTGTTCTGGCAACTTCCAATCCATCGATCACTGGTAACATCAAATCAAGTAAAATCAAATCGGGATCTTCAGAATCAACTTTATCAAGGGCCTCTTGGCCATCAAAAGCTGTAACAACTTCGTACCCCTCATTTTCTAAATTGTATTTAACAATATCTGAAATAGGTTTTTCATCGTCCACTACTAGAATCTTTTTAGCCATATTTACCTCTCCTTGACTTAAGTAATTATACTAGCTTTGTAATAGTAAAACAAAACCAACTAAATTTAATCTTAAAAAATTTCAATTTGCGTAAAAAAAGTCTTGCTCACGATTTGCGTTCTATGGTACTATATATCTCGTTGATTGATTACGAAGTCACATCACAACTTGGGTGGTTAGCTCAGCTGGCAGAGCAACGGACTCTTAATCCGTGGGTCCAGGGTTCGATCCCCTGACCACCCATCAGATAAACGCTTAACCGATGATTTAGGTCATCGGTTTTTTTGTGCTTAAAATTATTGTAGTCTTATTTGAATGGTTATGAACAATCCGTAACTCAAATTTAAACTTGCTTTAACAAATTGAAATTTTCATTGAGCAAATGCAGGTACCAACAATAGCACATTTCCAAGGTGGAGAAAATAAATATGTTTTTTGAATTTTAAGATAAGTAACAAAAAAGTAGTAGAAAGTTAATTTTCTACTACTTTTTTACTGTTCTAATATTAATCTTCCAAATCCGCTTTCTTTCTTTGGGGACTGACCCAAATACCACTACCTGATCCCAAAACTGACTTGATGGCTGGGATGAATGTATGAACTACAGTTATCGGACCAACGATCCAATAAAATAGAATGTAAAGTGGAGCAAAGGCAAAATAACGCATCTTTTGAACTCGACTATCAATGACCAAGGCAGCACTCAATTGGATGACACCAGCAATCAACTCAAACGAGATCGAGACGATTGCTTGAAAGAAATACATGTTGACCGCTGGGTAGTTAGCCGTGATCAATGAAACTACGACCATCAACCAAAAGAAAAAGGTCGTGATCACAAAAAAGAAAGACCATAAAATTGAAAATGAAGCATCAGCCAATAATGGTAATAAGGTATAGCGTTTCAAAGGATGCAAAACAACCTTCTTGATATTTGAGAACCATACTTCGGTCCCACCTTGAGCCCAACGTTTCCGTTGCTTGTATAGATCCCTGAAGTTATTAGGAACAATCAAATGCGAAATAATATTTGGTGCAAACGTAGGAATACCACCAACTGAACTATGATCCCAGGCAATACTGATATCTTCAGTGACTCGATTCTGTCTAAATCCACCAACCGCAATCAGAAATCCTTTTTTATACATCGTATTGGCACCACTATAGGCATAAAGCGAGTCATAAATAGCTGATTGACTCCGCTTGATGATTCCGATAATACTCGAGAACTCGATTGTCTGCGACTTTCCTAATAGAGAACTTCGATTTCTTACATCTGCATTTGCAGTGACGGCACAGATATTAGGATTGTTTTGACTGAAGTAATTCATATATTTCATCAATGCATTCGGCTCAGGAATCGTATCAGCATCGTTACTTAAGATATATTCCCCACGTGCAAAATTCATTCCCACATTAAAAGCATGCGCCTTACCACAGTTTTTCTTAACATTGATCACCCGAAGATTCGGATATATTTTAACTAAGCGATTCAAGATCTTCTGAGAATCGTCAGTTGAACCATCATTGACAGCTAAGATCTCGTAGTTTGAATAATTTAGATTATTGTATAAATAATCAATCGTCCCTTCGAGAACCAACTGTTCATTATGAACTGGGACCATAATGGTGATGAACGGCTGCTTAGACTTAGGGATAATATCCCAATCGTAATCATGCAAATTCTTTTTCAAGAACCGATAGCAAATTGATCCTGAAAGCCAGAAAAATGAGCCTAGAATCGGATAAATACTTAAAATAAATAATGCTAAATCAAATATAGCTCGCAGAAATTTCAACCAATATTGAATATCCAACAAATTATTCATGACCCTCTCCTAATCCACATCATTTAAATCATTTTGATTGTATAAATTCAGGTAACAATCGACTGGCAAATTTTGTTCAGGTTTAATATTACAAATTTTGATATTTTGTCGATACTCCTGATTACCAAAACGCTTCGTGACGAATTTTTCGTAAATCTTCTCGCGTTTCTTCTGGCGATCGACCTCTAAAACACTATTTGTATCAAAGAAACTGTTGTTGCGGTAATTGTTCATGATTGTCAAAAATATACAGATCAAAAATGAAATAATTGATAATGAAATCAAGATTATGGCAAGGTGGTTGACCGCATACAAGCCTTTAGAATGCGGAATCAAACTTGGAATATTATTGGAACCAATTGAAATCAAAACAAAAGTCATTAAGCTTAAAACAAAAATCCATCCAGCAATAGTGATCATCAATTCTTTAAATTTTAAAAAGCCATTTCCTGGATTAAAATACTTATCTTCATACAGTTCACGCTTTGACCATTTTGCACGCATTTTCCTCTCCTACAAATCTTAATTTTGAAATACTTTGATAAGTAAATTCTAATAAATCATTGTATCGTGTAATAAATATATTTATTGTAAAATCCATTCCCACGGGACTTGTTGCGTTGTACGCATATATTACAACGCTAATAAAAGAGATTTTCAACCCAAATTTTCATAAGATTATTGTTATATAAAAACGTAAAAATAATTACTTATCATTAGTACGAAAATATTTTTCATTAGCATGATCGATGATTTTTATCGCACCGCCACAATATTTGTAGTTATAATTTAAGTGATATCAAACGAAAAGAGGAAATACACATGAAATCAGCTATTTTTGAAAAGGCTGGCCAAATGACGATCAAGGACGTCGAAAAACCAACTATTCAAGTTTCAGATGACGTTATCATCCGTGTCGTTCGCGCCTGTGTTTGTGGTTCAGACCTGTGGGCCTATCGAGGGTTAAATGATAAAGAAGCAAATTCGACCAATAATGGTCATGAAGCAATTGGAATCGTCGAGGAAGTCGGCTCTGATATCACGACTGTTAAGCCAGGAGACTTTGTGATTGCTCCATTCACCCATGGATGCGGACATTGTCCTGCCTGCCTAGCTGGATTTGACGGTGACTGCCAATCTCACTCTGATAACTTTAGTGATGGTAATCAAGCTGAATATATCCGTTTCCAACATGGTCAATGGGCTCTAGTTAAGATCCCAGGTCAACCTAGTGATTACAGTGAGGGAATGCTTAAATCACTATTTACCCTAGCTGACGTTATGGCTACCGGATTCCATGCTGCTCGCGTTGCCAACGTTAAAACTGGCGATACTGTCATCGTTATGGGTGACGGTGCAGTTGGTCTATGTGGAATCATCTCAGCAAAATTATTAGGAGCTAAAAAGATCATCTCAACTAGTCGTCACGAGGATCGTCAGAAATTAGCTGTAGCTTTTGGTGCAACTGACAATGTAGTTGATCGTGGAGAAGACGGCGTTAAGAAGATGTTAGCCTTAACAAATGGTACAGGTGCTGATGCAGTACTTGAGTGTGTTGGTACGGAATTATCAGTCCAAACTGCCTTGCAAGTTGGCCGTCCAGGTTCAGTTGTTGGTCGAGTTGGTCTACCTCAAGATGCTAAACAGGATGTTGCTGCCTCATTCCAAAGCAACATTATTTTGGCTGGGGGTCCTGCTTCAGTAACTACTTATGACAAACAATTATTATTAAAGTCAGTTCTTGATGGCAAGATCAATCCCGGACTAGTCTTCACAAAGAATTTCACCCTTGATCAAATCAATGACGCCTACCAAGAAATGGTGGACAGAAAAGTTATCAAATCAATGGTCGTTGTTTCTGAATGATTTCTAATACAAAAAAATTAAATATGAATTATAAATATTGGATATCATAATTAGGAAAATTCAGATATAATTCTGATAGAATGAAAATAAATAAATTGGAGAGATTAGATGAAAAGTCACCCGCACCCGCACTATTCAACGAATCTATTTTTACTAATTGTTTCAATATTTTCGATCTTAGTTACGATAATCATTCATTAACTACAAAAATCAATCGCAATCAGTTCATTTTGAACTGATTGTTTTTTTTCGAGAAAGATTTCTTTATTAATTATTTTATTAACCTTAATATAATCGTAGACAATTTTATTAATAAAGAAGGATACGCAAATGACAGTATTTAGAGCTTTTTCAGATCAAGACGTTTTAGATGATCTACAAAAAAATGTTACTGATGGTCAAATTTTGACTGATCCAACTAATTTAAATAAATTTTCTTTCAGCAAAAACATGACTGATGACGATAGTGGTCTGGCTTTAGCAGTAATTGAAGCTGCCTCGATCAAAGATATTCAAGGAACTTTAAAAACCGCTCGCAAGTTCCACATCGCAGTCATCCCACAAGATCAAGCAACAAGTACCGTGATTGGATCTGACGGTATTGCCGGCGGATTTATTCTCTCAACCGCCAAGATGAATCACATCAAAGAAATCAGCCCAGCTGATTCAGTAGCCGTGGTTGAACCTGGTGTAATCAATGGTGACCTAGATAAGGCTGCTAGAAAACAAGGCTTTTTCTATGCTCCAGATCCTGCTTCCAAGCTTCTCTCTGGTATTGGTGGCAATGTATCGACTAACGCCGGTGGTATGAGTACTGTTAAATATGGTGCAACAAAAGACAACGTTCTCGGTTTAAAAGTCGTCCTAGCCGACGGTCGAGAAATCAAGCTCGGTGGTCGGACCATCAAACAAGCCTTTGGATATGACCTAACACAACTATTTGTTGGCTCTGAAGGGACCTTAGGTATCGTGACCGAAATAACAGTCAAATTAATGCCGATTCCTTTGGGCACACCAGCCATGGGCTTAGCTTTCTTTGAAAATATGAGCGAATTATCTAAAGCAGTTACCGCAATCCGCCTATCCGGAGTTTATCCCACTATGCTTGAAGCCTTAGACGCCAACACTGTTGAAGCTTTAGACAAATATGAAGGTACCAACTATGCCAACGATAACGGTGCCATGCTAATTTTTAAAATGGACAATGGCACGAAGGAAAGTATGGACATCGTTAATAAATTATTGGCCGTTCACAACGCCTCTCATGTTCAGGTAACTGCTGTAGTGTCTGAGCAAGCACAACTCGAGAAACTTCGTCAGGATATGTTGCCAGCCATCTTTACTGGAAAAAATCATATCATGGAAGATATGGCAGTCCCACTATCCCAACTTGCACCATTGATGGATTACATCCAAAAACTAGGTCAAGAACTAGATCTCAAAATTTTCACAGCCGGACACGCTGGTGATGGCAACGTTCATCCATCAATCATCTGGCCAGATGAAGATACCGAAGTACCTGAGAACGTTATTATTGCCTTACAAAAAATGTTCAAGAAAGCATTAGAGTTAGGCGGAACAATTTCAGGAGAACACGCCGTCGGCATGATGAAAAATCAGTGGAACAACGCAGAATTAGGAGAAGACGTCGAACAAATCCAGCACCAAATCAAAGACCTCTTCGACCCAATGAATATCCTCAATCCAAAACGGAAAATAAATTAAACAAGACTGCAAGAATAGGCGGTTAGTTTGCGAGCATTAACAGGAAATCGGAACTTATTCCCGATTTTGGAATAAGGGCTAATTTCAGGTTAATGCTCGCAAACTGCCTATTCTTGCACGTTTCCACTATAAAAGTAGGACGCGCATTCTTCACACGCAACTACAAAAGCCACCATTAAAACTGAACTGAACCAAACGAATTTCAATAACAGGCTTCAAAAAAAGAAGTAAAATTCTCAGTTGCAATAGAAAATAAGTACCACGCCAATATCATTTAACTTAATTCAAAAACAAAAAAACAGGGCAGTCACCCAAGAAAAAAAGGCTCTAAGTCAAAT
>NZ_AZFA01000059.1 GCF_001434295.1 Companilactobacillus versmoldensis DSM 14857 = KCTC 3814 | reverse complement strand
TTTTAAAAAGTTGTTGACAAGAAGTCATCAACATGATAGAGTAAACAAGTCACTTGTTAAGAGCAATAGCGATTAACAAGAAGTAGACCTTTGAAAACTGAACAAAGTTTTAACGCTAATTGTGTAGGTCTTATTAAGTTAAGACAACAATGAAATAACGAAGTCAGTTCGTTAGTAATAATTAATAAATGAGTCACAAACAATCTAATATGAGAGTTTGATCCTGGCTCAGGATGAACGCTGGCGGCGTGCCTAATACATGCAAGTCGAGCGAACTCTGGTAACTGATTTTTGATGCTTGCATCAAAATGAAGATACATTTGAGTGAGCGGCGGATGGGTGAGTAACACGTGGGTAACCTGCCCTAAAGTGGGGGATAACATCTGGAAACAGGTGCTAATACCGCATAACAACAACTTCCACATGGAGGATGTTTGAAAGATGGTTCTGCTATCGCTTTAGGATGGACCCGCGGCGTATTAGTTAGTTGG
>NZ_AZFA01000058.1 GCF_001434295.1 Companilactobacillus versmoldensis DSM 14857 = KCTC 3814 | reverse complement strand
CTTTATAAAACTGTTTCTCGGTGATATGGCGATCATGATGGGCTGTCGAGGGGAATAACCACTCAGAATTGATATTTTCTTGGACCAGCCAATCATGATATTGCAACAAGTCTTGCTGAACAGGCTTTAAATATAACGTGTTTGCTTTACCGGTCTTTTTATCATGAATAAAGGCTGTATTTTTGACAGAGCCGTCTGGATTATAGACATCTGATTTTTTTAATGTCATGACATCACTCACACGTAGTAGCGTGGCCTTACCAACTTGAAAAACGGTGTAATTTCGGCGACCAGCACGGAAACTATCGAGAAGTGTATCTTGTACCATCTTTAAGACGTTGGAGTCTTTGATGGGGAGGACAATTTGTTGCACCATGATTCATATATACCTTTCTGAAATTAAATAATTAATTAAATTGTTTATTTATTGATGACCAGGACCGTATTTCTAAACTTCTTTTATGGTTTATTATATCACTTAACAAAAAAACAGCACCCATTATCTAATCACTATATAATGAGGGTTATTTTAACAACGTTTT
>NZ_AZFA01000057.1 GCF_001434295.1 Companilactobacillus versmoldensis DSM 14857 = KCTC 3814 | reverse complement strand
CTTTACCATATTTTTTTCTAATAGTTAGACCCCTGAAAAGAGGAGTTAGTTCTTCTTTAATGGGTTTTATAACAAATTTATCGACGTTAGAGGGACTATTCCAGTAACTTTTGGGCATATCTAGTAATTCAAAAAAGTCTTCTTTAGAAAAATAAGCATATCCAGTGGTTCTGAACTGTTTTAGTAACCGAAACATTGTTTTTGCGTAACTACTTTTTAAATCTCTAAACTCTGCCAACGCATAACGAACCCAACTTTCAAGCTTGTTTAAAAGTGGTAAAGCACGTTCATAAACTTTTACGTCTACATAAGGTTCTTCTGCATCTCCATCAATTTTAAATTCTGTAAACAAAACAAAAAACTCTCGAGTTAATCCACTTTTACTTCGTCTACCAAAATGTAATCCCATCATTTTTTCATAAGTTCTCTGAATGTCATCTTCAAAACGGTTATTTGCAGTAGGTTTATAAGCACTTAGCTCTTTTAATTGATCAAAAGTAAAACGAATGGTCTGATCACTCTTATCACGCATACGAGAAATAATCGAAAAAAATAAATTCATTTCAACTGGAGTAAATTTTCGAAGTGGAATGGTATTTAACTCTGGATCATATTTAATAATTTCATTTCCCATGCTGTACCTCCTAATGATTACAAATTAATTTTAGATTATGTTTATCAAGTAGTCAACTTTATAACTCTACTTGATAAACAGACAAAA
>NZ_AZFA01000056.1 GCF_001434295.1 Companilactobacillus versmoldensis DSM 14857 = KCTC 3814 | reverse complement strand
CCATTGACAGCGAATAATCAAATTTTCTAAATCTTAGCAAGACTTTAACTGCTATATTCGTTTTTAAGGGCCTTATTTCTCGTTTCTAGCGATTTTAAGACTGCTTATATATATTTATACCAAAGGAAAAATAAAAAGCCCTCAGCAGGCTTTTAGAGGACTAAATAACAAAGCCAGGACGATTAATAATATCTTCTTGTCTTTTTTGCAAAATATAAGTATATAGGGAATCATACAAATTCTTTTTGATCTCGTCAGGTTCATTGACAGAAGCTTCAAACAATTCTTGAATATCAACTTGCCAAGGATCAGCAAGCATTTCATTAATTGGTTTTAATACTTTCTTTTCGTACATCCTAATTACTCCTGACATCAAAATAATGATTTCAGTTTAGATTTACAGATTTTACAGTACCGTTATTCAAAATTTGTTACCAAACTTATAAAGATTCTTTGCACAGAACGATTAAAAAAATCTGGCTTAAAACAGCGTAATCCGCAACACTTTTTAAATATTTAAAACATAACAATCTTAGTTAGGTGCAAACATAAATTGAATTAAAAATACAGTCAATTCAACAACGACAAAAATTGATTTTATGGTTATCAGCAGACCGAGTGAAACAAGGTCAATGCGCACTTACACCCCGCCAAAATTTAGTGGGGGTTTGCGCTTAAAATCTGTCTCAGAAGTTGCCTTCGGCAACAACTAAAAACTCAAAGAAAACTAACCAAAATCAATTTGATCTAAC
>NZ_AZFA01000055.1 GCF_001434295.1 Companilactobacillus versmoldensis DSM 14857 = KCTC 3814 | reverse complement strand
CCACCCACTACAGCATCATTAAAGGAGATAAGAACCCATGAACCCTATTGATAATACCATAAAGTTCGTCCTAAGCATAACTGACGAGAACGTTAACTTTTTTGCTTATAAAAGCCAATCTATTAAAAACAAACAATCTAAGATTTACATCGCCAACGTTAAAGTTAACTGTGTGAGATGTCCCCAATGTGGTTTCAATCATCTGAACCATAATGGTCACTACATTGCGCGTACTTCGTACCCGTCAGCCAATGCCAGTGAGCCAGTGTACCTTGAGCTGCATAAGGAACGATTAGTTTGTAAAGACTGTGGTGCTTCAATAATGGCATCCACTAGTCTAGTTGATAAATATTGCAACATTTCGCAAGCCACACGACAGAAAATATTCATGCATTTGCAGGACGACCGGACTCAGGCCAGCATCGCCTTAGATAATTGTGTATCACCAAGTACAATTTGTCGCTATTTAGATAATTACGATGATTTATTCCGCCGGAATTATGATTACTTACCAGAGCATTTAGCGATGGATGAAGTTNNGGTGTTGGTGGTCAATTACACTTTATCTGTATTAACGGTGCCAGCAACCATGAAATTCAACAAATCTTGCCGGATCGCTATAAAAAAAGCATTATTGAGTACTTTAATAAATTCCATATCAATACCCGAAAACGGGTTCAAACCGTAACTCTGGATCTCAATAGTTACTATAAAGATATCGTTAAGGAAATGTTTCCAAACGCAGAAATTGTCGTTGATCGATTCCACATTATCGCCATGATGACGCGGGCATTCAACCAGACTAGAGTTCAGACAATGAAAAAATATGACAAGAAATCTATCGAATATCGACTGCTTAAGTTCTCATGGAAACTATATTTG
>NZ_AZFA01000054.1 GCF_001434295.1 Companilactobacillus versmoldensis DSM 14857 = KCTC 3814 | reverse complement strand
CCATTTAGTGTATCATTTACACCAGTTAAGTTGCTTTCTAACAAAAAGGATACACCATCCTCCTCTAAATCATTTTTAGCTTGTTCGGCAATTTCAGGCTCAAAGTGTCCTAAAATCTTAGATGATTTATCAATGATGGTCACATGGCTACCAAATTGTGCATACATTGATGCAAATTCCAAGCCAATCGGTCCACTACCAAGAATAACTAATTCCTTTAATTGTTTATCTTTTACAAGTAAGTCTGTGGACGAATAAACATGTTTACTAGCAGGCAATCCATCAATATTAGGCCAAATTGGTGTTGCTCCTGTATTAATAAAAATACGATCTGCAATTAAAGTTTCCTGCCCTGAGTTATCAGATACTCGTACCGTATGGTCATCCAAAAATTCAGCAGTAGCTGTTAAAACAGTGGCTTCTTGTAAATCAGCCACCTTATGGTAATTTTTATTACGTAGCATTGCTGTTAGGGCATTTTTCTTTTTTAAAGCGACTTCATATTCTATACCCCGGTGGGCATTAATAATCATGTTTTTAGTCGGTAAACAAGCAACATTGATACAAGTTCCGCCATACATGTTGGGATCTTTTTCAATAATTAATACTTCTTCACCGTGTTTTGCAAGTGTTCCTGCAAGTGTTTTACCCGCTTTTCCAAATCCAATAATAATATTACTAAAATGTTTCATTATTCACCTTGCCATTCAATAATTTAATTATGTGATCGAATCACAAATCAGGATCTAAAATAATTAAGTAATTAAAATTATTTAGAAATAATTTTTGAATCTAATTCCCAATTTGGATGTTATTTTTTGTACAAGATTATTGCAACAATATTCTGATATTTTCATACTCTGATCTCCCTCAATCAATTATATATAATTCAATTCTTTTAACGCAAATTTATTGTCCATTAGTTTTTATAACATCATTTAAATGACCTTGTAACAAACATAACCTTTATTCATGATAAAAGACAGGTAAAGCGAACACGTTATATTTAAAGCCCGTGCAACAAGACTTGCTGCAATATCATGATTGGCTAGTCCAACAGAATATCAATTCAGACTGGTTATTTCCCTCAACGGCCCATCCAGACCATCATATCTCTGAGAAGCAGTTTTACAAGGTGATGGCGCGCGTTGGTGATCTCTTAGGCATCAACTATCTGGGCACACATACCATGCGTAAAGCAGGCGCCTATCGCGTTTATACGCAATCAAACTACAATATTGGTTTAGTCATG
>NZ_AZFA01000053.1 GCF_001434295.1 Companilactobacillus versmoldensis DSM 14857 = KCTC 3814 | reverse complement strand
GAATCCCGTCTTCCGCTTTCACTATCTTATGCCGGGGTGGCGGAACTGGCAGACGCACAGGACTTAAAATCCTGCGGTAAGTGATTACCGTACCGGTTCGATTCCGGTCCTCGGCATTATAGTGAATATGCACCCATAGCGCAATTGGATAGAGTGTCTGACTACGAATCAGAAGGTTGTAGGTTCGACTCCTACTGGGTGCATTGTTTTTCTCGGGAAGTGGCTCAGCTTGGTAGAGCACCTGGTTTGGGACCAGGGGGTCGCAGGTTCGAATCCTGTCTTCCCGATAGCAATCGTAAGATTGTTTGTTTTTTGGCGGTGTAGCTCAGCTGGCTAGAGCGTCCGGTTCATACCCGGGAGGTCGGGGGTTCGATCCCCTTCGCCGCTATTTATTCCGGACCTTTAGCTCAGCTGGTTAGAGCAAACGGCTCATAACCGTTCGGTCGTAGGTTCGAGTCCTACAAGGTCCATCGCAGGAATAATGTTCGACTGTTTATACTATTATCGCGGGATGGAGCAGTCTGGTAGCTCGTCGGGCTCATAACCCGAAGGTCGTAGGTTCAAATCCTGCTCCCGCAATTATTTTTTTTGGTTCCTTGGTCTAGTCGGTTAGGACGCCTGCCTGTCACGCAGGAGATCGCGGGTTCGATTCCCGCAGGAACCGTCATTTGGCTCGGTAGCTCAGTTGGTAGAGCAATGGATTGAAGCTCCATGTGTCGGCGGTTCGATTCCGTCCCGCGCCATGTAACACCTATGCGGGTGTAGTTTAGTGGTAAAACCACAGCCTTCCAAGCTGTTGTCGCGAGTTCGATTCTCGTCACCCGCTTTGTCACTTGTTATGGGCCTATAGCTCAGCTGGTTTAGAGCGCACGCCTGATAAGCGTGAGGTCGATGGTTCGAGTCCATTTAGGCCCACTAAATTTGGAGAAGTACTCAAGTGGCTGAAGAGGCGCCCCTGCTAAGGGTGTAGGTCGTTTACACGGCGCGAGGGTTCAAATCCCTCCTTCTCCGTTTATATGACCCGTTGGTCAAGTGGTTAAGACACCGCCCTTTCACGGCGGTAACATGGGTTCAAATCCCGTACGGGTCATTGATACTTAGTATCAATACAGCAACATAGTTTTATTATTTAAGCATGGAGGATTACCCAAGTCCGGCTTAAGGGAACGGTCTTGAAAACCGTCAGGTCGTGAAAACGGCGCGTGGGTTCGAATCCCACATCCTCCTTACAACTCATTTTTTATTATCGCGGGATGGAGCAGTCTGGTAGCTCGTCGGGCTCATAACCCGAAGGTCGTAGGTTCAAATCCTGCTCCCGCAATTAGTTTTAAATAAATTTTATTTGGTTCCTTGGTCTAGTCGGGTAGGACGCCTGCCTGTCACGCAGGAGATCGCGGGTTCGATTCCCGCAGGGACCGTTAATGGCTCGGTAGCTCAGTTGGT
>NZ_AZFA01000052.1 GCF_001434295.1 Companilactobacillus versmoldensis DSM 14857 = KCTC 3814 | reverse complement strand
CTGACTTACCTTGGTTTAGATCAAGCTAGCCGTGAAACGATGTTAGACCAAATTGATTTTGGCTAACAAAGAAGCTATAAATGGGCACTCATTGATGATGGTATAGCAGGATTGGCTACCGTTATTTTCTTAAAACACGGTGCATATATGACTGGCGAAAAATTCATATCTGAATAATTAACAACTCTTGTGAATGGCTGACTCAGCCTTCTCGTCAGCATGATTTTAATAGCGAAAGAGAGAAATAAAATGTCTTTAAATTTTATAGAGCGTATCAATACTAGTAAAGAGCTTCGTCAAAATCTAAAATTAAGTCATTTGACTATTGAACATGTAGCCATTGACTTAAATACTTCTGTACAAAAAATCAATCAAATATTAGAACTAGATCACGTTTCACCTGAAGATCCTTGGATTTTGAAAGAATATTTATCGAATAAGCTACAAAGCCAAGGAATAATTGGCTATCCCTATTCAAAACTAGTTGGTGACTTTCGTGATTATTGGTTTTTGGATACAAAAAAAATAGCCAACCAGCAACTATCAAAATAATTACAGACAAAAATGATCTTATACTCAAAAAATTGTCCATTTTTTAAGTATAAGATCATCTTTTTTCGTTGTATTCTATGTGGTTAATCTCACACCAGCTTGCCCCAGAGGATAGCGTTCTGCATGACATGCTCTCACTGAAGGTGATCATACAATGATAAATTGTCATGTCACGGCGTGACCCATTGGTGCAATGTATCATGTACCAAAACAAAAAACCACTAGGGTATACTGAAGTGCCATAAAAAAGTTAGGCATTTAGATAAGACCTTGAGTATTTTTGTTTTAATTTGTTATAAATGATTTATTAAATTTGATCAAACAAATCATTTAATGCCTCCGTCATTGTTGGATGCGTGTATATTTGATCGCGCAAAGTCTCAGCTGAAAGATGGTTTTGCATCGCTAGACTAATGATATTAATCGTCTCAAATGATTCCTCAGCATAAATAGTTGTACCCAAAATTTGATGTGTCTGTGGATCTATTAATGCTTTATAGTTACCTCTTGGATTACCAATTACTTGTGTCTTAGGAACACTAGCTGCTGGCATCTTCAGTACTTTATAATCAATGCCTGCCTCATTCAGCTGTGCCTCTGTTTTTCCGACACTACTAATAGCCGGATTTAGAAAAATAGTATTCGCAAATACTGGTCGATTTAAACGACTTCGTGTCTTATCGCCATATAGATGATTAGCCATAATACGCCAATCATCTAACGAAATATACGTGAATTGTGGCCCGCCGGTAACATCACCTAAAGCATAGACATCTTTAGCATCTGTTTCTAGTATATCATTGACTAAAATTTCACCGTGACTACCTGTTTTAATACTAGTTCTTTCTAGGTGCAAATCGGTCACATTAGCTTTACGTCCCGTAGCAACTAATAACCCATCGGCCTGTATATTTTTAATCCCTTTTGG
>NZ_AZFA01000050.1 GCF_001434295.1 Companilactobacillus versmoldensis DSM 14857 = KCTC 3814 | reverse complement strand
CTTGTCAACAACTTTTTAAAATTACTTTTAAAGATCAAATAAGTAAATCGTTGGTATCCGTTGTCGTTAACGTGTTAACTTGACAACGAAAAATATATTACTAGTTTTGGTTACCTAATGCAAGAGGTTTTTAAAAAAAGATTTAAAAACCCTTCAAGCAAAATTGGTATACCTGCCATGACTAAATATCTGGCAAGAACCATTATATAATAATACTGAGCATTTGTCAGCGGTTAATTATCAAAAAGTCATAAAAATTTCAATTTAACTGATCTTTGTGACAACCGCTAAACTCGTATAACGAAATACGACAGTGATAAATATTACAGCATTTCAGAAATAATGCAATAGGTAATTTATAAATAATCTATCTTTATTAACATCAGATGCTCTACTATCCCTGGTATATAAGGATTTAAAGTTCACTAATTTTTTTACCCAATTACTGTCTCCGTCGATATATATCATATTAAGTAATAATGACATATATAAAACAGTCAGGTAGTAAACAATTGGATCAGACTATTATCCTGCCTATGCATACATCTCAATATTATATACTCTCATCTATGAAGTTAAGTTAACTAGGCCAGACAACATTACTTCTAAGTTATTACTCAATCGGTAGCGTATTTAGCTTGTTAACTCTATCTTAATCAGTACTTGCCCATGCTTTTCAAATTGATAAATATATTTAGAAGTAACCACTCCAGACACTAATATTACTGTGATATCAATTCGATGTAAAAGAAAATCTGACAAAGTCGTAAATTAAACCAACATTGACAAAAAGCTGAATTAAAAACTTATCCTTTTGATATTGCTGTGGCAAAGTATCCTGTTGAAGATAGTCTTACCCATATACCAGATAGCATTGCTTGGAGAATAATGATGTCCTCTTTCAAACGTATGGAATCTATTAACTCACTTAAACCCACTACCACAGACTTAGTAAGTCACGTGAACAAAGTCCTATGAAGATCTTAAAAAACGATTATAAACCCTATTTATTTAATTGTAATACTTATTTAAACCGACAACGAGTTACTCTAATTGTTGGACTGACATTTTGCCATCCTATTCTCAAAAATCATATACTAATATTTTTGAGAATAATGGATACTGAAGACCTCAGCAAAAAGGCATTAAATCAACAAAACCGACAATTTGGCAGGAAAACCGACATTTTGTGCAACTGCTTCTAATGAGCATTTTACAGTCTACCTTCTGCGTTATATCAACGTTTTTACAGGGGGGGTAGCTATATTCTACACGAGAAAACCGACATTTTGGCAGGAAAACCGACATTTTGTGCAACTGCTTCTAATGAGCATTTTACAGTCTACCTTCTGCGTTATATCAACGTTTTTACAGGAGTGGTGGCTACATTTCTGAAGAGAAAACCGACATTTTGGCTGGAATACCGACATTTTGTGCAACTACCTCTAATGAGTATTTTATAGTCTGCCTTTCTTGTTATTTCAATATTCTACAGACTAAAAGAGCAAGCCGACATTTTGGAACTTTACTTCTAATAGATAATTTTCGTCTATACTTTCTAAGAGATCGACATTCTTGCGACATTAGTAGATACATCCAAAAAAATCAAAACTTTGTCTATTTTATGAATTGACGAGACGCAAAAAAGGACCGCAGCTAAAATTGCGATCCTTCTTTAAACAAAATAATTATTGGTCCCCTGGGGAAAATCTTTCGAATCATCGATTACTTGTTAATGACATTTCGGACTTTCGGGTGTGATACTTATCGCCGAAACGGTTCAAATCAAGACATGTGTGGATGAAAAATTAGTGATTTGAACTAAAACCAAGATGAAAACAGAAAAAACCCGCTAATTACTTAGCGGTTTAATCCTTTATTCAACGAGATTGTAACTCCGGATGTCAGACTCGA
>NZ_AZFA01000005.1 GCF_001434295.1 Companilactobacillus versmoldensis DSM 14857 = KCTC 3814 | reverse complement strand
AAGTAATGCCTGATCATGTGCATATAATGATCAGTTTCCCTCCTGACATGACACCGAGTTCTGTAGTTAAGTCATTCAAAGGAATGTCCGCTAGACAATGGTTCAAAGAATATCCTGAAACGAAGTCCCAACTGTGGGGCGGTCATCTATGGTCGCCTAGTTATTTCATGAGTACTTCAGGGAATGTTTCAAAAGAGGTAGTAGCACAGTATATCGAAGATCAATTAACAAAATACAACGGAGGTCGTCCTAGACATTGATTCATCTCGGCAATGAATTACCGAGTTTTCTCAATTGACGACCTTTATAAATATATCAATTAAGAAGGTAATATTATGCAAGCTGCTTACATCGATAAATTTGGTCCCAGTTCTGAGATAAAAATTGGCGAACTGCCAAGACCTCAAATCATGAACGATGAAATTTTGATCAAAACTATCGCTACTTCAGTCAACTATGTCGATACCTTTGTTCGTTCCAGTAGTTTTAAAACCAAGGTCGACTTTCCACTAGTTATTGGACGCGACGCGGTTGGTAAGGTCGTTGAAACTAATGATAATGAATTCAAACCAGGTGAATTAGTTTGGACTAATAGTATGGGTTACGACGGACGTGCCGGTACGACCAGTGAATATGTCGCCGTTCCATGTGAAAGACTTTTTCATTTGGACAAAAGTCTCGACCCAATAAAAGTAGTCGCTTCACTGCATTCCAGTGCCACGGCTGCGATCCTTTTGAATGACGTTTTGAACGTTCAAGCTGATCAAAGTCTACTAGTTGAAGGAGCTGGAGGTCACGTAGGCCAAAAATTAGTCACATTGGCTAAGGATTTGGATTTAAAAGTCTCCACAACTAGTAATTCCAATGATTTCTCAACACTTCAAGCATTAGGCGTTGAAAACACCTACGACTATCACCAAGATGTTTCCGATATCACTGAAAGATTTGATTATCTGATCGATACCTCTGGAAAAATCAAGTTGACCGATAATGTTGACCTATTGAACGTTTTTGGAAAGATCGGCTTGATCACCACACCGCCAGATGCGCTCACACCTGAAAAAATAGCTCAATTGTACACTCATAGCCAGGCACTCATGGGATTCGTCATCAGCCATGCGACTGTCGATCAACTCCAAGATGCTGCCCATTTGATCACGACTGCTTTTTCCCAAGGTAAGTTATTGGATGATGATGTGTTGACTCTGCCGTTCAATCAAGCTGAAAAAGCTCACCGGCTACTGGAAAATCACGAAAATGCTGGTAAGAAAATCATCTTGAAATTTTAGTTGAATAAGTCGGCGAACTGCCAGTCAACTCTTTGCATGGCTTGTTCCCAAAAGCGCAATTCCAATTCACAACTTTTCAAAAATCGATTTTCGACTTGTTGTAAATATTCGGGACGATATTTTTTGGCTTCAGTATCTAAGATAGCAAATAATCGGTCACTCAAGGCTTTGTCTTCAGAATCGACTGAGGCATAAAACTCGATCCATTCCTGAAATGGGTTCTCATCCGTGGCCAGTCCTTTTTCAACTAAATGTTTGCCGATTTCATTATATGTCCAGGGACAAGGTAGCATTGCAGCGACGACGTCGATTAGGTCTCCAGTCCGGGCGGCGTTATACATATGTTCGTTGTATAAATAAGTCATTGGCGCTTGTTGCGCATGTTGTAATGACGAGTAATTTATTTGCGCTATTTCACAAAATACTTCGTGTGCCCGGATCTCACCATTGAGGATAAATTCGATTTGGTCGGCAAATAATTGCATTTGTGACCAGTCGTCACATTTTTGAATAGCTGCAGCATAGACTTTGGTGAAGGCACTGAGGTAATTAAAATCTTGACCAACATAAAAAGCCAACGCTTCTTTAGGAACACTACCGTGACCTATTCCAGTAATGAATGGATGCGTTTCGATAGCTTCTAAGATTGGTTGACTTTTGTTGATCAATTTTTTTGATAATTTCATGATGATCCCTCCTGTTTTTTATTCAAACATCAATCGGAACCGTCACGGTATGGCATCACTTTCCTACGTTGGCGTTAACCAAATCAGGTTCAAATGGATCGGTATTTACCGTCTCAGCAACTATTGTTGCACCCCTAGTGATTGTATTCGAATAACTTCATCATATATTATTTTTAAATAAAATACAGCATTTTTGACGTATTTTAAATATCAAAGTTATTATATAAATTTACAATAAAGCTTAGCTTTACACCCTATGGGTAGAATGATAAGCTTTGTTTGTTGTACTGATTCTTAAAAGTTATATATCTGGGGTGCTGATTAAGCTGAGATTAAACCCATAGAACCTGATCTAATTAATATTAGTGTAGGAAGATATTGGATAAATTTAAGGGCCAACTATTTTTCGCACCAGAAAAATAGTTGGTCATTTTTTTTTGGCCCTAATGAATATATTCTTTGAAGAAGCGACAAAAAACTTTTTTAAGGGGACTGATTTATATGATGAATAGAACTTCAAGTACCAAATCTACTAGCTTGAGCTATTCCTTACGAGATGTAGCCTTCATTGCATTGACAGGGATTTTTTGTGGCGCCATTTTCTTTGGGACAACTGTTTCATACAATTTCCTATCCGCAGGTCTGGCTGCAATTGGCTTGGGACCATTCGCCAACGACATTTTATTAGGACTTTGGATGATTGCTGGTCCACTTGCGGCAATGCTAACTAGAAAAGTTGGTGCTAGTACCTTAGGAGAATTGCTTGGTAGTTTTGTTGAAATGGTCTTAGGTGGTCAATGGGGAGCCGCCACTTTGATCTCTGGTTTGATTCAAGGTGTTGGTAACGGCCTTGGTTTTGCCATGGCTGGTTACAAGCATTTTGATAAGTTAGGTCTACTACTTTCAACTATCACTGGTACGATCATCACCTTCGGTTGGAGCATGATCAACGAGGGTTATGCTAAATATAATCTTGGCTTTTTAATTTTATTATTCGTAGTCCGTCTGATTTCCATTGGCTTTTTCTCAGGTGTCTTAGTTTACTGGATCAACAAACTCGTTGAAAAATCAGGGATCTTGAATCGAGATTAAATTTCTATGGAGAAATTAACGATTGAAAATTTGTCATTTTGCTATCAGAAAAATGACTCCAAAGTTTTAAATGATCTCAATTTAAAACTACCAGACGGAACTATGAATCTACTATTTGGACCATCAGGTTGTGGAAAATCAACTTTGATGAAGATCATCGCTGGACTTTATCCAGAATATGCTGGTCATGTCCTTTCAGGAACAATTAATTTTAATGAACAAAGTACTGAGAATTGGACCACGAGAGATATTGCTAAACACATTGCGATTCTTTTCCAAAACCCGACCGATCAATTTTCAATGACGACCGTTAAGCAAGAATTCATCTTTACGCTCGAAAATCTTGGATATCCTCGTCAGCAGATGGATCAACGTATCCAACATGCTCTAGAGCGTTTGGATATCGCTCATTTTATTGACCGAAGATTAGACAGTCTTTCTGGTGGTGAATTGCAAAAAGTTTCCTTGGCAATAACTTTAGCAATGGATTGCGATTTGATAATATTGGATGAACCATTTGCTTGTATCGACCTCAAATCACGTCAGCAATTATTGAAGTTACTAAAAGACTTACAAGTAAACGATGGAAAAACCATTTTAGTTTCAGACCACGATTTAATGGGTTATCAAGATATCATTGATAACTTATTTCATTTTCAAGCTGGTCAAATCGTTAAAGTCAATGATACGCAACATATTTTCCAACGCTATCAAAAAGCAAACCAATCTTTGCAATTTTCTTTGCCAGAAAAATCAGAATCAATCGTCGATCTGTGTAATTTACAATTAAAGAATGGTCAAAAGCCATTGATTACTGACAGTTCGTTAGAATTTTCAAATGGGAAACTGATCTTACTGACTGGTGAAAATGGCTCAGGTAAATCGGCCTTCTTCTCAGCTTTAACTAAACTGCATGATTACTCAGGTTTGATCGAGTACCAACATAAAAACATTCAAAAATATAATTCCCGCAAATATGCTCGTCAGATCGGACTAGTTTTTCAGGATGCTCAAATGCAATATTTGAAGTTGACGCTTCAAGAAGAAATTGACTTGAGTTTAAAACATACTCGCTATCAAGATTTCTGGACTAAAAAAAGAGTTAAAGACTATTTGCAACTACTGCATTTAGACCACTTGCGGGAGCATATCGTTTATCAACTATCTGGTGGTCAAAAAAAGAAACTGCAGATTTTTGAGATGCTGATCCTTGGTAATCCTGTTTTATTATTGGATGAACCTTTATCGGGTCTCGATCTCGATTCTACTAAGGCGGTCATGGAAATGATCAAGTCGATTGCCAGTCAACAATCGCAAACAATTGTGATGATCAGTCATCAATTGGGTGGTCTGAATGGATTTTTTGACTATCATTTACAGTTGGCTGACCAAAAGCTTTCCTATACGGAGGTGCTGAATTATGAATCCATCTCTTAAATTAGGCTTGGTTCTGATTGCCAGTTTTGAAATAGCTTTTATGCAAAGTATCGTCGCTAATATCACGATTGCTGCGCTAGGTTTGTTATATTTACTATCGAAACGAGTCAGTCTTAAAAAATTGCTCTGGCTATTATTAGTACCAATAATTCCCGTTATCGGTACTTGGCTTTCTTTTTATGCACATGGAACTGGAGATGTTTTCCACAGTGCTTGGTTACTATCGACGCGGATCTATGCCTATATCTATTTGGGCGGGATTCTGACTTTGACAGTTTCCGTCGAAGATTTGCTTGGTTCACTGGAACAAAATTGCCACATCCCTACTAAATTTGTCTATGGGACTTTAGGTGCTTTCAACTTTGTTCCGCGCGTCAATCAAACAGTTAAACAAATGAAAATTGCTGCTTTGATGAGAGGTGAAGTTTTGCATGTTTGGTCACCAGAAATTTTCTTCAAGTCGATTTTAGTTTCTTTACGTTGGTCAGATAATTTGGCTCAAGCCATGCAATCACATGGATTCAGTGAATACACTAAACGTAGTCATTATCAAACATACTCGATTCCCAAATGGAACTGGGCCTTAGCAGTCATTTTACTGATTTGTCTACAGATTTTAGCTTTTGGACATTTCATTTAAAACAAAATTGTCCAGCAATTCAAAAAAGCAAGCAATCGTATGATTGCTTGCTTTTTGTCTAGATTTTTTTATTAGTTATTAAGCTTTAACGGTTTCTTTTTTACTTGAAAAGAAGAGACGTTTAACATCATCGACCGGCATATCTTGGCCAGTGAACAACTTATAAGCAGCTGCTCCTTGCCAAACTAGCATCCCTTTGCCGCCGATAGTCTTGCTGCCATGAGCCTTGGCATCAGCCATCATCTTTGTAACCTCAGGGCTATAAACAGTATCAGTCACAACTAAATCATCGCGGAAAACGCTCAGATTCTTAATATTTGATTGGTCAACATTTGGTGCCATACCAGCTTTGGTGGCATTAGCCAAAACATCGCTTTCAGCAATCGATTGATTCAATTGTTCTTGATCATTGATATCACCGACTGTGACCTTGCAAGTATCAACTGCTTTAGAAATCTTTTCAGCCGTCAATTCAGCATTCTTGAAGAAGCTGTCTTTAGGGTTGAAAATGTGGATCTCCTTGACGCCATCGAGAGCTAATTGGACGGCAATGGCAGTGCTAGCACCCCCTGCACCCAACAAAGTAAAGGTCTTACCTTTTGGATCGACTCCGTTTTGTTTCAGGTTTTCAACATAGCCTTTACCATCAGTATTGTGGCCTGTCAGGACACCATCATCGTTAGTGATCGTGTTAACTGCCCCAATCAGTTTAGCTGCAGGTGATAATTTATCAACCAACTTAGCAGCTTCCGTCTTACAAGGCATGGTGACACTAGCTCCGCGCATATGCAGGAACTTCATTGTCTCCAAGGCCTGGGCTGTTTGGTCTTCTTGAATATCGAAGGCTAAGTATGAGTCATTGATACCTGCTTTTTGAAAACTATAATTATACATTGCTGGTGAACCGGAGTGTCCGACTGGCGAACCGAACAATCCTAACATAACTGTATGTCCATCGATTTGTGAATCCATAAGATTATCTCCTCTCAAATATTAAGCTGATTATTTTTTAGCTGGTTGATGATGATCGATAGCATATTGACGACGCCCACCTGGCTTAGGGATCATGTCGGAGATCATCATGTGGATACCACCATCGACGGGGATCTCACTGCCGTTAGTGTAGTCTGAACGGTCACTGGCTAAGAACAAAACGGTATTGGAGATATCATCCAAATTACCGATCCGTTTGCTAGCAACTAGCCGTTTTCTACCATCCTCAACTTTAGGATCACTGTAAAAGTTTGCTGACAAAGGTGTCTTGACTAAGCATGGGAGGACACAATTACTCCGTAGTCCATATTGACCCCATTCTGCGGCCATTTGTTTTGACATCATATTGACAGCTGCCTTAGTCGTACTATATGCACCACTGTATGTCTCTGGTGAAAGTGAAGCAGCAGTAGAAATATGGATCAAAGTACCATGTTTTTGATTGATCATGACACGTCCAAATCTTTGTGACATCAAGAAGTATCCGGTAATATTGACGTTCAAGGCGGTATTCCATTCATCCAAACGCAAATCTTCTAATGGTGAAAATCTTAAAATAGCAGCGGTATTAACTAAAACATCGACCTTACCAAATTTATCGACCACGCTCTTGACGGCCGCATCAACTTCTTTTTCATCCGTCGTATCACAAGTAATCGCCAACGTTTCAACTTGATATTTTTCATGAAGCTCTTTTGCCAATGCTTCAGCTTTATCTTTTAATAAGTCGACCAAAACGACTTTAGCGCCTTGTTCGGCAAAATCATTTGAGAATTTCGTTCCCATGCCACCAACAGCACCTGTGATGACAACAACTTTATTCGTTAGTCCTAACCAATTTGCACTCATTTCGAAATTTCCCCCTCAAAAAATTTAAGCTTTAACAGTCTCCTGCATTATCTCAGGCCAAGCCTGTTTCAAAACTTTGACCGTTTGTTGATAAGTATAGTCAGCTACGTATTGGAGACCTTTAGCCATGTAATTATCAGAAATCACTTCAACTCCGATGACTTTAGGATCGACACCGGCATCTTTGATCATTTTGACGAAGCCCGCCGTATCCAAATCGCCTGCACCTGGAGCTAAACGATCATGCATCGATTCATCACGTAAAATTGCTTGTGCATAAGGACGTTGATAGGCATCGTCAAGTTGAATCGAGATAACTTTTTTAGCTTGTTCTTTCGTTAACAAATCATATGGTTGACCGGCTCTGACCCAATGCCACATATCAAGCAACATATAAACATTGTCACAATCAGCTTTTTGCATGATTTTCCAAGTCTTATCCAAATTAGGCAAACCACTATATGGCATCGGCTCCAAAGCAATGATCAAATCTCCGGCACGACTAGCCAATTCCCGTAATTTCTGGGCAGTGTAGTCAATTGAGTAACTTTCCATCAAATCAGTATTGATATGCTTAACGCCAAATAAATCGCACATGTGGAAACAAGTCTGTTCCTTATATTTTTGTTCATAAGAGCGTGGCTCTTCACACCATTGAACAATATATTCAACTTCCGTACATTTGATTTGATATTTAGCCATGATCTGCAAAATATCATCATCCGACAAACCTTCATTCAAAGCATCGACATAGGTCTCCGCTCGCAAACCGATACCATCGTAGCCAGCCTCACTAGCAAATTTACAGCGTTCCTCAAATGAACACTGATCGCCCAAAGTCCACGAACTAACAGTGATCGGATTCCTTTCCGTCATAATTGATTCCTCCAATATCATTAAACTTAATTTGTAAGTTTATTCACATTAATCTACAAGTCCAATGTACTTGCCAATTTATCCAACGTCCAATTGCTTTTAAGCTCAGTCATTCATAGCCAAAAGTTATCATTTCTGTTATATTGTTTTTATATTGGTAACTTATAATTTTTACTGAAACTGTTTTGGAGGTTTTTCGAGCATGAATTTAGATCATTTAAGATACTTTGTCGCCCTATCGCAAACCGAAAATTATACCCAGACGGCCAAATTGTTACATATTACACAGCCCAGTTTAACTAAAGCTATCCATCACTTAGAAAAAGAGATCCATGTATCCCTTTTTAAAAAAAGTGGTCGCAATGTTGTCTTGACTGAGGCCGGACGAGTTTTCGCCAACGGTGTCACCACTTCATTAAATTCCCTCGATGACAGTATTTCGGAGATCAAAACCTTCAATCAGAAAAAAACCAATCTCAAATTAGTATCCATCAGGACCTTAAGTATCAAATGGTTGCCTGAGATAACTCAACGCTTTTTGAAATTGTCACACAAATATCAGATCCACTTTCAGTTCAATACTGATAGTGGTTTTTCTCCCGATATTTTGCAAGCCATCCGTGATAAAAAATACGATGTCGGATTTTGCTCACGACTCGATGGTTACGATGATCTGGAATTTTTCCCAGTCGCCCAACAAAACTTAGTCTGCATCACACCGATCAATCATCCCCTAGCAAACCGCTCAAGTATTAGCTTGAAAGAGACTTTATCCTATCGCCAAGTGACCTTTTCCAAACGCAGCGGTCTCAATCCCATCTTGCACGACTTGTTCGAAGAAAGTGGTGGCCAACCAATTTCTTCCTATGAAGTAGAAGAAGATCAGACAGTTGCCGGATTAGTCGCCAATGATTTCGGGATCGCCGTTGTCCCAAACATGTCGATCCTAGAATCGTTGCCCGTAAAAATAATCCCTCTGTCCTTCCCCAATTGGCGTCGGATCCTTTACATGGCCACTTTAAAAAGTTCTCTGACTGATCCAGCAATTAAGGACTTCGTTCAATTCGTCCAAAAAGAAAGTAAACAACTAGCCAATAATAATATTTAAAAAATAAAAAGCCGTCATACCAAGGTTTATTCCAAGTATGACGGCTATAATTTTATTTACTTCGTAATCGCTAATTCCTGCAACATTTTTCGCAATTCATCAATCGGAACCTGTCCCGGAGCTGAAGTCTCATCAACCGAGGCAAAGGTCAAGCTTGATCCGAACAATTGACCACTGACCCGTGAAATCTTACCCAGTTCCCCCATCGACATAGTGATGATCGGCTTAGCTAATTGTGATTTAGCTTCACTCGTAGCTGACAAAAGTGTCAAAACGTCACCTGAACTATTAGGCATGACCGCAATTTTGGCCACATCTGCACCCAGTTCAAACATCTTCGTCAAACGAGAGATCAATTCATTTTTAGCAGGTGTTTTTTCAAAATCGTGGTTACTCATGACCACTTTGACGCCCTTTTGGTGAGCCAAAGAAACAATCGACCGCAAATTTGCTTGCTCATGGAATAGTTCAAGATCAATGGCGTTTACCGACAAATTATTTAAGACCTCTTTTAATAGTAAGAAATAGTGTGGGGCAGTAAACTGTCTTTCCCCTCCTTCAGATTTAGTCCGAAATGTGATCAATAACGGCAAGTCATCGTTGTTCGTTGAAATTTGCTTAAAGGCAGCCTTAATTTGGTTAAAATCTTCAACATCATCAAAAAAATCTAATCGCCATTCCAATAAGTCTGGCTTTTTTGAGCAGGCCTTTTTGACTTGTTTAAAAATTTCTGAAATTGATTTTCCAGTGATCGGTACACCAATTTTAGGCATGCCAGCTCCTAATTCCAGAGGGCAAATTTTAACAGATTCAACTTTTTCCATAATAAACTCCTTATTAAGCGATTTTTAGTAAAAACACCAATTGATATATTAATAGAAATTATCTATCATTCAGATAGAGGTATTCGATATGAATTTAAAACACTTAGTTTATTTTCGCGAACTAGCACATACACAACATATGTCCAAAGCAGCCGAGAACTTAGGTATCTCACAGCCAACTTTGAGTTATTCAATCGACAATTTGGAAAAACAATTAGGCGTTCCTTTATTCGAACACGAAGGCCGTAATATTAGACTGTCGCGTTTTGGGAAAATTTATCTCAAATTTGTCAGTAGTGGACTCGACGAGATCGAACGTGGTAACGCCATCTTAAAACAATTATTGAACGTCAATCAAGGCATCATAAAAATGGGCTTCACTGACACACTTGGTCAACATTTGATACCTGAATTAGTAGCATCATTTAAGAAAAAGGATGAAACTCGAGACATTACCTTTGAATTGTTTCAGGGGACGACCAGTGAACTGCTTGATGGACTGATCAAAGAAAAATACGACTTTGTCTTATCGTCCAAGTTGCCAGAAGTCGGGAACTTGTCATCTAAGTCGAAGCTGGATTTTCTACCAATCATCAAACAAGAAATCATGCTCGCTGTACCCAAAAATCATCCTTTAGCCAAATATGATGCGGTTGAAGTCAAACAAATCAGTGATTATCCTTTCATTGCTTTCTCAAAAAACAGCACTTTCCGGCCATTGATCGACCAGATCCTTAAAAATGCCGATGTTACGCCAAATACTAAGTTTGAAATCGAAGAGGACCATACGATGATGGGCTTCGTTGAATTCAATCAGGGGATCGCACTAATCCCAAATATGGCTCAAGTCGACAACAGCAAGGTCAAGTTGATCCACCTGACCGACAACGACCTTGAGCAAAAATTGTATATGGTCATCAAAGATAACCGCTTTTTACCACCATCAGTTTCACGGTTCCAAAATTTCTTGGCTCGTTATTGCAAGGAAAATTACAAAAACAAGCACCGTTTACTTTAGTTAAAAAAGTTTTCAGAAATTATTATTATTTTTGAAAATCAATTTCCGTAATTCCATGAAATTTTCTTTGCGGTAAAACGTTCAGAAACAATGGTTTATCAAGGCTTTAAACTAGTTTTGGCAAAATATTTTGTTTATACTCTCTTTACAAAATCCAGGAGAATATGACTTATATGAAAAAGCTTTTCATCGCTTTAGCACTACTTTCCTTTACTGCACCTTTAACTGGCTACCAGTTATTGAGTTCAAAAAATCAGTCAGACGATTCAACCTTTAAAATCAATCAAACTCGCTTGCAACACAATAGTCAGCATTGGCAGAATAAAATCGATTCAGCCAGGATTGAGACTCAAACAATTGGTTCACCTGGTCAATATTCACTGATCCCAACTTCAGTTGACGAATTAAAAAAATATAATCCCCTTTTGATCAAAGGGACAGTCTTCAATCTTGAACCAATGAAAAATTGTCGCAATGAAGCCTACACCAAAGTCAGTGTCTTTGTTGATCAAGTCCTTAAAGGTAATAAAAAAACTGAAAGCATGATTATCAATTTCAATCTCAACAGTGGTTTCATTTTTAAACCCCAACAAGATGAATTTAATTATATCAAAAAAACTGAAGTCCCCATGCCTGAGATTGGTTCGAAAATCATTACTGGTTTGACACCAAGAAAAATCGATCCAACGAAAAAAGATCCAATCACTAAATTTTTCGTTGAAAATCAAGCTGCTGACCATCTTTCTTATTCGATCAATGATCCGATCCACAGTTTTTGGATCAAAAAAAACAATCAAGCCGATTTTCAACTCAACAATCCTTTGTTGAATCAACAATCAAAAGACGATTGGTATGCTAAAAAATTATTGAATCTTACTGAACAACTGAATCATCTTAAAAAACAAATCCATTGAAGATACGAAAAAAGCTTCATAGGCTGATTTTACCAGCTTATGAAGCTTATTTTATTTATAAATATTATTCAACGATTATTGTAATGTTGCGTAGTTGTCCATTACCCATTCGTTAGTTGATACACGGTAGTATGTGTGACCGTTGTAGTCTTTAGTTTGGTCAGTTGCCCAACCAGTACCATTTGCTAAACCACGATTTGATTTAGTAGTACTACCATCTGAATTGAAACCAACTAGTGGAACAGCATAACTTGCGTCATTGTTGACTACAATAGTTCTAGTTGAATCTGAAGGTGCTTGAGTAGCATTTTCAGTTGAAGCTGAATCATATTGTGTTAAGTTATAAGTTTCAATCAAGTTGTTCAATGATGAATCATAGTTAGGTGCTGTGGCGTATCTACCTTGTAACCAGGCAGTAGCGTCTTTATATGAACTAGTATTTTCTTTCCATGTACCCTTGTAATAAGTTGAATCCCATGAAAGACCATTACGTAACTTGTTACCATTGTCTTCAAATGATTCTAAGTAACTAGGGTATTTTCTGAAGTTAGCATTGATTTGGTACCAACCTTGGCTAGCACTCCATTCGCTAGTTGGCATTGAAACGTAAGAACCGTTGTAATCACCTTTAATACCAAACAAGTTGTTACCTTGTGTAGCTAATTGTGAAGTTCCCCAAGCACTTTCAAGAATAGCTTGTGCCAACATAACTGATGTGTATACACCATATTCACTAGCAGCCTTTTGTGCCATTGGTACGGCCATTGAAAGGAATGTTTGGTGTTGATCTGTTGTGGCTGAAGTAGCTGAAGCTTGAACAACTGCCTTAAGTGCATTGTTTGCTGAAGGTTCAGAAGCAGCTTGGACACTTGAAGTTGTTGAATGAGCAACTGTTGAGTCAGCTTTCTTAACTTTAGAACCGGCAATAACGTTTGATTTATTATCATTATTTGAATTACTTACAGCTTGTGTTTCTGCAGTTTGACTAGTTTGAACTTGGTCAGTTTCTGCAGCTGAAACAACTGAAGGAGCAGCTACTGATGCGAGCGTGCTCAAAATTACTGTACTAGTTAGAAGTAACTTTTTATACATTGGTGTTTCCCCCTGAGGATTTATCTACAAGAACTAGATTACTATGACAAACACTGCTATTCAATGGAACTAGACCATTTGTAACGAGAATTAAATATTTCTGTAATTATTATTAATATTCCGAATGTTAGTAATATAACAAATACTCAAAATCGCTTGATTTGAGCAGTTTCTAGCAATAATAAGTTGGTGTAGAAAACCTGGATAGAGGTATACTGCCGGCACCATCCAGCCGATGATAGGGCCGTGACGCCTGTGGGCACGACTTGAAGCCAAGCAGCCCACTTGTCTTCAAGCTCGACCTTTGCCTAAACCGAGAAAAGCGCTCGGTTAACGCAAACTTCACGGGCTTGGCCCTATCACCGGCTGTCTGGCGCCTAGCAATCAATCATATTTTAATTAATGGTAATAATTAATATCCACTCATCTAATCAAGAATACGGATGCCAGTGACTAGTCTTAGTCAATACCAAGCTTTGAGCTCAGTTGCTTCTTAGCTGAAGGTCGCGTCCACTTCGTCCCGCAACACCCCCTCTATGGTAATAACAAAAAAGTCATTTTAGTCGTGAAACGATTTTATGACGAAAGATACACCGATTAAAAAGGTAATATGATTCAAGAATTTTTAAATCAAATATGGTGAGGGTAATTTAATCGAAATATCGGAGCAGGTTTGATACTAGATCATTTATAAGCATGAGAAATCTGCTTTTAACTTGTATCGTTAGAAAAAAGAAGATAAGTCGCAAGAATATATAAAACACACATTGAATAAAAATTTCAACGTAGTCGAAAAGAATAATGTTTTACTAGCTGATTCTACGCAGTTTGAATATAGCGTTAAGAAACGTGAAGTTAAAGTAAGTGGAATTCTGGATTTGTATGGGTGCAGGATAATCAGCTATCACATAGGTCTATTTGAAAATATTGAAGCTTAAATAGTTACGTTTATAGAAGATTTCGTATCCAACGAATTCAAATTAATATGGATCGATTTACATAAGATTTCAAAGACATTAGAAGGACTGGAGTTATCTAAAAAGAATGGAATACTTTTGCACACTAGACAGATCGTCAACAATAAACGGTTTCACTCAAACAAAAAATACAAACGACAAGGCAAGTACACCGCCCTCTTAACAAAAATAGTGGATGCAATTCTTAATAGAAAACAACTATCTAGGCATCATCGTCTGTCTGGTGCCGGCAACATACCATCACAAAAGCAAGTTTTAGTTGACTTATGGTATCGGTTCCAATGATAATTGAGATGTTCCCATACTCATAACAGGAGGATCATCATGAAACAAATCAATCTCGGTGAAACAAATTGGCAAGTTTCAGAAATTGCTTTTGGGGCTTGGCGAATGGATGCTTTATCAACAGAACAGGCCGCTAAGGCCATCGACACCGCTTATGACTGCGGGATCAACTTTGTTGACAATGCCGATATGTATGGCGACGGCGAATCGGAGAAACGTTTCGGCGATGCCTTGAAACAAACCAGTGTCAAACGTGAAGACCTTTTCCTACAATCAAAAGGTGATATCGTCCCTGGTAAGAAATATGACACTTCTCGTGAACACTTAATCAAAGCAGTCGACGGATCATTGCAACGCTTGGGCGTTGACTATTTAGATGCTTACTTATTGCATCGCCCCGACCCTTTGATGGAACCCGCAGAAATTGCTGATGTCTTCGACGAACTGCAAAGAAGCGGTAAAGTTAGACATTTCGGTGTTTCTAACTTCAACCCGCAACAATTTTTGTTATTACAAGAGTCAATCAGTCAAAGGCTCTTGGTCAATCAAGTCCAATTTAGTTTGATGCACACAGGCATGATCGACCATGGGATCCATACTAACTTGACTGATGACCGTTCAATCAATCGCGATGGCGAATTGATTGAATTCTCCAGACGAATGGGTGTGACAATCCAAGCCTGGTCCCCATTCCAATATGGATTCTTCGAAGGAGTTTTCATCGACAATCCAATGTTCCCTGAATTAAATGACGAATTGCAAAAATTAGCTGATAAATATTCAGTTTCCAAAAATGCTATCGCAGCCGCTTGGATCCTCAGACACCCAGCAAGAATGCAGGTCATCATCGGCACCATGAATCCTCAACACATTATCGATAGTGCCAAAGGTTCAGAAGTCGACCTGACTAGACAAGAATGGTATGACCTCTACTTCGCTGCCGGAAACGATTTACCTTAAAGGCAAACTAAAACCACTTTGACAGTAGTCAAAGTGGCTTTTTTATTGCTTATCTGTTTCAGGTTTGATCTTTTCACGACTCTCATGAACAACTTGATAAGCCGTGATCGGTACAGTTAAAATAACTCCAATCGTACAAATAACTGTCGTCAAGAATTCCGCGCCGAACAGCTTATCGTTGATAATGTCCGAAAACTTAAATCCCAGCGTATTCATCAGGAAAAACAATGGAAAAGTCGTCGAAAAGAAATTGAACAATAACGTATTGGTCTGAGTACTTAAGATTTTGTTCCCTACCGTGAAGCCGTCAGAAAAAACTTCTTTGCTAGTTAACGTGGGTTTATTCAAAACAATCTCGTGGAGTCCGCTAGTGATCGCCACGCTCGTTTCTGAGATCACGCCTAAACTGTTAACGACGATGGTCGCAATCGCTAATTGTGGATAAGAAACTCCAGCCGCTAATGAGAATCCTTCGAGCTCTTCTTGATCCTCGACTCCCATTCCTTGCGTGCTAGACCAGTAGAGAATGGGAATGGTTATCAGCAAGATAACTACCATAATTATTAATGACGTCTTGAATGAAATATTTGCGGTCGCTCCGTTTTCTACATTCATGTAGATAGCGACGATCAAAATAATCACAGAAATGATCAAAGTGGTGATGACAACATTGAAGCCGTCGGCAATCAAGATCAATAAGGCGACGATGGCAATCAAATTGATGCCAAGACCTAGCAGGAGTGAAATACCACGGTTACCTGTGACGACTAATAATAAGACGATGAAGGCAATTAATAAATACAGCATTAAATTTTCCTCCTTGCTACCATCCGGCTGGCGATGAAACTGGTAATTGGTACAGTTAGGACTATCCCAATTGCACTGATCAATAGCTGCGTTACGCCAAGGCTCAAGGTCATATCTAAGGTGTACCCGACGGAGTTACCGTTGGTCAAATATAACATGACTAAATTCAAATTCTCAGCAAAAACAATAAATAGTAGGATATTGATCAATGGACCAACTAACTCACGCCCAATGACCATACCGGACTTGAAAAGCGTCTGTTTAGTAACATCAGTGACCTCTTGTTTCATTTCGATCAATGATGAAGAAATATCCATCGTTTCATCCAAGATAACACCAAGGACACTGAAGATAACTTGAGAGATGAAGACTCCAAAGTATGGTTGTAAATCAAATGGTGTCATTTCAAAATGAATCCCACTATTGTTAGACAGCTGCAAGAGAAAGACGCTCAATAGTAAGGCTACTGCAGTAGCGATGAAGGTGCTGGCAAACGCCATCAAGGCATCCTGCGTCGGCCCTAAAATAACTAGCAAGGCCACAGCTGCAATCAAAATGGCCGTTATAACGGTCAAAATGACTAACAAACTGTTATGTGACTTGATCAAAAACTGCATATACCCATAAAAGATGACTAAATTGATCAGGACACTCGTTAGTAATTTTCCACGGGTGAATTTCATACAAAATAGTAAGATCAAAACTAATCCAATCGTAAAGACTAGTACTGCATCACGTTTAGTGCTCTGAATGGTATACCTATTTTTAGAAGATTTTAAAACGAAAACTTGTTGGTGCGGTTTATAACGTTCATCTGATAATTGTGACTGCAAGTAACTATTCGTGATGGTTACCCTTTGCCCTTTTTTACTAGTATTAGCGAAGTGGCCACTCACATGTTGGACGATTTGATAATCTGTGTTCTTATACTCATCAGTATTTTTATCTTTACTGACATTTTTAACATTTTCGATCTGGACGATCGGTTTCTTGTAGAGCGTGGAATCAAAATAAGTTGCTACAGTTGCAACTAAAACTAACGCTGCGACAATGACGACTTGGACCCAGCGCCTTTTCAGAAAATTCATTACAGTCACCTTCCGATTTAAAACAATGATATCATTTTAAAAATTTTTTGCTTAAATTTTCTATTTAGTAGTCAATTACGAATTTAATATTGAACCTTCACGCCTGGAAAATGAAGTCTTCTTCCGAAAATTAATTAAATTGAAGTTGACATTTCTCCCTTTTTGAAATAATATTTTTCTTATCAAGTAGTTAGGAGATTTTCAATTATGAAATGTATTAATTCTTCCGACATCTTAGCTCGTTGGCAAAGCCGATAATTCAGGTTTATCCGGGATGGATATGGCCTGAAAAGGATCATATCCGTGTCGGCTTATTAAACGAGAAATAATTTACATTAAATGAAAAGCCCACATGGATTTTCAAATACATGTGGGTTTTGTCATCTCAAGGCAGCCCTTTTGCAAGGACTGTCTTATTTTTTTAGGGGGAAACATCATGAAACATACTAAGAGGTTGTATGGAACGTTAATTTTCTTATTTGCTTTTCTTGTCTTTGCGTTTTTCTACGTTGGACATGCTCAGAATTCGCAAAAAAATAAAATTCCTAAAGTCGGCGTGTTGCAGCTGCTCTCGCATCCAGCTTTAGACCAGATCAACAAAGGTTTGGATGATACATTAGCTAAGCATGGTTATAAGAATGGTAAAAACATTCAAATCATTTTTCAAAATGCTCAAGGTGATCAAAGCAATTTACGAACGATCAGTAAGCAATTCGTCCAAGACAATGTTGATGTTGCAGTTGGTATTGCTACACCATCAGTTCAATCATTTAAAAATGCTACTTCAACTATTCCTATCGTCATGGGTGCCGTCACTGACCCTAAGGGATTTGGGATTGTGCCTTCCAACACTCATCCAGGTGGCAATATCACCGGTGTTTCTGATCAAGCTCCGTTAGATGATCAATTGAAATTGATGAAACAAATCATGCCAAACATGAAACGTTTGGGTATTATTTACACTTCTAGTGATATGTCAGCTACGACTGAATCTAAGAAGATGAAAAAACTAGCTCAAGCAAATGGTTTGCAAGTATCAGTCTCAAGTATTAGTAATATCAACGACTTGGAACAAGTCTCGACCAATCTTTCACAAAAAGTCGATGCGATCTTTATTCCAACCGATAACACGATTGCTAGTGGTATGAAACTTCTCTCAGGTATCGCTGCTAAAGAAAATGTCCCTATCTTCCCTGCTGCTGAAACAATGGTCAAAGATGGCGGTTTAGCAACTATGGGGCTGAGTCAATATGAACTTGGTCAAAAAGCTGGTGAAGATGTCGTTAAAATCTTACAACATAAAGCCAAACCAGCCGATATGCCGGTAACATTCATCAAAAAGGGTCATTTGATTATCAATCAAAAAATGGCTCGGAAACTAAATATCACCATCCCGCAATCAATCGTTGATAAGGCTCAAAAGGAAGGAAGGATCATCAAATGAACTTAATCGTCTCAACTATTAGCCAAGGCTTGATCTGGGCTGTAATGGCCATCGGGCTCTTCATTACTTTTCGCATTTTAGATTTCCCTGATATGACGGTTGAAGGTAGCTTTCCATTAGGAGCTGTCACAACAGTTATGTTCATCCAAAGTGGTATGAACCCTGAACTGGCTATGTTGATAGCCTTTATCTTCGGTAACTTAGCTGGATTTGCTACGGCCTTCATGTATGCCAAAATGCATATCCCTATCTTGTTAGCTGGTATCTTAACCATGACTGGTTTGTACTCAGTCAACTTAAGAATTCTTGGTAAGGCCAATATGTCATTGACGAAACCAGATAATATTTTCAATCAATTCGGACTCGATAAATTACCAACTAACTTCAACGGTATTTTCTTAGGTATCATCTTACTGGCAATCATCACTTTCTTATTGACAGTCTTTTTAAACACTGAAAAAGGTCAAGCTGTTATCGCTACTGGTGATAATGAAACTATGGCTGCTTCAATGGGTATCAATACCACTGTTATGAAGTTTATTGGTTTGATGGTTTCCAACGGGATCGTTGCCTTGACTGGTGGCTTGATTGCTCAGCAGAATGGCTTTGCTGACGTTAACATGGGGATCGGATCCATTGTTATAGGCTTGTCTGCCATCATTATTGGAGAAGTGATTTATCCTGATGTACCGTTGAGCATTCGTTTGATCACGGTCATTATTGGTAGTATCGTCTATCGTTTGATTTTAATGATCGTGCTCCAATTAGGTTTCAATACCAACGATTTGAAACTTATTTCGGCAATCATTTTAGCCTTGTGCTTGGCTCTGCCTAGCATTCGTGCTGAATTCTTTAAAGTCTTTAGAGATGGGGTAAAAACTAAATGAAACCAATCATGGAATTAGACAATGTTGAAAAGACTATCTACAATGATGATGCTACGCTCAACATTTTGGATGGGATCAATTTAAAGATTTATCCCCAAGATTTTATTGTTGTGCTGGGAACGAATGGTGCTGGTAAATCGACTTTGTTAGATGCCATCACTGGTGCAAATAAGGTAACAGCTGGGAAAATTTTGTTGAACGATAAGGATATCACGACCGAGAATTTAGCTAAAAGAGCTCAATTTATCAGCCGGGTCTATCAGGATCCTAAACTTGGCACTTCGCCACGGATGACAGTAGCAGAAAATTTATTATTGGCTGAACGGCGTGGTTTGCCGAGACGTTTGCGTTCACGACGTTTGAAGGAACATATGCCTGAATTCAAAGAATTTATTTCTAGTATGCCTACTTTGGACAATCGTTTGAATACTTTTACAGAAAAACTCTCTGGTGGTCAACGTCAAACTTTGAGTTTTTTGATGGCTATTATTCAAAAGCCTGAATTGCTTTTGCTTGATGAGCACACAGCTGCACTTGATCCGCAGACCTCAGCTGATTTGATGGCTGCTACTGATCGGACTATTAAGTCTAAAAAACTTACTTGTTTGATGGTTACTCATAACTTGTCTGAAGCTGTTGCCTATGGTAATCGTTTGATTGTTCTTAAGAAGGGTAAGATTATTCTTGATTTGAACACTGAACAGAAGGCTAAACTTAAAGAAGAGGATTTACTGGAATATTTCTAATTTTTTGTCGGGAGCTTGGATATTTTTATCCAGCTCCTTTTTTGTTTGGCGGTGGATGTCGGCTCCGAAGCAAAATCGATTTTGCTTCTCCGCCTGAATTTCAATTCATTGCAGCTCTGTTCAATAAAATTAAATTTTATTAATAAGTCTGACTATAAAAATATAGTCAGGCATATTTTTCTCAGTAAGTTCTCTATGATTTTAAAAAACCATATCCAAAATTTGCGATGAGCGACTACCGTTTAAAAAAAAGGTTTAAACTAAGTAGATATTTCACATTATTAAAAGCAAATGCGATATAGAAGTACTATCATACCAGACTTGAGCACAGCATATTACTGTTAAAGAGATTTCATTTTAGGCTGTTAAATATTCAAACCAAGCAAAAAAAACAGCAATGCTTGGTTCAAAAACGGTAGTCGCTCTTCGCAAAAATCTCCCGCTGAATCTGAATAGTTTCAGCGGGAGATTTTTTTGTTATTCGGTTGTAACTTCTATTAATTTTCCATTCTTTAATTCTAGTATTCTTTGACATAGTGCTAATGAGCTGTGTCTGTGGGTCACTAATACTACTGTGCCTTGGTAATGCTGTTTTACTGTTCTTAGGATCAAGGCTTCGTTTACTACGTCTAGGTTGCTAGTTGGTTCATCTAAGATTAGTAGTGAGCTCTTTCTTACTAGTGCTCTGGCCAACTCTAGACGTTGTATTTCCCCGGCTGACAATAATGGTATTTCTTTTGATATTTTGGTACTTAATTCATCACCGAAGGCTTTTATGGTTGAACTTAGATCTAGCCAATCTAGTACCTGCCAAATTTGTTCATCGGTGATGTTTTTGTCCCTTAATGTGATGTTTTCGCGGATACTAGCATCAAAAATCTGGGCAGTTTGGGGAACATAGCTGATAGTTTGTCGCAAACTAGCAAGTTGATATTGCTTGGCATCATTTTCGTTTACTTCAACGATACCAGATTGTGCTTCATACCAGCGCATGACTAATTTCATGATAGTGCTTTTCCCTGCACCACTTGGCCCAATTAGACCAATTCTTTCACCGGGCTTTACTTCCAAATTGGTCTTTTGGAGAATCTGGTCATCTGATCGTTCTGGATAAGCAAATGTGACATCTTTTAGTCCAAAATTTTCGACGTTATCGATTGCTTGCGTGCCGGTATCTTCGACGACTGGTTTTTCATCCAGAAGTTGGAAAACGTGCTTAGCTGCTAGTAATCCGCCGGCTAATGAACCTGGCAAGTTCCCGAGATCCAGTACCCTGCTGAACGTAAATGGAAATACTAGTGCCCAAACTAGTGGCGTGTTGGTCAATGCAACTACTGCGATGAACAATGCCAAACTGATTACCATTGTTAACTGCATCAACAAGGCATTTCTAACTTGACCAGTACTCCGACTTCTATTCAATTGCCAATACTTTTTACTAGTCGCATTTAGTTGATTCAAGTGGGATTCGACGGCTTGATATTGTTGTAACTCTGATTTCCCATTGATTGAATCGGCCATCAATCTTTGCTCCTTTAAATCGGTCTGATTTAAATCATCAGTCAAGCCAGTTAAATTCCTTTGACTGAGAATTGGAAAAACTGCCCCGATGAGTAAATAAGAAATTAAGGCAATCACTCCTAAGAATGGTTGTTCCAACCAGAATAGGACTACAAAAATGACTGAGGTCAAAAATCCGACGATTACTGGTGCAAGTGTATGGGCATAAAAGACCTCTATTTGGTCGATATCTTGCGCCAAAAGTTTTAGAATGTCACTACTTCTAGTCTCATCTAACTTTGCTGGTGCTAACTTGAGGATTTTTTGATAGACCATATTTCTCATATTTGCGAGGATCTTGAAGGCTGCTAAATGTCCTAAATATTGTTCAGCAAATCTGGCGAAACCAGCTATCAATGCTAATCCAATAATCCACAGCCATAGTCCTGAAATCTGTTGAAATAAGGCATTAAATCCTTGCCATAACAAGCCTATCTGAAAGAAAGTCGCAATCAGGCCCATCAAGATACTTGCTAACAGGATTCCATTCAAATGACCAGCTGTTTTCAATAATCTAGTAAGTAATTTCATTTTAAACCGGCCTCCTTTAGCAAAGTCTCTTGTTCTGAAACTAGCTGCTTAAACTTAGGAACATTCTGTTGCAAACTATCAAAGTCACCCATAACTAGTTTCTGTTGGTTGATCAAGTACAATTTTGAAAGCTGCCGAAGATCGGCCAAACGATGTGTTATCAACAAGACTATTTTATCTTTGGCTAAATGTTTGATCACATCCAAAATCATGTCAGCATTCTCAGGATCAATGTTTGAGGTTACCTCATCAAAAATAAAGACATCTTTATCACTCAAAATAGCCCGAGCCACTGCAATCTGTTGACGTTGCCCGGGAGACAGCTGAGCTCCATTCTCGCCGACTGGAGTCTTAAATCCTTTTGGTAAATCATTTACAAATTGACAAAGTTTCAAGTCAATTAAACGTTGTTGCCAATTTGGAAATTGAGATCCCAGTAATAGATTATCTTCGATTGTTCCATCAAATAAGACAGTGGTTGGACCTAGGTAGCCAACGTGCTTGAACCAAGAAAGTGGATCAATTTTATTTAAGTTGGTCTCATCATTTAACTTGATCTGACCAGAAAGCAACGAAATTTGTTGCATCATAGTCTTTGCCAAAGTACTCTTACCACTTCCACTAGGACCAGTTAAACCAACGAGTTCCCCTGGCACCAAGGTCATTTCATTAATTGAGAATAGTGTCTGATGATAACCAAATTCACCACTAAAATCTATCTTATTAACCTTGGAGATTTGATTTGACTTAGAAGAATCCATCTCAGTAGCATCATCGATCACTGTAAACAAGTGTTTGATCTTAGGCAAAGTCGAAACAAAAACATGAATGAAATATCCGAACTTACGAAAATCGATCAACCAAATTGCAGTCAACGTACTCAGACCAATAGCTGACGTCAGCGTTAAAGAACCAGCTATCACCGCATGACCTTGAGCTAAAAGGAAGAAACCAATTGTCCCATAAAGGCAAAAGTCCATAATGGTCAATGATTGCAATTGATATTCCAAAACGCCCATCGTTTTTTGGCGGAAATTCTCGGAATCATTTTTGAAGTCCTTGGCATAATGATGTTGACGACCATTCATGATCAAGGTCGACATCCCTAAAAAATCATCTAAAAATCGTTGGCCCATGTGATTAAAACTCTTAATATAGGCCAAATTGGTTTTATCGCCTAAGCCTTGGAGCATCCCCATGCCCATGCCCAGCAATAAAATCCCCGCAACTGGAATCAGCAACGATATCGGATGGATTACCAGAGTGACCACGATCACGACTACTCCAGTCAAAATCAACTGCAAAATAGTCGGAATGATCGTATCGAAGAAAATCGCTACACTTTTTAAAGTCCGTAGATCCTGATGCAATATCAACATCACATCTGACGAAGAATCCGATGACTTCAAATAAGCATTCAAATAACGGTCCTGCAAGTCCCGACTAGCAGCCACCGCCCAACCATTTTTGTTGATTTTGCGGATAGCCAACAAATAAATCAACGTTACTAAAAGTTGTAGGCCAATTATCCAATACCAAATCGGATTGACCTTATCGAGCAAGATCCACTGAGATCCAGCCCAAACAATTGAAACTACTAATAATTCACTGAGCCATTGCCCCAGCAACTGGACCCACATCTTCCAACGCTCAGTCTTACCCAGATTCCATAATCTTTTAACCATACCCACGCCTCTAATCCATCTAATTAATAATGAGAAAATCATTTATCTAATTATAAGCCAAATGAAATACCAATGTCGAAAAGGTTTTCAGAACTGATTAATTATGAAAGTCCAACCCAGGCGGAAGGGAAAAACAGATTGGGCTAAGTGGTGAAATTGTTCTTAGTGAGCGAAGCGAGCTTAGAACAAGGCCGAGCTTGAAGACTCCCAAAGGGAGGCTCCAAGTCGTGCCCACCACGTTCCAGCCCAAATCTGTTTTTCACTGGAGCCGGCATCCACCACCAATCAAAAAATTAGAAACCAACATAATTTTTCAGAAAATAACCGTCAAAACCCTGAAACAAAGCAAAATAAAAATTAGAATAAAGATTAAAAAATACTTGTATTTTCTCAGATAAGAGAGTACCGTGTTATTAATTCCCCAGCAACGAACATAAGGGAAAAAACAAGCGAATCAGAAAGGAAGAAAGCATATGAACGTCGGACTAGTCGGCGTTACCGGTTACTCTGGTAGCGTACTTTATGAACTACTACTACGACACCCTAACGTAGACCACATCAATTTGTACGGACACGCACAAAAGGCAGCACAATCTTTAGCAAAGGTACTACCAAAACTGCGACGAAGCGACGACATTTTGCCTTACGACCCTGCTGATATCATGAAAAATAATCAAATGGTCTTTTTCGCCACCTCTGCAGGTGTGACCACCGAGTTAGCCAAACCATTTATCGATGCTAACTTTCCCGTGATCGACCTGGCCGGAGATTATCGATTGAAAAACCGTGACGTTTACCATAAATGGTACAAAAAAGATGCTCCCACGCAGGAGTATCTCAACCAGTCACATTACGGATTGACCGATTTTACTAGTTCCAAAGGTTCAACTTACGTTGCCAACCCTGGATGCTATGCCACCACAACCATTTTGGCATTAGCTCCACTAGTACAAAATCACCTGATCGACCCTAGTTCAATCATCGTGGACGCCAAATCTGGTACGTCCGGTGCGGGAAAGAAATTGACTGAATTGACACATTTCAGTCAAACCAATGAAAATCTGCAACTGTATAAGGTAAATCAACATCAACATATTCCTGAAATTGTTCAACAATTAAAAGAATGGGACGAAGACGTACCTTATATTCAGTTCACAACAACATTATTACCACTGACACGTGGGATCATGGCCAGTTGCTACGCAAAGGCAAAACCTGGAATAACTGAAGAGGACGTACGGAAAGCTTTTGTCCGAACATATTCAGATGACACCTTTGTAAATGCTACTGAAGGAGTATTCCCAACTTTAAAACAAGTTGTCGGAACTAACTTCTGTGACATAGGTTATCAATTAAACCCTGTTACCCATCAAATCTTTATCGTCAGTGTTATTGATAACCTCCTAAAAGGTGCAGCTGGACAAGCTATCCAAAACTTGAATCAAATGTTTGATTTGAAAGCGGATGCAGGCTTGGATCTCAGTCCTGTATTACCGTAATTTAGGGGGATTTTTTTATGCAAACATCTTCAGACGACGCAACTGCGTTCAAAACAATTCCATTCACTTGGCCTAAGGGTTACAAGTCAGATGGAGTCCACGCCGGATTGCGCCAAGATAAGAAAGATATGGGTTGGATCTACTCAGAAGTACCCGCCCAAGCAGCTGGAACTTACACAACCAACCAATTTCAAGCTGCACCAACCAAATTGACCAAAAAGCTGATCAATCAAGACCACCAATTGCAGGCAGTTATCATGAATTCAGCCAATGCCAATTCAGTCACCGGTGACCAAGGTGACAAAGATGCCATCAAGACGACTCAACTAGTCGCCGACAAATTGAATATCGACCAAAACTTAGTCGGCGTGGCTTCCACCGGAGTGATCGGCGAACCATTACCAATGGATATCATCACCAAAGGTATCGAACAACTTAAATTGACCGATAACCACGATGTCACCAGCGCCATTTTAACGACCGACAAACATCCCAAGACAGTTTCGACCCAAGTCCAAATCTTTGGGAAAACAGTTACTATCAGTGGATTCTGTAAAGGTTCGGGCATGATTCATCCCAATATGGCTACCATGTTAGGATTTGTGCTCACCGACGCATCTGTCGCCAGCGGGCTGCTTCAACCGATGCTCAGCCAAGAAGTCGATAAAACTTTCAATCAGATCACCGTTGATGGTGATACATCAACTAATGACATGGTCGTGACGATGGCTAATGGGGAAGCTGATAATCAAGAATTAACTACCGATAGCCCTGACTATCCTGCTTTTGTTCAAGCTTTCAATTATGTATTAAGTACTTTGGCACAAGATATCGCCGCCGACGGAGAAGGCTCAACAAAATTAGTCGAAGTCAACGTTAAAAATGCTGCCAATAGTGACGATGGTCAAAAAGTAGCCAAAGCTATCGTTGGTTCTAACTTAGTCAAAACGGCCATTTTCGGCCAAGATGCCAATTGGGGACGGATCATTGCTGCGATTGGACAGACGAATGCCAAAGTTGACTTGAATCATACATCGATCTGGCTGAATGATTTAGCATTAGTCAAAAACAGTGCTTCCGCTCACTTTGATGAAGCTGTTATGAAACAAGCTTTAGCTCAAGACAAGATCACCATTTTAGTCGATTTGAATGTCGGCGATGCCACTGGGCAGGCTTGGGGCTGTGACCTCACTTATAGTTACGTCCGAATCAATGCTTCGTACCGGAGCTAAGTAGTTCAACTAATTTTAAGTATGAGGTGGAAATAATAATGAAGGAAACAATCGTCATAAAAATCGGTGGCAACGCGAGTGACCAACTGCCTGCTACCTTTTTCAAACAATTAAAAGTCTGGTGGCAACAAGGAAAACAAATCTTGATTGTCCACGGTGGTGGTCCGCAAATTTCTGAATGGAGTCAAAAGCTTCATCTGAAGGTTAAAAAGATCGATGGCATTCGGGTGACTGACCAAGGTACTTTGAACGTCACAAAGGCAGTTTTACTCGGTCTTGTTCAACCCAAACTTTGTCAATTCATTGCTAACGCCGGTCTTCCAGTTATCGGTATGAATGCCTCCGATAATAACTTGTTACAGGGTGAATATTTGAATCACCAAGAATACGGCGAAGTCGGTCAGGTGACCCAAATCAATAAGCAATGGCTCAACGAGGAATTACAAGACCACATCGGTATCCTTGCTCCCCTAGCTCAAACATCTGATGGAGCTTGGCTCAATGTCAACGCTGATATGGCGGCGGCTACAATTGCCATTCAATTAGGAGCTGAATCATTAGTCCTTCTGACTGACGTCCCTGGTGTCTTAAATTCTGGTAAAGTCGTACCACAATTGACTGAACCAGTTGCCAATAAATTATTCCAAAACGATATTATCAATTCCGGGATGATGCCCAAGATTCAAGCATCATTCACTGCTTTAAAAAACGGCGTCGACCAAACTTTCATCACCAATGATCTTGGTCGACCGGGAACACAATTTCAGTAAACATAAAAAATTTGGAGGTCAACTATGAAACATGTATTCCCAACTTACTCACGTTTTCCTTTCGACTTGGTCGAAGGACACGACGTTTATTTAACTGATGACCAGCAGAACACCTATCTCGATTTTACGAGCGGAATCGGCGTTTGCAGCTTTGGTTACAGCAACAAAATCATTCAAGACAAAGTCAGCGACCAACTAAAAAAAGTTTGGCACACATCTAATTTGTATGAAAACCAATTACAAGACAAAGTAGCTGGTCAACTTTGCAATGATGACCAACTAGCTTTCTTCTGTAATTCTGGTACCGAGGCCAACGAGGCGGCTTTTAAATTGGCTCGTAAATACACCGGCAAGACAACGGTCTTAGCTTTCAACAATGGTTTTCACGGTCGGACTTATGGCTCAATGTCACTAACTGGTAACCCTGACATTCAAAAAGGTTTTGAACCACTAGTACCCGATGTCGAATTTGCTAATTATAATGATGAAAAAGCCATCGATTTGATTGATTCTAACCTTGCCGCAGTTATCTTAGAAGTCATTCAAGGTGAAGGTGGCGTAGTCGTTGGCGATAAAGAGTGGCTACAAAAAGTTCAAGCAGCCTGTCACGAAAATCAAGTTTTATTGATCATCGATGAAGTTCAAACTGGTATTGGTCGGACTGGTAGCAAATTTGCTTTTGAGCAATTCGACTTACAACCTGATATCATCACCTCTGCTAAAGCTTTAGGAAACGGTACGCCAATCGGTGCCATGATCGGTAATAAAGAATTGGCTAGTGCATTTGGACCAGGAACTCACGGAACAACCTTTGGAGGTAACAAGCTCTCAATGGCTGCGGCGAATGGAGTTCTGGAACAACTCACTCCGGATTTCTTAGAATCTGTTCAAAGTAAAGCTGAATTTCTTTGGGATCAATTGAACGAAAAAATAAAACCATTCGACAAAGTTACTAGTATCAGCGGTTTAGGCTTCATGGTCGGGATCCATTTAATCGACGATGTTGCCGTAAGTGACGTCATATCTGAATTGCACAAGCAATGTCTTTTGACCCTATCAGCCAAGCACAATACTTTACGTTTGCTCCCTCCTTTAATTATGGATGAGAAAAACTTAGAAAAAGGCGTTGAGCTGATTCTAGAAGTTCTCACTAAATAACGCAATTTATGCGAAATTATTTTCTACTTTTTTTAAAGATGGAATTACTCTATAATTGTAGTATAAAATGGTTAATGAAAATGTTTTCGAAAGGAAGTCGATTGTATGGTAGAGATTTTAAAATGGGATCATACAATAATTGATGTTAACGACATTAATACTGCAATTAGAAAATTTTCTGATCTGGGAATGATTTTTCATTACGGTGGTAAACATGAACAATGGGGGACCGAGAACGCCGTCGGTTATTTTGGACTCAATTATATCGAATTGATGAGCGTCTACGACAACGAGTTAGCTAATAAGGTCGTCCGTGATGGTGCTACTTCGATTTATGACTGCATCCGCAACCTACCCGCTCAACACGTCAACACACTGGGATTTCGGACCAACGATATTAAAACCGTTCATGAGCGACTACTCTCACAAAATTTCCCGGTCGAAGATATCCAAACTGGTCAAAGAAAAGAACCAGATGGCAATTTAATTACTTGGAAAATCTTCTTCGTCAGAAATAAGTTTTTCAACGTTGCTTATCCCTATGTAGTGCAATGGAACGAACCGGATTATATCCGGAAGGAAAGTTTGATCAAGAAACAATTGTTAGTCGACCATCCGCAAAAAGGTATCACGGTGAAACAGGCAATCTATCATGTCACCAATCCCGAAATGGTCGCAATTAAATTTGGTCAGTTTATCGGCATCAATCCAGTTCGCAATGGAAATGATTTCGTGATTGACTTTGGAGTTAAACAAATTGTTTTCACATCAGGAATGGAAAATCACATTACAGATCTAGTTTTTAGCGATTCTGGTACTCTAGCTGGAAAAGTCTTTCAACTGGGCGATGCTAAACTACAATTTGAATAAAAAAACGTCTTGTGTATCAGATAAAATCTGACATATTAAGACGTTTTTTTATTACTATCAATATTTTTGTTGAATTGTATAATCATGGTGTTACTATATAAGTAACAGCTAACTATTGGAGGTATTTATTTATGAAATATGCAATCACGGGATCAACCGGTAAATTTGGACAAACAGCTATCAAGACTCTTTTAAATAAGGTCGATGCGAGTGAGATTGTTGCTTTAGCTAGAAACAAAGCTAAAGCTGAAAAATTGCTCCCAGCTGGCATCGAGATTCGTAACGGTTCTTACGAAAACGTTGAAGATTTAACGGAATCACTCAAAGGGATCGATAAATTGCTTTTTATTTCATCGATACCCGGTCAAAATACGCCTCGCCTAGTCCAACATACAAATGTTGTTCGCGCTGCAACTGAAGCTGGCGTTAAATTCATCGCCTATACTAGTTTTCCTCAAGCTGACAAAGCTGCTGCCCCATTGGCACAAGATCACAAGCAAACTGAAAAATTGATCAAAAATTCAGGAATAAAGTATTCATTCTTAAGGAATAATTGGTACATTAAAAACGAAGCCAACTATTTAGACGCTGGTAAACAAAATCAACCATTCGTTTATTCTGCTGGTGATGGTCGAGTTGGTTGGACTTTGGAACGCGAATATGCTGAAGCTGCTGCCAAAGTTCTTTTACTAACTGATCCGAAAAACATTTATGAATTTGCTGGTAAATCAGCCACTTATGCTGATTTAGCCACAGCTGTTCAAAAAGCTACTGGCAACGACTTTGAAGTTAAATCGGTCACTGACGATGAGTATCGAAAAGTGTTACAATCAGAAAATCTTGACCAAAATATCATTGATATGATGATCAGCTTCCAAGATATGATCAAGAACAACACTTTAGCTGAAGATACAAATGACTTGGAGGACGTCTTAGGTCATCCCTTACCAAGTCTTGAAGAAGCTGCTAAAGAAGCAATCTCAAAACTTTAGAACCTGGTGAAACTATGAAATATTCCCATAAATTAAGTGATGCTGTGCACATCCTGGCTTATGTCGACATCTTTAAGGGTGGTGACCTATCCAGCAGGGCAATCGCTGACAGTATCGAATCTAATCCTAGCTTAATCAGGCGCCTAATGTCGATGCTCTCAAAAGCTGGTTTATTGACGACTCAAAGTGGTTCGGTCTCGCCGAAGTTAAGCCGCCCTGCTGCAAATATTTCTTTACTGAATATTTATCAGGCATTGGACGATTCAACTACACTTTTACATGTTGATGACAAGACCAATCTTAATTGTCCAGTCGGTCGCAATATCCAACAAACCTTGGACCAGGCGTATCAACAAGTGCAGACCGCTTCTGAAAATAGCATGGCTCAAATCACACTACAAGGCATCATCGACGATATCGTCGAGCGTGAAGCACAACGAAATTAAACCCGAGAAAATTTTTCTCAAAAATAACCGCAATCAGGATTCAATCTGGTTGCGGTTATTTGCATTTAAATTTGTTTTTCGAGACTGATCATTTCGAGGATTCCTGAAGCACATTCGGCACCTTTGTTGCCGGATTTTCCGCCGGCACGGTTCATGGCCTGATCCATGTCATTAGTGGTTAAGACACCATACATGACTGGAACATCCCCATGGAGAGAGACGTCAGCGATTCCATTAGCTGACTCGGCACAGACATAGTCAAAATGGGCAGTTTCTCCACGAACGACGGCACCCAAAGCGATGATGCCATCGACTTTCCCACTATCGGACAACTTTTTGGTGATCCGAGGTATCTCAACTGCTCCTGGTACCCACAAGGTTGTTATATCGTCTGGTTGAACATCATATTTTTGTAATTCATTGACTGCTCCATCGAGCAATTTTTTAGTTACTAATTCGTTGAATTGAGCTACGACGATACCAATTTTTAGTCCTGAACCATTAATTTTTCCACGTAATTCTGCCATCTTAATTTACCTCTCTCAACAAATGATGAAATTTCATTTTTTTAGTTTCTAAATATTTGATGTTTTCTTTAGTAGGACGAGTTTCCAACGGTACTCGTTGGTCGACATCGATACCTAATTCAGTCAATTTTGCTACTTTATCAGGATTATTCGTCATCAAATCAACACTCTCGATGTTTTCATGCTTCAAAATTGCAGCTGCAATACCATATTCGCGTTGGTCCGGTTTGAAACCTAATTTCACGTTAGCTTCAACCGTATCATAGCCTTGTTCTTGCAATTCGTAAGCCTTTAATTTGTTAGCTAAGCCAATTCCACGACCCTCTTGACGCAAGTATAGAACGGCTCCTGAACCAGTCTCTGCGATTCTCTTAAGTGATGTTTGTAATTGTTCACCACAGTCGCAGCGTTTCGAACCAAAGACATCTCCTGTCAGGCATTCGGAATGCATCCGAAATAAAATCGGTTGTTTTGTGATGTCACCTTTGTAAATAAATAAGGTAGGCTCATCTGTCTTATTGATCTGAAAAGCCTTCATCTTGAAATCACCGTATCTCGTTGGCAATTTAACTTCAGCAATCTGGTCAATGAATGATTGATCTTGCATGTAACGATATTTGATGATGTCTTCAATCGTGATCAACTGCAAATCGTTCTCTTCTGCGATCACCCGAAGGTCCTTCAATCTAGCCATTGTTCCATCTTTTTTGACAACTTCACAAATGTAAGCCACTGGATCACAACCGGCTAATTTAGCAAGGTCAACCGAAGCTTCAGTGTGACCAGTCCGCTCAAAAACTCCATTATCGGCCGCAATCAATGGAAAAACATGCCCTGGATGATAAAAGTCGTCATAAGTACTCTTAGGATCAGCTAATTGTTGAATCGTTTTTGCTCTGTCGAAAGCTGAGATCCCAGTAGTAGTTGATTTAGCGTCAGTACTGATAGTGAAAGCTGTGCCAAAGGCGTCTTCTCCATTAGGCACCATCTTCGATAAATGCAAATGGTCAGCATAGTCGCGTGTCATTGGTGCACACAGCAAACAACGAGCATGAGTGATCATTTTGTTAACTGTCTCCCCAGTAGCAAAATCAGCCAGACCGACCATATCCCCTTCGGACTCACGTTCAGGCGAGTCGGTGACGATGATTAAATTACCTTTTTTTAATTCTGTCAGTGCGTTTTCTACTTTTGTTAAGATCTCTTGACTAGTCATGTTGATATTCCTCCACTTTCGAGTCCAAAATGTATTTTCCTAAGATGTCTGTTTCAATGTTGACTTGATTGCCTGTTTTTAATTCTCCTAAGATCGTCTCTTGCAAGGTAAATGGGATCAGTGATACTTGAAAACCTGTATCTGTGACGCCTGAAACGGTCAAGCTAACACCGTCGATAGCGACCGAGCCTTTTTCAACGATGTAGCGACGATATTTAGGTTCAAGTTCAAAGCTCAAAACCACCGAGTTTTGATCAGATACAACATTGGTTACTTCAGCAGTCGTATCGACGTGTCCTAGAACAAAATGTCCATCTAATTTGTCATTAACAGCCAGTGCTGGTTCAATATTGACGTGATCACCAACTTGCAGTGAGCCTAAATTCGTTCGCCGAAATGTTTCCGGCATAGCTTCAACTTTGAATCCTTGTTCGATCAAGGAGATGACTGTTAAGCAAGTCCCATTGATCGCGATACTGTCTCCGAGAGCAATTTTTTTATTCTTTAAATTATTTAATTTGATAGCCAGTTGAAAGGTCTCACCTTTTGGCGTGATCTCGTTCACTGTGCCAATGTCTTTGATTATTCCGGTAAACATTATTCAGCCTTCCTTAATTCAACTTTTAGATCAGATCCTAACTGGGTCAATTCTGGTTCAGTCAAAGCAATTGCCTGCGCCTGTGAATCAGTTGCGATAGCTGGTAAAGCATTGCCGCCAAAAATTTTTGGTGCTAAATAGACGACTACTTTGTCTAACAATTTAGCAGCTACAAAGTCTGCTTGAAGATGACTTCCACCTTCGACTAATAATGATTCAATATTTTTCTCAGCTAAGAATTTGACGATTTCTTTTGGTGTCCAATCACCGACCTCAACGTGGACTTGGTCAGGAAATTGTTTGGTGGCTGCTTGTTTGCTCAGCAAATAAATTTCTGAACTAGTATCTTGAAATATTTTCATATCGGTGGATATTTCATCGGCAGAATCGACTACAACGACTCGGATCAGTGGAAAATCCATTTTTTTAATTCGAACGGTCAATTGTGGATCATCGACTTTTAAGGTGTGTTCACCAATCAAAATTGCTTGGTTCTCTGAACGTAATTTTTGAGCGTCCTGGTAAGCTGTTTGGCCGGTAATGATTGAACGTTGACCATTTTTTTGATTGATCTTGCCATCCATGGTCATCGCATATTTCAAAGTGACGAGTGGACGCTTTTTTTGATAGTAAAAGTTATAAGATTCGTTGATTTCACTTTGACAATCCATATCCGTCACTTCGATTCCATGGTCTTTCAAATACTTGATACCGCGGCCACTGACGATTGGATTGGGATCGACTTCACCAATAAAAACTCTTGAGATTCCTACTTCGACTAGTTTTTGAACACATGGTGGCGTTTTGCCAAAATGTGAACAAGGTTCTAAGGTTACGTACATGTCGGCACCTTTGGCATCGGAAATGTTTTTCAAATGACTCAAAGTATTGATCTCGGCATGTGGACCTCCAAATTTTTCATGATGTCCTTTAGCTAATATCTGACCGTCTTTAACGATCACGGCACAAACTTTGGGATTGGTCCAGGTTGATTCTCCTTTCGCTGCTTCTGCAAATGCTATTTGCATGAAATTGTCTGTCTTCAAATCCTATTCACCCCACAAAAAAAGTCCCCGCATAAAAATGCGGGGCCACATTAAATAAGCCAAATAAGATTTCATACGAGAACGTCGGTAGCTTAAAGAAACTACCCCTATGGTATGAAATGATACTTTTTTTCTTCTCCCATCCAGACTTTACTGTCGGTCCCAGAATCTCACTGGGTCGACCGCTTACGCGGTTCACGGACTTCAACTTAAGTTGTTACCGTCGGTCGGGAATTACACCCTGCCCCGAAGAAATCTATTTAGTTTTCATGAAAAAGCATAGCACTGAACTTTTTATCTGACAAAAATTTTATTTAAATTTGTGTAAACGCTTGCTTTAAATCGTCGATCAAATCACTGTCATCTTCTACACCAACAGACAATCTAATCAATTCATCTTTGATACCATTTTTTAATCGAATATCACGAGGAATCGAGCTATGAGTCATAACTGATGGAATTTCCACCAGGCTTTCAATCCCGCCCAAACTTTCAGCCAAGTCGATGATCTTCAAACTCTCCACGAACTTTTTCGGATCAAGGCCTTCCTTGAGCTCAAACGAAAGCATCGCACCAAAACCAGACATCTGTTTCTTAGCGATCTCGTAGCCATCACTGTCAGGATTGCCGGGATAATAAACATTAGCGACCTTGTCGTTGTTTCTCAAGAAATCATAAATAATTTGCGTATTCTCCTGATGGACCCTCATTCTGACACCGAGAGTCTTGATACCCCGCATCAATAACCAACTGTCATCCGGCCCCAGAACTGACCCAATCGAATTCTGTAAGAAAGCCAGCTCTTGAGCAATTTTTTCATCATTGGTAATGGCTAAACCAGCGACAACATCGGAATGCCCACCGAGATATTTAGTAGCACTATGAACAACGATATCGGCTCCAAGTGTCAATGGGTTTTGATTGTATGGTGTAGCAAAAGTATTGTCGACGATTGTTTTCAAGTCATACCTCTTAGCAATTTCCGAAATAGCTTGGATGTCAGAAACATGGAGCAAGGGATTTGTCGGTGTCTCTAAATAAATTGCTTTAGTGTTTTCTTGAACAGCACTCTCAACAGCTTTCAGATCCCTGGTATCAACGACTGTGAACTCGAGTCCAAAACGTTTGAGAACTTTATTGATCAAACGGAATGTCCCGCCGTAAACATCATTTCCAACAACGATATGGTCGCCGGCTGAAAAGAGTGAAAAAGCGGCATGGATGGCTGCAGATCCTGATGCAAAGGCAAAACCATTCGTCCCATTTTCGATTTCAGCAACTAAGGCTTCTAAAGCTGCTCGAGTTGGGTTGCCTGTTCGAGAATATTCCCATTTTGGCTCGCCACCTACAACGTGTTGGTGAAAGGTCGAAGAGCGATAAACTGGGATCGAAACGGCTCCAGTTTCCTTATCTTCGCTGATGCCGCCATGAATAAGTTTAGTATTGAATTTCATAATAATAATTCCTCCTGTATTGAACGTAAGTATCCGTTTTTAAAAATTAAGTTAATCGTAGATTCCTTTGCTCAAGTAGCGTTCACTTGAATCAGGGAAAACAGTCACGATATTGCTGTTTTCAGGCAACTCTTTGGCTACTTGTAATGCTGCAGCTAAAGCAGCTCCTGATGAACTTCCGGCGAAAACTCCCAGATTATCTGCCAACCATTTAACGTTGTTAAAGGCATCATCGTCACTGATAGTCTTGACTTCATCGACTTTGATCGACTTGAAAAATGGTGGGACAAATTCTACCCCGATGCCTTCAGTTCGATGTGAATGTTCCTGGCCACCGTTTAGAATCGACCCTTCAGGTTCAACCGTGATAGCTTTCATTTTTGGAAATTGTTCTTGCAAAGCTTGAGTTACCCCAACAAAGGTCCCACCAGAACCAGATCCAGCCACAAAGGCGGCAACTTCCAGACCTTTGAGATCAGCGATGATCTCTGGTCCGAGAGTTTTGTAATAGGCCTCGGGATTAGCTGGATTTTCGAATTGTAAAGGAACATATGAATCTTCGATCTGATTGGATAACTCCTTAGCTTTTTTGATTGCACCAACGATGCCATCGGCCGAAGGAGTATGAATAATTTCTGCCCCCAAGGCTCGCATTAAAATTTGTTTTTCCCGACTAAATTTTTCAGGTACGACTAATTTGACGGGCAAATGGTACTTTTGAGCAGCCAAGGCAACACCGATACCAGTATTGCCGGCAGTTGGTTCGATTATGGTCGTAGAATCAGTAATGAAGCCCTTTTTCAAGCCATTCTCAATTAAATTCACACCTAAGCGGTCTTTAACAGAACCTCCAGGATTGAACATCTCGAGTTTGGCATAAATATTTACGTGATTCTCAGTTGCAATGTCTAACTTTAGTAATGGCGTATTGCCGATAGTTTGATAAATATTTTTTACTAACATTATTCCCTCTCCAAACCCAATTAGATACAAAAAAGGTGCAGACTCCATTAAAAGAATCTGCACCTTATACGATGTTCTGATTTAAGTTTTACCTAAAGAAACCTAATTTAGGCACGCAAATCAGTGGATCGCATAAGATGCGAACCACAACAACAACTGTTCAATGTAACAAGATTTGCGTTAGTCATGTCGGTTTCCTCCGGTTGAATTTATGCTGTAAGGTTATATTACTTTCATTAGTTTGTCAAACGGATTATTAAAATCAGTCAAATGTTCTTTAATCCTAATTTAAATCCATTCGTTATAACGCCCGTTATATCAGCAATTAATTTAAATTAAATATATTTTTATTTATTAAAATAATCCGATATTTTAGTTAGTCCTTCTTTAACAGTACTAATTTTCTTTGCACCAACTATTTGATTGACCATATTTTCAGTAGTTTCAAAATAATCACTGATTTTTTCAGTCATTTGACGTGATTTAGTCGTTAAGATCAGGCGTTTCAACCTAGCATCTTTTTGGGTCGGCACCCGGACCAATAAGTCTTTCTTTTCCATCAGCTTTAAAGCGCTAGTTGCGCTGGCTCGACGAATATTGAATTCTTTTTCAATATCTTTCTGAAAAATATCTCGATCACTTTCATTGCGGGCTATGTAGTCGATGATGCTCATTTGCATTCGTGTTAAGTCTAAAGTAACCGCAAATTTTTCAGCATCACGATTCAGATCATTGCTGACATTTTTAATTAAGATCCCAAATATTCTATCCATAACAACCTCATTGTTCGTTTTCTAACATAAATTAATACTAGCACAAATAAGGCTATTTATGTTATAACAAAATACAGTTAGTTTGAATTCTAACAATTGGAGGATTTATGCAAGTAAAGAAATTAAACAGCAATCTGATCCTGGCGATTCTTGCTACTGGATTGATGTCATTTTGTGGCGTTGTCGTCGAAACCGCCACTAACGTCACTTTTCCAACTTTAATGAAAGAATTCGGTGTCAACACTGCGACTGTCCAGTGGATGACCACTGGATACTTATTAGTTGCCTCGATCATGATGCCATTATCAGCTTATTTAAAACACAATTTCACTTCTAAGAAACTTTTTACAATTGCAGCAAGTTTATTCGCAATTGGTTTGATAGTCGACAGTATTGCCCCCGTCTTCCCAGTACTAGTACTAGGTCGAGTTATTCAAGGAATTGGGGCTGGGATAGCACTACCATTAATGTTCAATATCATTCTTGAGCAAGCACCAACTTCCAAAATTGGCCTTTTGATGGGAATCGGAACCTTGATCACCGCAATCGCCCCAGCCATCGGACCAACTTTTGGCGGCCTAGTGGTTAATTCACTTGGTTGGCGTTCTATTTTCATTTTATTATTACCAATCGTTTTGATAGCTTTGATCATCGGAATCTTTGCCATCAAACAAGTCAATCCACCAATCAAATCAAAATTGAATGTGGTGGGATTATTATTGATTTCAATTACCTTTATTGGCTTAATTTTTGGTTTTAGTAATTTGTCCAACGCTGTCAGCTCACCAGTCAAATTTATTCTACCAATGGTGATTGGAAATATCGGACTGGTCGCTTTTATTCAACAAACCAAACGTAGCGCCGAACCGCTGATCGATATCACTGTTTTGAAAAATCACAAATATACCGCTCATCTCGGTGCTTTCTTTCTAGTTCAAATCGGCGCTTTAGGTATGTCGTTCGTTTTGCCAAACTACATTCAGCTGGTCAACGGACAGACAGCTTTGATTGCCGGACTGATCGTTTTACCAGGCTCAGCCTTGGGCGCTATCTTCGCTCCCCTAGGCGGTTCGATCCTCGATAAATTTGGGGCTCGGCGACCAATTTTGATGGGTATCTGCTTAGAGATCATTGCGATGCTGCTCTACATTATTTGGGGACGCCACTTGAGTGACGGTCTGGTCCTTGGTTTTTATTTACTATTCATGCTCGGTATGGGATTGACAATGGGAAACACGATGACCAATGGTCTCAGTCAATTACCCAATGAAAAAAATGCGGATGGAAACGGTTGGTTCAACACAGTCCAACAGTTCGCTGGAACGGTCGGAACGTCTATCGCTTCAACCGTCGTAACGATATCACAGAACGCATCATTGCCAAAGAGTTATTCACTGAGAACGGCAATTGGTTCACAAAATTCATTTATAGTCATGATAATATTTTTGTTAATCGCTGCTATATTGCTGAATTTTGCGACCAAGTATGCTAAAAATTCATAGAAAAAATTTCACAATACGTCGTTCTTGACCTGTGCCATATGATATAATATTAAAACGTTACGGTCTGATTGAGACTTTAGAAGACTACATAAGCCATGCTAAGCAATATATTCGACTGTGCAAATAAATTTATGGGGTACAGAGTTTATGCACTACACACTATTTATTCGCTGCATTGCCGAATTTATCGGAACTGCATTGATGGTTGCTTTAGGTAATGGCTCAGTAGCGAACGTTGAATTAAGAGGAACCAAAGGGTTCCACGGGGGTTGGATTTTAATTGGATTTGGTTACGGTATCGGTGTTATGATACCTGCTATGATGTTTGGTACCATTTCTGGTGCACAAATAAACCCAGCCATGACCTTAGCCATGGCAGTAAATGGACAATTTCCTTGGGCGGAAGTTTTCCCTTATCTTGTTGCCCAAATGTTAGGGGCAATCTTCGGGCAAGCATTATTAGTTGCTGCCTACAAACCATTTTATGATCGGACAACTGATGCTGAATCAATTCTAGGAACATTTTCAACAATCGATAATGATCATAGTAAATTAAATGGTTTCATCAATGAATTTCTCGGAACCTTCGTATTGGTACTTGGAGCAGTCGCACTAACTAGCGATAAAATCGATCCACGTGCCGACTTCATTGGTTTAGGATTCTTAGTTATGGCCTTGGTTGTTTCACTTGGTGGAGCTACTGGACCAGCCTTGAACCCAGCCAGAGACTTGGGGCCAAGATTGCTACACGCAGTCTTGCCTCTTAAACACAAGGGGTCATCCCAATTTGAATATAGTTGGGTCCCAGTTGTAGCACCTATCCTTGGCGGTATTGTAGCTGTTAGAGTTTGGATAATGTTCTTCGGATAAAATTATTGTAAACAAAAAGTCGACAATATTGTCGGCTTTTTTTGTAGCATTTTTTAATGTGTTTTAATTGATCTAACCTGATTAATTCCAGCATTCATCAAGACAAACAAGATAATCCAGGCAATCACGATCAAAATGATCATTTTAGGAATTTCAAAAGGCAAAGTCCAATCCCACAATGCATGTAGTACGATCGACATCCCAAAGAAACTCAAAAATCGGCTGCTGAAAATTTCGGAACTGTCCAGCTGTTGACCATATTTTTTGACTAGCATCAAGGCTCCTCCAGTAATGGCAGCCCAAACTAGATGACCACCAATTGCCGTAAGAGCACGAATGATAGCCGTATATAAATACTCATTACCAGAATAAACGATGTATCCTGCTGTTTCGAAACTGGCAAATCCAGCTCCCACAGCTCCGCCGATCAAAATCCCATTCAGGATAAAATTATTTTGCAGACGATTGATAAAGTAATAAACAATTGCCATCTTACCAATTTCTTCGACCGCACCAATCACCAAAGCACTCCACAAACTAATCGAATTATCATCGCTATAAAGTGCAAATTGATACAAGATCATCGTAGCTAGCAGTGAAACTGCCCCACCAATAAAGTAGATCTTAATGACCGTGAAAATACTAATATTTTTAAAAGCATTACATTCAAAATAAAAGACTACTGCTGAAAAGGGCACTGCTAAAGCAGCTACCAACATCAGACCGGGTACCGCAAGTTGACCTCCGAAAATATAAGCGGCCATGATCAAAATTGCAAAAACTAACATAAAATATGCCAAAACTCTGGAGAACAACCATGGCTTAGACCAATTTTCTGAAACTTCTTCCATTTTTGGCGTAGTGTAGTGAGTCCCTGCAATAAAGATCCGTTCAGCTTCCTCACTGGAATGATGTTTAAAAACCTCACTGAATAAAATTTTTAAATTGATCCGGACTGAACCATTACCACCAGTTAAAGAATTGAGTTTCCCTGTTGCTAAATCATAAATATCGTCTTTTTTATTTTGGTTCTGCGGAGCGGATGTATTTGGAGCACCAAATGGTTGCTGTGCTCCACATTGGTTGCAGAAAGCTGCGTCATTTGGCAATTGACTGCCACAATTTACACAAAACTTCATTATTCATCTCCCAAGATGTAATTCGTCAAATCAGAGCCAAGATCCCCCATAGCTTCTTTTTGATCTGATTCCGTTCCATCTTCTGACATAACCGAGATCACAAAGGCTTTATCGCCCTTTTGGAAAATAGCGACATCATTTTGAACACCATATGAATTGTACTCACCAGTCTTGTTGTAAACAGTAATATCTGAGGCAACTTGAGACGGCAATTTGGAATGATTAGAAGTATCTTTCAAGATTCCTAACATATCTTCGTCATAAGTCTTGGAGACGACCTGATGATTGTAAAGTTTCTTCATAAAGATACCAAGATCATGGGCAGTCGTCATATTATCATGACCAGCTTCCAATTTTTCAGTGTCCATCAACTTACGTTCCATCGTAGTATCACTAAGACCGAGGTCGGAAATTTCATCATTGACCACATCGAGACCACCAATCGTATCAACCATGATATTAGCAGCAGTATTATCACTTTGAGTGATCATATCTTTGATCAAATCATGATACGAAATGCTAGAGCCAGTTTCCATTTGTTGAACGACACCAGTTCCGCCGACCTTATCACTATCCTTCAAAGTATAGTGGTCACTGAGATCCAACTCGCCATCTTTAACTTTCTGGTAAGCAGCTGCCATAATAAATAATTTGATATTACTTGCTGCTCTTTGAGTCGAATCATCACCATATTGAGCGTGCTGATCACTATTCAAATCATAGAAGTAAGCTGAAGTTTGTCCATCACTTTCACCCAAGTCATCGGACATAAAGTTTTTCACACTAGCTAGCGAAATCTTGTCATCATCTGACTTGTCTTTATTTGGTTTCTTCTTATTAGGAGATTGTGTCTGTGTAGTTGGAGGCGTCGCCGACTTAGTCGTCTTGTCACTATTCTGATCAGTCTTCGATGTCGTCACAAATAGCACGGCACCAGCAATCAATAGCACCACGATCACCACAATAATGGCAATCAAAACACCATGCTTTTTATGCGGTTTTTGCGGCCCACCAGGTCCAAATTGGTTAGGTTGATTGTTCGGGTTTGCCGGATCGAACTGACTATTAGGATTTTGATTGAATTGATTATTGGGATTACTAGGGTTACCTTGATTGAACTGGTTACCTTGATTGAACTGGTTACCTTGATTACCCATATTATTTTGATTGAACTGGTTAGCCTGATTTCTAGGAGCACCTTGATTGTTCGGATTCACCGGACGAGCAGTATCGCCTCTTTTTTGCTCATCCAAATGATCTTGTGAAAATGATTGCGTATTTACTGGTGGTACATTGCCATTTTTGGCTAATTTAGTACCACAATTTTCACAATAGTCACTATTCAAAGGGTTCAAATGATGACAATTACTACAGATGATACCTTTTTGTTGATTCAATTTATGACCACAATGTTCACAAAAAACCGCATTGGGTTTATTTTCATAGCCACAATTTTCACATTTATTCATATTTTTCCCCTAATGTTAAATAAAAATTTAATTGGTATACACTTATGTAACTGTTATATAATATCAACTAGTCACGTATTATGACAAGGGGGAAAATTATGAAGTACTGTCCTAAATGTGGGGCACAATTACCTGAGGGGGTAAAGTTCTGTCCAAAATGTGGGGCAAAATTGCCTGAAACACAATCTACCACAGCAAACACTAATGAGGTTAACCATCAATCAGAACCATTGAATGGCAATACCGATTTGAAGCAACCAGTTGGCAATCAAGTTAACGCCAGCAACAATCAACACCAAATGCCTAGAAATGGCAATATCCAAAATCCAAATGGAATGCCACAAAACATGCCTAATTTCAATCAAGCCGGTGTTGTTGAAAAGAAATCTCATCTGAATCTGATCCTAGGGATCATTTTAGGCGTTGTTGTTATTCTTGGAATATCCTTTGCAGCTTTCACAAGAACTAGTAGCTATCGCGATCTAACAACTAGTGATGATCAAAAATTAGACAAAGCGGTTCATTGGAGTAATAATTTCGATGATGTTGCTTTAGATGTTGATATTTCACTAAACGGTAAACAAATCCGACTAAGTCCACGTGAAGACGGTGATATTTATAATTACTTAGAAGAATATACATATGACGCCAACTACAGTGACAATAGTCGTATCAAGAGTTTCATGAAACAACTTTCCAAAAAGGCTACTAAAGAATGGGGTAGCAGCTATACGGTTATGTTGATGAACCCTGAAAACTCTAAACGTTACTTAGTGAAAGCCAGTAATGGTTCCATCAAAGATAATTATTTAAATTAAATCATTTCACAAAAAAAGCTTCAAAAGTCAGTGACTTTTGAAGCTTTTTTCGTTGGATATTATTCGTCGTCACTTTCATCTTCATCGTCATCATCGACAATTTCAACATTAAAACAGTCTTCATTTTTCAAGATATAGTATCGATTGAATAAATCCATGACTGCGGCGATAACACCAAAATATCCTCCGAGCAATAAGTTGAAGATGATCATTCCAATTATTTGCCATAAATTTTTCCGATAACTTTCAGGAACGTCTTGATCTCCTTGTTTAATTAAAGATGCAGATACAAATCCTGTCAGGACCGCTGAAAAATTCCATAATGCAATGAATAAAGCTTTAAGCATCAAAGTACCATTTATAACCATGATCACTTGCGAGATTGCTACGATCAACCACAAAACTGAAGAAATAATTTCATAATTTCCTGCGTTATTACGGACCCTTTGAACTCTTTGAGAATTCATGAAAGATTGATTCATTTGATTCAAATCAACATTTTGATGAAACGGATCGCTAGCCTGATTGATATTTTGATTCATTTGATTGCCCATTGAATTGACTCCTGGATTCATCTGATTAGGCCCTGCTTGACTTACATTTGGTTGCATAGTTGCAGGATCGACATTTGAAGCCATTGAATTAGCAACACTTTGCTGATTATTTTGAACCATAGAATTATTAATTGGTTGGCCCACATTCTGTGGTACAGGATTAGGTATTGGACGTTGGATACCCTGTGGTACAACATTACACACCGATCTTGAATCGTTCTGCGGAACAGAATTATTTACTGTCTTTTGAATATTTGATGGGTTCTCATTGGCGACCAGTTGTGAGCTATTTGGAACAATCGGTTGAGTTGAGTCACCATATTTATGTTGTAATTTTTGATCGTATTTTGCTGCTGCTTGTTCAGCAAAAGAGCTTGGAGCCTGACTAGTTGATTTAACAACTGGCTGCTTTGGTAAAGTATTGGTTGGTTTATTTATTGACGCAGAACTATTTTGGCTAGTTTTTTGTGATGTTGCATTTGTTCCGTCAGTCCCCCTACTAACGGCAATCGGCTTGACCGGTTGACCACATTTGGTACAGAATGCTGCATCAGGAATTAGTTTAGCTCCACAATTTGTACAAAAAATCATTGTATCTCCCCCAGATTAGAAAAAGTAATAAAGTGAATTTAGATAGACAACTGTGGCGACTAATGAAATCCCGCCATAGATTATCCCGAAAATACTCCAGTAATAAGTATGTTGATTTAGCATATATGTTTTCCTATTTCCGTAACCAGTTAGACTACGCATTGAAATTAGCAAGCCTACGATACCAGGAATAAAGCCAAATCCCAGTAGTGAAAAGATGATCACTAATATCAAAACTACTCCACTTGAACTTTCGACAGTAGTATCAGCTTGAAGTTTTTCAAAGGTCATTTTTGGTAACGGAACTGCTTGAACGGCACTAGTTTGGACTGAACTTACCGGAATAGAATCTTTTGGAGCAGTCCCCTCCTTGAACTCGCTTGGTTCCACTGATTCATTTTTAGATGAATCAGTTTGTGCTTTACTTTCGCTTAATTTGGTACCACAAAAGATACAAAATTCTTGGCCAGGGTCAACTTCTTTTCCGCAATTAGGACATTTTCGCATGATTAATTCCTCACTATATCAATATATTTAGCACCACATTTTTGACAAAATTCATCCTCTACTGACATCCGATTGCCACAGTTAGAACAGAATTTAGCAGCAACATTAATATTGCTGGAAACTGGCTGTGATTGTAATGATTGTTGCATTCGCGGTTGTGATTGAATTCGAGGTCCCGGATTCATGCTTGGTTGCTGGACTTGTGGTCGTTCAGCCATCGTTTGCGAAGGAGCAACTGGTGTTGTTTGATTCTTCAGGCCATCAGGTACACCATTTTTGGCAGTTTCAATCATATAACTATCAATATTGCTGAGAAATATATTGAAATATTGATTTAACCAGTCGATATTCAATTTCTCAGTAAAAACTGTGAAATCGTGATACTGATTCATCCCCATTATTCTCATATTGTAAGTAGCCTTAACTGAGAAAAAGGATTGTTCTTGAAGTTTGATTTGCTGAAAATCATCTCTGGCCATGAAACTATTATTGCCAGTCAAACTATACTGGGAATTTAGCTGCATGAACAAAATCCCCTCAGTTTCAAAACTCATCAAGTATGCATTACCCGAGCCAGCATTAGAAGCTTTTAAACTGCCACGATTAAAAAAGAAGTCATAATTACCACGTGCATAGGCAATTATCATCATTTTTGAAGCTGAGTTATAGCCCAATTTGGCTTTATACATGAGGATCTGGTTCAGATCCATATCGCCAATGTTCATTTGTATTCCTCCCCCAAGAATATTTGGTTCATTTTCAATTTATTTTGAAAATAAATAATTATACCGGTTTAAATTATACGCTATTTTTTATAGAGACATTTAAATTTTTATCATCAAAAAAGGGAAAACTCTAAATGAGTTTTCCCTTTAGTATTTTTTATTGTAATTCTTCAATGCCGAAAACATTCCGACCATCAAGCCAAGCTGATTCAGTGATCCGATAATACGGAATATTATCGATCATCTTCATTCGATCAGTATATAGTTTGGTATTTGGTTCCAAGGCTTCACGCGAGGTTATCTTGCCTCGACAATTACATAGATGAATATTGGGTCGGTCAGCTAACTTTAGCCTCTGATTGATTGACTTATATTGATACATCTGATCAGCCTTGATCCAAGCATTTTCAGCAATTTGAAAATATCTTTCTCCTTGCAAAAAGCCAGTTTTGTTGACCTTGAAATCATAGTTATTAGCTAGTAAATATCGACTATTTCCTTGGTCGTTGACCACCGGGATCTGCTGATCTGAATAAGTCGTAAAATAGCCTTCAAAATCGACAATATTAGTAAAATTTATCCCCATATTAATGGAACGAGGCGTTTTTGGGCCATCGTGTTGATCAGGAACAACATAGACCTTTTGGTCATAGTTGTTCGCCGAAATGATCACAAAATTCCAATAATGGAAAGTGAATTTATAGCCAGTCGGAGCCTGAATGTGAACCTTCCAACCAGCTTGGCCCTTAACTGTCCCTCTTGCCACTTCCTGTTCTTGTTTCGTCAGAAAATGTACCTTATTCTTAATGGCTTTTTTACCAGTGCCATTAAATTGAGAGTTAGTTTTGCCATCATTTTGTGATCTAGTCATAGTTTTTCGAGAAGTTTTTGAATGCGATTCTTTTTGATCAATATCCATAAGCTTTACAAACACTCCTTCCAACAAAGTTGGATCGATGACGTAATAAGATTGTTCACCCTGGGCAAGTTGATACCCAGTAGGAATTAAATTTTCTAAGTCGATGATCAAGCCTACCTCACCCGAAATATCGTGCGAGTCAATCACTCGGTCATCGAATTCAAAGTTTAACCGCGTAGTAATCAAATCATTTTTGCAAAGGCCAAATCACCAATGCTGTAACCTCCATTAACCAATGACGAATCACTCTTCGAGAAAAACTTTTTTGCCAAAAAATTATAAGATTGCTTCACCTTGCTCATCCGTATTAATATCTGATACGTTTTCGCGGTCAGTTTCAATCTTGTTGAACTTGTCATGCTGACTTCGATGAGAATCTAACACCATTACCTTCTGATATAGATGTTCTTTGGAAATTGTGACAAAGCCAAAAACTCTTTCCAAATACTCATAACCAACTGGAGCACTAACCTCAACCTTGGAACATTCAGCACCAGTTACTTCTTTTGTAGCCACGGTCTTACCATTTGGAGTCACAAATACAACAGTGTTTTGATAATTTTGATGATCCATATTGTCCTCCGTGTTGATTTTTATCAACATCTCTTAAAGTTCAGTTTAATAGATTTAATATACAATCGAAAATCATCAAAGACAAGTTTTATTTCGCTTTCATAGCAAGTTTATTATTTCATCAACAACTTCTTGTTACTAAGTTTATTGTAAGCGTATTTTCTAATTTTATGTAAAAAAAATTACCAATTCATGCATGAATTAGTAATTTTTATATCATTTCATTTAATGGTTTATTTCAAATCAGCAGCTGACAACCATTCTGAGGTTGATACTCGATAATACTTTTGACCATTGATCGTGGTTGTTCGGTCAGTGTACCAAGCTGAGTCAGCAGCCACTGATCTTGTTTCCAATTGTTTACCATTGGCATCATATAAATGACTGATAGCACCACTCTTGGTCGTGATGGTATCTTCATTTGGTGTGTACACGTAAACATCACTAGCTTTGACCCATTCAGATGTAGAAACTCGATAATAAGTTTCACCATCCAAAGTCATTTTAGTGTCGGTAGCCCAATCAGATGTGGCACCTAACGCACGTCCAGAAACTTCTGTTCCATCTTCATTGTACAAAGGTGTCACCTTATCAAAAGTCCCCACAGTCCCCTTGAGTGTTTCTTTATTAGCTGCAGGTACCACGGTAACCAATTGACGGCTACCATCAGGTTGTAATTCGAAAGTAGCACTCTTGCTATCTTTGAAATTATAACCATTTGGAAGTTGACTACTATTTACAGTTACTGAGTCCCCAGCTTTTTCCCCATAAACGGTCGCTTTTCCGACTTCTGTTTTAGCTTCGTCATCAGTTACGAAGGAAATTGTATTGCTGATGTCTTTATTGACGTTTAGGTAAACATCAGATGTGCCTGAACCTAAGATAACGTTAGCTTGATTTTTGTTGGCTAAATAATATCCTTCGGGTACATTTTTGACTCCGACCGTGCTTCCAGCTAATCCTGACAATGTTTCGGTGCCGATAACGCCACTGTTATAAATATAATGGACGTTGGCTGTGACATCGCTGGCTTTAGTCAATTTGACTTGTTGACTGGTACCATTTTCAGTCAAAGTTAAGTTGTTATTGCCATCAACGGCTTGATAGCCACTTGGGATCAACTTAGTGATATCGACCACTTGGCCAACCTTATCGCCAGTCACGGTTGTAGCAGAGGTGCCGATTTCGACGTCGTCACAGGTGAAGACGATATGGTTAACTACTTTAGCTGTGTCAGTTGTTTTCGTCGCTGCATCAACGCCGGCGTTTGTGGCAGCATTGACAATGGTTGAATTTAAGCCGACTGTTCCCAAAACGATTCCGGAAAAAATCAAACTTTTAAAAATATATGATCTTGTATTTTTCATACTATCCCTCTCATTAAGAACCTATTGATGGTAACAATTCTAATCAGAAGTTAGTATCCCGGCAATAATTTTAGTAATTCTTATACAAAAAATAACAATAAAACTTATTCGCAAAATAACTAATTATTCCATGCTAATAATGATTTTTCCTTTAGCATGATGGCCTTCACTGACAGCTTGGGCTTCTTTGACGCCGTCTTCAGTGAAAGGATGTACACTATCGGTGACAACTTTGACGATATCGCGACTTACTAAGTCGACTAATTCAGTCAATTGCTTGCCATTTGGATGAAGCCAAATACTAGCAGCTTCAACTTGTTTAGTGTCTGCCAATTCTTGGTCGATAGCTCCAGCAATTGTGACCAACTTGCCACCAGGCTTGATAACAGAAAAGCTCTTAGTCAAAGTTTCGCCACCAATAGTGTCAAAGACAGCATCGAGATCGTGCAATTCTTGGGTAAAATCTTGTTGATGATAGTCGATTACTTGGTCGGCACCCAATGATTCCAAAAATTCACGGTTCTTTTCACTCGCAGTCGTAATGACCGTAGCACCCAAATGTTTCAATAATTGGATACCGACGATACCGACACCACCAGCTCCTCCTTGGATCAAAACGGATTGTCCCGCTTGAACTTCAAGATAGTCGTTTATACCCTGCCAAGCAGTTAAACCTGCTAATGGCAAGCCTGCGCCATCTTCAAAAGATACATTTTCAGGCAATTTAGCTAACTTATCCTGCTTTACCGCAGTATATTCTGCATATGTGCCTCGATTAGTTAAATCTGGACGAGCCAAGACCCGATCTCCAGCATGAAAGTCTTTGACATCAGAACCTGTTCTGGTGATCACCCCAGCGACATCCCAGCCTAAAACGATGGGAAATTTTAAAGGTATGCTATCTTTTAAGCCACCTTCACGCAATTTCCAGTCGATCGGATTGACTGATGTTGCTTTGACCTCTACTAGTACTTCATCCGTTGCGATTTCAGGAATCGCAATATTAGTCATTTCTAATTCATCTTGATTTCCATATTCATTAATTACTACTGCTTTCATTTTTCTCCTCTGATCCCTTTTTTAATTCAATTTAACGTTAACTAATAATAATTTTTCGTTAATTAAGTTAACATTTATTTATATTTTTAACCATGCTTGCCATAAAAAGACTATAAATGAGTCATACCAATTAAGGGGGTATTATTTTATGGACATTGCAAGAAGTCGGCGGCCCCGTATTTGGGCTGCTGTTATTGCTGGTATCCTTGGTGGGATAATGTCTGGTATCGTCAAATTGGGCTGGGAAGTTTTATTGCCTCCTCGGACCGTTGCACGCAACCTTACCAATCCACCACAGGAATTACTTCAACAAATAGGTATTCCTAAGAATATTACGCATTTAACTTACACTTATTCCGGACAACAAATGCCTTGGGTAAGTTTCATCATGCATTTTGGTTTCTCAATCGTTTTCGCTATTTTATATTGTGTACTAGCTGAGTACTTTCCAAAGATCAAATTGGGTCAAGGTACCATCTATGGTTTAGTCATCTGGGTCTTATTCCACTTATTGATCATGCCATTGATGGGTACCGTCCCTGCCGTTTGGAACCAGCCTTTTGAAGAACACTTCTCTGAAGCATTAGGCCACGCCGTTTGGGCTTGGACAATTGAAATCTTCAGACGTGACTTCAGGAGTCGAATAACGCACGAGCCGGATCGAGAAGTCAATCCGTTTTGACCTAAATAATCACTAACAGAAATAGTGCAAATTCACCTAGGTGGATCTGCACTATTTTTGTTTCCCCTATATCCATAACTGCAAATATTTACCTAAAGCGGTTTATATATTCATGTTATTTATTATAGTTCACAAATTACTTTGAAACAATCATATGAATATTTAAATTATACCATCAAAAAGTCGCTCTAATAATTCCCACGTAATCTCTTATAAGCCATTAATCAATGGCCAAAAAAATAAGGAGAATTCACATGAGATTATCAAAAATCACCCTGATCACCGGTTTGACACTTTCGACCTGTTTAGCTGTTGCTCCACCGATAGTTAACGACTGTGCTGCCGTAATGATTGAGTCTGGCACCTTGGAGACAGCTAAATTCTATAATTTGACAGCTGACACTCTACAAATAGGATCCGGAAACATGCCCGATAAAAACATCGACCAGCAAGAACGATTACTCAAAAATAATCCTGCAAAGATCAAAGTTATCCGATTTATTGGCGATGTCAAAGCTAATTCCAAGGTTACTAATATTTTTGCCAACTTGCCCAATTTAGAAAGAATCGAAGGTCTGTCCAATCTCGACATTTCAAGTTTGACCAGTTTAGAGCGAATGTTCGCTAATACTCCCAAATTAAATTCGCTGGATATTGGAAGTTTTCACACCGAAAATATCAGTTCATTGAAGGAAACTTTTTTCCATTCAGGGATAAAGACTTTAAATCTGTCAACTTGGAACGTCGACAAACCAACTGACCTGTCGGATGCGTTTGCGCATTCGAATCTGCAGTCGCTTGATTTATCCAACTGGCATCCCCAAAATTTAATCCAAGCTGATGGAGCTTTCGAGGATACTAAATTGTCGAAAGTGAATCTGAGCAATTTAGCCATGTCTTCGTCCAGCGATATGCTAAAAGGCACTGAATTACAGCAACTCCAGCTATCAAAAACCAACTCATTAAAAAATGCTGGTTTGACTCCTGGAAAGTGGCGGAACGACTCTGATCAAAAAGTTTATTCCAGTACCCAATTGGAACAAATGTACTCAAAGCCTGAGACTGCCGTTAATACTAGTTTTTCACGTATTACCGATGCAAGTCAGGAAACACCCAAACCGACTGAGCCATCAGGTGACAGAGTCAACCATCCAATTGCAGAACAAAAGCCGACTGACATCAATCCTCCAACTGCGATAGTCGTTCCAGAAACTGTACCAGATGAAACATCGACAAGCTCGGACAACCACACATTAAATATTGTAAAACCTGTCGAAAAAACTCCAGAACAAAAGCCTTCAACTAATAAAGGAGTTGATCATCCTTCTATTCAGGTAGAAATACAAAAGCCCCATCTACCTGAACCTACGCCACACAAGAAAACTCCAGTAGGTCAAAAGCCAGATGTTACTCAAACCAAGCCAACAAACAAACCGATTTTCCCTCCTGCAGAAATAACCAGTCATTCAGTTGCAATCGAGTCTCCTACAAAAAACCAATCAATTAATAAACCAGAATCTAGTACCACGGCGATAAGTTCTGACTCAACAATTTCAAAGCACCCAAAAATAACAACTGATCAGCCAAAACCTAAATCGCCTTTAATCATCCAGCAATGGCGCACGGTTACGACTCTTTTCAAAAATAAGCCAATAACTGTCTATAATACTAGTTTAGAAAAAGTTGTCCAGAGGAAATTGTCGGTCGGAAGTGACTGGTTTAGTGAGCAGAAGATGCTGAAAAATGGCAAGGCCTATTTTCGTATCTCCACTAATGAGTGGGTCTTGGCCGATGACGTCTACGAATACCAGCCACAAACTCAAATAATCACTACTAAATCTGACTCAAATAAATCTTTGATGACAGATCAAGGAGAATTAGTCAACAACCGTCAGCTTTCGAAAAACTCTCATTGGTTTACTGATCGTAGTACAACCATCAAAGGGAAACTCTACTATCGTGTCTCAACTAATAGTTTTATTTCTGCTCAAGATATTGAATGATTCAACCATTTGAAAAATATTTTTCATTTATATTTCTATCGTCAGATATGAACGAATATCAAGCAAATTGATTTTTTGATCACCAACCAGAAACTTATTGATTATGTTGATAAACCTTATTTTTTAAAACATCTATATTTTATCTTCCAAAAAGACTAAATTTTGTTGAAATGATTTCGATTTCAAAAGTTAATTCAATATTCACATATGACATTGAAAATAAAAAATAAATCAGCATATTATAATAAAATAAATTGGCGTTTTTGACATTATCTATTAAGATTGATTTGTTACAAAATAAATTTTTCATTTTAAAGGAGAACGATCCCATGCCTCAAACAGCAACTCATAATATTCGCGAGAAACGAATCATCACCAGAAATAAGCTAGCTGCAATTGCCGGCCTAACCCTGACCGCAAGTATGGTACTATCAGAAATCGCTCCCGTAACCGCCCAAGCAAGTAGTGTTCAAGTTACTGAACATGCATTTTTTAAAAATAGCATTAACTCTAATCCCGGAAGTTCCGATCATGGCACAACCGGATCTCAAAATTCAAAAGACAACTCAGATTCAAATAAAGAAAATACCGATTTAATTTTAAACGAAGATAAGACTATTCTTACAATTAATGGAAAAAATATAACTAAACAAAAACTGGATGAAAAAGTAGGCAATAATAAAGCAACTGTATCAACCATTAAAATCACAAAAAATGCGTCATTTGCCAATGAAGATTCTAGTTTACTTAATGAATATACAAATTTAACAACACTCGACCTATCTGAAACTGAGAATTTACCAAACGTATCAAAAATCATTGTTAGTGCACCTAATTTAAATACAATTAAAATACCATCAAATTTTGATATTACAACTACTAATTTGAATAAAAATTTGAACGATAAAACTTGGTATCAAATTGATAACAATGAAAATCTTGTAAATTATTTTAATTCTACAAATTGGGATAAAAATTCCAAATACAAAATTTCCAATCCAACTACTCTAAAAAAAATCACAAATGAAAATTTATCTGAAAAACCAGAAATAAAAGCAAATGTGAATGGTATTACTTATTTTATAATTGGTGGGAAAAAAATTGGCGATGTGATAACCATCAGTACTCAACCAGGAGATTACCACACTGATAAAGAAAAATTTCAAGTATTAATTATTTCTTCAACTGAAGCAAAGGTAATTGATCCTGCAGGCGAAGGTAAAATTACTGTCTCTCAATGGAATTTAGATGAGAATAGTGGAGTTTTAAATATTACTTCTGGAACATTAAATAATGCTAATTTCACCAAACAATTGGATTCCCGTAAAGATAAAATCAAGGAAATCCACATCTCCGGCAAAGTGAAAGTAGAGGAATCAGCTAAAGAATTATTTAAAGGATTATCAAATGTTGAAAACATCTCTGGATTAGAGAATTTAGATATTTCAAATATTCCTGCGGACAGCAATATGTTTAAAGATGATAATAAATTAAATAAAGTTGATTTATCAAAATGTGATCCATCATCATTAGATAAGATAATCAGCTTATTTACTAAAGCAAATATAACTGATTTGGCATTACCTGCCCAATCTGATTTAAAAAAAATCAATATCATCCAAGCAAATGAAAACTGGTTTAAAATAGAATATGCCCAAAATGGTGATTTACAAAAAATTACTGACGCAGCATCAATATCTTATGAAACAACCAAAAACATTACAAGATTCATAAAAACCAGCAATAATGGTGTTTCAACAAAAATCAATTGTGAAATTCCTGATGGGAATAAAAAACCAATTCCTGGAGTGATAGATGGAGAAGTGGGAACTAAAAAGGAATTTACAGCACCTGTAACAAGTGGATTAACTTCTACTCAAAGTTTCTCTATTTTAATAACCGACAAAGATAAATATTCCATTATTTATCCAAATTTATATAGCAACCAACTTTCTTATACTAAGAATAATCCTACAATCGATCCTGTATCGCCATCTTTACCTTCAAGTTCATCATCTGGTAATACAACAAGTACATCTACCCCAGATCATTCAACTGATAGTTCTACCTCAACAGACACTGACACGATGACTCCTCATCAAGTTACGAATGGTCAGAATCTTAGCAAGGATAAGAATTCCCTTGCTAAAAAGGTCAGTCGTTTGCTCTCCATTTTCTTCCACAAGAATACTATCAAGCTTTACGATTCTAATTTAAATGTATCTAATCGTTCTCTTGCTAATGGTACTGACTGGTTCAGTGACCAAGAGATGGTGCGTGATGGTGAGACTTACTACCGTATCTCTACTAATGAATGGATCAAGGCTTCTGATACTTATGACTACCTTGTTAAAGACAGTGTCGTAACTACTAAGTCTGGTGCTTCTAGACGATTGGTCAACTCTCGCGGTGAAGTTTCTAACCGTCAATTGAGTGGTGGCACTGCTTGGAAATCTGATCGGACAATTCAATTGCATGGTAAGACTTATTATCGTGTTTCATCTGACGAATTTATTTCGGCTGATGATGTAACAATGTAATTCTCTTTTTCATAAAACTTCTTCCTACACATAAAAGGAGACCGACAATTTTACAATTGTTGGCCTCTTTTTTAGTTTTCTGATTGTAGTTCGTATAATTCGGAGTATAGTCCCCGCTTCTTCAATAGGCTTTCATGCGTTCCACGCTCGACGATTTTACCTTTATTCAAGACTAAGATCTGGTCAGCATCTTGAATGGTTGAAAGTCGATGGGCTATCGCAATCGTTGTCCGAGAACTGCGCATCTTGGTCAGTCCTTGATTGATGCTTTCTTCAGTTTGCGGATCGATATTGGCGGTGGCTTAATCTAAGATCAAAACAGTTGGATCACGAACGATGGTCCTAGCAAATGAGATCAATTGTCTTTGACCGGTTGAGAATGTGCTACCTCGTTCGATAACTTTGGCATGATACTTGTTTGGCAATTTACTGATAAATTGGTCAGCGTCGACGAATTCGGCTGCTTGTTTGACTTGTTGGTCGGTTATCTTGTCGTCAAACATGCGGATGTTTTTAGCAATATCTCCATAAAATAAATATGGTTCTTGAATCACTAACCCGAGTTTTTGACGTAATTCTTGGGTAGAAAAGTCGCGAATATCTTGATCATCGATCAGAATCTGACCTTCGCCAAATTCATAAAATCTCAATAAGATATTGACGATGGAACTCTTACCACTTCCGGTATGACCGACTAAGGCTAAGGTTTGACCAGGTTGAACTGTAAAAATTGGTTTGTCGGGCTCGTAGCCAAAGGTCACATGTCGGAACTCAATTTTTCCTTCAGTGATTTGCTTATTGCTGGTTTCGTTTTGTAACGGTGCAGTCGACTGGTGATCGAACATTTTCATGATCCGGAAACCAGCGACTAAACCATCTTGAAAATATGACATGTAATTCATGACATCAGAGAGTGGGTTAAAGAAATTTTGTTGATAAGAAATAAAAGCATAAATCACACCAGCAGCCACGATCGTGTGCATGCTCTGAACACCAAAACCACTCAAGGCAATCAGTTCAGCCAAGGTGAACATCAACGTGATGGTCGGATATAACAAGAAGGAGTTAACATTGATCATCTTATTGCGCATATGAAAGTATGCTTGATTTTTAGTTTCAAATTCTTTGGTCATACGCTTTTGTTGACCAAACTGCTGGATAATATTGATCCCCATTAATGACTCATTCAATTTTGTATTTATCTGACTGAGTAATTCCCGCAAAGTCCGATAAATCTTCGAACTTAATTTTTGATAGAGCCAAACGACAAAATATAGTACCAAAATGAAGGCTGCTGTAGCTAAAGCCAATGGCACGCTGACGGACAGCATGGCAACAAAGGCTGAGATCATCGCAAAGGCGGCCACGAAGATAGTCAAAAACAAATTCCAGAAGTCATAAAGCGTTTTTGTATCATTTGTTACGCGTGAAACAATTGAGCCAGCCGGCGTCCTATCAAAGTATTCCATCCCAAAAGTGTGTAACTTTTTGTATAAATTACTGCGAATTTTTTCCAGAGTCCGCTCAGCACCCATCGAGAATGCAAAGTTTTGGACAAATTGAACAATTGCTTTGATCATCGTCCCAATAAAATAAACGATGGCAAATCCGATAACGATTTGTAGACCAGTACTTTGATGAACCAGATAATGGTCCATATAGTACTGCAACATCCGCGGCAATGCCACATTGATGATACTTAGACCAATGGCAAATACCAATGCCGTCGCAAATTGACGTTTAAATAGCCAAGCATATTTGAACAATCTTTTTAAGACTGTTACTTGCTGTTTTCGTGTCAACGATTGAACTCGTTGTGATTTTTTAGTTGGTTTATCCACGTTGCTTCAACCTCCCCTCAATGGCAGCATTCTTTTCCTGTAAATTAAAGGTATCGTGATACCAACCTTTATTCTCTAATAATTCCGAGTGAGTACCTTTTTCGATGATCGTCCCGTGATCGACGACGATGATCTCGTCTGCGTGTTCGACTGAACTCAGTCGACTGGCGGCGATAATGGTCGTTCCATTTTGACGGTCACTGGCGATCCGTTGTTCGATATTTTTTTCAGTCTTAGCATCAACAGCTGATAAAGAATCATCCAAGATCAGTAATTTGGGGTCACTCAAGACAGCTCTAGCGATAGCTAGTCGTTGTTTTTGACCACCTGACAAAGAGACACCTAATTCACCGACTTCAGTATCGTAACCTTCAGGCATATTGTTAATATCTTTGGCTAAATCAGCAATGTGGGCGGCTTTTTCAACTTGCTGTTGACTAGCATCAATATTAGCGAAACGCACGTTGTCACGGACATCCGTCGAAAACAAGAAGTTAGTTTGTGGAACATAGCCGATCTTATCAAGGTACTTATTGATGTTGTAATCACGAATATCATTCCCACCAACGGATATCGACCCTTGATAAAGATCAAAGTCACGCATCAACAGGTTGATGATAGTCGATTTCCCACCACCGGTCGGTCCCACGATACCTAAAGTCTGACCCTGTCCTAATTTAAAAGAAACGTTATTGATGGCTGGGGCTGGATCGTCAGGATAATTGAATTTACTGACTTCAAAATCAATATTACCGTTGTCGACTGGGGTGATAGCTTTTTTCGGTTGGACCAGTGATGATTTTTCATTCAACAAATCAGTGATCCGGTCGTAACTGGCGGCACCACGTTCCAAGATATTGAACAGGCTGCCAACGGCAAACATTGGCCAAGTCAATTCGGCTAGATATGTAATGAAGGAAACTAATTGTCCGATAGTCATTTGTTGATGAATGACGGCTAAGCCACCAATTATGATAGTTATTACGTAAGACAGTCCCATGATCAGCGTGGTCAAGGGATTGAACAAAGCATCCAATCGATATGAACGCTTGTTAGCTTTGATATTGCCATCGACATAGCGGTCAAAATCTACTTGATCTTCTTTTTCCTGGCCCAAGGCTTTCAGGACTTTGATCCCGACGACACTTTCTTGGGTTTTGTTATTGATATTGGAAAACTCGCCTTGCGATTTCAAAAAGGCATTGTGGATCTTATTGCCGAGGACATTAGCCATGATGGCTAATAAAATCAGTGGAAAAATTGCTAGGATCGTTAACTTCCAACTGATGAACATCCCCATGGCGACGATCATCGATAGGCCAGTGATCAGTGAGTCCGCCAGGGTCAAAATACCAGCCCCAGCTACTTCACGGACAGCATCGATATCATTAGTGGCATGGGCCATTAAATCCCCTGTTCGCCATTTTTGATAGAAAGTCGAATCCATTTCCATAAAATGTGTATATAGCTGACTTCTTAAATCTCGTTCCAAGACAAAAGAACTGCCGTAGATCATTTTCTGCCATAAAAATCTCAGAAAATAGCCTGCTACTGCAGCTAATAAAAGAACCGCCATATTTAATGTTAAATAACTGAAACTCATCGTCTGTTTGTTGACGGCATCTACGATATTACCGACGATCTTAGGTGGGATTATATTACAAATCGCCACTAAGATAAGAGCTAAGACACCAAACGAGTATTGTTCCCATCTTTGTTTAAAAAACCAATTGAGTCGAGAGAAAATCCCCATAATAATTCACCTATTAATATTTTTATTGACTGAAACACTTTACACCTTCGAGCGTAGTGTAAGTCAATCTAATCGCTTAGGAATTTCGAATTTGCCAAAGAAAAAACTCCTGAAACTATTTTTCAGTTTCAGGAGCCTCTTTAGCTTTTGTTTTTTGTTCTAGTAAACGTTTCTCACCATCAAGGGCCCGGATATGGGTAACATCCTGTGATACTTCAAGGCATCCTAGGTAATGTCCGTCTTCATCCCGTAGAGCATAGTAGCGGATGTAAACGAAAGTTTTCCCATGGAGGTTGATCCAAAATTCATTGGAATCAGATGTTCCTTCATGAAATTCCTTGAGGATCTCGAGTACTTTGTCGACACTCTTGGGTGGATGGCAATTGACGACAGCTCGTCCAATTACGACTTTGGTTCTCGGGAAAACTCGATTAGGTGAATTCGAGAACCATTTGACGTGGTCAGTCGCATCAACGAAAGTTAGATCGACTGGCAAAATGTTGAACAAAGCGGTCAATTCGTCGAGATTTAGGCGTCCTGTTTCAAAACGGACGTTGATCTCATCACTTGGTAACTCAAGGCCAGTCTTGACTGGATCAAGCTTGTGTTCGGAACGTTGGCGAATTTTTTCGTGCATCGACATATGTTCCTTGGCTGGCTTAGGTGCTGGTTTTTCCTTTGGTTGCAAGCTAGGTGTGACATCGACGATTGGAATTTGTTTCTTCTCACGATGATGATCTTTAGCTTCAAGACCATCGGCGTCAGCTAATCCTTGGGCCATCTTATTCAACTCGTCAGCAATTTTAGGGTTTTTCTTCTTTTTGCCTTCGGCTAATTCTTTATCAGTTGGTTTCCAAGGTAGTGGTTGGGCGATCAAGGTGTAACCAATATCTTTTTCGTCTTGTTCGGCCATATACCAATCTTCTGGCGTAGCAACCTCATCGAGCATCGGGATCATGATCTCTTCTTCTTTGAAGATCATTTCCAGAACCTCTTTGCAGGCTTTTTCGATTGCGGCCTCGACTTTATATTTGTCGGGAACAGGATCACTAGTTACCATTTTATAGGCGTCCTTGATCCAGCCACGAATTTCATCATCGACTCCCCACATAACTTTTGGCGGAGCCGTGATACCGTATTTGTCCATTAATGGGAAAATATTATTTTCCTTACGGCTGTAATGTTTGTCGATCGTCATTAAATCTTTCAGCGCTTTTTGCATGCGTTCGAGATATTCTTCATTTTTACCATTTTGTTGCCATTTTTTGAGACATGGTAGTAACTCATCATTGATCAGCGATGACATGACGAGATTTTCCAATTTCATGGTAGCAACTGGATGGCCCGGTTTTTCAAAAGCTGGTGTACTTTCGTTACCGGTGATCGATCCCTTAAAAACGGCGGCGTGAACGTTGCAAAGATTTTGGATCTCCATCGGATTCAATCCGCTAGAGATCAGTTCACGTTCAGCTGAGGTGATCTCAGAGACGTCGACGCTGGAAAATGATTCATCGAACATTTTTTTGGCTTTATCAAAATCTCCACCTTCGTGGAGAAAATTTAAGATCTCAACGATCTTCTTTTGTCTTTGAACACTAGTTAACGTTTTATTGGTCATAATTTTTCAGCTCGTAGCCCCTCTCTTCAAAGGCCTGGGCAATTTTATCTTGTGGTATTCCCATGGCTTTTGATCCTTTTTTCAAATTAATGATTTTCCCGACTGTATTCAGCATTCCGGGAACTTTAATTTTAGTAAAGCCAATCGAATACATGATATCTACAAAATCGGGATACTCTTGTGCCAATTGATGGATCGGCACTTCAAAATCGATAACTTTTTGACTCATAAGTGATTCTCCTCTTAAAAAAAGTTATCCATGAATTCCTAAGGCAATCTTAGCGAAACGACTCATCTTACTCATATCCCAAATTGGGTACCAAACTAAGTTGATGTCGCAACTGTCTATACCGTCAACTGATTCAACGGCTTGATGAATATCGTTATTGATCATGTCACTTAATGGACAGCCCATAGTAGTTAAGGTCATGGTAACGGTGCATTTAGTGTCCTCAATATCGATCCCATAGATCAAACCTAGATTGACGATATCGATCCCTAATTCTGGATCAATAACTGCTTCTAAGGCATCAGTTATTTCATTTACTTTTTCTTTTTTTGCTTCTTCATCCATAATAAAACCTCGCTTATTTAACGATCTTGTGTGCACCAGAAATATATTTTCTTTGAAGAAGAATCAAACAAATGATACCCACTAGCGCTATCAAGTAAATACCTACTTGATAACCTCCAGTTGCTTCTTTGATGAATCCAAGGATAACGGGTGGGAAATATCCACCTAGTCCACCCATGGCACCAACGAATCCAGTAACGGCACCAGTATTTCCGGATGAAACGAAAGGAACCATCTTGAAAATAATTCCGTTTCCTAAACCAACTAAAATGGCTAGTAAAACAATGATTGTGACAAAGACACCTTGAGTTTCCAAGAAGATACCCAAAATGATAGCCACCACGATCAAAGCAATAAAGTCGTATCTCAATAAAGTCATTGGACGGATCTTATCAGACAAGTACCCACCTAGTGGACGCAACAAGGTACCGATGACAGCAAAAACTGCGGCCCAGATACCTGCTTCGACTAATGACTGTGAGAATAACTTAGTCATAAACGTTGGCAACAAGTTACTCATTGACATGAACAAACCGAATGTTAGGAAATAGAAGAGTGCTAAATACCAAGTATCGCTTTCTTTAGCAACTGAAAGTGATTTTCCTAAAGTAGCTTCCTTATTAGTTTTAGATTCAGGACAGAACAACATCAAAACTACAAAGATCAACAACAAGACTACTAACAAATAGAAAATACCATTCAAACTCATTGTTTTAACGAAACGTGGTAGGAAGAAGGCTGAAAAAGACGTACCGATGTTACCAACACTAGCGATTCCTAAGACTAAACCTTGTTTTTCGGGTGGGAAAAACTCAGTGACATAAGAAACACCAACAGCAAATGATGTTCCGGCCATTCCTAGTAACAATGCGGTGAAGATCAACATTCCATATGAATGTACTCTTGGCATCATCAAAACAGGAATAATCAAGAACAACATCAAGACGATATAAGTTTTCTTACCGCCCCATCTATCTGACAAGATACCCATCGGGATTCTCATTATTGAACCTAATAAAATTGGCGTAGCTAGTAAAAATGTCCGTTGAAATTCAGTAACTTGGACTCCAGCATTCTTTAAAATGACATCTATTAATGGCGCCAAACATAACCAAACCATGAAACATATCATCATTGATAATGTTCCCATTGTTAAGGCAAGATATGATTTACCTTTACTTTCCATTTTACAGACCCCCATTATTTAGTTCCTCTTAGTACTTGATTCTAACCACCACTAACTGGTGGAATAATTGCAATTTCATCAACTGACGTTAAGTCGATCTTATCCTCATTGGCGTATTCCTCATTAACAGCCACCAATGATTGATCCAAGACATCAGCATAATCAGGGTGCAACTCCTTGATCTGCTCCAAAACGTCCTGTGCCTTAAACTGATCTGGCAATGACAAATCGACAGTCGGACCAATCTTTTCAGCTAACACAGAAAATAATTTAACCTTCATTATTCAAGACCTCCCCAACGTATTTTGTCTTTATCATACTCTTTCTTCCAAATCGGGACCGTTTTTTTCAAACGGTCGATCAGCATCTGACAATTTTCGAAAGCCTCCGCTCGATGCGGAGCGGCGACACCAATAAAGACTGCCACATCACCTAACTGCAATTCACCCACACGATGGACCATCACAACATCCATCCCTTGGGCTAAAACGGAATCTGCTAATTTTTGCATTTCCTTTTCAGCCATCATTTTATAGGTGGAATACTCGATTTTCTCTGTCTCAATTTCACCTGTATATTGGCGAACAGTGCCTAAAAAGGTGTCGATACCACCATATTCATTGTGGATCAGACTTTTTGTCAGAGAATCAACATCAATCGGTTTATCGACTATTTTGATCAAACTCATTTGATGATCTCCCCCTTCAAAATCTTATGAACTTGTTTGGTAGTAAATTTATGGTCGTAAAAAGCTTGATAGAAGTTCTTAACCTTATTAGTTAAGTTAACATCCTTCATTTCTTCAGGATGGATCTTCTTTGCAGCCCACCACAACTGCAAGTCTTCTTCAGCACTATAACGATCCCATTGGAAGATACCAGTTGGATTACCATAAACCTTTTTATTCTTGACCGCTTTGAGTGACTTGAAACGTGAATCTTTCTTCAAAGCCTTCAAAGCTTTTTTACTCGTTGTATTACCAACAATAATAATGTCGGGATTAGCTTTAATGATCTCCTCAGCTGAAACATCGATCATATTACCTTTAGTCTTGATAGCATTTTTACCACCAGCAGTTTTGATCCACTGATCGACGATTGTCTTGCGTCCATCGACTTTAGTTAGATCATTTTTGTTGACGATATGCAAAACACTTGGTACACCGGCACCTTTCGTCCGGTTCTTAACTTCGTAAAGGTCATCCTCGAGTTGAGAATTGTAGGCCTTAGCTTGTTTATTGGCTTTGCCTCCTACTATCTTACCAGTTAATGTAACCGTTTTCTGCAATCCTGAGAAATTTTGGAACATTGAATTGACGACAGGGACTCCCGTTTTACGGATAGTTTCCGTCTCAGCTTTGTCAGCGCTGATGACTACATCAGGCTTTTGAGCTAACAATTCTTCAGTATTAACACTGTCACTATTGAATGGCACCGCCGATTTTTTGACCGAAGGATAAAGTTTGGTCAATAATTTATTGTCATGCGTCAATTTAGTCGTGGCAACCAGTTTATCTTCACCACCGACCATCAACAAGATTGGGTTGTTAGCATGCCATAAGTCAGCGACTCGCTTGACCTTCTTTGGTATTTTAACTTTTTTACCATTATTATCTTTGACCGTTCTAGTCGACGCGGCAAAAACTGTCTCTGGTTGTGTTTGTTGGATACTTACAATGAAAACTCCCATAACTAAAGCCAGTAGCGTTACCAACAGTGCTTTTTTATTCTTCATAATTAATCCATCCTCGTCCCAAAAATATTCCGATGTAATTGTTGGTTATACGTCGATACGATCGGTGTTTTATACAAGTCAGACAAATATTTTTCAGTCAGTATTTCCTCAGTACTCCCCTGGATATAAGTCTGATTGTCAATCAACAGGCCAACGAGGTCACCTACCATCATCGCCTGATTTGGATCATGTGTACTTATTATAATGGAAATATTATTATCTGAAAGGGCTTTTATTAATTTTAAAACTAAAATTTGATTTTTATAATCTAAAGCTGAAGTCGGCTCATCCATGATCAAAAGCTGTGGTTCCTGTACCAAAGCTCGACCGATTTGAGCCAATTGCTTTTGGCCACCGGACATATCCTGCAAACTGATGTCACGATAATCTTCTAGACCAATCTGCGTCAAAACTCGATCCACCTGGAGTTGGTCATTTTGGTTCGGCTGACTGAAGATCGAATGAAAAGCACTGCGCCCGAGCAACAAATAATCCGTTAACTTGAGACTACTTTTGACGTTCACACCTTGGCTGACTAAGGCCACGTGATGGGACAAAACTTTTTTGGGGATCGTTCGTAATTCCTGATCACCCAATTGAATACTTCCGGAGTATGATTTGTGCAAACCACTTAGGCATGACAACAAGGTGCTCTTGCCGATTCCGTTGGGTCCCAGGATGACTAAGATTTGTCCGTCACTGATGCTCAAGTCAACGTTATCAATTATTTTTTTCTGGTCATAAGCAAAGCTGAGCTTTTTAGTTGCGATTTCAGACAACAGTATCTTTTCTCCTTAGTAAAATGAATATGAATATTGGTACGCCGATGAAGCCGGTGACGATACTGATTGGTATGTCATTAACGGTGACACTTCTTGCCAAGGTATCGGCAATTAACAATAACATTGCTCCGGTCAAACCAGTCATTGGCATTGACCAGCGGTTGTCACCGCCGACGATACTACGGCTGATATGAGGGACAACTAGTCCGACCCAGCCGATGACTCCACAAAGACAAACGGCTGCGGCTGTCAGTAAAGTGGCCACTAAAATCATCAAATTGCGGTTAACTGTAGGATTGATCCCAATCGTTTTGATGGTAGCTTCGTCCAGTGCTAGAACGTTCAGACGCCAGCGGGCAAAAAACAGGAACAGTATCCCGATAATCAGAATCGGAGCAACTGAAAACAGTGAACTAAGGTCGACTTTCATAAAGCTACCCATTTCCCAATAAACGATACTTTGCAATTGATCTTCAGGGTCAGCAATATATTTGATCGATCCTAATATAGACTGCATCAAACCTGCCATGATGATTCCGGCTAAGATCAAGGTGATCGAGGAATTACTGTGTAAAAAGTGGTCGATCACTAAGGTCAAAAACATCGTTAAAATACCCATAATAAAGGCAGCCAATTCAGTTACATAAATTGGCATGCCATATAAAATAGCAGAGGCGGCACCTACACTAGATCCCGTCGCTACACCTAAAATATTCGGTGATGCTAATCCGTTATTAAAAACAGATTGAAAAGTGGTGCCGGCCATGGATAGACCCGCGCCAACTAAAATCACAGCTAATATTCTAGTAAATCTTAATTTGAGAATTAATTTAGTAGAGCTAGAAGCTCCATTTAAAAAATAACTCATGACTTCTTGCAAAGTCAGATGATACCGTCCGATCATCATTGCTAAGACGATCAGGACGATCAAAACGACAATAGCAAAAACCATTGCGATTTTATTCTTGTGACGTTTAGCCACGGTTATGATCTCCTCTAATATTAGGTTTTCTCCGATAAACTTCTGGACTTCTGAACAAGTATTGCCATGGTAATGTCAGAGCATGGATCAATCTCGTATAAGGGAAGAATGCAAAGATCAATAGTCCGCAGATCACGTGGATCCTAAAGACGATTGGTACTTGTAGCATCAGATGAAAATCGGGTCTGAAGTAGAACAACTGTCGTGCCCAAACGGATAGGTTAAGACGATAGTTGAATTCAGGATGTAAGAACAGACCTTCACCAAGTGAAGCTGCTAATCCTAAAACGATTACGACTAAGAAAGCCAAATCGACAACCAGATCACTAAATGAGCTAGTTTTGAAAACCCGCTTATTAGCAAAACGACGATGGCTCAAGATCAACATACCGGCTAAGGCCATAAAACCAGCGATACCACCCATTACTAGGGCTCCGATATGGTAGATCTCATTAGGGATACCTAGCCAATCAGTAAAAGCTTTTGGTATCAAAACACCAATGACGTGGCCGAAGAATACGAAAATGATTCCGACGTGGAATAAAATACTTCCGATCATCAATAGTTTTTTCTCGAGTAATTCACTTGATTTGGCAGTAATCGTATCTCGGAAAAAGGTAAACCGAATAATTGTGCCGAATACAAATGAACCGAGTGCCAAATAAGGAAAGACACACCACAATAAAAAGCTTCCGATATCTTCCATCTCTATTCTCCCCCTGCTTTCGTCGCATCTGATTGTTTCATTTCCGGCTGTTCAACACAGGTCCGCATTTCTGAGCGGATAATGCTGACGGTCCGGAAATATAGGTCATCCGATTGTTCTTCAGACTTCTCTAGTAAATTATACGTCCCATCTTCGATAACTGAAAAGAGTAATTTCAAATCTTGTTGGCGATAGTCGTCCTTCCAGTCACTATATGTTAAAAATTCTAACATTAGTGGTAAGTAGTCTGACAACTCAGTACCTTCGATCTGAACTCCAAACATTTCGTAGAGCATTTTTAGCTTAGCTAAAACCTGCCCCCGTTCACGTGAGTCAGTCATCTTGTAATAGGTCATATATAAAGTATAACGATTGTTCAACTCAAATAATGAAACATAATGAGTTTTGATTTCTTCAAGTGAATAAACTTGCATCGCATTAATGATCTCGATCAATTCATCTTTATGCGCAGTTTCTGGATAATTCTTTTTAAAATCCTCTAAAAACTTTGGGTCTAATATTTCTTGAGTCGGGTAGTCGATCATTCTTGATAAATAGATGAATCCACCCTTTAAGCTGTTCAGCTTCTCAATATTAATCACGCCAAATTCCTCCATAGAAACTTTCTGCATAAATGTCTTTGGTTGACATACCAGCCTTGGCTTTTCTTAACATACTGCCATGTGCAGGAGCTAAAGCACAGCCATCACATTCTTCATAGCCTAAACCGCCTTGATCATCTTCAACATGTTCGATATTTTCCTTTTTGGACTTAGGAATAACGAATCTGTCTTCATATTTGGCAATAGCCAAAAGACGATAAAGTGATGTGGCTGATTCTTCGGTCAAACCAACCCGATCAAGTTTTTCAGGATCAAAGTCTTTTCCACTTGTTTTTGCACGCATATATAACCTCATCATAGCTAATTTATAGAGTGCATTCTTAATTACTTCAGTGTTTCCACCAGCTAAAAGATTTGCTAAGTATTCAACAGGAATACGCATTTCTTCAATAGCTGGGAAAATCAATTCAGGATATTTAATGGAGTTCTTACCTTCGAAGTAATTCATGATTGGTGACAGCGGTGGTACATACCAAACCATTGGCATTGTACGGTATTCTGGGTGCAATGGGAAAGCAATCTTTTCTTCAACAGCCATCTTGTAAATAGGTGAACGTTGAGCACATTTGATAGTTTCCATATCAACACCATCAGCTAAAGCCTGATCGATTACTTCTGGGTCATTAGGATCTAAGAATAGATCCAATTGTGATTGATAAAGTTTCGTATCATCAGGTTCTTCACAGGCTTCTTGAACACGGTCAGCGTCATATAAAATAACGCCAATGTAACGAATACGACCAACACAAGTTTCAGAACAAACTGTTGGTAGGCCTTCTTCAATTCTTGGATAACAGAAAGTACATTTTTCAGCTTTGTTAGTCTTCCAGTTGAAGTAAACCTTCTTGTAAGGGCAACCTGTCATGCAAAAACGCCATCCACGACAACGTTCTTGGTCAACGAGGACAATACCATCTTCATCACGTTTGTACATCGCACCACTTGGACATGAAGCAACACAAGCAGCGTTTAAACAATGTTCACACAAACGTGGCAAATACATCATGAAAGTTTTCTCAAAGTTTCCTTTGATATCGGCTTCGATGTTTTGCATATTAGGATCTTCACCGAAACTACGATCTGAACCAGCCAAATCGTCATCCCAGTTAGGACCATTGTTCAATTTCATATATTCACCAGTGATTTGTGACTTTGCACGAGCAACTGGTTGATGCTTTGTTTCTTTACCAAATAATGTTTGATAGTCGTATGTCCATGGTTCGTAGTAATCATCAAGATTAGGCATATCTGGATTGTAAAAAATCTTTGCCAAGGAAACCTTGTTCACTTTACTACCGGCACGCAATTCAAGCTTGCCTTTACGGTTCAACTTCCAGCCACCCTTATAGTGACTTTCGTCTTCCCATTTCTTGGGATAACCAACGCCAGGTCTTGTTTCAACGTTGTTAAACCACATGTATTCTGCACCGGGACGGTTAGTCCAAGTTTGTTTACATGTTACTGAACAAGTATGGCATCCAATACACTTATCCAAGTTAAGAACCATGGAAATTTGTGCTTTAACCTTCATTCCACTTGACCTCCTTAAGTTTTCTTACATTAACGTATAAATCTCTTTGATTACCGATTGGTCCATAATAGTTAAATTCGTAACTCAACTGACCATAGCCTCCGACCATTTGAGTAGGTTTAACGTGAATCTGAGTTGGAGCATTTGAAGAGCCACCACGATTACCAGTAATAGTTGATAATGGTTCTTCAATCTCCATGTCTTGAGAATGGTACATGTACATCGTACCGTCAGGCATTCTTTGCGAAACGACCGCTCTAGCTGTAACAACACCGTTCTTGTTGTACAACTCAACCCAGTCGTTATCCTTAACATCGATCTTTTTAGCATCGTCCAAACTCAACCAAACTGTTGGACCACCTCTAAACAGAGTCAACATGTAAAGATTATCTTGGTAAGTAGTATGGATATTCCATTTCCCGTGCGGTGTTAAGTAACGTAAGGTTACTTCTTTGTCAGCTCTTTCGACCTTCGTATCAGTTGGTGCCATAACGAATGGTGGCAAGGTTGGCTTGTAAGTAGCTAACTCTTCACCGTATTCCTGGAAGATCTCGTGATCCACGTAATACGATTGACGACCAGTAACAGTTCTAAATGGAACGTTTCTTTCAATGTTAACTGAGAATGGTGAATATCTATCACCATCATGTTTAGCACTGGAGAAGATTGGTGTTGGGATACCTTCACGTGGTTGAACTGTGATGCTTTGGAAAGTCATCTGTTTTTCAGTTTGACCAGCTGAGATATCGGATAATTTCTCGCCAGTGATCTCTTCGGCGTTAGCCCATGCCTTCTTAGCAACATGTCCATTTGAGGCACTGGATAGATGCAAGATAGCCTCAGCAACGTTCTTATCGGCATCCAACTTTGGACAGCCTTTTTCGATGCCCTCATCGTAAGTACCAATCATATCCTTCAATTCATCGTATTCATCGGAAACGTCGTAACTGTATCCATTTGAACCAACTTTGCCACGGGCGTGTGGTCCTAAGGAAATGAACTTGTCATAAATCTTAGTATAGTCACGTTCAACTAATGAAAGACTTGGCATGGTCTTACCAGGAATGGCTTCGATCTCGCCTTTCTTCCAATCTTTGATCTCGCCAAGTGGTTGAGCAATTTCACCTTTAGAATCATGACCTAATGGCTGAGTCTTCAAATCATATTTGACGCCACTAAAGTATTTCTTAGCCATGCTAGATAATTCTTTAGCGATACCCTGGAAGGCTTGCCAATCGCTCTTTGATTCCCAAAGTGGATCGACCGCTTTGTTAAATGGGTGAATGAATGGATGCATATCAGTACTTGAGAGGTCTTCTTTTTCGTACCAAGTTGCGGCTGGCAAGACGATATCAGAATAAAGAGGTGTCGTTACCATTCTGAAATCAAAGGTCGTTACTAAGTCCAACTTACCATCGATCGAGTGGTCATCCCATTCCATATCTTCCGGTTTAAAATTGCCGTTTGTCTTAGCTAACAAACCATTTTCAGCACCAAGCATGTGGCGCATGAAATACTCTTGGCCTTTACCTGAAGATGAAAACAGGTTTGAACGCCAGATGAACATCTCTTTAGGTTGATTACGATCTTCGTCAGGAGCCTCAGCGGCAAACTTCAAGCTACCATCGACTAACTCTTTGACAACTTTTTTAGAAATTTCTTCCATATCAGTTGTCTTATATTGGTCGGTAAAGCTCAAACTGTTGCGGTCAAATTGTGGATATGATGGCATCCAACCTAATCTGATAGCCATCTGATTGTAGTCAGCTGGATGTTTGTAACTATGTGAGATGTGTTTTGTTGGTGATTTTTGAGCAGCGTTATCTAATTCGTCATACTTCCATTGATCACTAGCGAAGTAGAAGAAGGAGGTACCTTGTTGTTGACGTGCCCCACCGGGAGTCCAGTCGTTAGCAAAGGCGATATTGGCCCAACCTTCAGCAGGACGAAGTTTTTCTTGTCCAACATAGTGAGCCCAGCCACCACCTTGAACACCGACACAGCCACAAAGTAGCAACATATTGATTGCTGAACGATAAGTCATATCGGAATTGAACCAGTGGTTAACACCAGCACCAATGATGATCATTGATTTACCTTTAGTTTCAGCGGCATTCTTAGCAAATTCATTAGCGATTTGGACGATCATATCTTGACGAACACCAGTGATTTTTTCTGACCAAGCAGGTGTGAACAAGCTATCGACATCAGTGTAGCCTTTGGCAGCATATGGATCAGCTTCAACACGGTTGATACCATATTGAGCCATCAGTAGATCGTAGACAGTAGCAACCTTTTGCGTTGAACCGTCCTTCAAAGTGATCTCACGATATGGAAGTGTTCTTTGGAAAATCGAATTACCAGAAGCATCAAAACTTGGCATATCGACTGTTGCTGTCTTACCGTCATCAATAAATGACAATTTAGGATCGATTTGGTGACCATCATCAGCCGTCAAATCAAGATTCCATTTCTTATCTTGTTCCCATCTTTGACCAAGTGTTCCGTTTGGAACTACCAATTGATCATCCGTTGAGTCAACAAGAACTGGCTTCCATTCACCATTAACAGTCTTTTCATCTGAGATATCAGAAATTCTGACAAAGCGTCCAGATGTGACATGTGCGGGATTAGTTTCACTTTGATCGAGCATGATGACAAATGGTAAGTCGGTGAATCTCTTCGAGTAATCGATGAAATATGGAACTTGTTTCTTGTTATAAAATTCATTCAAAATTACATGTGTGAAGCCTTGTGCCAAAGCAGCATCAGAACCAGGATGTGGAGCTAACCAGTTATCAGCAAACTTAACATTTTCAGCATAATCTGGCGAAATTGAAACAACCTTTGTTCCTTTATAACGAGCTTCGACCATGAAGTGAGCATCAGGTGTTCTAGTTAATGGAACATTTGAACCCCACATCATCAAGTATTGGCTGTTGTACCAATCAGCTGATTCAGGAACATCGGTCTGTTCTCCCCAAACTTGTGGTGATGCTGGTGGTAGATCGGCGTACCAATCATAGAAACTGAGCATTTCGCCACCAATCATCGAGATGAATCTAGCACCTGATGCGTAACTTAACATTGACATAGCGGGGATCGGTGAGAATCCGGCAATCCGATCAGGACCGTACTTCTTAATTGTGTACAAAGTCATGGCTGAAATGAGTTCAGTTGCATCTTGCCACTTAACACGGATCAAACCACCATGTCCACGAGCTGATTTATATTCCTTAGTTTTTTCTGGGTCAGTCACGATACTTTCCCAGGCATCAATTGGATTATCATGTTCCTCTTTAGCCTTGTCCCACATTCTCCACAAACGTTCACGAATGTAAGGATACTTAATTCTTAATGGGCTATATTCATACCATGAAAAACTGGCACCACGAGGGCACCCACGCGGTTCATATTCCGGCATGTTGGGACCACATGATGGATAGTCAGTTGATTGGTGTTCCCAAGTAACTACCCCTTGTTTAACATAAACGTTCCAGCTACAAGAACCAGTGCAGTTAACACCGTGTGTAGTCCGAACGACTTTGTCGTGAGCCCAGCGCTTTTTGTATAATTTTTCCCAGCGACGAGAATGTTCCTCTAGTTGAGTAAAATTACCGTTGAATTTTTCGACTTTTTTAAAAAATTTTGATTTCAACATAAGCAACTCTCCTACCAATATCCTAATTTGATCGGTACTTATTTCCTTACATTAAATTTAGCACGTATCCTAATTGACTTCGATTAGGAATTTCCCTAACCTTTTTGATAAATACATATTTGGAGGGATTGGAAATGGTTACGAGTAGATACGATCGACAGCTAAAAATCGAACAAATTGGAGAGAAAGGTCAAAAAAAGTTTGGTAATTCACATGTTTTGGTCATCGGAGTCGGTGGATTAGGCAGTTTTGTCTCCTCAGAACTAGTTAAAGCCGGAATCGGCGAGATAACTTTAGTCGATTTTGACAAAGTTGAATTCACTAACCTACACCGTCAGAATTTATATACCGAAAAAGACGTCAATAATGACTTAGATAAGTTAAATGCCATGAATAGACATTTACAGGCAGCCAATTCTGAAGTTAAAATAAACCTAAAGGATCAAAAGTATTCAGCTGATTTGATTACCGACGATTATGACTTAGTAATCGACTGTACCGATAATTTCCCAGTCAAATATCAGATCAACCAAGATTGTTATCAAAAAAACGTGCCTCATATCTTTGCAACATGTGCCGGAAATCAAGGCCAAGCCATGTTCATGAAATCTCAGGATGACGCTTGCTTAGAGTGCCTCTACCCTCACCAAAATATCGCCAAATTAGGACTAAGCGCCAACATCGGTACTAATCCCATGATCGTAGCCATCACCGGCAGTCTCGAAGCATCAATGGCTTTGAAATTTTTAGTAGATCCAGATGCCGTCAAGTCAGGTAACTTAATCGTCGTCGATAACTGGAATTTTGATTTTCGAAAAATCCATGTGAAAAAGCAGCACAGCTGTCCAATTTGTGGAGGTGGTAAATAATGGTAGATTTCGGAATTATCACAGTGAGTGATACCCGCACCATTGAAACTGACAAGTCCGGTCAATACTTGCAAAAAAAAATGACCGCAGAAGGCCATCATTTTCTGAAAAAATATATTGTAAAAGATAACTCAGAACAGATCATTTCGGCGTACAATAAACTAATAGAAACCGATTGCAAATTGATACTTGTAAACGGTGGTACTGGTATTGCTGTACGTGATGTAACCATTGAAACTTTAGAACCTAAATTTGTGAAAGCCATCCCCGGTTTTGGAGAATATTTCCGCAAGATAAGTTTCGATGAGATCGGCATTAGAGCGTTAGCTTCAGGCGCTACCGCTGGAATTACAGAAAACGATCAATTGTGTTATCTGTTGCCAGGATCGACTAACGCCTGCACAACAGGGCTTGAACAAGTCATTTTACCGGATCTAAATCATTTGATTAAGGAGATAACAAAATAATGTTTACACCAGTTGACGAAAGGAATTCTATTTCGATTGATGACGCTAGAAAAGTTATCAAGGAAAGTGTTGACAAACTCACACTAAAAACAGAGAACGTAAAAACTTCCGAGGCTGCCCATAGAGTTATCGCTGAAGACGTGACTGCCACTAACGATTTCCCAACTTTCCGCAGATCAGGTGTTGACGGCTATGCAGTCATCAAATCTGACTTCACCGATTTCCCCAAGCAATTAAAAGTTGTTGGTAACATCCCTGCTGGAGCTGATTTCGACCGTCCAATCGTATCTGGCGAAGCAGTCCGGATCATGACTGGCGGCTACGTTCCCGACGGAGCTGACTGGGTGGTCATGTTGGAAACAACTAAGATGATCAACGACGACACAGTTGAAATATCTGAGTTGCAACACAAAGACAACATCACACCGATTGGCGATTACTTCAAAAAGGGTGACATGTTGCTTGAAAAAGATACCGAGATCAATCCTGGTGGAATCAGTTTATTGAGTGCTTTCGATATTCAAACGGTACCTGTTTACAAGAAACCAAAGGTCGGCATCATCACAACTGGATCTGAACTGCTCAAACCGGGTGAAAAAATCGTCAACGGGAAGATTTTCAACAGTAATGGTCCTTTGATCAAGGCGCTTTGCATCGAAAATGGTGCTGAAGTCGTTAGTTACACTCAGATCAAGGATGATTCTAATTTATTGAAGCAAGCTATCGAAGACCTGCAAGGCAAAACTGACATCATCATTACTGATGGTGGTGTGTCAGTTGGTGACTACGATATCATCGCCGACTTAGCCAAGTCAGCTGATAGATTACTCTTCAATAAGATTCAAATGAGACCAGGCTCAGTCACAACTGCCTTTGTTGATAAAGGTACGATCTATTTCGGATTATCAGGTAATCCGGGAGCCTGCTTCACTGGTTTCTACCTTTATGTTGAATATGCTTTGCGTCATTTACAAAAGCAAACTAGCCGTTGCATCGAATGTCTCGGTACATTGAACGCTGAATATACCAAAACGAACGACTATGACCGGATCTTACGAGGTAAATACAAGATAACTTCCGACCATATCGACGTTGGACGTGTCGGCGGCGATGCTTCCGGTAATTTGAATAATCTGCAGCGAGCAACTTGCTTCTTTGAGATCCCACGAGGCGATTCGATCACTCCAAAAGGGAGCGTCCTGCGGACATGGTTACTACCTTTCAAATAGTCGGTCATAAGAAAAGTGGCAAGACCACTTTGACTAACGATTTTTTACAAGTCGGTCAACAATTGGGATATCAATTTGCCGTGGTCAAACATACACATGGACCAGTGGATATCCCAAGTGACACCGATACAGGCAAATTTTATCAACATTCAAACGACGTTTTATTACTAAACGATCAACAAACAATTCATTATCAACGTAATATTCCAACCTCAGCTGAAGCACAAGTCAGGCAATTGCAGACTACGACCACAGCTGACTTTTTAATCATTGAGGGGTTGAAAGAGCTGGAATATCCCAAAATTGTCTTGTTAAAAGCTGACGAGACGATGACTGCATTTGGGGAGATCAGCCACATCCAACATTTCGTCAGTCTTCAAAAATCTACTACCACCAACGATATTCAATCGCTCAAGGATATAGATTATCGAACAAAATTTATAACAAAGTTTTTGAAGGGGATACAATGACAGATGGTTTAATTTTAGCAGGTGGAAAATCGACCAGATATAAAAGCGACAAGGCCCTCGCCCACTTCAACACGCGTATTTTGACCAACGTTGAGTATACTGCCAAGGAGCTTTTACCATTTGTGAACGAATGTTATGTTTCCACCAACAAAGAAAACAATCGGAAAATACGTCAATTATTCTTTGACGTGGCTCATCTAAGTGTGATCCAAGACCAAGCACCTTTTATTGAGAAAGGTCCGATTGGAGCATTATGGTCTTATTTCAAATTAACTGGCAAAAAGCATGCAGATTTGATTGTTTTAGCAACTGATTATAAAAACATCAATCCAACCGTGTTAGAATTAATCAATGATAGAAACGCTTACATCAAATGTGGTGATGAACCACTTTACACCTTTTGTCACATCAAATTAACTTTTGCTGATCTTCAGCATCAGCTACGAAATCGTCGAACTCGCTGGCGTGATGTTCTCGATACATCAGACTGCGAAGCAATCAAAATAGCCAATCTTAAAATTAAAAATATCAATTGCCAGGAGGATTTAACATGAAACAAAGATCAGAAATGACGGATGGAGATTTCCAAAAACTCATCCGGATCTGTATGAACGATCTTTCGATTCAACGGACTTTACTAGAAAATGATATGCAAGAACAACGTGATGACTTGCGGACTTTGGAACAGGACCAAGCCATCGATTCATTGGAACGACGGATCATGTTGATCAAAAAAGACTATGATCATTACTCCGAATTCCTTGATCCAAAATATTCAAAAGAAGAAATTCAATATTAATTAGAGATGATAAACCATGGAAAATAGCGATAGCCTTTGGATTCAAAAAAACTTTTTGGACTCACCCGACGCTACTTTGATCGTCAAAGGTGACAAAGTTGTCATAATAAATAATGCCGCCCAAGAAATTATTCGTGGTTTGGATATAGATGTAAATTACTTGATTCAATTGGTCCAAACCAACATGGCAGAAAATAATTCCGCAACTAATAATTGTTTCAATTGCATTGTTAAAGAAACCATGCATCACAACTCCGTTCCTATCAATGTGATGGACAAAAAACAGCTGCAAAAGCTAACTTTTACCTTGGATTACTATGTGATCGATAAAGACAAAAATGTCTATTCGATCGTTATCAGAAACAACGCTACACAAGATCGACTTAGAAATATTGAAGATAATCACGATATAGTTCGAAAAATCAATCGAACTCAGGAGAATGAACGTAAAAAGATCTCCGAAGATCTGCACGACAGTGTAGCTCAGTCAGTTTATTCTTCAATCATGACTTTAAATCGTATGAAATCAGGCGACAAAGATAAAGATGAACTGATCTCTTCCGTTCAAGACCAACTGAGGGGTACCTTGAGCGATATTAAGAGTTTAGCTGTCGATGTCAGACCAGCCGTCTTAGATAATTTTGGTTTGATTGCTGCTATCCATGCCCTTTTGAAACGGATGCAGCCTAGTACTGATATTGAACTGGACTTTGTCGACCGCAGTGGCGATTTAAGTGGACTTTCCGATGATATCAAGACCACACTTTATCGGATCGTTCAAGAAGCTACCACGAATGCCATCAAACATTCTAAAGGTGAAACAATCGTTATCATGCTTGTTGCCCATAAAAACAAGATCACCTTGGATGTGATTGATGACGGTGTCGGATTCAATATGTATACCAAGAAATCTTACAATGGATCTTCTCTCGGAATGATCAATATGAATGAACGTGTTAAGTCATTGAATGGTTTTTTCCTCGTCGATTCAAAAATTAACGAAGGAACAACGATCACAGCAGAATTTCCATATGAAAGTATCAAGGAGCCGACTAAAAACGAGGAATGAGTAAAATATGAAAAACGTATTGATAGCCGATGATTTCAAAATTTTACGCAAGGGACTCACTTATACGATCAATTCAACAAATAATTTTCACGTTACTGCCGAAGCTGGGGACGGCAATGAAGCTTATTCGATTATTGAAAACCAAGATATCGATGTTGCAATCATTGATATCTCCATGCCACCCGGGGAAAGTGGTCTAGTCACGATCAAACGGATCCATGACTACCACCCTGAGGTAAAGCAAATCGTTTTATCAATGCACGAGGAACCTGAATACATAAATACTGCTATCGCAAATGGTGCTTTATCATATGTCCTGAAAAGTTCAGATGAACAGGAACTGATCAAGGCTTTGAAACATGCCGATGTCAATGAATCTTATATCGACAGCAATATTGTCATGACTGAAAATGACTATCAAAGTATTCAAGAACAAAAAGAAAAAGGTCATGAAGACGAAAAAAATCTGGATAAGTTGAGCTTTGTCAACTTATCCAGACGTGAACGTGAAGTATTACCTTTGATCTGTCTTGGCTTTTCTAATCAAGAAATTGCCGAAAAATTATTTGTTACTAGAAAGACGATCGAAGCACATAAAACTAATATTATGAAAAAGCTTGGTTTCAATTCTCGTCGGGAGCTACTGCATTTTGCTATGCAGCATCACCTGATCGACTTTTAGTCATCGTGACGATTGTTGTTGAAACAATCAACAAGATGGCACCAATGATGATATTAGCTGTTATTTGGATCGGGAAGAAGAAGTAGGAATAAACGATCACTACCAGTGGTCCCAACGCACGCACGATATTGGCCTTACCAGCAGTAATAAATTTCAAGCTAGTATAGAACAATAATAGTGAAAGAAATCCGTTAAAGAATGCACCAAAGAAGTTAAATGTAACAGCTTTGGCTTGAATGCCAGCAAATGTTCCTGGGATGAATACCCCAGTGATCAACAACAGTGCGGCTGAGACCAAGTGGTTGTAAAATAACACATTACCTGGATGATTATCTTTAACAAGGTATTTTGCAATAATATTATTAGCAGCGTACATGAATGGATAGACGAAGGCACAAACAATGCCCCAAAAACTATCGATCTTAACACGACCGCTTGAAACGAAGAGTGATCCGGCGATACACAAGATAACGGCCAGATAATCCCAACGGGTCAAACGTTCTTTTAAGAACATGTACGACAAAACGAAAACATAAACTAAATAAATCCGAGCAATCAATGTGACAGTTACCGGACTTAACATTGATAAAGCCACATATTGTAAAATCACTCCAACACCATTGGTCAATCCTAATAAAATGACCCATTTATCTTTAATGACTGAAAAGTCATGATACATGACAAAGATCAAAATTAGATTGAAGATGGCTGCAAAGACACTAGTGAAGATGGCACCTAAAATTGGATTCAAACTCACTAATGAGAATTTATTTAGCACCGGGCTAATACTACTAAATAGCAAGGAAATTAAATTAAGTTCAACACCTAATCGTTGAGCTTTTTTTGTATTTCCGTCTGACATTAATCGACAGCCTCAATCTTGAATGGAGTTGTGCTTAGAGCATCACGTACTTCATCAATATCAGCATTTCCAATGACTGTAGCAGTCATATCGTCCATATTTTTCTCAATCTTATCAACGCCATCGACGTTACTTAATTTTTGAGCGATATGGATTGGGCACTTTTCACATCTTAAACCTTTGATCAAAATTTTCTTAGACATAATGATTCCCCCCTTGTAAGTGAATACATTTATTCTAACAGAGTATTTTGAAAAATTAACTTAGTAATTTTACTAATTCCAAAAGTTGATGAAAGACTATAAAATATAATTAATGAATATTGGAGGATTTCAATTATGGCTAACAATGTAACTATGGATGAATCAATTTACCAGCTTTTAAAGGACGTTGATCGGAATTATTTCACATCAAATAGACAATTGAATACGAAATCCATGCTTTACCAAACGATTGAAGAAGTACAGGACAAGGGTTGGTTCCAAGATCTCAACCTAGAGACGGTCGGCAACTATCCCCTTGCTACTGCTACTTTGAAAAAGGCTACGTTAACTGAGGCTGGAGTTAAACGTTTGGCTGAATTAAAGCAAGAATTCGACAAAGATAAGGAGTAATGATTGATGGATATTAATGACTTGAAGAAACAAATCAATGACCGTTTTGAAAATACGCCGATTCAGTCTTCAGCTTTTTACGCTGATCCTGAGGATCATTTGGACAATCAAAAGAAGTTACGGGTGACTTTGAAGTCATTTATCGAGACGCAAAATCCTGACACTCCTTTTGCTTTGCAGATCATGGCTACTCATTCTGAGATCACAATCATGCCATTGGGCTTGTTGGACTTGAATGAACTGAAGGATTGGGAAAACAAGAAGCGAGCTGAAAGTGGCAAGACTTATGCTTCTGGCAACGAAAAAGAAGGTACTCCGGTGGTGGTTCAATTTGAATCACACGTGAAAGACTTTAAATCAGAAAAAGAAGTTCTCGACTTCTACACTGATGATTTATTCGACCATTTCAATGACACTTTCAACAACAAACTTTGGCCAACGGTTATGAAATATTTGAACGAAAATCAAACTATCTTACGTTATATCGAAAAGAAATTGGTCAAGGAAAGTGAAGAAGTTAAGGATACTAATCTTAAACAGTTGAACAATATGACGACTGAACAACGCGAGAAAAAAGTTGGTTTCAAATTGGACGAGAAACAATTTGACCACTACGCAACTTATATCGCTGATCTAAGTCAAGTTAATGCAATTTTGGTTGCATCGGGTTCCTTCGTGAAAGATCAAATTTTGAAGGATATGCCTTTTGCTCAAATGATGAACTTGGCGGAGATGCGGAACACCTTCTTCTGGGTATTAGATAATACTTTCAATGAAATGGTTTATTTCTACATCCAACGTTTCGGTAGCACCAATCCAAATTTGAAGAAACATTTGAACACCATCCGCAAGAATCTAGCCACTTTGATGCGGACCGACGCTTGGAAAAAGTGCAACGATATTATTGAAAAAAATCAAAAATTCAACGTCAACAAATTTTTCAGTGACGTTTTCATGCCTATCGCCGAAAATCTTGAAGTTGAAGTAGACAAATTTAATTAGGGGAAAATTATGACAGCAGTCTCACCTTTTGAACAATTTAAAAAATTAAATGTCCAGTTAGTTGGCTTAGAAGACTATATGCGCCATCTTCTCGAACTTCACAACGACGACATTATTCAAGAAGCTGGAAGTTATTTGCATTCAGGACGTTTCCTACATGCAGCGTTTTTCTTTTTATTTTCAGGTTTTGGTGATGCTGACTCGGAAGATCTCCGAGACAATTCTTTGCAATCAGCTGCGGCAGCAATGCAAATGTTTTATATCCGTAATCAAATGATGCGTAAACATCAAGCTGGACCTGATTCAATCAAGCTAAACTTTATGGTGGAATATTTCTCCGATTTAATTGATGTTGAATTTCGGAAATGTTCAGCGGACGATGACGACTTGCAAGGCAAGATCGATGCCGTTCAAGAGATCACTACAAATCAATTAATGGCTGACGAACAAATGGTCAAACCAGTTGAAGATGTCGCTGAATACGTTAAACGAATCGAAGCTAGCTCAGCTGTCATGTTTGAATTTGCTTGTCGCTTTGGTGCCCAAGCTACTCATGCTGACGATGTGGTAGTCGATTCAGCTGGTCAAATCGGTCGGACTATCGGTTTGGCCTATCAGATCAAAAGCGAGATTCTCGATTTGATCGGAATCAATACGACTGAAGAACAATTTGGTCCTTTGTACATGCTACAAAGTGGCGAATTCACCCTTGCAACTATTTTTGCTGTTTCTAAAGCCGGTCCAGATTTTATGAACAAAGTTGCTCAGGCTGGTCGCAGTGGCGAAAAAGAACTAGCAGAAACAGCTGAATACATCATTGATAACGGTGTCGATGCGGCTCAAGTAATGGTCAAAGAATATAAAGATCAAGCAATATTTGATATCAATATGCTACCAAATATCCCTGAAAAACAAGATTTGAAAAAATTAGTTAATATGTTGTTGTAATAAAAGAGTGCAAGAAAAGGCAGATCATCGAAAAATTGAATTTTCGATGATCTGCCTATTTTTTTAAAGTTAATATTTACTATAATTAATTCCGTTATAAACAAATCCATCTGGTTCTGCGGCTGTATGGCCTGCCAATGTAGCAAATTTAGAAATCACGTTACCATTAGCATCGATCTCATCACCCGCACGATTGTAGTAAGTCACAATTGGAGTCTGGAATTCACTATCAACGACTTTGTAGCCACCATTTCCTGTAGCCGTTGTTGTAATACCATCACGTAATCCTATTGATGTGGCATAGCCCATGGAATGCATGTATAAATAAGTAGCCATTTCAGGACTAGTCAGAACTGTTGCCGTAGCGTTGGGATTAGTCGTTTCTGGTGTCTTAGCTGGAGCTTGTGTGGCCGTAGATGAACCCGATGAACCTGATGAACTCGATGATCCACCTTTTTCTGGAGACGTAGTAGCAGCTGGAGCCTCTGAGTTAGTCGTTGGCTTATAGCCATTAGTTGTTGTCATTTGATTAGCTTGCTTTGTGGCAGTTCCCACAGCAATTTCAAAATTGAATCTACTCAATTTATTTTCATTATCTTTATAAACAAAGTAGTTACCAGAGTTATTCAAAAATGTGGCTGAAAAACCAGTGAATAGGTGCTTGATGTCGACCGTCTCATGTGGTTTGACCACTAATTTTTCTTCGCGGCTCGACTTTCTATAAGTCCCATCACTACGCAGGACCTTGAAGTCAGACAACTTAAATTTGACTGAATGCTTCGACTCATTTTTCACCGTAGCTGAAACATCGAAGTCGGACTTTAACTTTTTAGCTTTAAAGGCAAATTTGATTTCTCGCTTATCAGCTTTGGACAACTTTTGATAATATTTGACCGTTGAGGATTTCTCAGCGGCAGTCTTGGTCGGGCTTGAGGCACTGGTAGAACCATTGGTATGACCACATCCACTCAGGATCATCGCACTGAGCAATCCTACGATAATTACACCTTTTCTCATCTTAATAATCTCCTTAAAAGACAATACTTCGGCGGCTATATAATCTCATGGGTATTTTACAACTATTAATAATATTAATCGAAAGAATGCAACTTTTATTTATTCCAACTGTTAACCGAATATTTGGCATTAAATAAATTAAATGATATTTTTAATATATAGAGATGAACTGGAGGTAAGCTCTTGAAAGAAATAACATTCAACCATCGAAAAAGTTCCGTTATCGGTATGGGCACTTGGCGTATCGGTGAAGGTGATCTATTAAAATCACAACGAGAAATGGAAATCATACGCTACGGCCTAAATCATGGTGTCAACGTGATTGACACTGCCGAAATGTATGGTGACGGCAAGTCCGAAGCCTTAATTGGTAAGGCCATCAAAGGGTTCGATCGTGATAAATTTCAAATCATTTCCAAATTTTATCCAAATCATGCCACACCTAAATTAATCAAGCAGAGTCTCGAAAATAGTTTAAAACGACTTCAAACTGATTATTTGGATTCATATCTGCTACATTGGCGTGGGAACACTCCTCTAGCTGAAACGGTCCAAGGCCTTGAAGAAGTTAAAAAAGAAGGATTGATTAAAAGTTGGGGCGTATCCAATTTCAATCTAGCTGATTTAAAAGAACTAGCTGAGGTTCCTGACGGTCAAAATTGTCAGATCAATGAAGATTTATATAACTTGACTAGTCGTGGCGTTGAATATTCAATCTTGCCTTACCAAAAAGAACATCAAATGTATTTCGTTGGCTACTCTCCTTTTGGATCAGATAAGAATGAATTCTTATCTCTGAAAGATGATGTTGGCCAAGTAGCCGCTCAAAAGCATATTTCAATTTTTGAATTGTTGCTCGCCTGGGTGATTAGAAATAACAATGTCTTAAGCATTCCAAAGACTAGTGACATTGCCCATTTCCAATCAAACTTGCATGCCACCGAAATTGAATTCAGCAAAGACGAGTTAGAACTACTTGATAAGATTTATCCAAAACCAACTAAAGAAACTACTTTAGATATTATTTAACAAAAAGCCTTTGAGTTAGACAATTACTGTCTGACTTAAAGGCTTTTTGTTATTTTTGTGCACCACTCCAACCATCAGGCTGATTCTGAGTTGGTTTGATCAAGTCAGCAAATTTAGCATTTAAACTGCCATCCATATTGTAAACATCGCCATTTGGTTTAACGATATATTCTTCTTGCTTATATTGATTTTCAGTCGACTTAACGTGATACCCATCAGCTTCAGCTACACCTTGATACTGTCCACGATTATAAGAATACCCCATTGAATGGACCATTAAATCTGCAGCTTGATTAGCGTTATGGATCTTTACCGCTGAATCTTGGTTAGTTGATTGTTGTTCAGAACCTTTTTGCCCTGTTTGACCCGCCGGTTGTTGGGTCGTCTTTTGCGTATTATTTACACCATTGTCAGCACTAGTTTGAGAATTATTGCTGCCTGCTTGATTATTGCTAGAGTCATTAGTCTTCTCAATCGTTTGTTTAGGTTTGCTAGCCTGTGTTGCTTGTTCAGATTTACTTCTTTGTTCTGTTGCTTTTTTATTCGAAGGCTTATTAACCCTTTTGGTATGTTCAGACCCCTTCTTTGTCACCGATTCAGTTTTATCTGGTGATTTTGAAGAATTTTTTTGATTATTCCCTCCACAAGCTGTCAATGAAATCATTGTAGCAACCGCAATAGAAGCCAAACCAATCTTTTTGATAACTTTCATAATTACAATCTCCTAAATTAATTGAATTCAAATTAAATATATCATAATTACTTATAGTTAACTTTAAGATTAATAACTTTTCGAAATATATTTCCAAGATGACTTTTAAAAATCACCTTTATAAAAATATTATTTGCTAAAATCTCGAAAAAGAGTAACATAGTATCCGATATTACAACAAGTGTTCACTAATCGTGAACATAGAAGGGGAACAAAATGGCAAAAGAAACTTTAAAGAGGAGTCTCTCCTCTCGTCAGATGCAGATGATCGCACTGGGTGGAACTATCGGTGTCGGTCTATTCATGGGATCTGCTTCAACTATCAAATGGACAGGTCCATCTGTTCTTTTGGCATACGCCCTAGCTGGTTTGATTTTATATATGGTCATGCGTGCTCTAGGAGAAATGCTCTACGTCGATCCATCAACAGGATCATTTGCAAAATTTGGTTCAGAATATATCCATCCAGTTGTTGGCTACTTGACTGCATGGAGTAACGTTTTTCAGTATTTAGTAGTTGGAATTTCAGAAGTTATTGCTGTCGGGACTTACTTAGCTTTCTGGTGGCCCAATATGCCCCAATGGATCGCTGGAGCAGTAATCGTTATAACTCTTTGTATCGCTAATTTAACGTCAGTTAAAGCCTATGGTGAATTGGAATTCTGGTTTGCCTTGATCAAAGTTGTCACAATTATCATGATGATCATCTTTGGACTATTAGTAATCATTTTTGGATTTGGAAATCACGGACACCCTATCGGGATCAGTAATCTTTGGACCAATGGTGGTTTCTTCACTGGTGGTCTGAAAGGATTTATTTTTGCCCTTTCAATCGTTGTTGCCTCTTACCAAGGTATTGAAGTTATCGGAATCACCGCAGGTGAAGCCGAGAATCCTCAAGAAAACATTGTCAAAGCTATTCGTTCGATTGTTGGTCGGATCTTAATCTTCTATATCGGGGCAATTTTCGTGATCGTTTCGATTTACCCTTGGAATAAATTAGGAACAATGGGCTCACCTTTCGTTGAGACTTTTGCCAAAGTAGGTATTACTGCTGCAGCGATGATCATTAATTTCGTAATGCTGACAGCTGCTATGTCGGGCTGTAATTCTGGTATCTTTAGTTCCAGCCGGATGCTATATACTCTGGGACTTGAAAAGCACTTGCCCAAGGCTTTTACAAAAGTCTCGAAACATAAAGTCCCATATATTCCCGTCATTACTATTTCAGCTGGTATCTTGATTGGCCTAATGTTAAATTATGCATTGCCAGCCATCTTCCATACTTCGAGCAATATTTTCGTAATTGTTTACAGTTCTAGTGTCCTACCAGGAATGGTCCCATGGTTCGTTATTTTGATCAGTGAATTGCGTTTCAGAAAGATCAACCGAGCAAAAATGAGTCAACATCCGTTCAAAATGCCTTGGTTCCCAATCAGCAACTACTTATCAATTGCTGCTTTGATAGTTATCTTGATCTTCATGTTCTTAAATCCTGAAACAACCATCTCACTATTAGTTGGCGTGGTCTTCCTGTTATTTATGACAGCACTCTACTTTATCCGTGAACGGAAGAAAAATAATTATCCCGTCGAAAATGATTCATCTAAAGTTGAAGAATAATTATTGGTGTCAAAAGCTTTCAAATGAGTTATCAAATCTTAAAAAATTCAAAAAAGTACCCCTTAGATAACAAATTTTCTATTATTTAATCTGTTACCTAAGGGGTATTATATTCTCAACTGAATTAATGGTTTTTTCCTATTATTAGTTGTACTTGTGTCCGCGTTTGTGTATCAGACAGAGCAATGGATTCGTCGGCTTGCGCTACTGAATGCTTGTTTGGAGCAGCGCCGGTTGTCCCTATCTCTTGATTATTACTATATTTTTCTGAATTACTATTCATGGGCCCCCTAAACCAATAGAGATAATTATGTCATTGGTAAAATCTGAATAGTTCGGAAGGTTCAGCCTGAAAATCAACTTCATCGATTGTGTTCGGTTATTCGAGATTTGAGGAGCTTGATTATTCACTGAAGTATTATTTTGGTTGTTATCTGAATTATTGACAGATAATCTTTCTGAATGAATTTCTTAGTCGCTATTATTAAGTTTAGGCCGATAACAGTTGCATGTACTATACTCATAATTAATATTCAATATATGATAAGTAACTAATTCCAGAAATAAGGCCTTACGATCGTTAGACAAATAAATGATTCATCTCTTATAGATGTGTAAATTCTTGAATATTTGATCCGTACCAGAACAAATAAAGTGCTATACTAACATTATAATTAAATTTATATAATCTTATTAGGGGGATTTATATTCTATGAAACTTTCAAAAACTTTTATTGGCATTCTTGCTTCTGCATCAATGCTTAGCTTTGGTATTGCACCAGTTGTTCAGGCTACACAAACAGCCCAAGCATCAGAATCGGATTTTGACATCCCTGTTGGTACTGTTACTAAAGCACCCGGAACAATCCGTGTGTATGACGACTCTGATAACGTAACGCATCTATATAACTTTGAGGGTAATCAACCTCATATCTCGGCTGTTCGTTCAGTCGAAAATGGTACTTGGTGGTATACTGACGAATACAAAACTGCTCCTGACAGAAATGGTCATATTGTTACTTATTATCGTGTATCAACAAATGAGTGGGTTATCAAATATGATCTTGATACAGTTAACTTTGAAACTGGTCAATATTAAAATTAATTAAAATGTTAAATTTAGATTAGGTTAAGGAACCTAATCTTTTTTTTGAGTCTATTGTGCTACCAGAAATTATCAAGAATATTAAATATAACCAATTGGTCTATGAACACATTAACAAAAAGTTAGGTACCAATCTTACTCCTAAAGAAATTGAGAAACGGTTCCAAATCACCTTGCACTGTCATGATTGCAAGGTATCCAGAAAAGATAAAAGCTACTATGTTACTTGCAAATCACAATAAGTGGTCCTGACTATTAATGTTTCCAATTACCGATTGATAACCGTTGACCGTACTGATTTATAACACTTAAAAAACTACCAAAAAATTGAAGTACCTTAAAAACGTTAGATGTTTGAATAAGAATTTTTGTTAAGATATCATAGCTCGATTTCTGTATTCAACAGAGGTAAAACCTTTTTGGTTGATCAATATTCTCTCGGTATTATTCCAATAAATATAACAACTAACTAGATGCAGTAATTGCTTTATATCTTGTATTCTGTTTCGATATAGACATTTCCGAAAATTAATCATTCGTACAGCTTGATGCTGTTTATATTTAAAAGTCATTTTCAACCCAAAAGCGAATGATTGTGTATTTTTTATAAATTAATGAAGGCCCAATAACAACCATTTCACTACTGGTTAATGTGGTCTCCCTGTTATTCATGACGGCATTCTACTTCATTAGAGAACGTAAAAAAATAATAAATATAGTTATTCAACTAATAAAGAACAATCCGAAGTTGAAGAATAAGAATCAACCATTAAGCCCAAAACAGAAACTGGTTTGGGCTTTTTTGCTGTTTTAAATCAATTATGACCGATTGTTTTAAGAGTGTGAATTAATTAACACGTCATTGTTATCTAATAAATAATACGCTACAATTTATTAGTACGTGTTAAAAAGGGGGATTTATGGGGAATGAAAACGATTAGAAAAATCGGCTTATTATTAGTATTGTTCTTGGGGATCATACTAGTTACCGCTTGTGGTAACGGTTCCAAACAGAGCAATAGCGATAATTCGAACAAGCAAAAAACTACTAAAGAATTTAAAGGTCAAACCATGAACGTCGTGGCGACATCTGATGCATACCAACCATTGTTTGATAAGTTCAGTAAGCAAACTGGCGCTAAGGTCAAGGTACTTTCGATGTCCAGTGGTGAAGTTCTTGCCAGAATGAAAGCTGATAAAAGCAAACCAATGGCCGACCTCTGGTTCGGTGGTGGCCTTGATGCTTTCGAACAGGCTAAAACAGATCATCAATTGGAAAAGTACCAATCAAATTCGATTGACAAGATCAACAGTAAGTACCGTGATAAAGATGGTTATTGGTTATCTAAAGGCTTAACAGTCGGCGGATTCGTTGTTAACAAAAAAGTTCTCAAAGAAAAGAACTTGCCAGTTCCAAAAACTTGGAACGATTTAACCAAGAGCAAATATAAAGGTGAGATCATCATGAGTGATCCATCAGTTTCCGGAACAATGTACGCCATCGTCAAAGCTATCATCGACGAAAAAGGTGAAAAAGCTGGTTGGGAATACTGGAACAAAGTAAACAAGAATATTTCCTTCTATGGTAAACGTGGTAAGGATCCACAGGAAAAAACAGCTTCCGGTGAATTTGGAATAGGTGTCATCCCCGTCGATAAAATGGCATTTGATGCTGCCAAGCAAAACGATCTTACCGTTGTTTATCCAAAGGATGGCATTCCTTGGGTACCTGAAGGAGTCGCTGTCTTCAAGAATGCCCCTGGTAAAAAAGTTGCCGAAGCATTCATCGACTTCATGTTAGAACCAAAGAACATGAAAGAATTGACTAAACTCGACGGTAAAGATACTGACCAAGTTATCATGCCAGGTGTTAAGGGACTTGATTTAGGCCTTAACAAGAAAGATTTGATGAAAGAAAACCTATCATCGTTTGGCTCTGATAGAACTGCAGTTTTAAATAAATGGTCAGATATGGTCGGAGATAAATAACGTAACAAAAGCTGAGTTGAACTCAGCTTTTTTATTTAAAGAAGGAAGAATCAATGTCTAAAAAACATCTCGGAAGTTTTATCATCGATAAATTTGTCTATCTCATAATCACCCTTAGTATCCTGATTTTTATTCTCTATCCCTACTTAAGCATTTTTGTGCAATCACTCAGTGAAACTGGCCAAAAGATCACTGATTTCTGGTCGGAAAATTTTGTACTTACTCAGCATTCAGTAGTCGTTGCTTTGATCACCATGGTTTTATCGCTGATTTTTTCAGTTGCTGTAACCATCAATTTTGCCTTTTTATCTAAACAAAAGCAAAAGATCTTGCGTTTATTCTTACTAGTGACCATGGTTTCGCCACCATTTGTAACCTCATTAGCCTACATCACACTGTTTGGTCGTCGGGGAATGATCACACACGACCTCTTGCAGTTAACGATCAATCCTTACGGACCACAAGGTATCATCTTAATGCAGACACTCAGTTTCACTTCTTTGAACGCCCTAGTCTTAATAGGTTTATTGAAAAAAATCGAGCCAAGTATGATCAACAGTGCTCGCAGTCTGGGTGCTAAGACAGACGCCATCATTAAAGATGTCATTTTCCCATTATTGCGTCCCGGAATAGTCGTTGTAACTTTGATCAGTTTTATCCGCAGCTTAGCCGATTTTCAAACTTCAACCATCATCGGTGGTAGTTTCAAAATGTTAGCCAGTGAAGGGTATTTTGCCGTGATCAGTTTTGGAGACATTCATCGAGCAGCCCTAATCAACTTGACATTAGCAATACCAGCCTTGATTGGCTTTTTCCTCTACATAAAATATGATCGAGATATTTCGTCAGTTCATCATGGCACTGCCAGTGGCGAGTTGGGCATCCCTTTGTCCAAAAAAGGTTTCATCTTCCCCATCACCGCTGTTCTATCACTGCTATTCTACCTAGCGCTATTATTGCAGTATGGCTCAATCATCATCAATGCCATCACTGTCAAAAATATGGGGCATTTCCAACTATCTTGGCAACCGCTGATAGCTTCTAAAATTTACCTTAACGACACCATCTTTCGGACGATAATTTACAGCATCATTGCCGGATTGTTAGGTAGTTTGATCAGTCTCTTCATTATTTATTACGGCCAAGTCCGTAACAGCAAGTGGATGCGCCTGATTGAGATGATTGGTACCTTCCCTTATATTTTGCCAGGGACCTTCTTCGGACTCGGTTATTTATATGCCTTCTCCAAACCACCTTTGGCAATCACTGGTACGACAGCAATTGTTGTTATCAATGTCATTTTCAAGCAAGTCGCCTTCGCGACCAAAGCAGCCAAGGCGTCCGTCAATCAAGTCCATCCGATTTACTTTCAAACGGTCCATGATCTCGGTGGGACCGTCTTAAATGAATGGAATGACGTCTTTTTCCCGATGACTAAACAAGGCTTCGCCCTGACTTTTCTCAATGGTTTCATCAGTACCATGACCACCATTGGGTCAATTATTTTCCTAGTTCATCCAGGTCAAAATTTGATGACACTGGTAATGTTCGATGTCGTCCAACGCGGTGAATATCAAGTCGCAGCGGTGATAGCTTGTATGATCATTTTGATCTGTGTAATCATGGCTGGCATCGTTTTCTTGCTGATCCACCTTAGTGAAAGGAGTAAAAAACATGTTTCTCTCAGTCCACGACTTAACTAAAAAATATCAAAATAAAACTGTTCTACATTCACTCTCCTTTGATGTCCAAAAAAATGAAATTCTAGTTGTATTGGGACCTAGTGGCTGTGGTAAAAGTACCTTGCTGTCTTGTCTAAACGGTTTTACAAAAATAGATCAAGGAGACATAAAGCTGGATAATCAAGATATTACTGAAGTCCTACCTGAAAATCGTGATATTACGACGGTTTTCCAATCCTATAATTTATTCCCACACATGAATGTCTTAAAAAATCTCATGTACGGTCTGAAATTTCAGAAGATCAGTCATGCTGACGCACGTAAAAAAGCCTTGCAGATGTTAAAACTTTTACAGATGGAGCCCTATGCTGATTCGCGGATTCAAGAATTATCCGGTGGTCAGCAGCAACGAATCGCTTTGGGACGGGGCTTGATTGTTGAACCCAAATTATTGTTGTTGGATGAACCTTTTTCCAACCTCGATGAAAAATTACGCTTAAAAATGCGACAGGAACTTCGTCGTCTGCAAAAAGAGTTAAATATGACGATGATTTTTGTGACCCATGACCAACAGGAAGCTTTCGCCATTGGCGACCGGATTTTGCTGATGGATAAAGGTCACATTCAACAGATCTCTTCGGGAAAAGAATTGTATACCAACCCTAAGAATACGTTTGTTCTGAAATTTATCGGTGAGACAAATATTTTGTCTGATGACGACTACGTTCGACCGGAGAATATTCATTTAACCAAATCTAACGATGGTCAAGGCATCGTTGAAAAAGTCTTTTTCCAAGGTTCGACGATTGATTACCGTATCAAATACAACGGACAAGAATTTCAAGTTACTTGTTTGAACAATGGCAAAATTTTTGCGGTTGGTCAACGAGTGCGTGTTGATTATAAAATTGCTCAACTGGGGGAACCAAAATGAAAATTTTACATATCCAAGCACAACTACCAGCTAAAACTGGTAGTGGCGTTTATTTTTCAAACGTCATCAAAGGATTACAGAAAAAATATGACCAGGCATGTATTTATGGCTGTTATCCCGACTTCAAATACAATCTAATTTCTGAAGATAAACAGTTCTCAGTCACTTTCCCTAATGCCACCTGTGATTTCCCATTGCCAGGAATGAGTGACGTCATGCCTTATCAGAGCACCGTTTATGGTGAAATGACACCAGAAATGATCCACAACTGGCAAGAAGTATTTAAACAAGCTCTTCACCAAGCTATCGCTGAGTTCCAACCAGATATTATATTCTGTCATCATCTATGGTTTTTGACTTCATTGGTCTGTCAAGAAACTGACGGTATCCCGATTTACGCTTTTTGTCATGGGACTGATATCCGCCAGGCTAATCAACATCCCGACTTATTTAAAAAATATGTTGTCGGTCTAAATAAATTGACTCATGTTTTTGCTTTGAGTCATCCTCAGGTCAGTCAGTTATACACTCTTTATGGATTTTCAGAAAAAAAGATCACAGTTATTGGTGGTGGCTTTGATCCAGAAATATTTTATCCAGGAAAAAAACCAAATAAGGATGGTATCGATTTGGTTTATGCCGGTAAAATTTCATCTGCCAAAGGTGTCTTTGCTCTAGCAAAAGTTTTCGATCAAATAAGTTCTCAATTCCCAAATGCCACTTTACATTTAATTGGTAACGCATCTGCTGAGGCTGACAAAATTTTGGAGCCCTTCCTGCAAAATCCTCAAATTAAGCTTTATAACGTTCCTAATCAAAAAGCCTTAGCCGACTTATATAGAAAATGCGATATCTTTATCTTACCTTCTTATTATGAGGGACTTGGTTTAGTCGCAATCGAGGCGCTAGCTTGTGACTTACGGGTAGTGGTAACCACCATTCCTACTTTGCAAGAACAATTAGGTCAGACAGTTAACGATAGCAATGTCATCACTTACGTCGATCTACCAAGACTTAGGAACCAAGATGAACCAATCAATTCAGACCTACCAGCATTTTATCAACGCCTAGGAAATGCTTTAGAGTATCAAATAAAAAACGTAGAACAAAAAATCAGCTTTCCTGAAGAAGTCAAAAAATCAGTTTTGACTAATAGTTGGCCTCAATTAATTGACCATATCGAAGATGTGATCAAGCAATAAAAAAAACGTCCAATCTTGGACGTTTTTTGCGTTTTTACATTCAAAAACTATTTAATTGTATTGAGCTTGATCAGGCGACCGATATTACTGATCACTTTTTGAATATTAGGATCAGTATCTTCAATAGCTTTATCAAGGTCTTCGACACCTGGTACACAACTGAAAATTGCATCGATCCCTAATGGATACAGTTCTTCTGTTCTTTCACCGACAGATCCGGCAATTGCGATCACCTGAACTTTTGGATTAGCTTTTTTTGCAGCTTGGGCGACTCCCATTGGGGTCTTTCCATACTTAGTTTGAAAGTCAATCTGACCTTCACCAGTAAAGACGTAGTCAGCATCTTTGGCAAAATCCTTTAAGCCAGTATATGAAACGACAATCTCAACACCAGGCTGCATATCTGAATTGGTGAAAGCAAGTAATCCTGTTCCTAATCCACCAGCAGCACCAGCACCTTCAACGTGCTCTAAATCTTTTCCTAAATCACGTTTGATGACATCAGCATAATGGCTGAGCGACTTATCAAGGACTGAGATCATTTCTGGAGTGGCACCTTTTTGAGGTCCAAAAACATTTGAAGCACCCTTTTCACCTGTCAACGGATTGGTAACATCTGAAGCAATGATAACTTTAACATCACTTAGTTCGGGCATCATTTGACCAATATCGATTTTCTCCAAATCAACCAAAGCCTTACCACCATATGCTAATTCCTGACCATTTTTATCTAATAATTTAGCTCCCAAAGCTTGAGCCATGCCGGCTCCACCATCATTAGTAGCTGAACCACCGATTCCGATGACGATTGTCTTAGCACCAGTTTCAATAGCCGCCTTGATCAATTGTCCTGTTCCATAGGTTGTAGTTACATAAGGGTCTTTTGTTTCATCATTAACATATTGAATACCACTAGCTTCAGCCATTTCGATCACGGCAACCTGTCCATTGTCGATCAAACCGAAATGTGCGGTAGTTTCTTTTCCAAGTGGGTCGATCACCTGTTCAGATAACAGTTGACCATGTTTAGCATCGACCAATGACTGAACAGTTCCTTCGCCACCATCAGCCATTGGTACTTGAACGTAATCTGCTTCCGGCAAAACTTTTTTCAATCCATTTTCCATTGCTTGGGCAACTTGTTTAGCTGTTAATGAATTTTTATATGAATCTGGTGCCAATACGATTTTCATTAATATTCCCTCCTAGAAAAAGTTTCCGTACATCAAGGTTGCAACGATAGTCATCGATAGTCCGACGAGCATTTCCCAAAATACGACGCTCATTCTTTCTTTGAATTCCATATTAACGGCTTTAGCAGTGACGTGGAAATAGTTACCATGTGGCAATTGATCAATCACCGTTGCACCAGTATGGACCATTGCAGCGGCACCAGTTCCGGATATTCCAAAAGACATGATCGATTTTCCAAACGAGTTTGAAGCTAAAATTACACCAGTTGATGTTGATGCAGTTGCTGCGGCCATCAAAATACCAGCGATAGGTGCTAATAATGTACCAGAGATTCCTCCAGCTTGAACGACTTCGACCACTTTTTGTGGCAAATTAGATGCACCAATCAGTCCAGCAATTGCATCGGCACCGATCAAGATCATCACAACATCAGTCATTCTCAACAGGCCTTTACTCATATAACTAATAAATTTATTACCACGCCCCATTGCTAAAGCTCCTACTAAACCAGCGATAGGTAGAATATACATCGCATCTAAGTTGATCGCTGACATAGCTTTAATGCCTAAGATATCACCTAGTGGTGTGATCAACAATAAAACGACCGCAACGACTGGCGTCACGATAGCTGATTTCAAACTTGGTAGATTTTTTTCTTCACTAGTATTGAATTTCATATCTTTAGGGATAAAAGATCCTCTTTTTTTGACAATCAATGCCAAAACAATCGTAACGACTAATCCGACGATTGCTGGGATAAAGTCAGCGATCATAACTTGAGCTAAATCGACATTGAATCCCTTAGCCACCGCAATCGTATTTGGATTTGGCGAAATAATGTTACCAGCCTTACCACCGCCAGAAAGTGCAACTAATAGTGATAATTTACTATAATTCATTTTTTGACCAACCTCTAAAGCGATTGGTGCAACGATCAAAACAGCGACAGGAATGAAAATACCCACAGCTGTCAAAATCAAAGTTGATAAAGCTAACGCCAAAATAACTAATTTATCATTGAAATTTTTAACGATACTCCTAGCAATAACATTGGCGGCACCAGACTCCATCATGACCCCTGCTAATACACCTGCAGAGATAACTCGAATGATGGTGCCCATAACACCAGAACTTCCTTTAATAACGATATTAGTAGTCTGAACTAAGTCCATCCCACCGATCAAGCATCCGACTATGGCTCCAAATATCAAAGAATAGACCGGATTAATCTTCAATAAAATCAAAATAATCGCTAATGCTAAACCAATTAGCGCTGCCCACCAGGCAATTGTCATTCCACTTACTCCCCATCTGTTTGTTAAAACATTTCCAATTAATTGACAATAAATATGATAGCTTGAGAACGTTTTCCAATCAATGTTCAGTTGCACAAAAATTATTTGTCTATAAACCAAAACAACGATATAATCGTTGATATATCAACAAATAAAAAATTGACATTTTTATAAATTAATCAGGCGCACAGTTTTTTGATAAGCGTTTATAAATAAGATTTTCATTAAACCGCTTACTGATTGTGTATTTTTGTACAAGTTGAAGGAGTTGAAATCATGAGATTAGAGCCAGCACTGGGTCAATCAATCGTAGATCGTATGATGCAGGCCATCCCTTATAACATCAATATCATGAATGAGCACGGCTATATCATCGCCAGTGGTGATAAATCACGGATCAATACCTTACACGTCGGTTCTCTTGATTCAATCAAGAGTGGTCAAACTTTGCCAATGCTTCATTCACACGGTAATCACGGTCAGCCCGGGGTCAATATGCCCGTCAAATTCAAAAAAAAGATCATCGGTGTCGTTGGCATCACCGGTGATCCGAATACCGTCACACGTTTAGCTTCATTATTGAAGGTCGCGACCGAATTACTGATCTCACAAAGTTATAACAATCAGATGCGTGAAAAACACAAAAACCGTTTAAATAGGTTTTTATATCAATGGCTAGAGGTAACCGATGATATAAAAAATCATCCTGATTTAGTCAGTGAAGCTGCAAGTTGACAAATCAATATTGACATTAAAAGATTCGTTATCGTAATTGAAAATCACCATCATTCTCACATTAAATATAATGAAAATGATTTCGTGATCTCTATCTCACCATCAAAAATCATTGTGATCACATCACAACAAAACCTGATGCAGAACTATCTCCAACAATGCCTCAATCACGAATTAAAAATAGGCATCAGCAATAAAACCACAAGGATCGGTACCGGTCTGAAACAAGCTGAAAATACCGTTCAAATCAATAAGATCTTCAAACTGAATAAATCGCCCTATTATAAAAATGTCCGTTTTATCGATAAATTATTGTCGACGAAAGATATAGCTGACCCTGATATACTCGATTTATTTACTTCATTAAATAAGACCGACAACGGACATGAATTGATCCAAACTCTCGATGAATATTTCAATTGCAGCGGTAGCGTAAGCGAGACTTCAAAACATTTACACATTCATCGGAATACCACGAATTATCGTTTGAATAAGATCTCTGAATTTTTTAACTTAGATATTCATAACTTTAACGATATTTTTGAGCTCTATATCAATTACCTAACTTTTAAGAATGTTGATTTTAAACACAAGATGAATCCTTAAAACAATCAAAAAAGACAGACCAAATGGTCTGTCTTTTCGATTGAATTGTATTCTAAGCTTTTAAAGTTTGTTTTTTACCGTCACAGCTGACCCCTTCAGAATTCAACAACTGAATCTTTCGATCGATTCCGCCAGCATATCCTGTTAGGTTACCATCACTGCCGACGACTCGGTGACATGGGATTATGATTGAGATCGGGTTATGGCCGACTGCGCCACCCACCGCACGTGGTGACACAAATTTTCCATCATGCTTACGCGAAATTTCTTCAGCGATTTCTTTGTAAGTCATTGTTTTTCCGTATGGAATCGTTTGTAAAACATTCAATACTTGTTGACGGAAATCGGTCACATCTGGAGCTAACGATAATTGAGAAATGGCGGGTCTTCTACCGGAAAAATACTCATCCAGCCAGTTTTTTGCTTGTTCCACGACTGGTGTATCTTGTTCCGGAACGTCATTCAAATCATAGTTGGCACCAAAATGTTTTTGCCGATCGAACCATACTCCTAAAATCGCCTGGTCATCGCCTAAAATAGTGATTTTGCCCAGTGGTGAGTGGTAGAAACCCTTTACTAACATGACAATCCTCCGTTTCTAATTATCACATTCAGTATAGCAGGCATTGTCTAAACTTGGTCGAGAGCTTGTTTCAAGTCATCAATCAAATCATCAGCGTTCTCGATCCCGATTGAGATTCTGATCAAGTCAGGCGTGATACCAGTAGCACGCAATTCTTCCTCATTCAATTGAGCATGAGTCGTTGATGCAGGATGAATAATCAATGATTTAGCATCACCAACATTGGCCAAAAGTGAGAACAACTTCAATTTTTGAATCAAAGCCTTACCCGCTTCTTCGCCGCCAGTCAAGCCAATCGTAAAGATCGAGCCGACACCTTTAGAAAAATCACGATCCGCTAAGCTCTTATACCTGCTGTCAGCAATCTCAGGGTATTTGATCCAAGCCACCTTAGGTGAGTCGTCGAGGAACTTAATAATCTTGCGAGTATTTTCAACATGACGCTCAACTCGCAAGGACAAAGTCTCTAGACCTTGGATCAAAAGGAATGAATTGAAAGGACTAATAGCACCACCAGTATCACGAAGGACTTCAGCCCTGACCTTAGTCGTGAATGCTCCGCCATCAAGATCGGCAAAGACTAAACCGTTATATTGTGGATCTGGAGTCGTAAATTCGGGATATCTACCAGAAGCTCTGTAGTCAAATTTGCCATTTTCAACGATTGTTCCACCCATGGAAGTACCGTGACCACCGATAAATTTAGTAGCTGATTCAACTACCACGTCAGCTCCTAAATCAAGTGGACGATACAAGTATGGTGTGGCAAAGGTATTATCGACGATCAACAAGATACCGTGTTTGTGGGCAATTTCAGCAATAGCTGGCAAATCAGCTAAATTGATATCTGGATTCCCAATACTTTCTAAATACAAGGCCTTAGTATGGTCGTTGATCTCTTTTTCAAAGTTTTCGGGATCGTCAGAATTAACGAAGTGTGTTTTGATGCCTAGCTTAGGCAAGGTAACGTTAAACAAGTTATAAGTCCCACCGTAAAGCGTAGAAGCTGAAACGATCTCGTCTCCTTCTCCAGCAATATTTTCAATTGTCGAAGTAATGGCTGCGGCGCCAGTCGAAAGGGCCACGCCTGATGTTCCGCCCTCTAATTCAGCGATACGTTGTTCGAAGACTGCTGTCGTTGGATTAGTCAAACGAGTATAAATATTACCGGGATCTTTTAGTGCAAAACGGTCAGCTGCTTGTTGTGGGTCTTTAAAAACGTATGATGTTGTTTGATAAATCGGGACTGCTCGCGAACCTGTCTCGTCAACAGTTTGTCCGGCGTGTAATTGTAAAGTTTCAAATTTGTATTTGTTTTCGCTCATGATGATATTTCTCCTCTTCAATTTTATCCATCCATGTTTGATATAAGTTCAAACTGCTGTTATGCCAACGAACGTAGCTCGCTAACGGATTTCGTAGCGATAAGTTAGCTGGCTTCTCGGTCGGATGTGCTAATGTTTTGTCGCGTTGATACTCGTTGATCAAAGTATCGGCCTGATATTCTGGATGACCCAAAACATAAAGACTATTGGCTATTTGCGATTGGATGAAAAAAGGGCCAGTCGCTTGATTGTCAGCTAAGATCTCCAACTCAGGAACCTTGAGAATGTCCTTGGCGTCAACTTTGCTAAATCTTGACTGTGGCATTAGAAAACTCCTTGGTAGTCGCGTGGTCTTCAGCTGATTGTCATAGATTCCGAAAATCTTTTGTTCAAGATCGATCTTGGGGACAGCATAATCGTCATATAAAGCCGCTTGCGCACCCCAACAAGTGAACAGCTGACTACGCGTGTGAGTTTTGCTCCAATCCCTGATTTGGACAAACTCTTGCCAAAAATCGATATCCGAAAATTTCAATTGTTCCAAGGGAGCACCTGTGACGATCAATCCGTCGAAATAGTTGTTGCGGATGGCTGACAGTGTAGTGTAGTTTTGAGCCAATTGACGCTGATTGCCATGTTTCCACTGGTGAGTTTCGGGATACATGTAAGTCACACTGACCGGCGAGGCTACTTCTGTCAGCAGACGATTGATTTGTTTTTCAGTTGTTTGTTTATTTGGCATCAAATTCAATACCAAGAGTGATAAGCGTGGTATAACTTGGTAATTTTCTGGACCATTTTTGGTAAAACCATTTAACTTTAAAACTGTCATGAACTGTACTCCCTTCTTTTTTGAGGACAAAAAAAGTCCCCATGTCAGCAAATGCCAACATGGGGACGATGTGGTCGTGGTACCACCCCAATTCGTAGACTTTCGTCTACCTCAACAATTCATTAGTTTGCACTAATAAATCTGGGATGATATCGCATCCTTGCGTAATTTCAGCTTACACCGAAAATAAGACTCAGAGTTCATGTTCGATTACCTTTGACTGCCACCTTTTCACTATCAGTGGTCACTGGATCAGCTATTCAATAATCTACTCTTCTCTTCAAGGTCTAAATTAGAATTTATTTAATTAAATTACTGATAAGTTTACTTCGATTTTGAAAAAAGTCAAGGGGCTTTCTAAAAATCTTTGATTCCTTGAGATAATCTGTTCAATCCATCCTTGACCATCTCAGTCGGGCAAGCAATGTTCATCCGTAGGAAGTCATAGCCATCCCCACCATAAACGTTACCTGCTGATAGATACAGCCCGGTATCTTTTCTAATAAAGTTAGCTAATTTTTCTGAATCATCGGAAATATTTTGTGTATCGATCCACAATAAATATGTTGCATCTGAAGGGATCAATTTGATTTCAGGAATATTTTGCTCAAGAAAATCAGCCACTAATTGACGATTACTTTGCAATTTTTTCTTCAATTCCTCTAACCATTTATGACCACGTTCGTAGGCCGCGATCATGACTGGAATAGCAAAAGAATTGGGCTCGGCCAATTCTTCAGAATTGATGCCGCGATTGACTGAAGAACGCAAATTCTCATTGGGCACGATGATTGTTGCCGCATGAATAGCTGCCACATTGAAAGTTTTACTTGGCGAAACGCAAATCATCAGGTTTTGAATCAAGTCTGCGGGTAGAGAAAACATTGGCGTGTAACCTTCATCGTTGAAGGTCAGATCACCGTGAATCTCATCGCTGAGAAGTTTAACGTGATGTTTCACACACAATTCGGCAATTTTCGTCAATTCAGCTTTCGACCAGATCTTACCAACGGGATTGTGTGGGTTACATAAAATCATCAAAGTCGTTAGTGGCTCGGCTAATTTTTGTTCGAGATCGGTAAAGTCGATCTGATAATTATTGCCATCAAATACGAGGTCACTCGATAGAACGTGACGCCCATTATTGACGATTGAATTGTAAAAAATATTATAAACTGGTGCTTGAACTAAGACATTGTCCCCAACGTTGGAAACTCGTCTAACGATCGATGAAATTGAAGGTACAACGCCGGTACTGAACATCATCCAATCTGTTTGGGGACGGAAATGATGTTCAGATTCGTACCAATCAGCGACAGCGTTGAAATAATCTGCATGTGGTTCTTCGTAACCAAAAACTGCTTGATCGGCTTTATTTTTGATAGCGGAAATTATTTCTGGTGCGACTTGGAAATCCATGTCAGCGACCCACATAGGTAATTCATTGGATTTGATATCCCATTTGACGGAATCTGTTTTACGACGGTCGATTGTCTCTTCAAAATCATACATTATACGGCTTGCTCCTTATCTGTATCGAGTGTGATCATAGTCTTGTTGCGGTCAATATCAGGATCGTCAAAGATTAATTTTCCAACTGATTGAGCATGGATCCGTCCACTGATGGGATTCTTGATGCTCATAACATCAGAATTGATCTCAGCATCAATATTTGAGCAATACTCAAAGGCTAAGTCAGTCCGTAATAATTTACAATTGTCCATCTTCAAGTCATCGATATAACAAAGACCTTGATCACTTTCAATTGTACAGGTGATGAAGTGGATATGTTTAGTGTTCCAAGCTAAATATTCACCATTAATGGTTGAATCATAAACAGTCACATTATCGCAATTCCAAAATGCATCTTTAGAGACGAAAGTTGAGTTATGGACCTCGATATTCTTGGCACCGTCAAAAATATAATTTCCAACAAAGCTAGAATTATCGACATAAATATTTTCACTATTCATACCGAAGTAATCTCCGGCAGCTTGGACATGATCCATTTTGATATTGTTACAAGTCCACATCGTTTCCTCGGCATCAGCAAAATGAACATTCTGCAAGTCGATATTGTTACTGCGACGGAACAATTTTGGAGCTTGCAAAGTACTGTTCTTGATTGAGATATCGTCGGTATACCAAATACCTGAGCGAGACATCGTTTCAAAAATCGTATCTTCAACACTAACGTGCTTGCTGTACCACAATGGATACTTCCACTTAAAGATATTACCGTTCAACTTGATGTTGCGGCTCTCTTTTAATGGTGATTCACCTTCACCGAAGGTAGTATTAATAATATTGGCATTTTTTTCATTGAATAAGGGACGCTCTCCCTCGAAATATTCGTTTATATAGTCAGTCATGGTGGTCCTCCTTAGCTTACCCATCAATTAAACACCTTCTAGTACACTCTAAGACAAGACCCTTTTTAGCTTTTTTATTCACTAAAAAAGCCTTGTAAAATTTTCAGGGGAAATTTTACAAGACATTTAATTAAGAATTTAGCCCATGTAATTTTACATAGAGATCTTCATAAAATGTTTGGACTTTATCGGCATTGGTCCGATCACGATGTTTCGTAACATCTAAACCAACGAAATCATTGTGATCCCAGCCTTGAACAGGTTGATTGTACTGCCAAATTCCTTTAACTGCTTTCGATGTATCTGAATAATCAAAGACACCATTAGTAGTTGTCTGATCCTCTTGAGCCGCCTGTCCAATCGGAGCCTTGGCTGAAATAACAGGAACACAACCATCACTAGGCCACCAGTTCGGATCATTACCTTGATTGCCAATATAAGAGGCACCAATTCTAAAGTATGGTGCGATTCCTTTAACAGGGACTGCTCTACCAGTCACCCTAGACTGTTTAGTAGCATTGCCGGCATATGTAAAGTAATACTCATCACTAGCTAGATCAGTTCTTTGAGTAATATTATTGGCTCCAGCAATCGATAAATCATAAATTGAATTATCATGTGTAGACCAGATTTTACTATTGATAACACGCTTGTTGAATTTGACTATGCTTTCGCCTTGTTTCCTGATCAATCCCCATTGATCCAATTTATAATCCGTGGCCTGTGGTTTGAGTGTAGTTGAATCCCTTGGCAAAGAAATTCCTAAAAGATTACCTGTACTGATCAAATCGGAAACTAGCTCATTGATTGGTGTGTTGGTCAACGGAGTCCCATTATGAACTCCCGCAATCTAAGTCACTGATGCGATCCAATGATGATTGCCAGCAAAAAGCGGACTGACTGTTTCCCCAGCATTTTGACTAGCAGCTATTTCAGTTTGACTACCATTTCTGAGCATCGAATCAAAATCACGAATGGTCTGACCACCCATTGAGTGACCAATCAAATGAACTTTATCAGTTTCGCTCAATTGCTTGTAGATCCCAGGATAAGTCCTACCATAACGCTCATGTCCATATTGTTGTGAATGTGCCAAACCATAATCGACTGTACCTCCTTTTAGATAGGCATATAGCTCACACATTCTGTCCCAATCACTACCGTAAGGACTGACTACTGACTCATAGGCAACCTTTTTCCCATAAGTATCATTCAGTTCCTTAATTACATTGTTAGAACGACCACCCCAATATGGAAATTCAGGGATCTCATTTTCACCATAACCATTCAGTCCATGTACAAAAACGACTGGATAATCATTAGCAGCTTCGGTTTGATGATTAAAACTAAATAATGAAATAATGCCTAAAAATAAAACCAAACTTATTGCATAACTAATTCTTCTCATAAGCCCCTCCTATAACTACAATATTTGGAATAATTTAATTTTACCAAATAAACCGCACTTTTTGTATACGCTTACATAATTATTTTTGCCACAATTAGCTATATATCATGAAATCACTTGTGAATACTGATTTTGAGCCGTCAAAAAAAATTAAGATGCTTTTTTTTGATAAATTTAAAATCCAATAAACAATTTATAATCCAAAAAAATATTATCATTATTTTGATTATATTATTTTAATTTATCGAAAACGTTGAATAGATAAATAGCATTAATCTATAAACAGAAGATATAAATCGTGATATTATGTAACTTGTAAACGTTTTAATTTATTTCTAATAAAGCGTCAAATATAGAGCTTTTATTAGTCATTTAAGGTATTATTATTGCAAGTATCAAAAACAATTGTTCAGAAATGTTGAACAAAAGATTTATGAAAGGCGGTACATTATTGGAAGATAAATCTTTGAACAGAAGTTTATCATCAAGACAGATGCAGATGATTGCCCTTGGTGGGACTATCGGTGTCGGCCTGTTCATGGGATCGGCCTCAACTATCAAGTGGACTGGCCCATCTGTTTTGATTGCATATGCCATCGCCGGTTTGATCTTATACATGGTCATGCGGGCCTTAGGCGAAATGATTTACACAGATCCCTCGACCGGATCTTTTGCGAAATTTGGATCCGAGTATATTCATCCAGTGGTTGGTTATCTGACAGCCTGGAGTAATGTTTTTCAGTGGTTGGTCGTTGGTATCAGTGAGGTTATCGCGGTCGGTACCTACCTAGAATTTTGGTGGCCGAATTTACCGCAGTGGATTGTCGGCGTGATTGTCGTCGCTACCCTGTGTCTAGCTAATCTAACTTCCGTAAAAGCCTACGGAGAAATGGAATTTTGGTTTTCTTTGATTAAAGTTATTACGATCATCTTTATGATCATCATGGGATTACTGGTCATCCTTTTAGGGGTTGGTAATAATGGCCATCCGGTCGGTATTAGTAATTTGTGGACTAATGGTGGTTTCTTCACTGGCGGTCTGAAAGGGTTCATCTTTGCCCTATCGATCGTGGTAGCTTCCTACCAAGGTATTGAAGTTATCGGGATCACTGCTGGTGAAGCTGAAAATCCCCAAAGTAGTATTGTCCATGCCATTAGAACTATCGTTGGCCGGATCTTGATTTTCTATATTGGTGCTATTTTTGTGATCGTATCAATTTATCCTTGGAACAAACTTGGTACAATGGGCTCTCCATTTACCGAAACTTTCGCTAAAGTCGGTATTACCTTTGCGGCTGAAATCATCAACTTTGTTGTTTTAACGGCTGCATTATCAGGCTGTAACTCTGGTATGTTCAGTGCCAGTCGGATGCTCTATACCTTAGGACTTCAAGGTAACTTACCGAAGTCATTCAAGAAAATATCCAAATCAGGTGTACCTTATATCGCCGTTGTGACGATTTCCTTAGGTATTTTGATTGGATTGATCATCAATTTCTTGATGCCAGTCCTATTCCATACCTCCAGCGATGTTTTCGTGGTCGTTTATAGTTCCAGTGTCTTACCTGGTATGGTCCCTTGGTTCGTTATCTTATTCAGTGAGCTACATTTTAGAAAACTGAATAAAGATAAGATGGTCGATCATCCCTTTAAGATGCCGTTTTATCCATTTAGTAACTACCTGTCAATCACCGCATTACTGATTATTTTAGTCTTCATGTTCTTAAACCCAGAAACAACTGTTTCATTAATGATAGGTGTTTTCTTCTTAGCATTTATGACTTGTTTCTATTTCATTAGACAAAGATTCAAAACAAATAAACAAAAATAAATCCTAAAGGGCCTGATAATCAATGATTACCAGGCCCTTTTTTCAAAATACAGTTCTCTCATAACCTAAATTTAGCTCCAGAAAGTTATATGAACAGTGTTATAATTATCTCATAAATATATTTATAAAATAATTATGAGGGGTTTTATTGTATGAAATTATCAAAGAAACTATCTGTTCTTTTAGCATCAGTATCAATGTTAACTTTCGCAGTTGCACCAGTTATTGGATCTCAGAAAACTCAAACGGCTCAAGCTGCCACAGCCTATGACTTACCTGACGGAACTATCGTCAAAGCACCAGGCTCATTGATGGCTTTAAATTTCGAAGCAGGTGAATCAAACGTTTTCTTATGGACATTCAACGGCAACCAAAGATCATTGAGTAACCGTGGAGTTCAAAACCATTCATGGTGGTATACCGATGAATACAGAGTTTTTGACGGTGAGAAATATTATCGAGTATCAACCAACGAATGGGTAAACTATAACGACATCGACGAAATTGACTTTGAAAATGGTGATTTCTTGTTGGGAGCACAAATCAGAGGTTAAACATAATATCACTTACGACATGAATCTTTTAGATTCATGTTTTTTACTTTAAATCTCATTTCATAAATATAATTATGGAAAGATTTATTTATTATGAAACTCTCAAAAACTTTTATTGGAATTCTTGCTTCAGCATCAATACTTAGCTTTGCTATTGCACCAGTTGTTAGTGCAACACAAACAGCCCAAGCATCCGCAAATTTTGATATTCCAGTCGGTACAGTAACTAAACACTCTGGAATAATTTATGTAAGAGATCATCATCATGGCCCAGTGACACACCTTTATAACTTCCAAGGTAACGACCCTCAAATTTCAGCAGTTCGTTCAGTTGAGGATTATACTTACTGGTATACCGATGAGTACAAGACTGCCCCTAACGAAAATGGCGTTATTTGTAATTATTGGCGTGTATCTACAAACGAATGGGTCTTAGACTCAGATGTTGTTAATTAATATGATTTCAACTGACTTAGGTTCAACAACCTAAGTCTTTTTTTACTTCAAAATTGGAAAATACCATATAACTATATTTATTAGAAATATATTAAAATAAGAACATTTAATAGTATAAAAAGCGTAAGATAGACAATATATTATTTTTTAGGGAGCTGCGCTTTATGGGAGTATTCGTCCAAAGTGTTCAAGGTATTCTGATCATCATTGGACTTATTGCAGTTGGTTATTTTCTAGCAAAACGAGGCTGGTTCTCGGATGATGCCACCAGTTTGATTGCTAAGATCGTTACGCAAGTGGCTTTGCCGACCTATATGATCTATACGATCACACATGACTTTACTGCAAGTATGTTAGTCAAATTATTGCCAGATCTGGCAATTCCAGTTTTGTCGATGACAATTTTGATTGGAATCTCATATATCATGATCAAGGTTTTACACATTCAAAAAGGCAAACGAGGACTGTTTTCATCAATGTTCTTCAACTCGAATACAGTTTTCGTCGGCCTGCCAGTTAATATGGCCTTATTCGGAACAAAAAGTTTACCGTATGTTTTGGTCTACTATATGGCCAATACCACTTTCTTCTGGACTTTAGGAACCTACTTGATCCAAGTTGACGGCGAAAAATCAGCTACCTTCAGTCTCAAAAAGACTTTGGGAAAGGTTTTTTCTCCACCATTACTGGGATTTATTATTGGATTGATCTTAGTTGTGCTTAATATCAACCTCCCAGGATTTCTAATGACCGATTTCCAGTATCTTGGAAATTTGACGATTCCGCTGTCAATGATTTTCATCGGTATCTCAATTGCTCATGCGGGACTGACCAATGTCAGTTTCCACAAAGACAACCTAGGGATCTTGTTCGGTCGTTTCATCATGGCACCAATTTTGATGTCGATCTTGTTCATCTTCATACCTGGACCAGCATTGATGAAACAAGTCTTCATTATTCAGTCAGCCATGCCCGTTATGACCAACGCTCCAGTTGTGGCCAGATTGTACGGCGCTGACTCTGATTACGCCGCCATCATGGTAACCGAAACAACTTTGCTTAGTTTGATCGTCGTACCAGTATTGATGATGATAATTAAATAAGAATAGATCTAAGACAAAATAAAAGCAGTTCCTTCAATTTTTTTCTTGAAAGAACTGCTTTTTTATTTTTCGATCAAATTGGTCGAAACGTGCGTCAAAAGGCAGTTTGCCCCACTCTAGTTTCCTTCGACTCCACCGATGTATTCAGCAAAGTTATCTTTAGGTTTATCAGCGCCGACCATATGTAAGTCAGCATTCATGCCATTCATGAAATCAAAGAAGGCAGAATTGATGCCTAGTTGATCCAATTCAGTCAATGATAATTGATAATGAATTGAGTCTTCTTGGCCTGCTTCGACCTTTTGGACCCACTTAGGTTCACGGATCGATTCACGGCCAATAGCAGCGAAGTCGATGCCAGCATCGATGACTTTTTCAGCATCAGCTGGTTTTTCGATCGAGCCAACTGAAATAAGTGGCAAACGATCGTTAACAGTCTTTTGGATCTTTGTAATGATAGGTTCCTTATCAGACTTGTCGTTCAATGATGTTCTCCAAGCGTAACCCATTGAGATATGTAAGTAACTGATCTTTTGGTCAGCTAAAACATCGATGAACTTCAAGGTATCATCTAAACGGATACCTGGCTCTTCGATCTCTTCTGGAGAAATACGATAACCCACGATGAACTTGTCGTCAGCATAATCATCAACAGCTTTATTAACACGTTTGATGATCTCTAAAGCAAAACGCATTCTGTTTTCGAAACTGCCGCCCCACTTGTCAGTCCGACGGTTTGAATGTGGTGAGAAGAATTGTTGCATCCAATAAGTATTAGCACCGTGTAATTCAATACCATCAAATCCAGCTTGAATAGACCGACGAGTAGCTTGACCAAAGTCTTCGATAATCTGTTCGATCTCGTCATTAGTCAATTCACGAGGAGTTTCAGCATCAGGACGCAAAGCAGCGACCTCACTAGCAGAAACAGGTTGAACACCACGCAAGATCTTAGAATTGGACATTCTACCAGCATCAAAGATCTGCATGATATCCTTAGTACCATTTTGTTTCATCGTACTAGCAAGCTTCTTCAAACCAGGCATGAACTTGTCATGAGCAACTGAAGGTTCACCCTCGAAACCTTTACCGTCGTCAGAAACATTCAAAACAGGTGTAATGAACATACCTGCGCCACCAGTATGAATATCAAAATATTTCAATTCATCTAAAGAAACAGCCCCGTTTTCCAAAGCAGCACCCTCAGTCATAGGAGGCATAACGATCCGATTTTTGATCGTAACGCCATTTTTAAAAGTATATGGTTTCAAAAAATTATATTTAGTTGCCATCCATCTATTACCTCACTTATTTTTTTTACAATGATCATTGTAATGGGCATTCAAAGAAAAAAATAGTACGCACTTTAAAGTGCCTACCATGAAAAAATAAGTATCGGCGAAAAACAAAAAAAATCCGTCAACTCACACTGTGAATCAACGGAAGATGTTAATAGTAATTTGTTAACAATTATTTTTCAGCGGAAAACTTTTCAATTCCTTCTTTGAGGCGGTTCAAACCATCCTCGACTCGACTTCTGTTGGTAGCTAAATTGATCCGTAAGAAGTCATTACCGTTACCTTTATACTTAGTTCCTTCAGCTAGATACAAACCAGTTTCTTCACGGATGAACTCATTTAGTTTGGCAGAATCGTCAGTTACTTGGTGGACATCGATCCAAGCTAAGTAAGTGGCATCCCCATGGACTAAACTGACATTTGGCAACTCTTTGTCGATGAAATCAGTTAAGAGTTCGCGGTTCTTACCCACATATTCGCGCAATTGTTTGAGCCATTCATGACCTTTAGTATATGCGGCAATCGAACCATTGATGGCCAAAACACCAGGGCCAGAGTGGCCATTTGTGGCAACGGCTGTTTCAAGTCGATCACGCAAGTTCTTATTTGGTGTGATGGCAGTAGCAGCGTGCAAAACGGCCAAGTTGAAAGTCTTGCTTGGTGAGATCAAGGAAATACTGTGGCCAGTCAATTTTTCGTCCAAAGAAGCAAACGGTGTGAATTGCTTACCTGGCATCAAAATATCGCCGTGGATCTCATCAGAGATAACTAATACACCATATTTCAAGGTCAGTTTAGCAATCTTCTCAAGATCGTCTTTTGACCAAATATGACCTGATGGGTTGTGAGGATTACACAAAAACATTGCTGTTGTTTGTGGATCACTCAATTTTTCTTCAAAATCTTGCCAGTTGATCGAATATTGGCCATCTTGATAATCTAATTCATTGTTCAAAATCTGGCGACCATTGTTTGTGATCACTTGGTAAAAGGAATTGTAATTTGGCTCTTGGATCAAAACTTTGTCTCCAGCAGCAGTCAAATTACGTAAAATATCACCGATAGTTGGGATCACCCCTGTGGTAAAGGTCAACCAATCAGTTTTAACTTTAAAGTCATGTTCTGAAGCTTCCCAATCGGCTACAGCTTGGTAATATTCATCAGGAACGTATTGGTAACCAAAGATACCACGCTCAACGTCTTTTTTCATTGCTTCGATAACTTCGGGAACAGTTTGGAAATCCATATCAGCGACCCACATTGGCAGCTCGTTTTCCTTAACATTCCATTTCGAAGAATTAGTGTCTCAGCGGTCGAATTTCTTATCAAAATCTATTTTCACAGTGATCTCCTCCAAATAAAATTATCTTTATTTCGAGTGTATCACTTTATTAGTAGAATTTTCTCGTCTCAGCGGTCGAACTCTTTGAAAGCCGTATCCCAGTAAGAATAGCAAAGTAACGATGGTGATTGCCCACCCAAGCTTGCTCAAGGTCGTCAAACGATATTTGACCGTCACAGTCCCCGACTTCAAAGAACTTGGTAGCTTCGTTGCTACTAGTCCATTCTTGGTCGTTGCAGGCTTAGTAACAGTTTTGCCGTTATATTTAATAGTGATCTGATAACCTAGATAATTCAAACGAGGTAACATGATCGTCCGTGATCCTTGATTATCATGAATTTTGGCAACCACTTCGTAGTGATTGTTTTTGACAATATCGATATCTTCTGAATTGCCCAAAGTGTCAGAATTGATTTGAAAATTGCCTTGTTTTCTTTGATAATTCATAAAGGCACTCGGCTCATATTCACCCATACTGATGCTGAAATGAGGGATTGGTCCTTTACGATTGGCAACAAAGTCAAGATTACTTTTGATAGGAAGCATGATGGTCACCACGGCAATCAGCGCAAACAAAACAGTAATTGACGCAAATTTCAAATACTTAAAGTGACCAATGATTTCTCCCAAAGCATTGGCAACTAGCAACGTCAACAAAGGGATCAAAACGACGCAAACTCGGGAAATCGCCTGCAAAAGGACCATCGGCTTAAAGATAGATACAGCATAATTTAAAAGTGAGTTGGAAAATATCAAGGCTGAATAGAGCACGATGACGATCAGTGATTGGAGGCTCAATTTATTTTTGAAATGATATCTAAATCCTTGATATAAGTAATAAACTACCGAAATCGCAATTAAGATGGCTAAACGGATCCCGTTGATCGTTATATATTTGGTGGGCTGGAAGATGACTTTTTTCACCCACGCTGAATCGGCGATGATACTGTATTGGCCGTTAGAAGCCACGGCGGTACTGACATAGGATTGTGTCATATATTGCTGAATGAATGGCAACAAGAAGACACAAGATAATCCTAAAAATAGTGCAGTCCCTTTAAGAAATGAAAATAAGATAGGTTTATTTTTCCAAATCGGAATGATGTTCATAACGGCATACAATAGTGCCGTGGTTGTGACAATCAAAAATGACAAGATATGGGTAACTAAGAGCAGGCTGAAAGAAATGCCAAACATGACCCAATATTTCGGCTCACCTTGGATGATTTTGAATAAACTCAAAAAGATCCAGGGAATAATGGCAAAAGCCATTAATTCGCCGATGGCGGCCCGAACATAAATCACCGTGATAAAATAGGTCGCACTCAAATAAATCGGTGCTGATAAAATGGTCGCCCAAGTATTATGAAACAACTTATGCGTGACATAATTGATTGTCAAAATATTTAAAAATATAAAACAACCGATCATGAATAAATAAGTTTGGTAGAGTCCCAATCCCAAAAGATGGATGATGGCAAAGGGATATAACAAAAAGTTGCCATAAAAGAAGCCAATGCCATATCCAAAATGATGAAGGTATTCAAACCCGATCGGATTAGGAAAATGTCCACTACCAAGATTGGTAGCTAATGACTGAATCCTTCCCATATGAAATCCAGGATCGTATCCACCAACTACTCCACCAAGAAAAAGTGGGTAGATCACCAAGATGAAAATGAAAACATCAGTTAATATTAAAAAAATCTTCTCATTCTTTTTCAATTTACGCCTCGAGTGATTCGTTAAAATTCATTCATATATGACCATTATAATGCTTGCATCATGATTTTTAATTCAATATTAAAGAAAAATCAAGCACGATCTTTTAGTATTCTGCTTCCAGTTTTAGGCGGAAAAATAAGCAAAAAACTAATTTTTTTAATAAATCCAATTCACTAGATTTGCCAATACGTCAAGTTTTGTTACGGAAATGAAATAACTTTTTTAATTTTTCACTCATATAAATATGCTATAATCTAACCCTAAAGAATCACCGAAATAATTTTTTCAAGATCGATGATTTGTAGTATCTAGCCGAAAATGGAATCTGATCCACACGTTTGGGGGATTTATCATGCACTCGTTATTTCAAAAAAAGGATGTCGTCTCAGCCCTTGCTTCGAATAAAAAATTGACCCGCTCCTTGAATGCTAAAGATTTAGTCATCATGGGAGTTGGCGTTATTGTTGGTGCCGGGATTTTCATCACTCCTGGTATCATCGCTGCTAAATATTCGGGCCCAGGTGTTATCTTCACTTACTTATTAGCCGCCATCGTCTGTATCGGAGCTGCCTTCTGTTATTCAGAATTTGCTTCGACCATCCCTTTGGCCGGTAGTGCCTACACCTATGCTTACACCATCTATGGTGAAGTCATCGCCTGGATCATCGGTTGGTCACTAGTCGCTGAATACTTGTTTGCGACCTCTTCAGTCGCCGTCAGTTGGTCAGCCTACTTTAGGAACCTGCTCAGTGGCTTCGGGGTCACCCTGCCACCGTTCTTACAGTCAGCAGACGGAACCGCTGGAAATGCTAACGGTGGTTTTGATCTGATCGCCTTTATTGTAGTCTTTTTAGTCGTTGGTTTAACCTTACAAGGCCTTAAACAATCTGTCCGTGTCAGCACCGTAATGGTCTACGTCAAGATCTTCGTCATCTTGCTATTTATCGTCGTGGCTCTGTTCTTCTTCCAACCAAAGAATTTCAATCCACTCCTACCTTATGGCTGGTCCGGAGTTGGAAAAGGTGCTTCAATCGCCTTCTTCGCCTTCTTAGGTTTTGATGTCGTCTCCACAGCTAGTGAGGAAGTTAAGAATCCGAAAAAGAACATGCCGATTGGAATAATAGCTTCATTATTGATTGTTTCCGTACTTTACGGGTTGGTTTCATTCGCCTTAGTTGGTGCCGTCAAATATACCAAACTAAACGTTTCCGACCCTGTTGCCTATGCCCTTCAAGTTCTTCATCAAAATTGGGCTGCCGGGATCATCTCTTTAGGAGCCGTAATGGGCATGACCACTGTCTTGATCGTTATCGTTTATGGTGGTACACGACTGATTTATTCTATCAGTCGTGACGGCCTTCTCCCCAAGAAATTGAACAATCTGAACTCAGCAGGTATCCCAAAAGGTTCGACCATCTTATTTGGTTTAGTTGCAGCAACAGTAGCAGCCGTCTTGCCTCTAGACAAGATTACTGAATTAGTTAACGTTGGGACGTTGCTAGCCTTTTCTTCGACATCATTGGGAGTCTTGTTCCTCAAGCACAACAAAAATACCCAAAGCTTGGAACCGGCCTTTAAGGTGCCACTTTATCCATTCTTCCCTATCTTATCTTTCTTAGCTTGCGTTTACCTCTTGATTCAATTACAACCATTCACTTGGGAAATGTTTGCTATCTGGACATTATTAGGCTTAGCGATTTACTTCGGGTATGGCTACCGTCATAGTCATCTTAAAAATCAAACGAATAACTAAAAAATGACTCAAGCAAAATTTGCTTGAGTCATTTATTTTTTGATTGCATCAATATTTAATATCTTTTATATTATTTTAGCTTCATCTTCTGATTCTGTATAACTATTAATTGAATGTTACTCCACTAGCTTGTTCGACCCATTCGTCTGTCGATACCCGATAGTATGTATTACCATTGGCATCAGTGGCAGTCTTATCAGTATACCAGCTAGTGTTTCCAGCTAATCCCCGATTAGATTTCTTCCCAGCCAGACTGAATAATGCATAAACAAAATCTTTTTGTCCTCCAAGATCAACGGTGTGATAACCAGTCAGATCAGTGACATTGGATAAACTATTCGTTGGTGTCGTTACTGAAGGGTCATCATCAGTCGCAACCTTCGTATTATTAGTATAGGTCAACTTCTTAGTTGCTAAAATATTTTCACCGTTTTTGAGAGTGACGGTAAATGAAAAACTATTGCCATTACCTTTTTCGGCAGCTTTATTAACTTGGGCTTTTAAATCGTTGGCAGAGACATATACTTTTAATTTTTGAACGTTTGAAACGGCCAATGGTGACTGGGCTGCATCACCTAAGCCACTATTAATGGAAACTATTTCTGCAGAAAATTGAACTGGTGAGATTCCCCGTCCGTTCTCACTTAAGCCTTCGATCCCAGCAAATTCGGCTGTGCTTGGCATGGCGTTATTTTCGTTATAAGTTTGATCAGTTAAGCCATTGATAGCATTGGTGACATTAGCTAATTGGTCAGATGTGGCATCATTATTACCAAAAATATCACCTAATAAGCTAGCTTGAACTGTATCGACACTAGCAATCGTAGCTGTGATTGGAGCTACTGCTAAAACAGTCACGGCGGCAATTTTTGCTATTTTATTGTTTTTCATAAAATCCCTCCAAAGAACCTGAAAATTTACTTTCATTCCTAAGAGTATGCGTTTTTTTAGTTGAAAACAATAAAATAATTAATTTTTAAACATAAAAAAGCTACTTGAAGTTGTTCAAACAGAACCCTTTCAAGTAGCTTTTCATTGAAAACTATTTAGTTGAATAGTTTGGTGCTTCTTTTGTGATTGTTACATCATGTGGATGTGATTCTCTTAAACCGGCATTTGAAATTTGAATAAATTGTGCATCTTGTAATTCTTTCAAATTAGCTGCTCCAACGTAACCCATTCCTGAACGAAGTCCGCCCAACAATTGATAAATCACGTCGCCAACGGCACCTTTAGCAGCTACACGTCCTTCAATTCCTTCAGGAACTAACTTGTTAGCTTCGTTAACTCCGCTTTGGAAGTAACGATCGGATGAACCATGTGACATAGCAGCTAAACTACCCATTCCACGATAAGTCTTAAACCGACGACCTTGGAAAATTTCAAAGTCACCAGGTGATTCGTCGGTACCAGCAAGCATTGAACCTAGCATAACGGCGTTTCCACCACCCGCTAAGGCTTTGACGATATCTCCAGAATACTTGATACCACCATCGGCAATGATTGTTTTGTTATATTCATGTGCTACGTTAGCCGCATCATAAACAGCTGTTAATTGAGGAACACCAACTCCGGCAACGATTCTAGTTGTACAGATCGAACCAGGTCCGATACCAACTTTAACAACGTCGACTCCGGCATCGTAAAGTGCTTTTGTTCCTTCAGCAGTTGCAACATTTCCTGCAATCAAAGTCGCATCTGGGAACTCTTCACGGATTTGTGAGATCTTACGTAATACTCCGGCTGAATGACCGTGTGCCGTATCAATAACGATGGAATCTGCTCCGGCGTCCAATAATGCTGAGGCACGTTCGAAGGTGTCACTTGTTACTCCAACTGCAGCGGCAACTAATAAACGTCCGTATTGATCCTTGGCTGCATTCGGAAATTGTTCAACTTTCTCAATATCTTTGATGGTTACAAGTCCACTCAAGCGTCCTTGGCCATCAACTAATGGAAGTTTTTCGATTTTATATTTTTGTAGGATTTTTTCTGCTTCTTCGAGTGAAGTTCCTACTGGTGCAGTAATCAAGTTTTCATTAGTCATTACTGTGTCGATTTTGACTGAGTAATCATTGATGAAACGTAGATCACGATTAGTGATGATACCTACTAATTTTAATTCGTCGGTATTCGATACGATTGGTACGCCACTGATATGATAAGTGTGCATTAAGTCTTCTGCTGCGCTGACTGGTGCATCGACGGTCAAATAGATCGGGTCGATGATAACGCCATTTTCTGAACGCTTAACTTTTAAGACTTCATCAGCTTGTTGCTCGATACTCATATTTTTATGGATAACGCCAAGTCCACCTTGACGTGCCATTGCAATTGCCATTGGTGATTCGGTAACTGTATCCATACTTGCACTTATGATTGGTGTCTGTAGTTTGATGTTCTTTGCGAGTTGAACTGAAAGATCAACATCATTTGGTAGTACGCTACTTGCTGCAGGTACTAATAAAACATCATCAAACGTAAAGCCTTTTTTATCAAATTTTGTATCCCATGCCGACATGAAAAATCCTCCTATTATTATTTGCCCGTCTACCGAGTAAAATTTATAGAAATGATAGCCGATTTGCCGAAGGTAGTCAATTGATTTGCAGAATGAAAACGTTTCAATACCGAATTTATTTTTTCATTGAAAAATATTAGAGTTAAATTGATTGCCGAGTTACATAAAATCAAGTAGAATAACAGTAGACTATTGAGTGCATGCCGACTAGTGCGGCTTGTTCTTTTTTTTTCGGGGTGATCGATATGCGTAGAAGTTGGCTGGAAATCTTGCTTGGAGCCATTTTAGAAGTAGTTTGGGTCTCAGCAATGAAACACATCCACACAATAATAGGCACACTAATAATAGTAGTGATAATTGCCTTTAGTTTTTATTTGATGATCGACGCCAGTAAAAACATCCCTGCTGGTACAACCTACGCCGTTTATGTTGGTCTAGGTTCACTATTTGTTGTTATTGCCGGAGTCCTGATTTTTCATGAGTCATTCAATTGGACCAAGTTAGTTTTCATAGCGTTACTAACAATGGGCGTCATTGGTCTGAAATTGGTGACTGATTTTGAAGAAAGGCGGGCACACTGATGGCATGGATTTTTTTACTTTTAGCTGGTCTAAGCGAGATGTCAGGAGTGACTTTTTTAGGTTACTATACTAATAAGAAAACTAAATGGGCGATCATTGCGATGATCGTGTCATTCGTCCTAAGTCTCGGTTTCTTAGATATTTCCCTGCAGACGATCCCAATGTCAATCGGTTATTCGATTTGGACAGGTATCGGTGCAGCTGGCGGTGCGATTCTTAACATGTGGTTATTCAATGAACCACGTAGTTGGACCCGAGGGTTACTTATCTTTTTAATAATCTTTGCAGTCGTAGGACTGAAATTTTCTTAACTAACAATTATTTTTATCAGAATAATAAGCGTTCATGATATTAACATTTTTTTATTTACCATTTGAACATTTAAACAATTATTAACTAGTGTAAAACAAATATTATTTATATGATCCTGTCTGGATTTAAAATATATCTTTCATACTTAATCAACATATATTAAATATCTGTGAATTTTTTGAGCATTAATTAAATATACATTTATTTATATTGATTGTTTATAGCTGAATAGAACTTGAAAATGACGTTAGACAGCTAACGTCATTTTTTTGTGTACTTTTTTATTTTAAATTTTCTTGAATTTCAGTCCTACCCAATATTAATAGTTTTTTATTTGAATAAATATAATAATAAAAGTCTTTTAATGGTCATTTATTGTATTTTCATATACCCCGTCAAAGCCAATTGTAAATAATAATTTCTAGACTATATTTAAACTATGTCTTGATACAAATAGGCAAATACAAAAGGGTTTAGGGGAATACATATGAAAAAAGTAAAAGCAATTTCAGTTGCAGCAATTCTATTTTCAAGCATGATGTTAGGAACCACCGTAACATCACCTATCTTATCAACTACCACAGCTCACGCCGACCAAGTCAAGATGGTTCACAACAAGATCATCTATACATCTGACGCAACTCATCAACAAGCTACTGTTGGCCAACAAGATGCTTACGGTCCTGTCGGTTACGCCCAAGCTTTAACCGTTCCTACCGGTTATGCATTAGCCGATAGCAATAAGACCACAATACCTTTGATTGATGGTACCAATCCTCGTCAATATGTCAAAGTAGTCAAAACTATTTCTTCTAAGAAAGTATTCACTAGCATCAAATACGTTAATTCGGTAGATAACCGAGTTGTTCAAATAGATAAATTAGCTGGTCGCGCTGGTGATCGTAAATCATTAACGGCACCCGATCTTTATACTTTGGATAATGCTAATGATGCAACTTATACTCTTGCAGAAGGAACAGAATATCGAATCGTCTATGTTACACCCATTCCTTTAGCAAGTGGTGAAGCCATCAACACTGTAAAATACCGTATCGGTAATGAAGCTGGCTACAGATTAGCCCCCGGTCAAAGTACTCTTTTCTTCATTGAAGGACGCCCTACAACTCACGTCGCTGAAGTTATCCGTGATGCTGACGCTATGACAACTAAAATCAATTTTGTCGATCAAGCTACTAATAAAATCGTTACAACTACATCTTTAGATGGAAATATCGGTCAAACTTTAAATATCGACTTTCCTTCAAATTATTCACCAGTTAATTCTGAAGACAGTCAAATAACTCTTAATCCTCGAGTTACTGAACAAACAATTTTAGTAAAAGCTGGTAGTTCAGAATCTTCTTCTGCTTCTTCAACTGCCTCATTGTCAAAAACTAGTGACTTTAGAGGATCTATTATGATCAAATCATCTCAAGGTGCTGCAATTTACAATAATGACGGTAAATTAACAACTCGTCAAGTATTGCCTGCCTATTCATCATGGGCTTCTGATAAAAAAATGACTATCGATGGTACAAACTATTATCGTGTTTCAACTAATGGTTGGATCAAAGAAAGTAGCGCATTAGAATACAACGGTACTAACCAAACTATCACCACGAATGCTCAAGGCAGAAAACAACTTTTTGCCAGCAACGGTGCCAATGATAGTCGTTCAATCGCTGCCAATTCAGCTTGGTACACAGACAGATCTGCCATCATCAATGGCGTTAAAATGTATCGTGTTTCAACCAATGAATGGGTCAAAGCTTCAGATTTAAAATAATTTAAATATTTTATAATACCTCTCTCGGATGAAAGCCAAAATTGGCTTTCATCTTTTTTTGTGATCTTCCTTTTTTACAATAAAATTCATAATAAAAACTGTCAAAATAGTTAAACTTAAATTTAATATTGTGTATTTTGTATTTAAAACTTAATAATTGTGCAATGCTTAGGTAACCAATTTAATATTATGATAGATACGAAATATCGGTATAACTTTTGAGGGTTATATTCGGATTTTAGAGGAGGATTACCACATGAAAAAAACAAAACGTTTTGTAGTTACGTCTGCAATCGTTGCCAGTCTTGCTTTGGGTACAGCAACGACTGTCACAACTGCACAAACATCACAAGCATCAGCTTTGGATGACTTTATTACAACTTTACTTGGAGGATCGTCTAGTTCATCAAGTTCAGATCTGTCATCATTACTTTCTGGACTAACTGGTTCAACCGGTACAGGTTCGACAAACTCAGACCTTTCATCATTACTTTCTGAACTAACTGGTTCAACAAGTACTGGTTCAACAACCGCCGGGGTTGATGCTTCAAAGATCACTACTATTGCACTTACAGCTGGAACAGAACCAACTGAAGAAAATATTGAAGAAGCTATTGGTGGCTCACCAACATTTTACGGAATCATTCCTGCAAAGATCTCCATTAGTGGCAACACTGTAACTTTCACACCTGACCTTTCTTCGATTCCCGTAATTGGTAATGCCATCAGTGGTCTTTTAAAGCCAACCACTGCCACTATCACTTATTCAACTTCGTTGACTTTTAAAAACGGTACAACTACTACCAATGTTAGAAAAGGCGACAAAGGTTTCGACTTGACTAAAGCATCAAATTACAACATTACTGGCAATGATGCCGATGATATGACAGTGGAACAAGTTGGAACAAGTGATTTCAACTACGCATATCCTGGTACTTATACAGCCACTGTAAAAGTTGACACAAACGATTCAGGTATCACTAGTGAAGATACTGATGTAACAATCAATGTTTTGGATGCTGACTTCAACAACCTTGACCAAACAGTTCTAAAAGGTGAAGATGTTGATACTGACTATGCAACTGGTACTGACTCACTTGGCCAATCACTAGATATGACACTTGAAACAAATGTCGATACTTCAAAGACAGGTTCACATAAGGTTACTTATCTAGCAACTGACCCTTCACTGGATTACAACAACAAACCAATCACTTGGGAAGCTACCGGAACTATTAAGGTTGTCGATTCAGACAGTGATCTAAACGTTGACTTCCAAGATGCTGATACAGGTGACATCATCGACTCAACACAATTCAGTGGTGCTGATGGTCAAACTAAATCAGTTACTCCTCCAGATGGCTATGACTTAGTTAATAGTTCTGATAGTACTGTAACTTTGGCTGCTGGTTCACATAGTAAAACTATTCAAGTTATCAAATCAGGTTCAACTGTTTCAACACCATTCTCTGGAACAGTCTCAACTTACGCTACTAACGGCATCGTTCCACTTTACACAAGTGATGGAACACAAACAGCTCGTTCACTAGCACCAAACTCTGATTGGGCAACTGATTCAACAAAGACAATCAATGGTGATACATACTATCGTGTTTCAACTAACGAATGGGTCAAAGCTTCATCCGTTTACGAATACACACCAGTAAGTTCAACCATCACAACTAACTCAAATTCAGTTAAACCACTCTACTCGATCGACGGTTCAAAATCATCACGTTCACTAGCACCAAACACATCATGGTACACAGATAGAACAGCCACAATCAACGGCACATCATATTATCGTGTATCAACAGATGAATGGATTGCAACCAGCGACGTACACTAATAAATTAGAGCGTTATTGTTCATGCATTCGACTCAGAAACATAAGGCAGAAGGACGGTAAGGCCCGTCAGGCCCGGAGTCTTTTTGGCTTATAGTTCAGAGACAGTGAACAATTACGCGTTTCAGATAGAGCGTTATTAGCCACGAACTTGACTCAGAAACATAAGGCAGTGGTTATCTATATTAAGAGCATCGGACTTATCCGATGCTCTTTTTATTTACCCTCTTGTACTGTTATGACGCTATTTTGTAGATATATACCTTCTATGGTAGTATTAATATCAACCATTTTAGGGGGGGATTTATGTGGAAAAATTAGTACGTAATAAAATCCCAGATATTCTTGGGGACAAAGCTGAATTTGGTACTTTATCAAATGAAGACTTTCGTATTGCACTTCGAAATAAGTTAGTTGAAGAGGCTGAAGAAGTTAAAAAAGCTGATTCACGAGCTAATTTGGTGGAAGAATTAGGTGATTTAGAAGAACTGATTCATGCTGTCCTATCTGATGCTTCAATCAACTATGAGGAAATGGACAGTATTCGCCAATCTAAAAATATGCAACGCGGCAACTTTTCGGATAAAGTTGTAATGATCGTTAACCAGTAAACCTTTCAGTTCCTATGCTTGAATTTGAAGGCTTTTTTTAATTATTCGATAACAAATTTGTTCAATAATTGTGTAAATTTCTAAACAAGTTTATGATTATCTTATCTTGAAAAAGGGGGAATTCTTAATGGAAATAGTTACTCTTTTTGTCATTGCTTTAATCGGTCTGGAACACATCGGAATTGGTTCATTTGAGATGTTTGGCTCTCCTACGCGACAGGCTAGCGCATTTGATATGCCACTGGATTTTGTTAAACAAAAATCAGCTAAGAAAGCTTTGGCTAATCAAGGTATTTACAACTTGATGTTGGGTATCTTGATCTTAGCAATTATTTTGATATTTACCGGAACTAACCTGCGTTTGTTAATGATGCTTTTGATGATTTTCGTGATTATCGTGGCAATTTTTGGTTCATTGACTGCGACTAGAAAAATCATCTTTTTACAAGGTTTACCTGCTTTAATAGGTCTAGTTTTGGTAATGCTTTTCTACGCTTAACTTTGCCTGATATTTTAAATTTAGAATGGATACAATTTCATGAAAAAAGATTCACTTTTAAAAAGTTCACTATGGATCTCCATTAGTGGGATCATTTCTCGAGTTTTAGCTGTTGTTTACATTATTCCTTGGAATATTTGGATCGGTGTTGCTTCAGTGGGCGTGGCCAATGCTCTTTACGGACGTGTTTATAATATTTATAACCTCTTCTTGATCGTTGCCACAGCTGGGATTCCATCGGCGATCTCTAAAGAGGTAGCCGCTTCTAATTCACTAGGTCATTACGACCAAAGTGAAAAAATCCTGAAAAAATATAGTCTTTATATGACCGCCATCGGTGTTGTTTTGGCAGCTATCATGTTCTTTGGTGCTAAATATGTCGCCATTATTTTTGCGGCTGGTGACATGCGTGTCGTTACACCAATTAAATATTTAAGTGTTGCAATGTTAGTCATTCCTGCACTAGGTATTTTACGTGGTTACATTCAAGGTTATGCTTTTATTTCCCTGTCTGCGTTCTCACAAGTTATCGAACAGATTGCTCGTGTTGCCTACATGTTGTACGCTACTTATACGATTATGATCTTGCAAAACGGAAACTATATGCAAGCCGTTAATCAATCAACATTGGCATCCTTCATCGGTGCCACTTTGGCTTACGTATTCTTGATCTGGATGCGTCATCGTGTCCGTAAAACTATCAAACCTGAAGACGTCATTCCAGTAACTGATAAGAGTGCCCTTGCCAAAGTTAGTTTCAGCAACATGTTGAAATCAGCGATTCCATTCTTATTAGTCGACACCATCATGGTCGTCTTACAATTATTCGATCAAACCAGTTTCTCATGGATCTACCAATCGATCATCCATGCCAGCACCAAGACGATTGATGATTTGTATTCAATGTTCGGATTCCAAGCTAACAAATTGATCATGGTCTTAGTTTCACTCGCCATCTCAGTATCAGCTTCGGTTATCCCTGCCCTGTCAGCTTTGATCACCCGTAAATCCGAGCGAGCTCACATCCAGAATCTGATGCGTGACATCGTTGAATTCACAATTTTCTTGATCTTGCCTGCCACACTAGGCATGGTCGCCATCGGACGTCAACTCTGGACATTGTTCTACTATCCAAGCATGCAAGGAACCTACGTGTTAGCCGTATCCTGTGCCGAGGCAATTTTCTATTGTATCTTTATGATTCTGGAAAACATCTTGCAAGTAACCCATCATGTGAAAAAATCAATGTTTTACTTGCTGATCGCCTACATCATCAAAATAGTCCTACAACTGCCTTTAACACTTACACTGCACGTTTATGGACCATTAGTGTCATCTATCCTAGCATTTGCAATCATGGGCCATTTCGCCTTTAGATTGCTAAATAAGCAATTCAATATCGTCAATAAAAAATTAGGCTTGCGATTACTCAAAATAGCCTTCAACAGTCTAGTAATGATGGTCATCGTATTCGCAGCCGTCTTCTTAATGACCTTAGTAATCAATGATCTAAGTAAAGTCGGAGCAACTGTAGTACTCTCGATTGGCGCAATCATTGGAATTATCGTTTACGGAGTCCTAGGTTATCGCGATGGTTCATTGAATATTCTCAGACGAATCCGTAATACTGAAATATATTAATTGAAAACTCAATTTTGCCAGAACGGTAAATTGAGTTTTTTTTACTACGTTCGAGTTTGACGCTCTTATATCACAATGATAATATTTTTAATATCTCATGTAATAATTAATCAGGAGGATGAAAATTTGTTAGTAGGTAGTATTGAAGCTGGGGGAACCAAGTTCGTCTGTGCCGTTGGTAATGAAGATTACAGTATCAAGGACAGCACACACTTCCCTACAACTACACCAGAGGAAACACTTCAAAAGACCATTGATTATTTCAAACAGTTCGATGTTGAAGCAATCGGAATCGCATCATTTGGTCCTATTGAACAGAGAAAAAATTCTCCAAAATATGGCTATATCACAAAAACACCTAAAGCACATTGGAGCAATACAGACTTCGTCGGTACTTTGCAAAAGGAACTAGATGTACCAATGTTTTGGACAACCGATGTAAACGGTTCAGCTTATGGTGAATACATCATGTCGACCCTTTCCAACGAAAAAATCGATTCATTAGTTTACTACACAATCGGAACAGGAGTCGGCGGTGGAGCCGTTGACAATGGCAATTTCATCGGAAACGTCGGCCATCCAGAAATGGGACATACCTTTGTAAAACGCCACCCAGATGACCTAGATTTCAAAGGAATCTGCCCATTCCACGATGATTGTCTAGAAGGTTTAGTATCAGGCCCAACATTCGATGCTCGCTTAGGCAAACCAGGAAAGGACGTTCCATTGACAGACCACACATGGGATATCATGGCCTACTACGTAGCCCAAGCAGCTATTCAAGTAACATTGATCCTACGTCCAGACAAAATCGTCTTCGGAGGCGGAGTAGTCAGTGAGGCCTTTCTTGATAAAGTACGTTCACAATTCAATCAATTGCTAAACGGCTATGTTGATGTAAAGCCATTAGACCAATACATCACAATGCCATTAGTAAAAAATAACGGATCAGCCACAGTAGGCGATTTTGCCCTAGCAATCCGAGAATTAACTGAATAATAAATAATCAAACAAAAACAAAGAGTAGATGAAAAATTCATCTACTCTTTTTTGGACCGTTATAACGGTCTGCGCTTTTGCAGCAAGAAGACCAGTTGCCTGGCCAAAGGTCAGGCAACGAAGTCTGCAATATGGAGCATAAATGTCCCAAGGCACTTGAATTGAACAAACAATCAAATACCATAAAAAAAATAGGAGCAACCAAAAAATCAGTCTCCCAATAAAAAAGAAGTGGTAGAAAAATCAAACAGGGTACTTGAGATAATTTGTGGTGAGTTGCAAAACCAAAATGGTGATAGTCATAGGCAAAAGCAACGGCGTATCAATATAAACAATATAAGCACAAAGTCCAGCCAAAGGTATCGAAACAGCAAAACGCCAAAGCCCAACAATTCTACGCAAAGCCTCAAATCTGCCGTTAACCGCAATGATCAACAAACAGATAACCAGCGTAAATAAATGAAATAAGCTCATATTCCCCTCCTAACCATATCTATGAAGCAAGAGATACAACCAAAAAATAGCTAAGCAAAGATAATAACGCCGTTACGATGCACATCCCAAAAATTACATAAATATTCTTTTGCATCATCAGCCCACGGACTACGACTGCACTGGCTAACGAGAATAACACAACCATATCGATTGCAAAATCACCTGACAAAAAGGAGACCAAGATCAACAGTGCAAAAATCCCACCAATAAAAATCCGATCTTGAAAATCATCTCGAATCACAATGTGAAGTGATGCGAGTTGCAAAAGCAAAGTAGCCAAATGTGGCAATATGATCATTCGCATAAACATTTCTGACAATGTTGAAGCACCTCCACTAATAACATAACAATCGAATGTAAAGTTACTGTAAAGATTGCTAAACAAATCACAATAATTCGTTTTCGCAATTATTTTGATATATCCTAAAATAAAATTTGTCAAAACAAAAAACAAGATCTGCAGTTTCCTGCAAATCTTGTTTAACTAACCTTCTATCAAAATTTTAAAAATCAACAATGCTTTTCTCTTAAAATTTTGGCTGCTTTAGACATAACGTCCATCTTTTGACGGATAACATCATAAGTATTCATTGAACGACTTGAGAATGTGGCAAATCCACAATCAGGGTTCAACCAAATTCTTTCTGGAGGTAAATACTCCATCGCCTTTTCAGCTGATTTAACAACTGTATCGACATCTTCGACAGTATCACTTCTTGGGTTGATAACACCTAATCCTAAAGTGATTTTATCCTTCAAATCATTGTTTTCAAACAATGAATCAATATCGCCGGCTCTTGGAGTTGAAAATTCAAGCGTCAGCATATCGACATCGATTGAATCAAAGAAACGACCTAACTTGTCGTATGAACCTGACAAGAGTGTCTTTTCATCTTTGGTCCAATTACCTCTGCAAACGTGGATCGAACCTAAACTACCACTGCCTTTGATTACCTCAAACAATGGTCGGATCAAACTATGTGCAAAATTCAATTCTCGGTCAACCTTGACCTTCGCTGATAAAGCACCTCAATAAAATGATCCTTTAGTATTTCGACGATTGAAAACAACATCTGAAAGGATTGGATCATCAATTTGAATGATATCAACACCAATATCAATCAGGCGGTGAATTTCATTCAATAACAATTTGACGACATCTTCACCTAAATCAGCCCGAGTATCATAGACCTCTCCGGTTACATTGGGCAACCACATAGATCTAGTCAATAAATAAGGACTTGGCAAAGTTGCCTTGATTGGATGATCCGTCAAGGTTTTAAGACGTTTGATCTCTTCAAAATCAAGCACACTGTCGGTATTCAATTTACCAACGGCAATTGGATTACGAATATTCTCATCACTCGCATCCATATTGGCAACACTTTTTTCAAAGCTCTTTTTGTCAGTTGATTTTTCCGCAATCTCCTTGAGAGACATCATCTTGATACCATCAACTTTGGTACCAACAAAAGACATATAATTATCTCTTGAAAGTTCTCCGTCAACGATTGCATCGATTCCTGCGTCTTCTTGTAACTTAACGACATTTTTTGTATCGTGGAACAGAACTTTATCAAAAGTAGCCTTATCTCCATCTTTTTTAGCATCGATCAATTCAGTACTTCTTGGCATACTTCCCATAAGTGATGTCGTAAATGGTTTAAAATCCAAATCAAAGACCCCCTTTCATAGATTATCAAACACTGCTATATACACGTAATAACACCATAAAGACCATCCACTTTATGGTGTTATTGTGTCTAACTTAAACTTTAAAATACTGGTTAATCCTATGGATGAACAACAGTATTATCTGATGCAAGGATATCAACAACTTCTGGCATAGTAGTTATACCGCCAACACCTAATTTGTCATTGAGTTCGTAATAATCAACACAGATTCCACAAGAAACAACATTTACACCATCATTTTCAAGCTCTTTCAAATCTGGTAATGCTTCAGAATTTTTAGCTGCTAACTTTACACCAAGACCATAGATAACAATGTTCTCAGGCTTCTCTTCTTTTTCTGTAAGAGTATGAAGAAATGCCAACATCAAATTTTGAGTAAGTTCTTTGTCTCCTGTTCCCATTTCGGTACTTTTTAGTACAACATCGTAAGCCATAAGTTTCTCTCCCTTTTATTTATTTAACACGTTAAGTGTATCACAAATAATGAGTCTTTTTGAAAGCGATAACAAATATTTTCTATAATATTCATTCTTGACTTATTTTTTAATAAAATATTTTCAATTATTTTTCAAATTACAATTAATCAATTAATAAATCAAAATACCAATATGGGTATATAAATTTATGAGTTTCTGAAAGTGTTTTGCATTATTTTGTAAATGATTTTTTGAAGAAAATATTTTCAAAGCTAATTGATTCCATTCAAATAAATTATCGTATCATTAGAATTAATTTAATCTCGTTAAATTATTCACTAAATTTTGAGCTATAAAAAAAGACTGTGCTTTGGCTTTACAACCAATTCAGGGTCTAAACTTTCTGGTAT
>NZ_AZFA01000049.1 GCF_001434295.1 Companilactobacillus versmoldensis DSM 14857 = KCTC 3814 | reverse complement strand
TACCAGAAAGTTTAGACCCGTTTTTTTGTGCCACAAAAAAAGCGTCGATCGTAAGATCAACGCCAATAATACCCATTATTTATTAGTCGATATATTTTAATTCCTTACTTGTATGTGTGAATGGTTCATTGCCATCCTCAGTCAAGTAAACACAATCTTCAATTCTGACACCAGCAACATCAGGGATATAGATACCAGGTTCGATGGAGAAACACATGCCAGGTTTCAAGACCATATCATTTCCAGCCATAATTGATGGAAATTCGTGTTCTGAAGTTCCCATACCATGTCCCAAACGATGGATGAAGTATTCACCATAGCCAGCTTTTTCAATAATATCACGAGCAACCTTATCTAATTCAGCAGCTGTGATACCAGGTTTAGCAGCGTCCATGGCAGCATATTGCGCTTCCAAGTCAACCTTGTAAATGTCTAAGGCTTTGTCATCGGGCTTACCAAAGGCTATAGTCCTAGAGGCATCACTGATATAGCCGTTATGAACGGTACCTAAGTCAAATAAGACCAGTTCATTTTTCTTGAGTAAATTCTTTTCAGGTCCACCATGAGGATTGGCGGCATTTGCACCCGCTTGCACAATTGTGTCAAAGCTCATATGCATTGCACCTTTTTTCATCATGGCGTATTCTATTTCCGCAACGACATCTTGTTCCGTGCGTCCTTCCTGAATGGCGTCAAATCCGACTGAAAATGCGAAATCAGCTTCACGCCCAGCAGCCTTAAGGTTCTCAATCTCTTCAGGAGTTTTGATCAAACGAGCATTTTCCATATAACGTGACAAATTTCCAGGAAATTCTGCATCAGGAAAATGTTGTTTGATGATCTCGAATTTTTGGACCGTCAAGTTATCTTTTTCAGTTGCCCAGTTTTTCGGTTGGCCAGCGACTTTCATGATTTCATCGGCAAGCATTGACCAGCCATCCTCATTGTCTAAATAACCAAAGACATTTTTATCCCAACCTGCTTTTTTAACAGAGCCAACTTCAAGAGCAGGGTCGAAAATAAAGGGATCTTTGTCAGGAAATACCATTAAAGCTAAAATTCGCTCTACCGGATCGCTGTAAAAACCTGTAAAATAGTTAATGTCGGTCGGATCAGAAATGTAGGCAATATCATAGTTGTTATTGCTCAGATATTTCTGTAGTTCTAATAATTGTGTCTTCATGTTTTTCTCCTTAATCTTATTTAACAAAAGTATAACACTGAAAATTAAATTCTTGCTTTGAAAAAATATGAAAACTTGTTATAATAACAAGGTAAACGCTTGCAAATTGTGTTATAGTCTGATAAATTAAATATGACTAAATGAAAAAGTGAAAGAGTGTAATACTATGGAAAAAAAAGTGGTAACTATATACGACGTGGCTGAAGCGGCCAATGTATCTATGGCCACCATTTCCCGTGTCGTGAATGGGAATGCAAATGTCAAAGAGGAAACTAGGAAACGGGTTTTAGAGGTTATTGATCGCCTCAATTACCGGCCAAATGCTGTTGCCCGTGGCTTGGCTAGTAAAAAGAGTACGACAATCGGTGTTATCTTGCCTGATATAACTGATTTATACTTCGCATCGTTAGCCAAAGGTATTGACGATGTTGCCTCGATGTATAAATACAATATCATCTTGACCAGTCTTCAAGAGAATATCGGGGATGAAGAGCAAATCTTGAATAATTTGCTTTCCAAGCAGGTTGATGGCTTGATTTATATGGGCAAGCAATTATCTAAGAAATTAAAGCGTACGCTTGGAAGTTCAAAAACTCCAATCGTGTTAGCTGGATCAGTCGACCGTAATAACGAGACAGCAAGTGTTAACATTGACTTTACCGATGCTGTCTACAATGTAGTCAGCCAGTTAATCCAAAACGGACATAAGAAGATTGCCTTTGTCGGTGGCAGTTTAGAAAATCCTATTGATGGTAAATATCGTCTTGACGGTTATAAGAAAGCTCTAAAAAAAGCTCATATCAATTTTTCATCCAATTTAGTTTTCGAAGCAGAATATTCAGTTCGTGCAGGTGAAGCAATTTGGGATGCTGTTAAAAACAGTGGTGCAACAGCTGCCTATGTTACTGAAGATCTTCTTGCTTCAGGTATTTTAAATTCAGCTATGAAGTCAGCAACAAGCATTCCTGATGATTTTGAGATCTTTACCAGCAATAACACAGTTCTCTGTGAGGTAACACGTCCTAAATTAAGTTCAATCGAGGAACCATTATATGATATTGGTGCGGTTGCTATGCGTCTTTTAACTAAGATGATGAATCAAGAGCAAATCGACGAAAATACCGTTAAATTGCCATACAGTATCGTTAAACGTGAATCTACAAACTAATATAAAATAAAAGGCTCTAAGTCAAATCG
>NZ_AZFA01000048.1 GCF_001434295.1 Companilactobacillus versmoldensis DSM 14857 = KCTC 3814 | reverse complement strand
AAGTCATGATAATGATTGTATTTCTAAAGTCGACTTTACGTCCCTTAGCATCAGTTAGGATACCGTCATCCAAGACTTGCAACAAGATATTGAAGACATCTGGATGAGCCTTTTCAACCTCATCTAGCAAGATAACTGAGTAAGGCTCGTTTCTAACTTTTTCAGTCAATTGACCACCTTCGTCAAAGCCAACATAACCAGGAGCAGAACCAATAAGTTTTGATGTACTGTATTGTTCCATGTATTCTGACATATCAACTCTGATCAAGTTGTCTTCTGAACCAAACATGACTTCAGCAATTGACTTAGCTAGCTCAGTTTTACCAACACCCGTAGGTCCCAAGAACATAAACGAACCAATTGGGCGGTCAGGATCTTTCATACCACTTCTTGCACGGCGAATAGCTCTTGAAACAGCACTGATGGCATCATTTTGTCCAATGACACGTTTATGCAATTCCTTTTCAAGGTTCAATAGGCGTTCGCTTTCCTTACGAGTGATCTGTTTAACAGGAACACCTGTCCAGTCAGCAATGATTTCGGCAATATCAGCCTCAGTTACAACGGGTTTCTTCTTCTTACCATTGTCTTGAGCTTGCTTATAAGCTTCGATTTTTTCCTGAATATCTTGCTCTTGTTCACGGATCTTAGCTGCTTTAGCAAAGTCCTGGTTAAGGATTGCAGCATTCTTTTCGTCGATCAATGAAAGTGATTGTTTATTTAAATCATCTAATTGGCTGTTACTCTCTGTATTATGGATTCTTACTTTTGCAGAAGCCTCATCGATTAAATCAATAGCCTTATCTGGCAAGAAACGATTAGTTAGGTATCTCGTCGATAATCTAACGGCAGCTTGTACAGCCTCATCAGAAATTGTCAAACCATGATGTTGCTCATAACGAGGACGCAAGCCATCAAGAATTTGAATAGATTCATCTGCAGTTGGTTCTTCAACATAAATCTTAGCAAAACGACGTTCCAATGCAGTATCTTTTTCGATGTATTTTTGATATTCATTTGAAGTAGTAGCACCAATCAATTGCAACTCTCCACGAGCTAAAGCAGGTTTCAAGATATTAGAAGCATCGATAGCACCTTCAGCTCCACCAGCACCAATCAAAGTATGTAATTCATCAATAAATAAAATGACATGCTTGTCAGCATAAATTTCTTCGATAATCTTCTTCAAACGGTCTTCAAATTCACCACGGTACTTTGTACCAGCAACTAGAGATCCCATATCTAACATCATGATACGTTTATTTTGCATATCAGCAGGGACGTTCTTAGCCATGATTGCTTCAGCTAATCCTTCAACGATAGCGGTTTTACCAACACCTGGCTCACCTACTAAGACTGGATTGTTTTTTGTCCGACGACTAAGGATTTGAATAGTTCTTTCAACTTCCTTGGCCCGACCAACAACTGGGTCAACTTTATTATCAGCAGCTAATTTAGTTAAACCACGGGCCAACGAATCAAGAGTTGGAGTACCTGCCTGTGCAGTCTTCTTCTTTTGATTCATTCCCATACCTCGACGGGCTGTCTTGTTAGTCATACCCATCTTACTTAATAGTAAGTTCTTTGTCTTAGTCAAACTAAGACCAAGGTTAGTTAAAATACGATTTGCTAAATTGTCTGAATCATCCAAAATTGCTAACAGGATATGTTCAGTTCCAATCCTATTTGAACTGTATTGATTAGAAACAGTTTCTGAACTAGATAGAATCTGTTGTCCTTTAGGTGAATAAGGGAGGTAGATACCACTTGCTACGTTGGCTGATGTATCACCGTAACCGGTCAGATGCTCAATCTCTTCTTGAACGTCTCGATCACTAACGGCTAAGTCACGTAAGGTAATTCCGGCAATACCGTCATTTTCCATAGTCAGACCTAGTAAGATGTGTTCAGTTCCAACAGCATTATGATGAAATGTTTTAGCCTGCTCTTGAGCCAAAACAAGTGCGTTTTTCGCGCTTTCGGTAAACACTTTGTCCATATTAGTTACCTCGACTTATTTATTTACTTGTGATGAAAGTATAATTCCAATGCATATAATTGCAAGCAAAAACATCCACTCCGAAATCTATGACATTATCGTCATTTCCTAAACATTCATCTGTCTGAATCTAAGGCAACAATACCATTGTTCCCTATTGATTCATACAAATTGGTTTCAAAAATTTATTTATGTTCCTGTCTATATTTTACCAACATCTATAAATGGTTCCAACTAATTGGCCATTTTATTTCAAATAATTAGTTATCGGTCAATCAGAAAAATGACACAACAAATGTTTAAGGATAATAATACTAATGTTTTTGATCTAGTTTGTAAAGTGATTAAACTTTAACAACCATTTATTATCCTGCAAAAAATAAAAAGACCGCAAATTCATCTAAAATGAATTTACGATCTAATAAAAGAGTTGTATCAGCTCTTTACTGGTCCGAATCGGGAAGACAGGATTTGAACTTGCGACCCCCACGTCCCGAACGTGATGCTCTACCAAACTGAGCTACTTCCCGATAACTGATATCTGAAAGCGGAAGACGGGATTC
>NZ_AZFA01000047.1 GCF_001434295.1 Companilactobacillus versmoldensis DSM 14857 = KCTC 3814 | reverse complement strand
CTCCTTTGTGTTTTTTGTTGCTAGGTTTTGACCTCGTACAGTGCTGCCTCTTTTATACCTCTTTTATAAACCTCTTTTAAACCTCTTTTAGACCCCTCTTGAGGCTTACTCTCCCAAGGCTTATAGAAGTTTATCAACTACATTTTGTCTGTTTATCAACTACATTTTGTCTGTTTATCGACTACATTTTGTCTGTTTATCGACTACATTTATTTACTCCTGTATTCAAATAAGGTAGTATTATTCAAGGAGGTTATTTTATGAGCAATGAATTAGTCAAATATGACCCTGAATTAAATACAATCCCCTTGCGAAGGTTTACTCCTGTAGAAATGAACTTGTTCTTTTCTGTAGTTTCTAGAATGCGTGATAAAGGTGATGATACTGTTAGATTTACCTTTGATCAGTTAAAAGAGTTAAGTGCCTATAAGCCAACCGCAAATAATCGGTTTATTGATGATATACAAAGTACATATCAAAAAATACTAGGTCTTAGATTTGGCTCTCGAAGTAAAGATGGTCTTGATAGAGAGATGTTTGTCATGTTCACTCGATTTGAAATTAAGGGATCTGCAGACGTTCCTTATGTTGATATTCAAATTTATCCCAAAGCGTTGAAACTTCTAAATAATCTCGAAAGTTGGGTTCGTTATGCTTTGACAGAGTTCCGAGATTTAAAGAGTAGTTACGCAAAAACAACTTTTCGTATTCTTAAACAATTCCGAACCACTGGTTATGCTTATTTTTCTAAAAATGATTTCTTTGAACTACTAGATATTCCACAAAGCTATTGGAGTAAGCCTGCGAACGTTGAATCTAGGGTTATTCGCCCAATTAAAGAAGAACTAACCCCTTTGTTTAGAGGTCTAACTATACGAAAAAAATATGGTAAAGGTCGCGGGAAACCAGTGATTGGTTATACTTTTACTTGGAAGCCTGAAAGAAAAGACGCAAACGACTTTTCTCAAGGTAAGTTCCAAGATGAGCGTCAAAAACTTTTTAATATCCAGAATAATGGTGAATTAACAGAACAAGAAAAATGGCGTGCTACCGATAAAGTTAAAGGCCTACCACTAGGCTCAACTGAAAAACAGATTTTAGCCGAACGACAGATTGAGCATGATAAAACAATAAGAGATCAGACAAGACAAGAAATGCTTGCTGAACTCCGAAAGGGGTTTGGAAATAATGCCTAAAACAATTAGAGAACTTGCTGATCAATTGAATGTCTCCAAACAGACTATTCAATATCATTACCAAAGACTACCAGCAAAGAATCGGCAAAAAGATAGTCAGGGTACAAACATGATTAGCCCTAAAGCTGAAAGGATTATCAGAGACAAAGTAGCAAAGCCTTTGTTAGCAAACAACCAACAAATAGATAGCAAAGAAACTACAAAGACTAACAAAGACAATAATGAGCTGGTTGCAACTCTGATAAAAGAAGTAGAGGACCTAAAGTCTCAACGAGACAAACAGCTTGCTACCAAAGACCGCCAAATAGACAGTTTAACAAAGTTGATAGATCAGCAACAAAAATTACAGTTATCAACTGTAACAGAAAACCGACAATTAAAAGAACACGTGCGAAAATTGAGTTATTTGGTTGAATCTCCTAATTCAACTAAAAAGCAACAAGCAAACGACCAACAAACAAAATGTAGGGTGGGTGAAACTGATAATAAAGAAAGAATCATACCTAAAAGTTGGTGGCGTTTTTGGAAAACAAAGTGATTTGGTAGATTGTAAAATTAATCCGAACGCTGTTCGGATTAATTTTACAATCTACCAAATATAAAAAGCATGGTAAAAATATTACAATCACTAATTTCAGTAACGGACCGTACCATTTTTACTATACTTTTGGGATTCCTATGAAACCAAGAGCAACTTATATTTATGATTATCTAATTGTTCTATATCCTTGTATTAAAACTACTAGTACAAGAGGGATTGTAATCCACCAATCTCTCCGATATACCAATGAAATACCTAAGAACAGTGAAAATAAAATAAACACATAAAACGATGGTTTTTTATAAAAAAGGGTTTTCATCCGCTTAAATTCACCTCTTATCAATATAATTTTATTGTATCCCTAAAAAATTAAAATTCAAGTCCCCGTTGTGCTAGTTTATTTGTTGACCCTTGGCCGCCAGTACTTTTTGTACTGCAACACTACCTTGCTTAAACTCTTTATCTGTAAGGCTTTGTCAGTTTTCTCCTGTATCATTTGTACTGACATGCGCTTCTTTGTATCGACTTGCTTTGGCTTTATATCAAGCATTTACACCTTTTTTCTATCTCACTCGCGTTTTTGGCACCTGTATCTCCGCGACATGCCTACCACAATAAAATGCTCTCTATCCAGCTTGATAGTAGGCTCGCCGTAGTAATTGACATTCCTCAACCTTTTATCGAGCGATACACACGTTGTCAGTGAGCCCCTAGTTCTGTCGTGATTTCTGGGACTGATAACTCCCTTTTAGTCAATACAAGCCACCTCCTGTTTGCAGTATATGATTATTATAGCCAAAAAAAGTAGTCCTTAACGGGCTACTCCGCCTTATTTATCGAACATTTTTTAATTGCTACCAACCTTTTGTACTCTTGCAATCTACCAAAACAAAACACCAATGATATTTTCCTATGCATCAGGGGGTATAATTAACAAATAACCCCTCAAAAACGTTGTTAAAATAACCCCCAATATCTATAATGTAGATATTGGGGGTTATTTTAATTTATTTTTTTATAAGTGCCCCTAAACT
>NZ_AZFA01000046.1 GCF_001434295.1 Companilactobacillus versmoldensis DSM 14857 = KCTC 3814 | reverse complement strand
GGGTAAGACAACTTGTTGCATGTAAATGACCTCCAGTAAGAATATTTGCATTGTGTATCTACACGGGATATACTTTACTTGTAATAATAATTTAGGAGGGGAAAATATGGAACTTATTAAAGAACAAACACGCTTAGCAAAGTGGGGAAACTCGAAAGCTGCTAGAATTCCTAGCCAAATTATTAAACAACTGAAATTAGATGATAACCAAGATATGACAATAACCATTGAAAATGGATCAATTGTTTTAACACCAATAAAAAAGAACCCAACCAATATTCACGAACTATTTAAGGATTGGAAAGATGACGGGAAAAGGGATCACGAGCTTGATTGGGGAAAGTCAGAAGGTAATGAACTTCAATGGTAAGCCAAGGTGATATATTTTATGTTAACTTTAATCCAAGCCGTGGTCATGAACAAATGAATAAGCGACCAGCCATTGCGCTAAGCAATGATCTAGTCTGTCAGACAAGTAACATGACGATTGTGGCTCCAATTAGCAGTACCAAGCGTAATTTTCCAATGTATCATCGACTAACTAGTAGTCAAACAGTATATGGAAAAGTATTATTAGATCAAACCATAGCCTTAGATTTACGGGCAAGACATGTCACTGATGAAACTATTGTCGATCATGTATCGCGTGAAGAACTAGAAGAAATAATCACTTTGTACAAATTATTGTTTAGTATTGATGACAAATAGAAGAAGTCATTTCTTTAATATTAAAACAAATAACCCCCAATATCTACAATGTAGATATTGGGGGTTATTTTAACAATGATTTTGAGGGTCTATTGTAAAAATAGACCCTATTTATAATTTTGTACAAGTTCGGATAGATTATCTTTTATTTTATTTCGAACTTTTCTAAAGGCTTGTAGTTTTTCTTCCTCTGTTCCAGTGGCTTTTGCAGGGTCGGATAATGGCCAATGAATACTTGTAGCTTGTGGTGGAATAACGGGACATTTATCTCGTGCATCACCGCATAAAGTAACAATTAGATTAGCTGAATTGAAGTAATTTATATCAATCAGTTTTGAATACTGCTGACAAATGTCGACACCATCTTCTGCCATAACTTGCACTGCATTTTTGTTTAAACCATGCTTTTCTACTCCTGCACTTCTAATTTCAAATTTATCGGAAGGGAAAAATTCTTTTGCGTATCCTTCGGCCATTTGGCTTCGACATGAATTTCCGGTACAGAGAAAATAGACTTTTTTCATTTGGTTACTCATTAATCATAATATTTTCTTTTAATCCATAGTGCTACATCAACTAATAGGATCATTACTGGTACTTCAACCATTGGGCCAATAACAGCAGCAAATGCTTCCCCAGAATTCAAACCAAATATAGCGACTGTTACTGCAACAGCTAATTCAAAGTTATTACTTGCAGCGGTGAATGATTGAGTCGCAGAAATCGAATAACTAGTTTTAGTTTTTTTCGCAATCCAAAAGGTTATGAAGAACATTAAGACAAAATATAGTAATAAAGGAACAGCAATTCTTATTGCGTCCATTGGTAGTTGAACTACTTTTGCACCCTTGACAGAAAACATCACTACTATTGTAAAGAGTAAAGCCCAAGTAGTAATTCTGCTTATTTTTGGTACATATTTATCTTCAAACCATTCTTTACCCTTTGTGCTAATGATAAGGTAACGAGAACCAATGCCCAAAATGAAAGGAATACCAAGATAAATAAATACACTCTTGGCAATTTCACTCATTGTAATATTAATTGTCTGTGTTTGTAGCCCAAAGAATTTTGGTAAGACACTAATAAAGAAGTATGCATAAACGGAATATAGCAAAATCTGAAAAATTGAGTTAAAAGCTACTAGACCAGCAGCATAATCGTTATTACCCTGTGCTAATTCATTCCACACAATAACCATAGCAATACACCGTGCTAAACCGATCATGATTAAACCAATCATGTAGTTTGGATAATTATGTAGAAAGAGAACAGCAAGAGCAAACATTAAAGTAGGCCCAACGATCCAATTTTGAACTAATGAAAAAGCAAGTTCCTTCTTGTCCTTAAATACGTCACCCATTTTGCCATAATTAACTTTGGTTAGTGGTGGATATAGCATTAATATTAAGCCTATTGCTATTGGAATTGATGTTGTACCGATAGACCAACTATTAATTATTTTAGGGAGCGATGGAAAAACTAAACCGCTAATAATTCCCAGTGCCATAGCTAAAAATACCCATAAGGTCATATAACGGTCCATGAATGATAAATTTTTAGAAGTACGCATAATAACCCTCCATATAGGTTCTTATCTATGTATGATGCAAAATAAAAAAGCTAACAGCTTGAATGTGAATCCTTACATATGCAATGGTCAGTCTTAGATAGTATTTGTGTTAATTCACTAATCAGTCCTTCTTTTCTGTTTGAATTTAAAGAATAATAGTGCCCCTTAGTATCTTTTCTTACGTTAACTAATCCACTTTTTTCCAGAATACTCATATGGTGGGAGAGAGTCGGTTGTGTAAAGTTAAAGTGTGCAAGTATATCACACCCACACATCTCACCACAGGACAGCATTTCCAAAATTTTAAGACGGTTAGGTTCAGCAACCACCTTTAAAAGTGATGCCAAATCTTTATACTCATAGTGCATCAGTAAATTCCTCCACATTAAACATAGACGATTATCTATATTGTATCACATGAATAATGAAAAAGATTGCCGTTCGGACGGAATTAGATTTTTTACTATTATTACAAAACCAGCAGTATTAATGTGTTATTCGCCAAAGCCAACCATGTTTTTCTTCATTTGCCGATTTAGCTGTTACTTTTTGTGGTAAGTCAGGTTGTGTTTGCTTGTGAGTAGTTAAATCTAATTGTTGCGCCTGGTCAGCAATCCTATTTGCTGTTGCAATCTGTTCATCTTTTACAGTTAATTGCCGCCTTAAATTATAAGTTAAAAACGACAATAACACCAATCGACAAGCAAAGCTTAAACTTGGTTGTCGTTCTTGTCGTTTTTTAAACTAGATATCAATCTTCAAGCTAAACTATAATTGATTTGGTTCTGGTTGTTGCCACCAATGAATGTTGCTTTAACAGCAAATATCCCGAATTAACAACAACTAAAGTTTGCATCTAGTTTTTTCCTAATGGCTTGTTTTGATACACCAAACTCATCAGCAAGTTCTCTAATA
>NZ_AZFA01000045.1 GCF_001434295.1 Companilactobacillus versmoldensis DSM 14857 = KCTC 3814 | reverse complement strand
AAGCGTGGCAACTACCTATCCTCGCGGGCAGTTTCCCACCAACTACTTTCGGCGTTAAGAAGCTTAACTTCTGTGTTCGGCATGGGAACAGGTGTATCCTTCTTGCCATCGCCACCACACTTCTTTGCTCGTACCTTCAAAACTAGATATTAAGTTTAATGAATTATTTCTACACTTCAAACTGCTGACTTGGTTAAGTCCTCGATCTATTAGTACTGCTCAGCTCCAAGTATCACTACTCTTCCACCCGCAGCCTATCTACGTCATATTCTTTAACGGATCTTACTTCCTTAACGGAATGGGAAATCTCATCTTGAGGGGGGCTTCACACTTAGATGCTTTCAGCGTTTATCCCGTCCATACGTAGCTACCCAGCGATGCTCTTGGCAGAACAACTGGTACACCAGAGGTATGTCCATCCCGGTCCTCTCGTACTAAGGACAGCTCCTCTCAAATTTCCTACGCCCGCGACGGATAGGGACCGAACTGTCTCACGACGTTCTGAACCCAGCTCGCGTACCGCTTTAATGGGCGAACAGCCCAACCCTTGGGACCGACTACAGCCCCAGGATGCGATGAGCCGACATCGAGGTGCCAAACCTCCCCGTCGATGTGAACTCTTGGGGGAGATAAGCCTGTTATCCCCAGGGTAGCTTTTATCCGTTGAGCGATGGCCCTTCCATTCGGTACCACCGGATCACTAACTCCGACTTTCGTCCCTGCTCGACTTGTCAGTCTCGCAGTCAAGCTCGCTTTTACGTTTACACTCTACGAATGATTTCCAACCATTCTGAGCGAACCTTTGAGCGCCTCCGTTACTTTTTAGGAGGCGACCGCCCCAGTCAAACTGCCCACCAGACACTGTCCCTCACCACGTTTATTGGTGTAGGTTAGAGCTTTCATATAACAAGGGTAGTATCCCACCAACGCCTCCATCGAAACTAGCGTTCCGATATCTACGGCTCCTACCTATCCTGTACATGTCACACAAAAACTCAATATCAAGCTACAGTAAAGCTCCATGGGGTCTTTCCGTCCTGTCGCGGGTAACCCGCATCTTCACGGGTATTATAATTTCACCGAGTCTCTCGTTGAGACAGTGCCCAAATCATTACGCCTTTCGTGCGGGTCGGAACTTACCCGACAAGGAATTTCGCTACCTTAGGACCGTTATAGTTACGGCCGCCGTTTACTGGGGCTTCAATTCTCAGCTTCGCTTACGCTAACTGATCCTCTTAACCTTCCAGCACCGGGCAGGCGTCAGCCCATATACGTCATCTTACGATTTAGCATAGACCTGTGTTTTTGATAAACAGTTGTTTGGGCCTATTCACTGCGGCTGGCTGTTACACCAGCACCCCTTCTCCCGAAGTTACGGGGTCATTTTGCCGAGTTCCTTAACGAGAGTTCACTCGCTGACCTTAGGATTCTCTCCTCGACTACCTGTGTCGGTTTGCGGTACGGGTAGTTTATTTCTAACTAGAAACTTTTCTCGGCAGTGTGAGTTACTGTGCTTCGCTACTATAATTTCACTCCCCATCACAGCTTGTCCTTAAAGTGTTAAGCATTTGACTCAACTCAAGACTTACTGCTTGGACGCGCATATCCATCAGCGCGCTCACATCATCCTCCTGCGTCCTTCCATCGTTCAAACAAAATAAACTAGTACAGGAATCTCAACCTGTTTTCCATCGATTACACCTCTCGGTCTCATCTTAGGTCCCGACTAACCCTGGGTGGACGAGCCTTCCCCAGGAAACCTTAGTCTTTCGGCCGACCAGATTCTCACTGGTCTTTCGTTACTCATACCGGCATTCTCACTTCTAAAAACTCCACTGCTCCTCACGGTACAGCTTCAATGCTTTTACAACGCTCTCCTATCACGTGTCTTACGACACATCCACAGTTTCGGTATCATGCTTAGCCCCGGTACATTTTCGGCGCAGAATCACTCGACTAGTGAGCTATTACGCACTCTTTGAATGAATGGCTGCTTCTAAGCCAACATCCTAGTTGTCTGTGCATTTCCACATCCTTTTCCACTTAGCATGAATTTTGGGACCTTAACTGGTGATCTGGGCTGTTTCCCTTTCGACGATGGATCTTATCACTCACCGTCTGACTCCCGGGTATAGATCTATGGCATTCGGAGTTTATCTGAATTCAGTAACCCAAGACGGGCCCCTAGTCCAAACAGTGCTCTACCTCCACGATCCTTTTCCCCGAGGCTAACCCTAAAGCTATTTCGGAGAGAACCAGCTATCTCCAAGTTCGTTTGGAATTTCACCGCTACCCACACCTCATCCCAGCATTTTTCAACATACATGGGTTCGGTCCTCCAGTGCGTTTTACCGCACCTTCAACCTGGACATGGGTAGGTCACTTGGTTTCGGGTCTACGTCTACATACTTAGTCGCCCTATTCAGACTCGCTTTCGCTTCGGCTCCGTATTTTCTACTTAACCTTGCATGCAAACGTAACTCGCCGGTTCATTCTACAAAAGGCACGCCATCACTCTTTAACGAGCTCTGACTACTTGTAGGCACACGGTTTCAGGATCTGTTTCACTCCCCTTCCGGGGTTCTTTTCACCTTTCCCTCACGGTACTGGTTCACTATCGGTCACTAGGGAGTATTTAGCCTTGGGAGATGGTCCTCCCAGATTCCGACGGGGTTTCTCGTGTCCCGCCGTACTCAGGATACAGACTAGAGTGGATCCGATTTCGCTTACGAGGCTTTCACTCCCTCTGGCCAAGCTTTCCAACTTGTTCAGCTATCTTTTCCTTTTTTCTCATGTCGTCTGTCCTACAACCCCAAAGAGCAAGCTCTCTGGTTTGGGCTGTTCCCGTTTCGCTCGCCGCTACTATGGAAATTGATTTTTCTTTCTCTTCCTGCAACTACTTAGATGTTTCAGTTCATTGCGTCTTCCTCTTACAAGCTATGTATTCACTTGCAAGTAATCATCCATTACGATGACCGGGTTCCCCCATTCGGAAATCCCCGGGTCATAGCTTACTTACAGCTATCCGAGGCGTATCGTCGTTAGTTACGTCCTTCATCGGCTCCTAGTGCCTAGGCATCCACCGTGCGCCCTTTATAACTTAACCTATCAATTACAAAGGTAATTCTTAATACATACGATCTCTCGTACAAAATGGTGATATTATCACCACGCAGTTTTCGGTGTTTCTTTAATTCATTATTTCTTAATATCCAGTTTTCAAGGTACGAGTT
>NZ_AZFA01000044.1 GCF_001434295.1 Companilactobacillus versmoldensis DSM 14857 = KCTC 3814 | reverse complement strand
TACCAGAAAGTTTAGACCCCAAATCTTAAGGATAGACTAATTGATGTTCTTTTTTTAATAATAACGTTTTTATCACGAATCAGTTATGCCTGATTGGAACGTGTTATGAGCAACATCATCCTAAGTTATTAAATTATTAAGAACTTCATAGGACACTGCGTAGTCTTAAATTGATAAAGAAAAGTTTTCATTAATCCACGTCTGAAATATTTTTAAGGTGATTACTATAATATTTGAATTAAAATTGTATATTTAGATTTAAAAATATATAATTTATTTGTAAAAAAGAGAGGGTTTCCAATTGCTATTAACAATTGGAAATAAAAGGTGATTGTTTATGAAAACTGCAGTTTTTGAAAAACCAGGATTAGTAGACACTGAAGATGTTAAAAAGCCTACTCTTCAAGCTGATGATGATGCCATCATCAAAATTGTCCGCACCTGTGTCTGTGGGCCAGATCTTTGGGCATATGCCCAAGGTGATCGTAAGGAAGAACATTCTGTCAATGACGGACACGAAGCCTTAGGTATCGTGGAAGAAATTGGTTCAGCTATCAACACGGTCAAACCTGGAGATTTTGTTATCGTCCCATTCACTCACGGTTGTGGTGATTGTGCAGCATGTCGAGCAGGATTTGACGGTACTTGTGATCTTCATACAGGAGGCACTAATTGGTCAAACGGATTTCAAGCTGAATATGTTCGCTTCCAGTACGCAAATTGGGCCTTGATTAAGATACCTGGACAACCAGAAGATTATACTGAAGGAATGTTAAAGTCCCTTTTGACCTTGGCAGACGTTATGCCAACGGGTTATCACGCAGCACGTTGTGCCAATGTACACGCTGGTGATAAAGTCGTTGTCATTGGCGATGGAGCCGTTGGACAATGTGCCGTCATTGCTGCTAAAATGCGTGGAGCTTCTCAAATCGTTTTGATGAGTCGTCACGAAGATCGTCAAAATTTAGCACTAGAATCTGGTGCCACAGCCATTGTTGCTGAACGTGGTGAAGAAGGTATCAAGAAAGTACGTGACATTCTAGGTGGCGGAGCTGACGCAGCACTCGAGTGTGTCGGAATGAAACCTGCTTTCGAGCAAGCTCTTGGAGTTCTACACAACGGTGGTCGCATAGGTTTCGTTGGAGTTCCCCACTACGATGATCATCCAATTGGTTCAACATTTGCTCAGAACATTGCCATTGCCGGTGGTTCAGCTTCAGTAACAACCTATGATAAACAATTTTTACTTAAAGATGTGCTAGAAGGTAACATCAACCCTGGACGTGTCTTCACTCAAACATATTCATTGGATGACTTTAATCAAGGTTATCAGGATATGCAAGCACGTAAGACAATCAAAGCAATGATCAAACCTTAATAATAAACAACTCTAAAATATCAAAAGCGTGTTAGTCCTTATGAAGTGCCTTAAAAATGTTAGACATTTGAATTGAATTTTTTCTAAACTACTATGGCTTGGTTCCTGTATTCAACAGGAGTCAGGCCATTTTTGCTTAGTGAGATCCTTTCGTTGTTATACCAGTCGATATATTCATAAACTAGATGTCTCAATTGTTTTATATCTTTGATTTTGTATCTGTTTAGGCATTCTTGCTTTAGCAGATTGAAATGGCTCTCGATTGGAGCATTGTCGTGACAGTTGCCCTTTCTAGACATGCTTTGTGTCATTCCTAATTCTTTTAACTGTTGCCTAAATTCTTCCATCTGATATTGCCATCCTTGATCAGAATGGATTATTGGATTCACAGACGTTGATAATTGATTTTTAAGTCCCATCAAAGTATTACGTATAAGTTTCTTGTTAGGGATATTACTAATAGCGACTGACAATATCTCTCCACTTGTCTCATCTTCAATGCTAGAAATATATCCCCACTTACCGTCAATTAATTTAACCTGCGTAACATCTGTGTGGAGAACGGTAAACGGTTTAGTTTCACTAAAATCCTGAATGATGATATTAGGGGCAATGCGTCCGACTGTACCTTTGTATGAATGATACGATGACGTATGTTTTGAATATATATCCACTTTGATCCCAAGCTTTCCCATTATCTTACGGATAGTTTCTTCACAGTAAGGGAAATCTGCTTTAACAGTCTCAAAATGCATTCTGCGATAGCCATAAGTTTGCTTTGATGACTCAAATTTTTTCATTATCAGTCTTTTTACTGATTCATATTTATCTGGTTTCGTATCATGTTTCAAACGTTCATAGTACGTAGACCTTGAAAGACCGTACCTTTTTAGAAGATCATTTAAAGAGAAGATAACACTCATTTTATGAATGACTCTAGCTATTTCGAGTTTCGATGCTCGTTCTCTCTCAAGGCCTTTAGTGTTTTTAAAAATTCGTGATCCATTTCAGAGTAATATAGTTTCTTTTTTAAATCGGTTATTTCTTGTTTATAAGCTTCTTCCTTAGTGGGAGATAGCTTTTTTCTTTTCTTCGGTTTTTTAGTCATAGACTTTCTTCCTCTGACGTTTGTGCGAAGACCCACTACACCATCGTTTTTATATCTATATGTCCAATTAGCAACTTGACTAGGTGATATATTAAAATGTGCAGCAACTTTAACAGCTCCGACGTCGTGTGTTTGGTAATAGTCTACCACGGACAATTTGAAATCCTGAGTGTATTTGGTATGACTTCTTTTCACCTTAAGACCTGCAGCACCATTTGCTTCAAATTGAGATACCCATATTTTGATATCAGAAGCGTGATTCATCGAATACTTGATGACTAAATCATTGTATGATATTCTACCATCCAGGTACTCTTTAACAAGCTTTAATTTAAATCGATAACTATATTTAGTCATAAAAAAACACACCATAAATATTAGATTATTGTGGGTCTAAACTTTCTGGTATTGGTGAAAACCAATGCCAGTTTTTTATTGTCTTCTTTTTGGCATACAAAAAGGACCTCACAGTCCAATGTTATGATTTATGCAACAAAATCAAATCGTACAAAGGAGATACTGTGATGCCCCACTTAAATCCTATCTTAAATTTTCTAAATATAACAGACACAAATATCAATATTTCGAGTTCAACAGATACAATCATTTTTCGAGGTGACCAAAAGCTCCGTATAAAAGTCATTGAAGGCAGACTATCGTATCGTTTGAGGAAATGTCCTAATTGTGGATTCGATTGTTTAATCAAGAACGGGGCAAGACAGACTGATGTCCGTCTTGCAAGTTTGAATGGCCATGAATATCATCTAAATCTCTGCAAGCAGAGATACTTGTGCAAATCTTGCAATACTACTTGTGGCGCCCATACCAACCCTGTTAAAAGGGACCAATCGATGTCTATCCAGGTCGATCAAGAAATATCATCTTTAGCTACCAGATCATTAACAATAAAAGCGATATCTGAGATCGTCGGAGTATCTCCCAACACCGTTTCAAGAAAGATGTATGGCAGTTTTAAACTACCCAAAAGGGCTCACGTCCTACCAAAGAACATCGGTATGGATGAATTCCAGTCTGCCGATCATTTGTTTTCTTTTATAG